>CBFDBY010000113.1:0-20420 GCA_965603165.1 uncultured Phycisphaerae bacterium
GTGGCGGCTCCTTTCGGACCCACCACGCTCAACCCGTACAATCCATAGAAGGCGAAGATATCCGAACAGCCTTCCACCTTCTCCTTGAAATCACGATACAGCGGATAGGGAAAAGACCCTGTGACCGTGACTCCACTGCGATTGCTCGGGCCCTCGCCCGGTCCTCCCGTCCAATGCGCGAACTTCGTATTATGACCGCTCCATTTCACCACGCGCAGCTCCTGCGGGTTCTTCACGGGCAAAGACCGCATCCACACGGCGTTGAGCAGACTGAAGATCGCCGTGTTGACCCCAATGCCCAGAGCCAGGGACACGATCGCCACCGTCGTGAAGCCCGGGCTTTTGCGCAACTGGCGAAAGGCATAACGAATGTCTTGTAGCAGTGTACTCATGTCACTGGTCCTCGTACTTCTCAGTTCTTGGTCTTCCGTCCTCCGGTTCTCGCCGACAACGAACGACCGGAATCTGTCGTTCCCGTTCCTATCGTGACGTGTCGCTTCGAGCCTCGTGCCACAGGCTCCCCATCACGCCACCTCGAAGCCGCTCTCCTTGAGTTCGGCGGCTTCCTGCTGCTTGCGGGCGGCCTCTTCCTCTTCCACGATGCGGCCGTCGAAGAGATGGACGGTGCGCTGGGCGCTGCGGGCATAGCGCGGGTCGTGCGTGACCATGCAGATCGTGGCGCCCTCGCGGTGCAGCTCGGCCAGCAGGCCCATGACCGCCTCGCCGTTGTTCGAGTCGAGGTTGCCCGTGGGTTCGTCGGCCAGCAGGATGGACGGTCGCCCCACGACCGCGCGGGCGACCGCCACCCGTTGTTGCTGTCCGCCGGAGAGCTGAGCGGGATAGTGCTTCATCCGATGGGACATCCCCACCCGCTCCAACGCCGCCTGGACCCGCTCCTTGCGTTCGGACGACGTCATGCCCCGGTAGGTCAGCGGCAGTTCCACGTTCTCGTAGACGGTCAGATCCCCGATCAGGTTGAAGCTCTGGAAGACGAAGCCCACCTGCCGGTTGCGAATGCGCGCCCGCTGTGAGGCCGACAGGTTCGCCACGGGCTCGCCGTTCAGCCAGTATTTCCCTTCGGTCGGCGAATCGAGCAGACCGAGAATGGCCATCAGGGTCGACTTGCCGCAACCCGAGGGCCCGGCGATCGACACGTACTCGCCCTCGGCGATGCTCAGGTGAACGCCGGCCAGGGCGTGGGTTTCTACCTCTTCGGTTACAAAGACCTTGTGCAAGTCCTCGACCTGGATCAATGCTTCTTGCGTGGTTGTCATGTCTTTACTCCGAATTATTTGACGAGTCGAAGATCATCTCTTGTCTGATCTTACCGTCAAGACGCGACTCATGTCGCGTCTATTCATAGCGCAGCGCCTCCATCGGATCGATTTTTGCCGCCCGGCGGGCCGGGATCAAGCAGGCCAACAGCGACACCGTGATGATCAACAGCGGGACCACAACGAAGGTCACGGGATCGGTTGTGCTGACTTCATACAAGTAACTGGAAAGAAAACGCGTCAAGCCGATCGCACCTGCGAGTCCGATGACCAAGCCGATCGTCAACAATACCAATCCCTGCTTGAGAACCATAGTCAAGATGCCCGCCTTTTGGGCGCCCAATGCCATGCGGATGCCGATTTCACGTGTGCGTTGCGCCACGGCGTAGGACACCACGCCATAGATACCGATGACGATCAATAGCAGGGCGATGGATGCAAAAATGGCCAGAAACGCCGTTGTGAATCGCTCCTGACTGACGCATTTGTTCATCTGTGCTTGAAAGGTACTGACATCGTAGAGTGGCTGTGTCGAATCGATGTCCCTGAGTATGGCCCGGGCCTGTTCGATGACAGGTCCCGGATCAGAGTCCGTTCGAACGACAACCTTTAAATCAGGGCCTAAGAACATTGTCAGCAAAGCATAAAAGGTATCGAACGGGAAAAACAGTTGATTGGGTTTATCCAACTTCACATTACCCTGAATCATATCGGCAGCGACACCGACAATCCGAAACTGCTGCTCGCAAAAAGTCAGCTCTCTGCCGATAGGATCTTCATCCGCCCAGAATAGTTGGGCCAGAGATTCGTTTATGACAACAACCTTCTCTTTGTTTTGATGCTCTTGTGGCGAGATGCCGCGCCCTCTCCGGATGGGTATTTGCAGTGCGCTGAAGTAGTCCTCGCTGACGTCATGAAAGACGGCCGGGATGGGTTTGCCGTCCGGAGATGCATATCCCTCGACGGCTACAATGGAACTGGGTCCCCCTGTATAACAAGGCGTCCATGAATCCGTTGATACGGCCTTGACATAAGGCAAGGCGCTCAGTCGTTCCAGGAAGTCCCGGCTAAATTGAAAGCGCTGCGCTTCATCTCTTTTGCCCATTCCGATACTGAAAGTAACCAAGTTCTCCCAGTTGAACCCGGTATCGGCCGATGAAAACCGCACCATACTGCGAATCATCAGACCCATGCCAATGGACAAAATCAATGCCATGGCAATCTGGCCCGAAATCAGCATATGTGAGAACGTGGCATGGTGTCCTGAAATGCTTCGTCGCTCTGTCAGGATATTGACTAGGCGCGGTCGCTGCATGAACCAGAATGGGGCAATTCCAAGAAGGACCCCAACCAACAAAGAAAGCCCCAGACCGAAGAGAAGTTCCTGTGGTTGGACACGGATGGAATCGGCCATAGGGACAAAATTCGCTATCTTCATTTTGAAAAAGGCGACCGTCCAGGCGGTGATAATCAAGCCCATGGCGCCGCCGGTCAGTGACAGCAGAATGCTCTCTGTTGTGAACTGGCGCAGCAGCCGCAATCTATTGGCGCCGAGGGCGCGACGAACGGCTACTTCCCTGTCCCTCGAGGAGGCTTTGGCCAGACACAAGTTGGCGACATTGGCACAGACAATCAACAGGATAAATCCTACGATGGCCGAAAGAATCCACAGAGTGGTCCGTACGCCATGGACGACCATATCACGCAGACCATGCATCAGCACTTCGCTATTGCCGGTTCCGTGATGTTCAGTCAGGCGCTTTTGCAGCGCATTCAATCGAGGCAGTGCCTGTTGTATTGACAGATCTGCTTTCAGGCGTCCTGTCGTACAAAGCCACCAATAGCTTCTATTTGTCAGTTGTTCTCCGGTAGGATTCAGGACGGTCCATATCTGAGCGTTTCCAATGGACTCAGGAAAGTGAAAACCCGGAGGCAGCACCCCAATAATAACATATATCTTATCATGCAGTGTGATGGTTCGGCCTAAAACCTCTTGGGCTTGTCCCAATCGGCTCCGCCAGAAGTCGTGACTGACGACGGCCACAGGTTCGGTGTTTTGCTGTTCATCCGCTCTTGTGAACGTTCTCCCCAGATAAGCCGATACCTTGAGCAACGAGAAGAAATCGCCGCTAACCGTTGCGCCGTCAATCTTGCTTGCACCTTTATCGTCCTCGATCAAATCAAATCGGGCCGGCGTATAAGCAGCAAATTCATCAAATACTTGATTTTGCTCCCGCAAATCCAGAAACTCAGGATACGAAAAGCCCATTGGCCTGTCCGCTGGTTTGTTCCGCTGCTTGATAACGACCAGACGGTCCGCCTCCTGAAACGGCAGCGGCCGCAGCAAAACTGCATTGACCACACTGAACATCGTAATGTTGGCGCCGATGCCGATCGCCAGGGTCAATGCGGCCACCACTGTAAACCCCGGGTTCTTCCGTAGTTGACGCCATGCGTATCTTATGTCGTGGATCAAAGTGTTCATGTCAGACTCTCAATCATCAACAGCCGATCATTCGTTTCTCTGTACCTCACTCGTAGCGCAGTGCCTCCATCGGATCGACCCTGGCGGCTACTTCAACCTGATTTTGTCGTGCGAATCCCACTGGGACATGTCCGACAGAATGATCTCGTCGTCGATCGCCAGGCCCTCCAGGATCTCAATTGTGCTGACGGAGCTGCGGCCGAACTGGACGCGGGTTCGTACGGCGTGTTTGCCGTCCTCGAGGACCCTGAACAACTCCGAGACGCCTTCGGTCGAGGCGTAGACGGGCCTGCCGACGAACAGGACATCGTCGAGCCGTTCGATCTCAATCGTTCCGATGACCGACAAGTCCGGCCGGGCGCCCTGCGGCAACGCACCGGCCAGCGAGACGTCAACCGTCACGTTCCCTTCCATGACAGTCGGATCGATGCGGGAAACCTTTCCGGAAACCGTGCCATGATGCGTATCGACTTCCGCCGGCAGACCGATTGTCACGTCCCTCGCCTGGGCCTCCGGGATCTTCAACTGGGCCTTCAGACGCTTCGGGTTGGTGATCTTCGCCAGAATCGTGCCGGGCGAGAGGGATTGGCCGGGCTCGATCTTCTCCTTGACCTGGGCCAGGACCCCGGCTGCGCCCGCTCGCACATGGAGCGAATCGAACTGCTTTTGCTTGAGCCTGAGCGACGACTCCGCTTGCTGCAGCAAGGCCTGCATCTCCGCCAACTGCGAGGGCATGGTCTTGTTCCGAAACATCTCCAGTTGATGCTCGTTGATCTCCAGGAGTTTCTTCTGTTGATCGACTTCGGCCTTGGCCAGCGTCAGGTTCAGTTCGCTGATCAGATCGCTCTCGAACTCCTTCTGCCGCACGTCGGCCGTGAGCTTCGCCCGCTCGTAGTTGGCCTGCATCTGGGCCAGGTAGGCCTCCTTCTGCAATAGCTCGCTCTCCAGCGACGCTTCCTGTGCCGTCAGCTTCGCTTTGGCGGAGTTCACGTTCGACTCGGCGTTGAACAGCTCCAATTCCAGTTCCGGATTGTTCAATTCGAGCAGTACGGTGTTCGGCTCCACGGGGCTGCCGGCCTCGACGAGGATTTGCACTACTCGGCCGGCCACCGTCGCCGGGACCCAGAGGATATCCTCGGAGACAAGGGTCCCGACCCCGCGCACCTGCCGGAGCATGGGGCCTCGCTTGACGCGATCCAGCCACAGGGTCCGCCGATCCACGCTGGGGGCCGCCGGTTCCAGGCGGGAGACCACGATGGTTGTGAGAGCCACGGCGACCAGCCCCGTCGTGATAACCAAGCCGCGGCGGATCAGTTTCATGCGTTTGCCAGATTTTCGTGGTATGTCCATATCCTGATCAAATGCAAACGGCGTGCCAGGCTCGACCCCCTTCAGAATCCCGCCCCCATGCTCGTAAAACGCGTTGACGGCATCCAGCACACGGCCGGGGCGGCCTCCGTGTCCGGTCCCGAGACCGGCGCGCCCGAATTCGGACATAGATTGGCCGACCAAGTGTCCCCACATAGGATCGCGGCAAATGGCGATGGGAAACACCGTCGCCGCAGGACGGCACCCACGCCGGCGCCGAGGGCCATGCGAATCCCGATCTCCCGGGTCCGCTGCTTGACCAGATAACTCATCATTCCATAGAGCCCCACACCGGCAAGTAGTAGTGCTGTCGCTGCAAATATGCTCGGAAGCACGGTTATGAAGCGGTAAACCGACACATGATCGGACAACACCTGCCTCATACTGTTGATGTGGGATACCGGAACGTCCGGGTCCAGGTTCGACACTTGGGTTCGGATGCTGCGGGCAAGATCCATCGGCTTGCCCTTTATGCGAACCACGAGAAACATGGTGGTTGCCGGGGACTGACTTGCTGGACGATACATCTCGTATTGCCAACCTGTATTCAGGGGATCATTCGTGCTTCCGACGACCCCGACGACGGTAAGCCAGGGATGATCGGACTTGGGGCCACCGGGTTTGAGCCGCCGGCCGATGGAATCTTCGTTCGGCCAGAACATTCGTGCCATTCTTTCGTTCACAATCACGACGGATGAACGTCCCTGGATATCCTGTTCATCGAAGTCTCTGCCCTTGACCAAAGGAATGCCCATGGCTCCGAAGAAGCCCGGAGTGACACAACAATAGGCGGCCTGAGGTCCCCCTTTATTCTGTGCAGCGGCGCGCTCTGTGACAGCACTCGTCCGGTCATGTTGCTGAGTTGGCAGATGACTTACCGCAGCGGCTGAGCGTGCCGTTGGTATAGCCTTAACCTCTTCAAGCAATCGCTGAAAGAAGACGGCAGGCCTTTGGCCGGAACGGCTGTACGGCGGAATCTGGATTCTCATGGTTAACAGGTGATCGGGTCGGAATCCCGGGGCGGTCTAATCAATGATCGGGCCATCGGAACGCTGCCAGTCAGGAGCACGGTAGCCAAAGCGATCTCACAGGCGATTAGGCCGGCGCGGAATCGGTAATTGCGTGCGCCTCCCGCAACTCTCGTGGTCTGTCCTTTCAGCGACTCCATGAACGTACTCTTGCCGACCTGCAAAGCCGGGGCCATTCCGAATAGCAGGCCTGTAAAGACCGAGGCCGCTATGTTGAAGCCGAGAACCCGTCCGTCGATTCGGATGTTTTCGATGAGAGGAACGTTACCAGGAATGCAGGCCCGAGCCAACTGAATACCGAAAATGGACCATACAAAGCCGAGTCCGCCGGCCAGGGCAGCCAGCAGGATGCTTTCCGTCAGGAGCTGTCGAGCGACATGTTCGGATCCGACACCTAAGACCATACGGACGGTCAGTTCCTTTTGCCGTCCGGGCAGTCGGGCGAGCAGTAAACCGGCCACATTGGCGCAGGCAACCAGCAGCACGCTGGCCGCGGCCCCGAACACCGCGTACAGGTATTTGTCCAAATCCCCAACCACCTTCTCTTGAAGCGCATAGGTAGATACCTCTGTCAGGCCCTTGTTGCCTTCCGGGAACTCTCGTGAGATTTGGCGTGCGATCCCGTCCATTTCCACATCGGCCTGCTCGATTGTCATGCCGTCCTTGAGGCGTGCGATCACCTGGAGCCAGTGGCTCCCATAATCGTTCACCGTGAGAGTCCGTGGCACCCACAGATCGGCACCTTTGAGAAGCGGATAGGAAAAATCACGAGGCAGCACACCCACAATGGTCATTCCCAACCCTTCCACGGTCAACATTTTCCCAATTACATTGGGGTCGGACCCGAACCGCCGTTGCCACAATCCGCAGCTCAGAATCGCTGTGTACCCTGTGCTGACGTCTTCATCCTCGGGGCAGAACTGCCGTCCCATCAACGGCTGAATCCCGAGGATCCGGAAGAAATCACCGGTTACACAAGCTGCTTTGACGATTTCTGCGCCTCCCGAGCCCGTCAATGTGAAATCGTGCGCGCTATATGCCGCTGTGTGCTCGAAAACTGTATTGTGTTCTCGCCATTGGATGAAGGCACCGGATGATACTGACGTTTCGCCTCTGGTTGGATCTTTCTGATTGAGCTGAACGAGCTCATCAGGATTGTCGAAGGAGAGCGGCCGAAGCAAGATGCCGTTGATGATGCTGAAGAACACGGTGTTGGCTCCGATGCCAAGCGCCAGTATGAGCACCGCTACCACCGCAAAGCCGGGACTCCGCGCGAGCATCCGCAGCCCATATCGAATATCCTGCCACAGCGTTCCCATCTGTCTCTCCTATTCGTATCTCAAGGCTACCATCGGATCGATCCTGGCCGCCCGGCGGGCGGGGAGGTAGCCCGCCAGCAGCGACGTAGCGGCGAGCAGGGCCACGGTCATCACGATGCTGACCGGATCGACGGGGCCGATGCCGTAGAGCAGTCTGGCCGACACCTTGGCCACAGCCAATCCCAGCAGCAGCCCGACCATCAGCCCCACCGTCGTCAACACCAGTCCCTCCCGCAGGACCATGCCCATGATGCTTCCGTGCGTCGCGCCCAGAGCCTTGCGGACGCCGATTTCCGACGTGCGTGAGGCAACCAGGTAGCCCTTGATCGCATAAATGCCCAGTGCCGCCAGAAACAGGGCTGCCGCCCCGGCAGCCAGCCCCAAGCGGGCGACGAATCGCGCCATCCAGACGGAGGACTCGTCATGGCGTCTCCGGGCCAGCGTGGCCACCGACAGGACCGGGATTCGCGGATCGAACCGGCGAATCGCCTCGAAGATCCGTTGCCGCAGGAAGTCCGCCGATCCGGTCTGTGCGACATGCAGATACAGATAGGGGGACAACGCATCGGATTCGGTGGGCGTATACATTTGGGCACGGACTTCTTGGTCTCGTATGCCCGGCATGTTGGCCACGATTCCGACCACCCGGTAAGGACTGATGTCCGCCTTGGTGAACATGCCCCATTGGATGAGACAATCGAGCGCATTGCCGTCCGCACGGAGCTTGCGCGCCAGGGACTCGTCGATGATCGCGACCTTCTCCGCGTTCGGGACACGATCCCGTGGGTCGAAGCGCCGCCCACGCAACAGCGGGATCTCCATCGCCTTGAAGTAATCCCTGCCGACGAACGCCAGGGCGCCGCGCCGGGCGAGAAGCTGGTCCGATCCGTCCTCGCCCGAGCCCGGCAGGTACTCGCCAATCGGCACCTGCGAGCCGCCGCCGAAGAGCAGCCGGGGCGAGGTCCCCAGCGCCTTGACGTCCGGCAGGGACGCCAGGTGATCCGCCAAGGCATTGTATGCCTGGACGCTCTGGCTCTGGTCATACCCGGCCGAAAGCGGGTCGATCTGGACGACCAGTTTGTCCTCCAGGTTATACCGCGGGTCCGGCCGCGCCAGTTCCAGCGCGCTGCGCGTCAGCAACGTGGCGCTGAGCACGAGGACCACCGCCAAAGCGATCTGGCCCGCCACCGAGAAAGAGCTGCGTTTCCTTCGGAGGGATCCCAGCACGCGCCCGGCAGCTCCCTTCATCTCGCCGGCAATGTCACGCCTGGACAGCCACAGAGCCGGCCTCAGGCCGAACAGCAGCGTGGCGATCAGGCACAAACCCAGCGTGATCGCCAGGACACGAACGTTCAAGCCGGGCAGGAGGTCACTCACCGGGTTCTGAACGGCGGCGATCCAGACACTGAGAATCCGCGTGCCACAGAAAGCCAGCAGAACGCCGAGGGTCCCTCCCATCAGCGCCAACAGCCCGGACTCGGTGAGCAACTGGCGGATGATTCGCCAGCGGCCGCCGCCGAGGGCCAGGCGGACGGCAATCTCGCGGTGGCGCGAGGCGCCGTGGACGATCAACATGTTCGCCAGGTTCAAGCAGGCGATCACCAGGATCAGCGACGACGCGGCCATCAGGACCAGACTGAGGATGGCCACCGCTAAACGCTGTTGTTCATAGTCACCCGCTATCTCGAATCGGCCCGGCGGGCGAAGTTCGAACGAGGAACGGCCCCTCCAGTCCTCGCGTTCTTCCAATTTGAAGCGCGGGGCCAGAGCCTGCAATTGCGCCTGGGCGACCGGCATGGTCACCCCGGGCTTGAGTCGTCCCACGAGGTGGAGCCATGGATACTCGCGGTCCGCCTTTCGCCGGGGCAACGTGTCCACCGTCCGGTAGCTGCCCAGCGGCAGCCATAGATCGGGACCGGTGAGCGTGACGCCGGTAAAGCCCTCTGGTGCAACGCCAACGACCTGGCAATCCGTGCCGTTGACGCTCACAAACTCTCCGATCAGCTTCGGATCGCTACCCAGCCGCTGCCAGCAGCGCCGGCTCAGGACTACGACCGGGGCGCTGCCCCACTGCTCTTCCTCGGGTAGAAAGCCCCGTCCTCGCGCCGGCGCGGCGCCCAGAAAGGAAAAGTAGTTCGCCGAAACGTATGTCGCCCAAACCTCGCGCGCCGAATCCCCATGAACCAGGGTGACCGTGCCTTGAATCACTCCCTGAGCCATGAGATCGCTGAAGGCCAGCTCGCTGTCACGGAGGGGCACATACTCAGAATAACGAAACCAGGGAAATTGGGTGTCCCGGATTCCGCAAAACGCCAACTGCTCGGGGTCTCTCACGTTCCGCGCGCGAAGAAGCACCAGTACATCAGCGATGCTGAACATGATCGTATTGGCCCCGATGCCGACCGCCAGGGTAATCAGCGCGATGGCCGTGAACCCCGGCGACTTCCTCAGCACCCGCAGCCCGTACCGGATATCATGCCACAGCGTGCCCATATGTTATCTCTCTCCTATTCGTATCTCAGGCCAGACCATGTGCAAACAGCGTTCCAGACGCAGTCTGCCTGGGAGGGCTCTATCATATCGGAACAGCCTGTTTCCGCCGTGTCGTGCTGCTCTGGTTGCTCTGCGTATCCGCTTTTGGGATTGGCGCGCCCGAATTCGGACACCAGCCGGCGCCACGAACTCCGCAATCCGCGTGCGTTTCCTCGTCGAGATGCACGGGCTCGCCACGGGATCATCTCAGGGGAAGCCGCAGAGTGGCCCGACAGCCGGACCGGTCCGGATGGTCCTGCAAGGTGAGTCCGCCGCCATGCGCCTCGGCGATCTGGCGGCTCAACGCCAGGCCGATCCCCGAGCCGTGTTCCTTGGTCGTATAGAACGGCACGAAGACGTCCGTGCCCTGGATCAGGCCGGGACCGTCGTCATCAATGTGAATCTCGACGCTGTCGGCCTCGACGCTCCAGCCGATCGAGACGGTTCCGTCTCCATCGGGTCGGCCCTGCAGGCTCGCATCCACGGCGTTGGAGACGAGGTTGATCAGCAGTTGCTCCAATTGGTCGCGGTCCCCGCGAATGTGGACCTCAGGTCCGCCGGCAATCGTCACCGTCATTCGCGTCTCCAGCCCCACGACTCTGCGCAACAGCTTTGTGACGTCCATCTGCGAAAAACTGGGCGGCGGCAGGTGCATCAGTCGAGAGTAGGCGCCGATGAACCGGTCGAGCGCTTCGGAGCGCTCGGCAATCAGCCCCAGTCCCGCCTGCACATCCTCTTGCCAGTCCGGCGGAAGGGGCCGGCGCGCGGTCAGCGTGCGCAGGCTGTCCGCGACCGACTGGATCGGCGTCAGCGAATTGTTGACCTCGTGGCGCACCGTCCGGATCAGCCGCTGCCAGGCGCGACGCTCCTCTTCGTGCAGCGTACGAGTCAAGTCGGACAGGAAGACCAGTTGGTGTGACGCGCCCTTCTCCCGGTAGTCGCCCCGGCGCAGCTCCCACCGCCCGGAGCCGCCCGGGAAGGTCACATCCAGCACGCGGGGTGTCCCGCCGGTCAGGCATTCCTCAAGTCCCAGCTCGTTTGCGCGGCGGCCGAGGAGGGTCTCATCCGTGCCGCCGAGAAGGCGCTTGCCGCTTTCGTTGACCAGTTGAAGGCGTTGAACGCCGTCGAAGCCGAACATGGCCACGTCGATTTCCGCCAGGATCTTGCGAAGCAACGCCGTCGCCTCCAACGCCCCCAATCGCTCCTCGTGCAGCGCCTCGGCCAGCGCGTTCGCCTCCCAGACGACCTCCCCGAGGGCGTCGCCAAGACAGGCGCCCTTGGCGCGCAAGGAATAGTCTCCCTCCCGCAACGCGCCGAGCAGGTTCGAGAGAGTGCGCAGTGGAAAGACGACGCTGCTGCGGATCATGAAGGGCGCCGCCAGCCAGGCAAGCGTGAGCAGGATAGTCAGAGCGACACGTGTCCGGGTTGTGTATTCGCCGTGCCACAAGAGGAACAGAGATGTCGCAGTCCCGACGAGCCCGGCCGTCAAGGCCATAAGGAGAATACGGTGCTCGTATTTGAGTCGTCGCATAAGGCCGTTCATCCGACGATCCGTCGTGGGAAGCTACTGAATATCGTATTTCTCCAGCCGCCTGTACAATGCCGCGCGGCTGAGGCCGAGTGCCTCGGCCGCCTTGCTGATATCGCCTTGGAAGCGGGATAGCGCATCGCGTATCAGCATTTGCTCGACCTGCTCAAGGGTCATGTTTTCGAGCTTCGGCTCCCTCCTGGACCTCAATTCCAGACCCAAATCGCTTGCCTGGATGCTGCTGCCTCGCGCCATTAGAACGGCTCGCTCGACGGTGTGATCGAGTTCGCGGACGTTGCCCGGCCACGGATGCTCCATGAGGATCCGCATGGAGGCCGAGTCGAAACCGCTGAGGTCTTTGCGGTACTTTCCCGCGTGTCTGTGCAGGAAGTGCGCCGCCAGCAGCGGGATATCCTCCGGGCGTTCCCGCAACGGTGGGATCCGGATCTCGATGGTCTTGAGGCGGTACAGAAGGTCCTGTCGGAAGCGGCCCGCCGTAACCTCCCTCGCGAGATCGGCGTTCGTCGCCGACAGGATCCGGACGTCGACGCGATGCGTGCGAGAGGAGCCCACCGGCTCGAACTCACCGCTTTCGAGGACGCGGAGGAGCTTGGGCTGCAGATTCACCGGTATACTGGCGATTTCATCGAGGAACAGCGTCCCTCCATCGGCCAACTTGAAGCGTCCGAGCCGATCCGACTTGGCGTCCGTGAACGCCCCGGCGACGTGCCCGAACAACTCGCTCTCGAACAGAGTGTCCGAGATGCTCGCGGTGTTGATCGCCACCAGGGATTTGTCCTTCCTGGCCGACGCGGCGTGCAGGGCCTGAGCCACCACACCCTTTCCCACGCCGTTTTCGCCCGTGATCAGGATGTTGGCCTCCGACGGGCCGACGCGGGCGATGACCTCGAGCACGGGCCGCATCGACCGCGATTCCGCAATGAGAAGCTGTCTCGTTTCGTCCCGCAGCAGGATGTTCTCCTGCTCGAGCTGCCGGCCCTTGCGAAGGGCCTTGCCCAAGTCGACCTGGGTCCGCAGGACGGCCAGGAGCCGCTCGTTCTTCCACGGCTTGGTCACGAAGTCACGGGCCCCTCGCCGCATCGCTTCAACCGCTAATTCCACGCTGCCCCAGGCCGTCATCACGACCACCGGCAGGGTGCTGTCGATCTGTTGGAGCCTGGACAGCAGGTCCAGCCCTTCGCGGCCCGAGGTGCTGCCTCGCACGTAATTGAGGTCCATCAGGACCACGTCGAAATCCTGGCCCCCGATGCCTTCAAGGATCGCCTCGGCGGAAGCGGCCGTCTCGATCTCGTAGCCTTCGCCCTTGAGCAGGAGGCGCAGCGCCTTGAGCACGCTCAACTGATCGTCCGCAAGCAGGATCCGCGGTGACGGTGCGTTCTGCTTCATCATTCTCACGCCGAAAGAGGCTTCTCGTTGATTCGCGCGGGGACCTCGCCCGCGCGAATACGGCGTCGGTCATTGTAGAGCATTCGGGACGTCGCGTCTACATCGTTTGATGCCGGATACGGGGAGGCGGAAAATAATCGGCGTGATGCTTGTGTGAAGCGTCCGGCTGACATATCCTATGTCCGATCTGATGGGAGTTCGATATGGCGCAAAACTATCTGCAGTGGACGATCAACAACACGAAGACGACCTGGTGGCATGATTCGGCGAACCCGGCCGAATTAACGCTCGGGATCGAGCGAGGGGCCGTCGGGGCGACGACGAATCCATTCCTGGCGCATCGAGCGCTGTTGGCCGACAAGACGGCCTGGGCCGCGGAGATTCGCGATGCGCTTTCTCGGCAGTCGGAGCCGGAGAAACGTGCGGAGGCGCTGATGCGCATCGTTGTCACCCATGCGGCCGAGCAGTTGCGGCCGGAGCACGAGAGCAGCAACGGGCGCATGGGCTACGTCTGCGCGCAGGTGAACCCGGCACGCGCCGGCGACCGCGAGTCCATGCTGGCCATGGCCAGACGCTTCAGCCGGTGGGCGCCGAATATCGCGGTCAAACTGCCTGCGACGGCGGCTGGTCTCGACGTGCTGGAGGACTGCACCGCCGAGGGCATCACGTGCACGCTCACGATCAGCTATACTGTGCCCCAGACGATTGCGATTGCGGAACGGCACCAGAGCGGCATCCAGCGCGCGCGGAAGAACGGAGTCGAGCCGGGCAAGTGTTTCGCCGTCATTATGATCGGCCGTCTGGATGATTATCTTCGCGAGGTCGCTCACGATGGCCGGGCCGCCGTCAGCGAATCGGACATCCAGTTGGCGGGCCTGGCCGTGACGAAGCGCGCCTATTCGATCTACAAGCAGCGCGGCTACGAAGCCGTCCTGATTGTGGCGGCCCTGCGCGGCACGCACCACATGACCGAGTTAGCCGGGGCCGAGATCATCATGTCGATCTTTCCGACGGTTCAGGAGACCCTGTTGAACCCCGACCTGCCGCAGGAGGAGCGAATCGACGTGCCGGTCCCGGCCGACGCGATCGAGAGACTCTCGCAGATACCGGAGTTCGTGCGTGCGTACGAGCCGGACGGCATGACGCCAAGCGAGTTCATTAGCTACGGCGTGACCCAGCGAACGCTGTCGCAATTCTACGAGAGCGGCTGGAAGCGGCTGGAAGCGTTTTCCCTCTGACCGGCGCAATCTTATCCCGCTAAGACCGTCACGAGGGACCAGATACCCACGACCATAAACGCCGCGAACGCGATCCACAGTGTCAGGCCCCACAGGCGGCCCGGCGTCAGATTCGGATCGCTGCGCCGGTATCGAAAGTACAGTGCCGCCGCACCGAGCAAGGGCAGCATGACCGATTGAGCGATGCCGCACGCGACCACCATGGCGGCCGGCGCCCGCACGAACAGATAGAGCACCAGGGCCATGAAGGGCCAGACCGAGCTGATCCTGCGGGTCCATTTCGCTCGTCCCGCCTCGGAGCCATCGGTCAGCCCGTATAGGCCCAGTGCATCGGCGACCATGCGTGAGTTGCCGGCGGCGGCCACGAAGAAGGTCGAGTACAGCACGGCGAACGCCCCCGAGAGGAAGACCCAATACGCAAACGGCCCGAAGACCGGGATGTACATCGCCGCCAAGGTGCGGACCATGTCACGTCCTTCCGGGTTGAACTCGATGCGTCCGAGCACGGCGGCCCCGAGCAGGTAGAAAGCCACGGTCGCGAACGTATAGACCACCATGGACGCCCAGGCATCGATGTACAATACGCGAATCCAGCCCCGGGCCCGTGCCGTCCAGCCGGCGGTTCCATCGCGCGGCCCCGTGAATTTCGCGTATCCCTTCTCCAGGCACCAGTAGGGGTACATGATCAGTTCCGCCGACCCGACCCCGATGATGCCGAAGGCCCCCAGGGCCGTGCGGATTGGATTGGCGTTCGTCGCGGGGTTCGCGGGCGGCAGGCGAAAACTGAGTCCGCGCACGATATCATCACCCTGCACCGCCCACTCGGGTCTCAGTTGCAGCGCGATCAGAGTGATGATGGTCACGACAGTGAAGACAGCCACGAGAGTCGTCGCCACGAGCTGGATGATGCGGTACCGGCCGACATACAGCAGGATCAATGTGACTACCGCCAGGATCGTCGCCCACAGATAGGGGTCCGGGGGCTCCCGGTACGTGGCGATCTGCTCCCTGAGCCGCGTGGCGCCTTGCTGTTTCTCCACAACGGTGGGACTGTTCGGATCCTCGGCCTGGAGGATCTTCAGCTCAATCCTGGTCCGTACGAGCTCGTCCTGCAACTGGTTGTACTCAGCTCCGCTCACCGTCAAGGGCCGGCTGATGGCCAGGGTCTGGCCGACCCCGCCGAGAATGCCGCCTTGCTGAAAGACGACCAGGATCGTCATGAAGGTCCAGTACCACAGCAGCCAGTTGACTCTCACGCGCGGGCCGGGCAGCGCGTTCAGGGCCTTGAGCGGCGTCTCGCCCCAGGCGATGGTGTGCCGGCCGAACTCGATCTGCGTCGAGACCTTGATGATGCAGCCGATGACAACCAGCCACAACAGCCAGAAGCCGGCCTCCGCGCCGGTCTTGGTCGTGGCGATCAGCTCGCCCGAGCCGACGATCGAGCCGGCGATGATCATGCCCGGACCGAGTCGAGCGAGCGTGCCGAAGAGGGTCCTGGGTGGGGATTGAGCCTCGGTAGCCGGCGGGGCTTCCAGCGACTCGCGCTTGTTGTGTTCGTTGTTGCTCAACGGCCCTTCAAGCCTCATGAACTGAGATCCTGTCGGCGCGCCACCACCCCCTCGACGGCTGGCTACCGGCCAACCACGCACGTCACTGCTGGGCATTTATACGGGATGCAGCGTCGCGCGGCAATGCTTTCCTGCATTGACCGTTCGGCTCATGCCCATTACCATAGCCAGCGTTTGCCATTTGAGTTGTAGTATCCGCTGAGTGACAGAGATCATGAGATTCGGTAACGTCGAAATCGATCCGGCCTGCAATCCCGCCGTTCTGGATACGATGACCTGGGACCGCGAGCGTGCGTGCCGGATTCTGAGCTCTGTGGAAGTAGGGCATTGGCACGCCGTCCGCCAGGCCATTGTAGAGGGACATTCCCCGCCCGGCCACGAACATTGCACGGTGTATCGGGGCTCATACTCCCGGCAGGGGGAAAGCTTCTATTCGCTGGTCCGGCTATCCGACGCGCAGCATGTCTTCATTGGAATCGAGTCGCGGGGCGGCGCCCGCGCTCTGGGCGAGCCGATTCGGACGATCTCTCTGGGCGACAGCGAGCGCCTGGCTGCGCATACGGCGGACTCTGCCGTGATTCGCTCCTACATCCGGGTGATGAGGCCCGACAAGGGGCCCCGGGCGATGGGGGCCGTGCCGCGATTGGGCATTGGCACGCGGATGTCCACGACCGTCTGGCCGGGCGTGTGGCGCGCCATGGACGAGGGCCGCTTCTGGGCCAATGCGATCCAGAACTCCGTGCGGGAGCTCAATTTGCTCGAGGATGTGCTCGCCGCTCGTCCGTCTCGCAGCAACTATCTCTATGGGTTCGGCACGCTCGAAGAGGGACACACCGGCAGTACGTTCGAGGGTCTCTGGACAGCCGGGGTCATCGAGGCCCTGAAGACGGACACGCATCCCACGTACGGGGCGGATGCCGACCATATCACCGTTCGTCGCGGCCCCGGTGGGATGCAACGTGCCAAGCGAGTCATCGAAGCGGCTCGTGACTACACATTCTTCACGCTTGACGTCTCCGATGTCGTGAACTACGGAACCGCCTCTGCGCAGGCGGAAGATGCAGAAGGCATCGAGGACAAGTATAGGGAGGCCCTGGACGTTGTACAGGAGTTGTGCTCGCACATCAGGCGACTCAACGGCGATGCGCCCTTCGATTTGGAGCTCAGTATCGACGAGTGCCCGCCCGGCGCTACGGCGGCGGCGTGTCTGACGACCGAGGCTGAGTTGATCTTCCTCATCGACGAGCTGCAACAGCGGGGGATTGCCGTCACGCACGTCGCGCCGAACGTCGGGATCGTCAAGGGGCAGGACTACGAAGACGCCGGCGGGCTGGCGGAATTCGAGATTCGCATCCGCCGGCTTCACGACATCGCCTGCGAGCGCGGCGTGATTCTGGATTTTCATTCGGGCGACGATCTCTGCCCGGCCGTGCGGCGAGCGATCGGTCGAGCCACGCACGGCTGGAATCATTTCAAAGTGTCGCCGTCACTGCAGGTGATCTTCGGCGAGGTCCTTCATGAGACCCATCCCGACCGATTCCGGCTGTGGTGGGACGACACACTGGCGTACGCTCGCCGGGAGGCGGCCGCCGGATCGGATTTCGCCGCGCAGTGCGTTCGGCAGTATGAAGAGAGCGAGGACCCGGCCCCGTCGCCGCATCATGCGGTCTTCCATCATTACAACTTCGCGGCGGTGGGAAGACGCGATGCGAACGGCCGGTTCGTTTCGCGCGAGAGGTTCTACGATCTGCCGGCGGAGTTCTATCTCGCGTACCACGACAGGGTTCGACGTTTTCTCTGCGACGTGGCCGCAGATGTCTTCTGTCATCGGTAGGGGATTGACTGTACACTATGGCGTGACCCCATACTCGGGGGACACGAGGATCGGATCGTATGGAGCTGCGGTTGTCAGACAAAGTGGCCATTGTCACCGGCTCGGGCCAGGGGATCGGTAAGGCGGTTGCTCTGCGCCTTGCGAGCGAAGGGGCGGACATCGTCGTTGCGGAGATCAACGAGGAGGCGGCCCGGCAGACGAAGCAGGAACTCCAGGCCCTCGGTCGCAGGGCCGAGGCGTACGTCGTGAACGTGGCTTCGCCGGCGGAAATTCGATCCATGGTGGATTCCGTGGTCGCCGGGTTCGGGCGCATCGACATTCTGGTCAACGCCGCCGGCATCGCGCAGACGAATCCCTTTCTGGACCTCACGGAGGACGACTGGGACCGCGTCATCGATACGAACCTGAAGGGGACGGTCTTTTGTATGCAGGCGGTCGGTCGCCAGATGATTCGGCAGGTGCCGCCGGAAGTGGTTGCGCAGAAGCGGGCGGAACGCAGCTACGGGAAGATCGTCAATTTCTCCTCGATCTCCGGCCGGCGGGGTCGCAGTTGCCAGATGGCCTACGCCGCGAGCAAGGCGGGGATCATCAGCGTGACGCAATCGGCCGCTCTGGCCTTCAGCCCCTACAACATCAACGTCAACGCCGTTTGCCCCGGCGTGATCCCGACGCCCATGTGGGACCAGATCGACCGCGATCGCGGCCGGATCGCCGGCGTTGGCCTGGGCGAGTCGATGAGAGCCTTCATCGACAAGGTGCCGTTGCGACGGGCGGGCAGCACCCATGATGTGGCCGGTGCGGTAGCATTCCTCTGCTCAGCGGATGCGGACTACATCACGGGACAGACTCTGAATGTCGACGGCGGATTCGAGATGAATTGAGGCCGTGTTATGGAACGACAAGCGATGGTTGATTTTGACAAAGCAAGGATGTTGCTGCGCGAGTTCAAAGGTGATGCCTACCTATTCGGGGACGGTGCCTTGCGCAAGGTGGGCGCAGCGGCCGTGGGGTTGGGCCGGCGCGCCGCTCTGGTTCGCGGCACCTTCCCTGGCAGCGACGAGTGCGTGCAGACGATTCGGGAGTCACTGAAGGAGGCGGGAGTCGAGCTTGTCGCGCAGATCAAGGGCGCCCGGCCGAACGCGCCGCGCGAAGACCTGTTTCGTATTGCGGATGAGCTGAAGAAGGCCAAGCCGGATGTGCTTATCAGCTTCGGGGGCGGCAGCACGATCGACGCCGTCAAGGCCGCTGATGTGCTTTGCGTGCTGGGCGGGCAAATCGATGATTACTTCGGTGTCGGCCTGGTCTCGGCGGCCCTGGCGAAGACGGGCAAGTCCCTCACGCCTCACGTGGCGATTCAGACGGTGGCCAGTTCCGCCGCCCATCTGACGAAGTACTCGAACATCACGGACGTGCAGACCGGCCAGAAGAAGCTGATCGTCGACGATGCCATCGTTCCGGTGCGGCCGGTCTTCGATTATGGCGTGACGCTCAGCACTCCGAGAAACCTGACGGCCGACGGGGCGTTCGACGGCTTCTCTCATTCGCTGGAGGTGCTCTACGGCGCCGCCGGCAAGCCCCGCTATGACAAAGCGCGGGACATTGCCGAGGCCTGTATCTCGCTGGTCGTGGAATTCCTGCCGCGCGCGATGGCTGATTTGCAGGACGCCGAGGCACGCGAGGCGCTGTGTCTCGCGACGGACCTGGGAGGGTACGCGATCATGGTCGGCGGCACCAATGGTGGGCACCTCACCAGCTTCTCGCTCGTGGACATTCTGCCGCACGGCCGGGCCTGCGCGCTGATGAATCCCTACTACACCGTCTTTTTCGCGCCGGCAATCGAGGTGCCGCTTCGACTGGTCGGCCACATCTACCAACGAGCGGGCCTGATGCAGGTCGATGTGGATAAGCTGAAGGGCGGAGAATTGGGCGTCGCCGTGGCTAAGGCGATGTTTGAGTTTGCCGGGCGAGTTGGGTTTCCGACGCGGTTGAGCGAAGTGCAGGGCTTTAGCGAACGCCATATCGATCGAGCGCTGACGGCGGCGAAGAATCCTCAGTTGAAGATGAAGCTGCAGAACATGCCGGTGCCGCTGACGGCGGCGATGGTGGATGAGTACCTGCAACCGATCCTGCAAGCCGCCCGGACCGGGGATCTGTCACTGATCAGGAATGTATAGGACTGTCGCGTCGTGAAGGTATGCCTTGCCTATGGGACGAGCGGTTTGGAGGTCAGTCTGCCGGACGGCGTCCGAGTGGATGTGATCGAACCCGCATATGTGGCGGCGCCCGTCGATCAGGCGGAGGCGGTGCGGCACGCCCTGCGCAATCCCATCGACTCTCGACCGTTGCGCGAGCTGGTCAAGCCATCCGACACCGTTTGCATCGTCTGCAATGACGTCACTCGCCCGACGCCGTATCACACGATCCTGCCCGTTCTGCTGGAAGAGCTCAGCCATGTCCCCGATGAGGCCATTGTCCTGTTGATTGCTACCGGGACACACCGGGACTGCACGCGGGACGAGCTCAAGGCCATGTTGGGCGAGCCCGTCGTGGATCGGTTCCGGATCGTGCAGAACGATGCCTGGGATCGCCCGACGCATGCTCTGGCAGGGACAACCACGAGCGGCAACCAAATCTGGCTTCACCAGGAATACCTCCGCGCCGACGTGCGCATTCTCACAGGCTTCATCGAGCCACATTTCTTCGCCGGCTTCTCAGGTGGTGGCAAGGCCTGTATGCCGGGAATGGCCCTGCTGGAGACCATCGAGAGGAATCATAACCCCGGCAACATCGATCACCCGATGGCCACCTGGGGCGTGACATACGGCAATCCCATCTGGGA
>CBFDBY010000114.1:0-20402 GCA_965603165.1 uncultured Phycisphaerae bacterium
TGCGGCTGGGCAACGAACACCCGCGTACTTTGGCATCCATGCAGTATTTTGCGCAGTTCCACTTGAAGCAAGGCCATGACGATGAGGCAGGCGATCTGTTGCGAGAGGCCCTGCCGATCGCGCGCGAGCACCTTCGGGGGCAGCACCCGCGGACGTTGACCTTGGCGCATACTCTGGCCGTACTGTACATCCGGCAGGCCCGGTACGAGGACGGCGAGCCCCTGCTGCTGGAAGCATACAATGGTCGCAAGGCCCAGCTCGGTCCCGAACACCGCCGCACTACCGAGTCACTGGGCCAGTTGGTGACCCTCTACGAATCCTGGGACAAACCCGCCGAAGCCGCCAAGTGGCGCGCGAAGCTGCCTCAGCGTGAGGCTGTCAAGGAATAGGACTGACGTAATCTTGTGGCTCACAAGATCACGACCTCCAACCGGACGCACAAAACACGGGATAGAGACTCGGCCTTAGAACGGTGCCGGGATGCTGATCAGGTCGGTCCGCGTGTGGCCGTCCTGCGTGATCCGCGACAGCGTGTAGACCGTGCCGTCTCTTCCGACCGCGATGGAGTTCACGTAGTAGGGCCGCTGGCCGTTCTCGAAGAAGATGGGGCCGTGATCGGTGTACTTGCGCGTCGGGATGTGGAACGTGACGAGGTGAAGGTTCTCGATCCCTTTGGATTCGCCCATTGCGGTCGTCGCCTTGCCGGCGACGCGTTTGCCGTCAATGTACACGGGGCCGCCGGTGAGGTAGTGGAGAGTCCGGCCGTCGGGACCGAGGGCGAAGCCGAGGTATCCATAGCTGAACTGGTCGAACATACCGCTGCGTTTCGAGGGCGCGGAGGTGAGGCGCTCGACGATCTGCACTTCCGGGCCGTGCGGATCGAAACGGAAGAGGTAGCCGGAATTGCCGTGCACGCCGTAGACCGCCTTTTCCGGCTCGTACCAGACCGTCTGCCTCCAGTTGTAGGCCATGTGCCCGGGCGAGGTCGGCTCGTACAACCCGAAGTAGTCTTTTCGCATGTCATCGCCCGTCACCTTTTCGATCGCGTCACGGTCGTGCCGATAGCGAAAGATGTCGCCGTCGCCGACGGTGTAGTAGACGCTTCCGTCGGCCGGATCGACCACGAGGGAACGACAAAGCGTACGATAATTGTCGCCTTTGCCGTTCTCGCCCTGCCGTGAGATCGGCCCGAGGTCTTTCAGGTCCTTCGACGCCAGATCGTACCGCAGGAAATGGCCGGCGGGCCAGGTAATGCCGTAGAGCCGGCCCCGGGTCGTATCCATCGTCATGGTCAGGATGCCCTCGCCGCGCGGGGCCTTGGCGAAGTCCTCGAATTTGCCCGTCGCCATGTCGTACGCGAGGAAGTGCCCGCCCGGGTACGGCTTCCAGCCTTGCGGCGGGATGCCGATCTTCTCCATCCCATCGATGATGCTGTAGTAGCCGACGTGCGTCGCGAAGTAGAGCTTCCCATCGGACTCGACGAAATTCACGTGGACCTTACCCTGCACGATTGTGCGAGTGTCCTTCTCGCCGCAGGCCTCGGTGATGTCGCCCACCAACTCGATCCGGTCCGCCTTCGGATCGTAGCGGAACATCTTGGCGCCGATTTCGAAGGACTCGGAGGACAGCACGTAATAGATTCTGCCGTCACTGGCCGTGCCCATTCCGTTATAGGTGTCGTGGGCCAGGGCGAAGCCGGAATCGTAGGTCCGCGCGACCAGTTTGGCCTGAACCGAACCTCCATTCACCATCGCCAGAACCACAAGCAGCATCAGTCCATGCGTTAGAACGCTACGCCCCGCGAGGTTCATGGCTGTGCGATCATTTTGATTCATCATCATGCTCTGCTCCTGTCATTTGCTCTTGACCGGCCGCACCGTGTCAACCAATTGGTGAACCTTGCCCACGATCAATTCCTCGACGGACGGGGCAAACGGCGTCGGCGTCGTACTATAGTAGACGACCGCCCCGCGGGCCTCATATCCGCCCTCCCGCAGGACACGCTCGGAGGGCACGTAGCCGAAGACCTCGTTGCAGTATCCCGCCACCCAGACGGGTGAGCCCTTCAGCTCAGCCTTCAGGCGGAGCGAGTAATCGACGACGACTTCACCTGCCAGGGCCACCAGCGTCAGATCATCGCCAAACCCGACCACCTGAATGAGGTAAGGATACGTGGTGGCAATCCGGCCCTTTTGCTCCAGTTCCTTGAGCACCTCCTTGGCGTGTCGACGCTCATAGTTGTTCGCGGAACTCGCCTGTCGCTTGAGATCCTCGACGCTCGGCGGTTCGGCCAGCTCCAGTGTCACTTCATCCAGGACAGCCCGCAACGGCCCCTGTACTGGACGCGCAGGCGACTCCAGGGCCGCCTCCACCGCGTTGGCTAATGCCCGGCCGTGGTGCTGCGCCCATTCGAGCGAACGCCGCGGCGTCGGGTTCTGATCGGCGCCGCAGCCGCTGATGAACATCGCGGTTGTTCCGGGATGGGTCTCTTCGACATACTGCTGGGCGAAGCCGGCGTAGTCACCGCAAAACTCGTAGAAGCTCAGCGTAGTATTATGGCACGCGTAGCCGAAGAGAAGCACGCGGAGTTCTTCATCCGGCCCCGTCACTCGCAGGACAGGAACGTCGTGATCGACCGGGCCATCGGCATTGGGCGAGATGACGAAGCCCCGCTCCGTCGGCCGCCGCCGGTTCATGGCGAAGCCCGCCCGCGCGTGTGTGTAGGACAGTTGCGCCGGGGCCAGGTCTTCCAGCGCGTCGCCCACAAGCTCGACGAGCTTGCCCAGCAGGCGATCCGCGTATTTCCGACCCAGCTCGACCTGCTCCGGCGGCAGGTCCCACGTCTGCGTGGCCCGCCACGCCCGGAGCTCCGGCCCGCTATGCGTATGCGAGGCGCTGAGCAGCAGGTTCTCCGGGCCGAGCCTGTAGCGCTCGCCGACCGCCTTCTCCAGGCGATCCCGGAACTCGCGCGGGAATCCGATCAGGTCCGTCGTCACAATCACGAGGCGCATGCCGTCGGCGTCTTCGAGCGCGAGCGCCTTGGCGCGCAGGTCGTGGACCTTGCCTTCGGAGGGCTTGGTGCGCGCCGCATACCCCGCCATCCACATGGACCGCTCCGGCGTGATCACCGTGGTGGCGACGCCGGCTTTCCACGCCCCCGGCGCTTCGCCCGCACCGACAGGGGCAAACCCCGGCATTGCCAAGTACGCGAATACAGCTAGGACGACTCCAGGAAAAACGGCTGCACGCTTCAGCATGGGCGGCTCCTCTTGCTAAGGTCATCTCAATAGCAGAAACACCACGGGGGGTATTGTAGTCCCGCGTGCAACGCGAATGCAAGATCGAAACACGCTATACCTCCCATATGCGCACCCCTTGCTGCCGGTGCGGCTGCGCGTACCGGGGGTGGTGCTATGTCATCACAAATGATGATGCCAAATTCATGATCACCGTCGTGCTTTGCACTTGACAGATCGCGCCGTCCGTGCTAAACATTGAATGATTCGGAGGAGCATTGGCGGCTCGCCGAGCAAGCAACGATCTGGGGGAATAAGGAGCAGGGAAGATGAATGGATTCTCAAAGTCGGTGGGTCTGACTATTTCTGCGATCTGTATTACCTTGACGGCCGGCGTTGCGTTTGGCAACACCACCACATTACACAGTCTCCTGGAGCCGGACGCGTCGGCCACTATCAACGGCGCCCTCTTTGCACCCTTTGACCCGGAGAAGTCTACCGGCACAGGGAACTTCGACCCGTTTGTCCGGATCCAGGGGAAGGATGTCGAAAGCGGCTACAACACGGATGGGGCGGTCGAATTCGACACGAAGTCCGGCAAATGGACCCACGCGCTGCTGTTCGACGAGGTGCCGCTCGTGAACGTGGGGGGCATCTGGTACCGCGAGTTCCTCCTGGACATCAACCAGGACGGCGGGCCGGGCCGACACCTGTCTCTGGATGAACTCATTATCTCGCTGCAGAGCGTACCCGACCTCACCGGGTATCCAACGAGCTTCGTGGGTCCGGTCGCCTACGATCTGGATGCGGGTGCGGACAATGCGATCATCATGGACGCCCGTTTGTTCGGCCCCGGCAGCGGAAGCGGCGACCTGAGCGTTCGCATCCTGAATGATGCATTCGCCCCGGATTCCACGAACCAGTACGTCTATCTCTATTCGGTGTTTGGCATGCAGACGACGGTGGAGATAGACGGCAGTTGGGTCAGTGCGACCGCCAACGATGGTTTTGAGGAATGGGGGATCTGGATCGGCGAGACGCCGCCTCCGCCCATCCCGGCTCCCGGCGCCGTTGTGCTCGGCGGGATCGGCATGGGTGTGATCGGCTGGCTGCGACGCCGCAGGAGCCTATAGAGACTGCGGCGGCCACCTCGCCTGCAGGATTGCGAATGCCGTCCGCGGATTGTCCCATCGCGCAGCGCATGCGCTTTGCCGCGGCTTCAGAGCCTCTGGCGTGTCGATACGAATCCAAGCTTGCAGGACGGGACCCCGTCCATCGGAAGTTGCACCGCACCTGCGGCAATTCCTTGTGACGACGACTTGAGGACGCTCCGTTGCTAACGCGCGGAAGACCATACAGGGCCGGCGGCGTGTGTTTCCCGCCGGCCCTTGGGGAGTTTGCCAACTGCGTACGGTGCGCCATGGTCCGCCGGTGCGACTGCGGACGCGGGCATCGTCGATCAAACCGGAGAAGAAAGTGCCGGAGATCAATCGGACTTCATGTCGAACCGATACAAGTGAACGTCCCATGGCTTGAAATCGTCTTCGAATGCGCCATCCTCGGATCCCAGGGAGCGACCTTCGCCGAGCACTTCGACGCTGCGACGGCCTGTAACGCCCCGGACGGTGAATCGCGCCCGCGTCGCGCCCTCGCGCATCGCCACGGCAAAAAGATAGGTTGCACCCCCGTGCTGCTTGGCCATCAGGGCGATGGGGATATCGTCGTTGGCCGGCGTCACCGTCGCGGCGTCCGCGAGCGTCGGACCGTTCAGGACCGGGGCCAGCTCGGCAATCTGCCGATTGATGCGGGTCACCTCCGCGCACATCGCCGGGTCGCTTAACAGGGCGGACTCGTTGAATTTCGGCTCCCACTCGTGCACGAAGTAGATCAGGCCGGTCGAGCCGTGAACGAGCGACATCCATACCATGCAGCGCACCTGGTGCGGCGTCGGCTTGCGATCCGGGTTCTGGATGCGCGTGCATTCGATACAGTTCCACACGACCTTTCGACCCTGCGTCCACTCCTTGAGCCGTTCGACGCCGCGGGCGACGTACCATAGCTTGCCCGAGACCTCCGGGCTGGAATGCGTCACCGGATAGATGTCGAACGAGGCGATGTCACAGCCCTGGACGTATTCGCGGTAATCCTCCGGATGGTTGGTCCGGACGCCGCGGCCGTGCCAAGCGTCCCAGGCGACCGCCTGGCCGAGATTCAGCAGCACCGGCCGGCTCGGGTCGGCCGCTCGCACCCGCTCGTAGCCCTGTACGATCTTCTCCGGCAGAACGGGGGGGCCCCATCCCTTGCCCTCTCCAAGCGACTGAGCGTTGTCCGGCTCATCCTGATGCATCCATCCGACGATCGTCGCGTCATCCAGGTGTCTCCGCCCCACCTCGTTCAGGTGGCAGATCACGCGCATGTCCGCCTGCTTCAGCGTCGCCAACTGCTCTTCCGTGGGCCCCCTCCACAATCCGATGTAGAGATTGAACCCCGCCCGGCGATATCGCTCGGCCTTGGAAGGGTTCTGCAGCCACACTCCGATCGGGAAGAAGTCCGCCCCGCCGGAGGGCCCGTGACTCCAAGCGGCATAGGGGTCCGCGGCATCGACCTGCGAAGCGCCCGAGGCCGTGATGCTCAGCAAGACAAACCACAGTACAAAGATCCTGCCACCTCTCATTCTACACCTCCCGGAAACCCACGTCTGACGTTACGGAGACTGCGTTCGTAAACGTCTTTTATACCACATGCCGCGTTGTTTCACACCGCGTATTCCGTGAGTCCGGCGCAGGCTGACGGTACACATTACGAGGATTGTCATTCGGGGAGATCCTGATGCAGAAATCAGAAATCAAAATGCAAAACGACAGAGCGAAGATCGCTGCGCGGCGAGCCTCAGTAGCTCGGAGATGGCGTTGCCGCCTCATCGGAGAGGCCTCGGCCGGTAGGCCGAATCCGCAATTTTGCTTTCTACATTTTGATCTTTGATTTCTCTGTCGTCGCTGATGACCGAAAGGTCAATGCTACCGATAGGGTCCCATCTCTCCGCCCATTTCGTTCATCATACCCGGGTACATTCCATCATACCCTTCCGGCCCGAACTGGCCGCCGCGGCCACGGAGGCCTCCCTTGCTAAACGGACGAAATGGCTGCGCCTCCTTGCGTTTCTCGCCCTGGATATGCTGATAGGCCGTCACAAGATCCCTCGGCCAGCACGTGACCTTGACGGGCATATGCTCGATATGCATCCCATCACCCGTATAGAGCATATCATAGTAGGGCTGGGGATGCAGGTTCGGCGCATTGACCTGGACCAGATCGACGAGCAGTTTCCCGGTCGTGTAGTCCACCGTCTTCGGCTTGTTCGCCTGGTCCGGCGTGTTCGGCATCATGTAGTCGGGCATGTCCTGGGTCAGCAGATTGGCGCGCGGGTCGGTGATGCGGCTGTTCGTCAGGAGCCGGGAACGCGACCGATTCTCTTCCTCCTTCGGCTCGACCTCTTTGCCGATCGACTCGCCGGGCCTGACCTGGAAGTCTTCCGTGCGCCAGTACCCGAGCCTGTAACGAGCGATCTCCACGGTCGCCGTCTTCGTCCGCTCCTGGACGTTCTTGGCGAAGAGGTACAGCATTCTCGGAATCTCGATGGGTTGGGTCACCTCGGAGAAGTCACTCCATAGAATCACCTGGTCCTTCCTGTCCATATCGAACTCGACGAGCTGATTGGTCCCGGCCACGGGGTTGAACGCACCGACGCGGAGCCGGTATCGGTAGACCTTGCCGGGCTCGGCCGTATCATCGAACCCCCAGACCAGCAGGGGTTTATCCCGCTTGGATAGATCCGTACGATAGTTGACCAGTTCCTCGGCGAATTCGATATACGCCTCATCCGTCGACGACTTACTCCGGTCCACCCCGCCCATCGCGTACGCGTCCTCGTACATCATCGTGTCGCCGCCGGCCGCTCCGCGTCTCGACGGGGAGCGTGTCGCGGAAGTGGTCCCCCGGGGAGAACGGGCCCCGCGGGTGCCGCGCTCGGCTCCATACATCCCGCCGTCCTGGCCGGTGGTCCCCCCGGTGCGCGCCGATCTTGGGGTCCGACCGGTCGCACCGTACATGCCGCCACGGCCCATACTATCACGCCGGGTGTCCGTGCGACTGTCCTGCTTGCGCTCCTTCTCCCTCTCCGCGCGTTTCTCCTCCAACTCCACCTTCCGCTGCAGGGTCTTGAACTTGTCGTAGAAGCTGGGAGGGAACCACTCCTCCTCGGCCGACGCAATCCGGTAGGGCTCGGGCTGCAAGAGACCCAGGGCGATGTCCTTGCGGTCGAACTGCATCATCCGGACCTCAAGCCCGCCCGGAGGCAGGTCCTCGACTCGTTCGACCACCTGGTAGAGGTCGCGGTAGCTCTCAACCCGGCTGCGGGGGACCTCCCGCCAATCGCCGTAGCTTCCGTCCTCCAGCCGTTCCTGCCGTTGCAGTTGCACGGCCGCGAAGGTCGGTTCGGCCAGACAGGGGTCCCGCCATTCCTCCCTCTGGACGTCCACACCGGCGAAGCTCGCATGGTAGCGACGGTAGACTTCCGCCACATCGAACTTCGCCTCCACGGTCACCAGATCGATATCGTTCGGCTCGACCTGTGCCTTGTCGTAGGTCGTTCCGGCCGTGACGTCCTGCAGGGGAACGTAGGCCACGGCCCGAATGTGATTGGCCGCCACGTCCGTCACCTCGCCGATCCGCGGCAACTTGTATTTCCTCGCATCCCTGCGCTCCGCCTCCACCGGCCGCGGGTTCAGCACCGGCGTGTCGTCGAGGACTACGGGCGTCTCGAACAATTCCAGGAACCCCCGCGACAGCGGTCGGTCGACAATTCCGGCCACGACCGGATCGTTGGGATCGATCCGTCCGTCGAGCCGGCTGGTATACGCCTTGCTATCGCCGGTCCTTTTCTGCCGAAGCTTCTCCCGCAATTCTGCCGCTTTCTCCTCCCGGATGTGGCGGTCGACGCTGCCGGGCGTAAAGCTCCTGTCGTCAACGACGATCACGTTGGGGCTGAAGATCACGCGCGTGAAAAACAACCAGATACAGATGCCGCCCACGACCACGAGCACGAGCTTCTCGACGTGGTTCTCACAGAAACGTCCGATCTTTGCCATGAGGTCTTTCATTGCTGATCCCGCTATCACACAATACCTTGTTGAAGCGTCCTATCGCGCTCTGCCTGTCGTTTCCTCGGCGAGAATGTCTTCCTTCACCAATTCGGGCTTGATCTGCTCGTATCCCGACTTCTGGAAGACATACTCACAGATCAAATCCAACTCCACGACGGCGTTATCGCCGTACCGGTACAGACTGTGCTCGAATCCTTCCAGATCGACGGGGGCAATGCTGCTCTCCAGAACCGTGATCTGGTTGTGCTTGAACGTTTGCACCGGCTCATCGCCGTAGAGGCCGCGGAACCTGTGCGTTTTCACCCGGCAGAGTTCTTCCATAAACGACATGACGTTGTCAGCGGCGACGATCACCTGTACGTTGAAGTGGACCACGTCGATGTCTTCGTTGCAGAATCGCCCCGTGCAGGGGGTGGTTATCCCCTCTTTGGCGTTCCTGACATAGGTCGGCGCCTGAGTGTCGCCGGGTCGGCTCTTCGCGCGGCGAGCCCCCCGTCCCATGCTGGACGCGCGCATCTTCTTGAGGGCAAACCCCGCCCTCATAATGCGCTTCACGGGGGCCTCGAGAATACCAGCGGCGTCCCGGTTCGCCTCCCGAACCGTCGTCATGATGTCTTCGAGGATCCAATAGCCCAACTGCCAGTACCAGCAGTCACGGAAGGCCTTGTCCCTTTCCTCGAATTTCCATTCGCTCCAATAGGTATACCCTTCCAGATCGACCGGGCTGGCGTAGACCTTCGCTGCCATGGCCTTCTCCTCGCAGATCTTGTCGGCGATCTTGCGATCCATGGGCATCATCATGCGAAGAGAGAGAAACCGGCCGGTCCGGCCAGGCGAAGACATCATCTGCGAGCGCGATCCGCTGCGACCGAACAAGGAGCGATGGCTGCTTTCCAGCGCACGCTCAATTTCTGCATTCGAAGGCGGACCGCCAGCGTTGACGCTCTCGAGCATGGCCTCCACGCCGGCGATGAATCTCTGGCGGAATGGCTCGAACAGCAACGGGGAGGTCTCGTTCGTATCCGGAAACAGGTCGTAGCTGAGCAGCTCACGCAGCGTTGTCTGCTTCGTCAGCAGCTCGATCTGATTGGCGTCCCGGGCATACGCGTTGATATAGGTCTCCAGGTCCTCAGCCGCACGCGCCTCGCTCACGTCCCGGATCAGGCGGTCGATCTGCCGCGCCGTCTGCACGCTCTCCTTTTCGATGGTGCTCTGGAGCTTGCCCTGCAGGATCTTCGTCGGGATGAACACCAGCAGGGCCACAACGACGATGATGATGGGCACGAGCAGCGCCAGGTTGTTCTTGAGGAACCCCAGCTTCTTGAACACGCCCAACAGATTCTTCACTGTATCTGCATTGATCTCTGGTGATTTCATTCGTATTCCCTGCCTATGCCTATCGCCGCTTGCTTTGGGCTGTTGCTGTCTTCTGCGATCATTCGACCATCCCGCCGCCGGTAGGAGTAGCAGTGCTTGCGCTTTCGGGCGCCCCCGTCCATAGCAGCTTGAACTCGAGTGTGAACCATTGGTCGTGCTGTTTCTTCATCGGGTTGCCCAGGGGATCCTGCCGGATGTTGCCGTACGAGTCCTTCACGGGTTCGGCGCTGATGACCTCCCGGGTCATGGGATCCACCAAAATCGGCGTGCCGTTGACCGTCCCGCCCATGCCCATCATGTAGGGGTCGGTCACGACCGGCGTCGTCTGGGCCGGATCCGGAATGATCTCCATCACGCCCACTCCCATGGGAACATCAAGGTCGAGATCGACGGGGCCCGTCTCCAGCTTGAAATGCTCGGCGTCCCGCGTATACAACTCAAAGGGGCTGTTGACATCGAGGGCGAGGAATTGCTTGAGGTTCTCCAATCGCGTCACGAGCCCCCACTTGCTCGGGTCGCCCTGGACGTTCGGTGGGTCCAGCAAGGCGCCGATATTCTGATATGGGCTGTAGCCGACGATCGTAACCACAAACCCGGGATCTCTTTCTTCCTGCTGGCCCGCGCCCATGTACATGCCGAACTGCTCCATGTACTGTCGGCCATAGATTTCCTCCATCTCGGCCAGCATCTGGTCCTCATACTCGCCTCCCCCCTCTTCCATCCCGGCTCTCATCATCGCGTCTTTGCGCATCATCGCCGTCTTGCCAAACTGGGCGTTCGCCAAGTCATCGGCGTAGTACAGCGAGACATGCGTGAGGAAAAGCTGTTTGCGCTCGGAACGCGAGACCTGCGTCACCGTTTCGATGTCACCCCGCTCGAAGGCCGCGTAGAGATCCTTCTGTTCGGGATTCACCTTGGCGTTCGGTAGGGCCGAGACGATGATCTCATGGAGTTGCGGGACAATCTCACGATACTGGAACTGCTCGAACTGCTTCCTCATGCGCCCCTGAAACTCGGCCTCCTGGCCCGCAATCCCCTCGGTACTCGTGATGGTCGATCGGGCCTCGTTGACGACGCCCCTGATCGCGGATCGCGTGCTTTCGCTCTTGGCGTAGCCGATCCTGTCCAGGCCGACGCGGAAGAGGCACATCAGTGAGACGGTCAGCAGCATGACGGCCGCAAGGATGAAGTACTTCATCTTGCCGGCCCACGCCATCGATCGAGCGATGCTGGCCGGCAGCAGATTGCTCTCGATGCGGGCCATCCCGAGCCCCTGCAGACCGAGCCCGTAGACCACGCCGAAATCGTTGACGTTCTCATGGAACTTGGCGGCCGATACGCCCGGCGCCACAGCCAGCCGTTTGAATGCATCCGGCTTCTCGACCGGGATTTGAACTGTTTGTTGGAGGTATTTGAGCAGACCGCGGAGCTTTGTGCCGCCGCCCAGGGCGATCACCCGTGCCAACTTGACGTCCGGATTCGAACTGGTGTAGAAGCCAAGCGATCGCTGAACCTCCCCCGCCCAGTCGGTAAAGACCGGGCGCATCGCCTGGAAGATTTGCCGCGCATACTTGCTGACCGGCGCGGTACGTTTGAGCTTCTCGGCCTTGTCGAAGTTGAGCTTGAAGGTCTCCGCGATCGCCCGCGTGAACGCGTTGCCGCCCGTCGTGATGCAGCGCTGCCAGACGCCCGAGGCGGTGCATACGACCAGATCGGTGCTGTCGGCGCCGATATTGATCACTACCGTGGCCCGCTTGTCGGAATTCGCCAGGTCCGGCCGGTCGAACAGAAGGTAGTTGTACAGAGCCATCGGCCCCATCTGCACGTACCCGACCTGCAGGTCCTCACGCTCAAAGTGCTCCAGAATCGTGTTCACCACTTCGTTCTTGATGGCGAACAGCCCCACCCTCTTCTCGGGACTATCCTCATCGCTCATGAGCTGCCAATCCCATTGGATTTCGCTCATGTCGAATGGGATCTGCTGGGCGGCCTCGAATCGCACGATCTCCGGGATCCGCTTCGCCTCCACCGGCGGCAGGGCCACGAACCGCGCAAAGCTGTTCTGGCTCGGCACGGAGATGATGATCGGGTCGAATCCGACGTCGTTTCGCTGGACGAACTGGCGCAGTGTGATCGCGATCAACTCCTCCAGCTCGGCGCCACTGACGCCGCTGCCCGATAGGATCTTGCCGTGCGGAATGTGATCGAAACCGATGACCTGAACCACATCCCCCACGATCATAAGGTGGAGGGCCTTGAGCGAATGATTGCCCAGATCGATCGCCCAAACCGCATCCGACGCTACTGCCATGACAAACCTCCCGCCATTCGGTCCGCGTATCCTACGTTGGTCTTGTGAACGGCTCTGAACATCCTTAAGATTATATCATATGATGCAAAGTTTTGCTATATTCACACTGGGCTGCAAAGTCAATCAGTACGAGAGCCAGCAGATTCGCCAGTTTCTCGAATCGCTCGGTCTGGCGCCCGTCGATGTCACGCAATCGCCGCAACTCGTCGTCATCAACACCTGTTGCGTCACGCACACCGCCTCGGCCAAGAGCCGACGCCTGCTCCACCAGGCCCAAAAACAGCATCCCAAGGCCGTCGTCGTCTGCGGTTGCCTGCCCACCATCCAAACGAACGAATTCAACACCGGTGGAGAGAACGTCCATGTTATCAAAGACCGGTGCGACCTGCCGGCGGTCCTGAGCCGCCTCGTCCGCACCAAGTCAACCACCCCAGATTCGCAACGCCCAAGGGATTCCGAAGCCACTCCCATTAAAGCAGAAAATGGCCCCAAAGTCAACTGTAAAAACGACTTACGTCCGCCTGAGGAGTTGCCTTGTCTTACTTCGTTCCAGAATCACACCCGCGCGTTTCTCAAGGTCCAGGATGGCTGTGATTCGGCTTGTGCCTACTGTATTATACCGACGGCGCGGCCGCATGTTCGATTCAAAAACCCTGACGAAATCCTCGCCGAGGCGACGGCCCTCGTAGCCGCAGGCCACCAGGAAATCGTGCTAACCGGCGTGAACATCGGCTCTTACGGCCAGACCACCACCCGCCGCCCTCGCTGGCCCACGCCGGAGAACGACCGCCTCCCCGCCCTGCTCGACCGCGTCGCCCAGATCCCCGGCCTGGCCCGCATCCGCGTCAGCTCCGTGGACCCCGCCGACGTCACGGAAGCCCTGCTCGACGTCTTCGGCGCGTACCCCAACATCATGCCTCACCTGCACTTATCGCTCCAGTCCGGCTCGGACACCGTCCTGCGCCGCATGGCCCGCCCCTACACCGCCGACGATTTCCGCGCCAAAGTCGCCCTGATCGAGAGCCGCCTCGACCGACCCGCCATCACGACCGATATTATCGTCGGTTTCCCGGGTGAGACCGACGCCGATTTCGAGCAAACGCTCGCCCTCGCCCGCGAGGTCGCCTTCGCCAAGATGCACGTCTTCGCCTTCTCCGCCCGCCAGGGCACCGCCGCCGCGCAGATGGCCCCCAAAATCCCGGCCGCCGTCAAGAAAGAGCGATCCCGCATCCTCCGCAACCTCGACAACGACCTCCAAAGCCGCTTCCGCGCCCAATTCCTCGGCGAAACCGCCCAAGTCCTCATCGAAACCACGAACGGCGCCCCCTCCGGCCGCAGCGAGCGGTACTTCGTCGTGCAGGTGAAGAATGGGACGGATGGGACTCATCGGACGAATGGGACGAATGGGACCTATGAGAATTCCTTGGTCACGGTTCGGGTCGAGGAGAACATGCCCGACCGCGCCCTGGGGACAATGGTGACACAGAATCATTGACCGCGCCGGCCGCCAGGCCTATCATCGGCGCCACGGGAGAAGGCCGAGCATCCCAATATCAGTCCCCTGGAAGTGTGTGACTGCGTTTTGTGGCAGGACGGATCTTTTCTGTCACCCCGAGCGCAGTCGAGGGGTCTGGCTGGGAGTTGGAGGCGTCTTGCGGCCGCAGGCAGATGTCTCGACTACGCTTCGCTCCGCTCGACATGACAAGAGACAGGAGGAACTTGGCCCCACATGACCAATGCTAAAAGGCCCGCCTCGATATTCGGGCACACACCCCTGGAAGAAGTCACATGGTCGACCGGAACCGCAGCCGCACGATCACTGCATCCATGCAATGTCATTGCGAGCGAAGCGAAGCAATCTCCAATCGCACGATCTCTGAAATGCGGTCCTACTCGGGTATGATCAGTTTTGTGCCGGGGCGGATCGTGTTCGCATCCTGGATCGTCCCGCGGTTGGCCTCGAAGATCTTCCGCCACTGGCCGGGCGATCCGTAATACTCAGACGCAATCCCGGACAAGGTCTCCCCCTCGCGTACGATGTGGAACCTCGGCGGCCTCGTCGTCTCCGGCTGTCTGCGTACTGCCGGCGCGGCCGGAGAAGTACGTTCCGCTGTCATCCCGATGGTTCGCAGCCATGTCTCGGCTAACTCAGGCCACCTCGTGATCGGATGTTCCGTACGCCGCAGCCCGAACGCGTGCCCGCCGGCCGCATACAAATGCATCTCCACGGGAACGCCGGCCTTCTTCAGCGCCATGTAGTAAACCAGCGAGTTCTCGACCGGGTCCACCGGGTCATCCTCCGCCTGCAATAAGAACGTCGGCGGCGTATTGCTGGTGACAGGAACATTCGGGTTCAACTCCAAACTACCACCGCCTTTCCACAGATGTCCCGGAAACACAGCGATGGCAAAATCCGGGCGGCAGCTTTCTTCGTCGGCCGCATCGACCGCCGGATACAAACGCTTGTCATAACGCGTGCTCGTCGCCGCGACCATATGCCCGCCGGCCGAAAACCCGATCACGCCGATCTTGTGCGGATCGATCTGCCACCGGGCGGCGTGAAAACGCACCAGCCCCAGCGTCCGCTGCGCATCCTGCAGCGCCTGCCGCGACTCCCGAAGCCCCTCGAACTTGACCGTCGGCACGCGATACTTCAGCAGCACCGCGGTAATCCCCTGGGACGTCAGCCAGTCACAGACCTCCGTACCTTCAAGGTCGATGGCCAGACATAGGTAGCCGCCGCCGGGAAACACGACCACCGCCGCTCCGGTATTCTTTCCCTTCGGCGAGTACACCGTCATCGTCGGCTGCGACACATTATTGACCAACACCGCCGGCCGGCCGGCAATCAGCTTCGTTGTCGTCGTATAGTTCTCCGGCCCCGGAACCGCCTCCGCATCCGGCGCCGCCCCCGGCCAGATCGGGATCTGCACATGTCCCACCGACGGCTGCCAAACATCCGCCCGCGCCCCCAGATCCCCAACCGCAAACACCACACAGAAAGCAAAGATCAAAGACTTCATCTTAACCTCAATGGACGGCAAACAGTGAATTCCATAGTCACCGGCTCAAACGGCGATGCACAGGATGCCTGACGTTTGCCGTACTCTTTAATAGGGACGGATCCTGTTCTCCATGAACGCATCTTGATCTCTTCTGGGTCTCTTACTCACGTGGCTGTCCTCCACATTGGGAATTCGTCTTTCATATCAGGCTTTGTATCACACATCAGCTTGACCAAGCGGTCAATATCCACGAGTGACAAATCCTCTCTCTCGGAGGTCCAAGCCTTGGCTGCTCTGCTGAAGTGTGAGGTTGTTATGAAGATCCCACGATTGAAGACACCAATGAATGAACCGTAAAACTCTCTCACGGCGGGCTCGCCAATGTCCCTGGAATAGCGCTTGCATTGCACGGCAACCTGCAACTTGCCTTTCAGCATCACGAGGTCAATGCCTCTATCTCCTGAACCCGGCGTGGTGTGGACGGTATATCCTAGGGCTTCGTACAAGGACGCAACCGCCAATTCAAAGTCGTTGGGTGTCATCTTCTGAAGACCGATTTTCGTTTGGCTAATTTGCCTGCGTCGTTGTTGCCGTTCAGCCTTCTTGCGGTTTTTCTCCTGCTGCATCAAGAGTTCTTCTTGTCTCTCGCGTTCCCGCTGAATGCGAACCAGAGGTATCTTGGCACAAAACTCATCGAACGCTCTCTCGCGACTCCTCTGCTCGTCAATGCCTCGAAGGCTCTCTTGCTTCCACAACTCTTTCGGTTTGCCGGTGAGTCCCCAAAGCACATTCACCCAGAGAGCGTCACTCTTGCGCTGCACACCGATGCCATAACCACAACCTTCGCACGACACTCGTCCAGGGGCACAAAGGCCGGCAGAGCCGTCTCTGTCAACCCAGAGAGATCTACACGCATAAAGGTCTTGGCCAGCGATTGCCCTGTTGGCGACGCCACAGTTCTGACAATGCCAGTATACAACTGGGGCGCATGGCCACGGCATAGACGAACTGGCTCCACAGGCTTCACAAGCCAAATCCAGGGGCCACGGAGGGGTAAGGGGAAGAATCACATGGTAGCTTTTCCCACACCTCGGGCATTTCCAATACTTGTTAATGTAATCCTTCAATCACCACCATAATACATAGGTAGGGGATGATAGTCACCTACTTGTTCGGCCTTCCTATCAGAATGGTTGTACAAGCGACTGGGCAATCGCAGCATCAAGCTGAGGGCTGACCGTCTTGATCTGAGCTGCGGTGACGCTCCGCAAAGGGCCGTGGCGATGGCGCAGTTCCTTGACTGCATCCGCTCGGGTCGCGATGAGCTGGTCAACGAACTGACGAGCCGTGTCATACCGTGGGTCACCCGACTCCATGGAGCAGCCGACGGCCGCGAGGTACCGGTGTGCAAATCGCATCGCGGTTCCCTCTTCGAGAACACTGCTTCCACCGGGATGTGGATCGAGAAGATGCACACACTCGTGGGCAAGCTGGAACAATGCACGGATAGGTTCCTGCATGGCTTGGTGCCCAAGTTGGACAACTACATTTGTGCAATTGCCAGGAAACCAGACCTGGGGTATGCCGTCTTTGAACTCAATTCCTAAAATTGTGAAGGTCTTGTCCCTCGGGCCGAATTCGGCTTCCGCTTGGCAGAGCATGTCGCCCAAGCGGGAGGCGAGAGTATAGGTGAACCCATTAGAAGTCGGTCGTGCGAACACGAGGGAATCATCAACAATCGCCATCATTCTCCTGCCCCTGCCCAACAATGGATATGTCCCTTCTTCAAAACAGGATCTAACAGGATTTACCAGGGATGGGCCGTATTTTCCTGTTTCTCTTTTGCGACTTGCCGGCCATCTCATCTGTCAACAATACGGTGCGCCCCTATCTTCCTAGGCGGTTGGACGTCCCCTCTACGGAGGGGTCAGGCACCCGCCACCGGTATGGGGAAGCGAATTCGTCCATTGCGCCTTTGAATGATCTGGTCGAGGCTGTCCTTTCGCTCATGCTTGTAGTCAAAGTGGGAATCGACCACTGCGATATATCCGTTCGCACGAAATGCCCAATCATCCCTTTCATCGAGAGTGCCCACAAGAATGTCACCGGCGAAGCTCGGGCCGATCGTCTCGAACGTCAGCACCATCACAATGGAGCACGCCTCGTGCACATCAGCTACGACCTGCTTCAGTATCTCGGTCGTTTCAAACCCGAGGGTGATTCCCTGTTCCCGAAGCTGTAGCTTCTCGTCGAGCCTCCTCTTTGTCAGATGCACGTAGTTCGATGCTCTAACCCAAGCATCGCGAACGCTGGTGGCAAATGACGTCTTCTGATCCCCTAACAGTCTTAAGGGCAAGTCAAAGATATGATCTACGTTGCTCTTGTTGACGCCCTTGCTTCGGTAGTACTTAGTCCGCTCATCGAGCGAATCCTTTGCTCTTATCTCGTCGACGTACGCTATGTTGACCGCCACCTCCAGCATATACCGCAATTCTCGGCGAGCAGGATTGAGGGCTCCGTTCTCGATTGCGAGTTGCGCCGTCAATGCGGCTTCGACGATATCGTCAAGAAACGTCGGTAGTAGATAGTTCTCGCAAAACGCGCTCCATCTCGAGGCAGCGAGTGCGCAGAGCCTGATCGAATAGACCAGATCTCGTACAGTCTTGCGCAAGAAAGAAACCTCAGACTGGTAATCGGAAGACTGCCGTACTCTCTCATGCGATTCTGCCCTCCGCATGATCTCTGTGTAGTGAGTCTTCAGTTGCCCCGAGATCGAGCTGTTAGAAGGCACATCAGTAGGGTTGCTATTCATGAGCTGCTTCCATAGCGACCAACAATGATTAGATGTATCTATATGGGCATATCCGGGCACACAATACTCGTTTCTCCTGTCGTTTGGCCTTGCGGCCTGGCTGGGCAGGCCGCACGATTCGGTGCAACGCTCGCTCGATACGACCCAGAAACGCGCTCTCGCCCAGGGGCCGTGGCGTTCGCGCGTGACGGCGCAATGGCTCGGCTTCTTCGGCCGCCACGGCCTGACGTATCGGGCACTTCCAGCATCCGATTCTCCTTCGGCCATCGCTGTGGTGATAACGCGCCACGCCGGGCAGGGCCAGCAAAAAGTATCCGATTCCGCGTTTTCCTGCGTGCATTAGCAGGGCAAGGGGGAAGTCTATATTCAAGAAGAGAAGAGGCGGTTCAAGGGAAGGGTTGTGGCCGCCGCCCTGCCCCTACGCCTCATAGCCAACTTCGCTCCGTCCGGCGCCACGCGGGACGTCGTCCGTGGGCGGAAAGATCAAAGAACCGCCCACAAGCGGACGCCTTCGGCGGGCCATTCAAAGTCACACCCGTGCGTCCCACAAGTCCCCCTCCGTCTATGGCCGGTCTGTTCCCCCTTCCGGCCATGAACCGCCTCCTTACCCCCGTTGACAGAGACCGCGCGAGACGCCCTGAACGCGGAAGCAGCCCAAACGCCACCCCACTGCCCTGAACCGCCTCTTCTAATCCGCCGCGCGAGTCTATCGGGTTGCGGCCCAGCGACCGCCCTTGCCCCTTTTCCCTCCCCGATGACCTCGAACGGCTTGTTCTGCATTCGTCCGCATGATGTTCTTGAATCTCGTTGCGCTGATCGGACGCTCGGCGATGAGCTTTCCGTCGTAGATAATGCAGAACACACCATAGGGCGTCGGGAGCTCCCTTGATGCCTTGGCGCTGCTGATGCGAACCACTCTCGGCTCCAGCCCCAACGTCCGGGCCGCCTCCGCAATCCTCTCCACCGATTTTATAGCCAACGTGCACTGATCGGCAGCCAGGATCGTGAGGCCCTTTTTGTACCTTTTCAACAGTCGCTCCCTATCGACGATGAAACGGGGATCGGGGGCTGCTTTCTTGAACTTCTTGACGAGCAGCTCGTAGGGAGGGATGCTCTCGACCGAGACGAAACCGGCCTTGAGGAACAAAGCGCTTTCGGCCATGAAGCTATCGGAACTGGTGACCACGGCGACCCCATGGCACTTGCTCTTCCTGGCGTCGGTCAGACAGCTCTCCAGGAGGAGAGAGCCCAGCCCTTTGCCCTTGTGTTTCCTGATGACCCACAGGCAATGGATGACAAGGTAACCGGGCGCCTCGACGGGTCTCCACGTATGGCTGCCGGGGGCGTATTCGATCATGCCAATATCGCCGGACTTCTCTGAGCGGAGCACTTTGTATCGCAGGCCTTCCGCATAGCGCTCCTTGAGCCAATTCGTTTTCCGACGAAGCCCCAGGTTGTCGGCGTTTTTGTTGCCACACAAGCTGCAACCGCCGATGTTGTCGGCATCGGTGTCGATGATTTCGTACTCGCTCATCGTGCTGCTCCCAACGGTAACAGGGACGCACCCTATCTTCCTATCTCATGCCCAACTTCTCACCTCTTTCGAGTAGAGCGATTGCCTCTTTCAGTCGTCGCTCTTTTGTCTCCTGTCGTTTCGCGACTGCAATCCAGCCGATGTATTGTCTTTGATACGAAGGGGCCAGTCGGTCGAAGAATTCCCTGGCTTTCTTGTTCTTCGCCAATTCGCTCTTCAACTCATCGGGAATATCAAGAGAGATTTGCGGGCGGTCCGGCTTATTCCATTGACCGGATGCCTTGGCCTCCTTCACCTTTACCATGCCCGCTTCCGTCATAAGTCCTTGCTTCTCAAGTTTCGCGATGCGCTTCTTGTTCAGTTCCGACCACAGACTCTCCGGCTTTCGAGGCGTCAACTTCCGTACATACCGATCGTCGTCGATTCTCTTGATGATACTGTCGATCCAGCCAAAGCACAGAGCCTCTTCAACGGCCTCGCCATATGCAAGCGAAGGTTGCCCCGTATGCTTCTTATAGAAGACCAGCCAGACGCCGTTGCTCTTGTCATGATGTTGACGGAGCCACTCGCGCCATCGGCTGCGGTTCGTCACATACAACTGTTTCATCGGCATCCCTCACGGCGCCATGACCTGATGTCTCGGGCACTTCCAACATCCGATTCTCCTTCGCCTGATCCTGGAATGCTAACACACCCCATCGGAGAACTCAACGGAATCAGCACGAGAATCTGCCGATTGCGGCCGGGTGCCATGTCTACGCTGGCGTAGACATGCTTCATGCGCCCGGAAGACATGCTTACGCGAGCGTAGGCATGCCACCCTGTTTCAGAGAACGCGTGGGTCAAGGACCCACCCTACGAGTTGATTTGCCGGCGTCGGCGCGGTCCGGCGGGAAATTCAGCTTGGCGAACTCGCCGAAGAGCTCGCGGGCCTTGCGGTCGCGGGCGCGGGCGGCTTCGATCTC
>CBFDBY010000115.1:0-20252 GCA_965603165.1 uncultured Phycisphaerae bacterium
CTCAATGACGTGCGGGCCTTGCATGGTTAGTCATGTCGAGCAGAGTGTTCTCTTTTTCTGTTATGTCGAGCGGAGCGAAGCGCAGCCGAGACATCTGGTTGCGGCTGTACGGTGCCTCCTATTCGCGGCCAGACCCCTCGACTGCGCTCGGGGTGACAAAGAAAATTCCGCTTGCCCCCAAATGCAGTCGTACAGTGCCGGCTGGTGAGACCGATTCTTCTCTGGAATCCGGTGGACCTTCTGTGTATTCTCTTGAGCGAACATAACGTATTTCTGATTTTTGCCGGAGTAAGAAAGCAGATGGAACTCCTGGGCCTGCACTATGCAATCTGGATCGTGCTGCTGCTGTACTTTACGGGCATGTTGGCGCTGGGCTGGTGGAGCAAGCGCGGCATCGACAGCCAGGAGGGCTATTTGCTGGGCCACCGTCGCTTTGGCTCGTTCATGATGGTTATGCACTCCTTCGGGGCGGGCACCCATCCCGGCGCCCCGGCCGGCGTCATCAGCAAGACCGTCTCCAGCGGGGCCTCGGGCATCTGGGTCTCGTGGATGTGGATGTTCGGCACGCCGTTCTATTGGATCATCGCGCCGGTCGTGCGAAGGATGCGCTACCTGACCGTCGCGGACTATTACGAGCAGCGCTTCGGGCGCGCCGCCAGCGTGCTCTACATTGTGGTCGCCATGGCCGGCATGACCGTCTTCCTCGCCAGTGTTCTGCTGGCGACGACCCGAACGGTGCAGGGGATGATGGGGACGGCCTACGCCGAGGGCGCGGCCGCGCAGATTAGCGCAGGCCAGAGCGAACTCTGGTTCTTCGGGATTCTGGTGACGATCACCGCCGTGTTCATCCTCTACAGCTACTGGGGCGGGATCCTCGCGGCAATTCGCACGGACATGGTGCAGGGGCTGATGATCATCGCCCTTTCTTTCCTGGCGATCCCCGCGGCCCTGCGGCTCGAAGCGGTGGCCGGTATGGGCGGCGTCCGCGAGACATTGGCGTTGCGGTCCGGCCCAGGGGCAGCGTACCTCAGCCTGTTCGATGCCCAGCAGTTCAATCTCCGGGCCGTGATCTTGCTGAGCATCAGTGCGCCGCTGAGCATGTTGGCGTTTCCCCATCTGATGAGCGTTTGCGGCGCGGGCCGGACCGAGTGGGAGGGCCGCGTCGGTTTCACCTATGGAAACATATTGAAGCGGCTGTGCACGATCGGATGGTGCGTTCTCGGCCTGTGCTGGCTGACGTACCTGTTCAACACGCAGGCCGAGATTCATCCGGACGCCGCTTTTGGCGACTCGATTCGCGCGCTGCTGTCGCCGGCTCTGCAAGGCGTGATGTTGGCGTGCGTGATGGCGGCGGCCATGTCCTCGGGCGACGCCGTCCAGGTCACCCTGGGCGGGCTGTTCTCGCAGAATATCTACCGCCCCTACGTCAAGCCCGATGCCGACGAACGCCAGTTGCTCCGGATAACGCGCATGACGGGACTGGCGGTGGCATTAACTTCGCTGGTTGTGGCCATCCTCATGCGCAGCAGCATTGTCCGGACCATCCTCGATTACTTTAACATCCTGAGTCTGATCGGCATCTCGACGGCGATGGGCATCCTGTGGCGGCGCATGAACTGTGCCGGCGTGTTCGGCGCCACGATTACGGCCGTGATCTCATTTGTCCTGACGCGATACGTTTGGCACTGTCCCAGGGAGATTGTCACCGGGGCGCCGGTGTTTGTGGGCATCTTTGGTGGCATCGTGGGAAGTCTGCTGACGAAGCCGACGCCCCCTGAGAAGATCGAACAGTTCTTCAAGAGAATCTATGTGCCGATCGGGCAGGAGCAGAAACTGAATCTGTTGCTCGATGAGGCCGTTCCGCCGGCGGAGCGCTGGCTCACGTGGGGCGGGCTCTTTATCGTCAAGCCGTCCCGACAGTCCTGGGTCGGCTTCCTGGTGACGCTTGGCATCTGCTTGGCGGCGGTCGTGTTCATGTATAAGCTGCTCGTTGTGTAAGAAAGGTCTGGAAAGCGAAGATGGCGGAAAGCCACGACGCAAAGAAGATCGGGCTGATTGGAATAGGTTTGGTCGGCGTCGCATTGGCCGAGCAGTTGACTTCGCACGGATATTCGGTCGTCGGTTATGACATAGCGCGCGAGCGAATCGACCAGTTGCAGCACGTGGGCGGCAAGGCGGCGAACAGTCCCGCCGAAGCGGCCGGCGGTGTAGATCGTGTGCTTCTTTCGCTGCCCGATGCGGCTGCGGTCCGCCAGGTCCTGGAAGGGCCGGGGGGGATTCTGGAAGCTGAGACGCCGCCCGCGTACGTGATCGATACGACCACCGGCGATCCCGACGAGACCATCGAGTTGGCCGAGCGTCTCGCCCAGCGCGGCGTTGCACTTCTGGATGCGACGATCTCGGGCTCAAGCCGGCAGATTCGCGAGCGGCAAGGGGTCTTCATGGTGGGGGGGGCAAGGCTGGCTTTCGATGCGTGTCTCGATGTGTTCCGGGCGCTCAGCGACCGCGTGTTCTACCTGGGCCCCTCCGGCGCGGGCTCCAAGGCCAAGCTGGCTACGAATCTCGTGCTGGGGCTGAACCGTCTCGTTCTTGCGGAAGGGCTTGTCTTTGCGGAGAAGCTCGGGCTCGATCCGGCGGGCTTTCTGGAATTGCTCAGAGTTAGCCCCGCGTATTCGGCGGCGGTGGACACCAAGGGCGCGAAGATGGTGCGGGGCGACTTCACGCCGGAAGCGCGATTGAAGCAACACTACAAGGATGTCGGACTGATCCTCCGATATGCCGCGCAGGCGGCGCAGGAGCTGCCGCTGAGCAAAGCCCATGCGGACATCCTCCAGAAGGCAATCGAGGCGGGGGACGGCGACCTGGACAATTCCGCCGTCATCAACGAAGTCAGACGCAGGCATACACGCTGAATCAAGGAGTTGGAGGCAGGCTCATGAATGGCCAAGGCAGATCGTATTCGCGACGTGATTTTCTCAGGTCAACTGCCGCGACGGCGCCGTTGGTGTTGACGCGACGGCTGTTGGGCGCCAACGAGGACATTCGTGTCGCCGTCATCGGTTTGGGAAACAAGGGCAAGGGGCACGTGGGCGTTTTCAAAGACCTGCCGGGCGTCCGCGTCGTTGCGCTCTGTGACGTGGATCCCGATCGCCTGGCGGCGCAGGTCAAGCGCGTTGACGCGGCGTTTGCACACACCGATCCGCGCCGGATCCTGGAACGGAGGGATGTCGATGCCGTCGTGATCGCGGCGCCGGACCACTGGCACGCTCTGCTGGCGATATGGGCCTGCCAGGCCGGCAAGGATGTCTACGTCGAGAAGCCGGTCTCTCACAATGTTTGGGAGGGCCGCAAGATCGTCGAAGCCGCGGCGAAGTATGGCCGGGTCGTGCAGGCCGGTACGCAGTACCGTTCCGACGAGGGCTTGCAAGAAGCGGCCGAGTACATCCACGAAGGTCGTCTCGGTCGGGTGCTCTGGGGACACGTCCTCTGGTGCGAGCGGCGCGGCAGTATCGGCAAGGTCGCCCCGCACACGCCGGACTGGCTCGATTACGATTTGTACTGCGGTCCGGCCCCCGTCGAGCCACTGCGCCGGGAGAAGCTCCACTACGACTGGCACTGGGTCTGGTCCACCGGGACCGGCGATCTGGGCAACAGCGGCATTCATGCCTTCGATGTCTGCCGCTGGTTCGCGGGCTACCGGGGCTTGCCGCCGCGGGTCGTCTGCACAGGCGGTCGATTCGCCGTCGATGACGCCGGCGAGACGCCCAACACGCAGTTCACCGTTCTCGACTACCAGCCCGCGCCCATTTACATTGAGAACCGGAACCTGCCCGTGCGGAAGGGCGCCAAGGAGATGGACCATCTCCGCGGGATTCGGGAAGGACTGATCCTGCAATGCGAGAAGGGTTACTTCGCCGGTTTTCGCGGCGGCGGTTGGGCCTATGACAATGACGGCGGGAGGATCAGACAATTCAAGGGTGACGGCGGCGGACAGCACGCGGCGAATTTCATTCAGGCGGTCCGCGATCGCAAGGTCGAGCGGCTCAACGCGCCCATTCAGGAAGGGCACATCTCCTCGGTGGTCTGTCACTTGGGCAATCTTTCCTATCGCCTGGGGACGCCGGCGGGCGCGAAAAGCCTCCGGCAAGCCGTGCGTGATTTCAAGGGCGCGGCCGAGACGATCGAGCGACTGCAACAGCATTTGCTCGCCAATGAAGTTGATCTGCAAGAGACGCCCATGTCGCTGGGCCCCTGGCTGACCATCGACTTGACGGCGGAGAGAATCGTTGATGCTGCCGGCGTGAATGGAGTTGCAAAGGCTGACGAAGCCAACCGGCTCGTGCGCGGCTCCTATCGCGCGCCGTTCGTCGTGCCGGAGAGCGTGTAGAAGATGGCCGTTTGCAGTCTCAGTGGAGGATGACAATTCATGTACAGGAAATCCGGTCAGGCCGCAATCGCCTTCATGTGCATTGCGGTTGCGTTCGGTCGCACTTCAGCCGCGGAATGCCGCGTGACATTTGTGCCGCAGAAGGATGTTCTGGTGATTCGGATCGACGGCGCGCCGCTGGCAACCTATGTGTACCGCGACTCGCAGATTCTGCGGCCCTATTTCAAAGACATCCACGCGCCCGGCGGGATTCAGGTGAGTCGGCGGCATCCGCCCCGAGAGGGCGAGGACCGCGTCGATCACGCGACCATGCATCCGGGGCTTTGGCTGGCGTTCGGCGACCTGGGCGGGGCGGATTTCTGGCGCAACAAGGCCAGGATTGGGCACGTGGCCTTCGTTCATCCGCCATTATCCGAGGGCAGTCAGGGCCGTTTCACCGTGCGCAACCGATATGCGTCGGAGGGCCGCACCATCTGCGAGGAGACGTGCACGTACACGTTCCAGGTGCGGCCGGCGGGAACCCTGATCCTCTGGGAGTCGGTATTTCAATCGGACGAGTCGGGATTCTATTTCGGCGACCAGGAGGAAATGGGCCTGGGCGTGCGGGTGGCGACGCCGATGATGGTCAAGCCGTACGAGGGCCGGCATCGGCCGGGACGCATCCTCGATGACCTGGGCCGACAGAACGAAAAAGAGATCTGGGGAAACCAGGCCGCATGGTGCGACTACGGCGGCTGGGTGGACAACCGATTCGTCGGGATGATGGTGATGCCCGATCCCCGCAATGCGCAGCCGTGCCGCTGGCACACGCGCGACTATGGCTTCATGGCCGCGAATCCGTTTGGGCACGCTGCTTTCCGGCAGGGCCCGGCCCGCAAAACCGAGGTCAAGCCGGGCGGGTCGTTCTTTCTGCGCTTCGGCATCCTGATCCACGCCGGTAACAGCGAAGAAACCGTCGATCTGAAAGCAGCATATGAGGACTATCTACGGGTCCTGAATATCCGATGACATCCGTCGATGGCTCGCGCATCGATTTGGATCGTCCGAGATCGCTGGGGCTGAAGGGCCTGACACTGTCGCGTCTATCCCGCGTGCCATCTTCTCGGGGCGGTCCATTTCTCACGATCATTTTACTCGCTCGCCGACCCGCGTGCGCACGCTGTAGAGTGAGGATCGGGCCGTGATGAACAGTACGTTGCGGTCCCGGCCGCCAAACACCAGGCAGGTTGGACGTTGGGGCACTTCGATTGTGTCAATCTGTTTCCCGGATGGACTGAATACGAGGATTTGCCCGGCGGCGATGTAGACGTTGCCTTGCTCATCGACGGTAAGCCCCTCACCTCCGGCCTCTACGAACAACCGTGGATTGCAGAGCGTTCCATCCGGCCTCGCGTCGAAGGCCCAGGTTCTCAGTTCCGCCTCGTTGGTGACATAGAAAGGCTGACCCTCAATTGCGGGGGCCAGGCCGAAGGCGCGCAACAGGTCGGCCAGTTTGACGCCCCATTGGACGGCCCCGCTGGTGAAGTCCTCGCCGGCGGGAATGAAGACAGAACCGTCGCGGGAAACGTAGTGGAAGGGTTTTTGCATGGTCGAGTCCCGCACGAATCCAGCATTGCCCATCCAGCGATTCAACGAAAGGATCGGCACTGCGGCCGGACGCGGCGCCGTAGTCTGGGGCTTGAGTGTCACGATCTCACTGTCGCTATCACGCGGATCGAAAGTGAGCACTGTCCCCTCTCCCTCGTACGCCACAACCAGAAGGTTCCCCGTCTTATCGAAGGCCAGTTGAACGGGCTGCTGCGGGATGTCACGGACTCGCTCGGTCCGGCGCTGTCCCTGTGACCAGCGGTAAATACGGTGTTCGCGTGCGTCGGCGAAGTAGACGTCCCCCTGGTCATCCACCGCCGCTCCGGCAATGTTCAGGAATCCGTCGGCGAGCCTCTCGACCTTGGCGCCGGCGGCAAGAACCGTCGAATGTGATTCAACGCGCGACGGCAGGGACTTGCCTGAGACATCCAGCACGGCGAACTCGGTATCGCGAACTTCGGCGCCCGCCGTCGCATCGAAGATGGTGCTGTCAAACGAGACTTTGCTGTTGCTGTAGCAGTGCAGGTTTCGGAATCGAATGTCGCTGGAAGCGGTGAGCTTCACGGCGTGCGGGAACGGCACGAAGCAACTGACCACGCGATAGAAGAAGGTGTTGGCGAACTGGATGTTGTTCGATCGGTCGATCTCCAGAGGCAGCGCCTTGGGGCCCTCTTCCCGTTCCTCCTCGAATTGCAAGGCGTAGAATCGCCAGTTCGAGACGTTGCGCAGGACGACCTCGTTATCGACATGATGCTCGGCCGACATCGCGTAGAGCCGGCCGCTGGTGGATGTATCGGAGATGTACATCCCGGACCGCGCGTAGGGACTGGGAGTCCAGATATCCTTGAAGGTGCCGCCACCGCCGTTAGTGACCCACAAGCTGGAGTGCTGGCTGTTCCACTTGTCCCGGTGGGGATTGCGCCGCCAACTGCTTCCACCCGGCAGCCTCGTTCCGTGTCCACCGTGCAGTCGCACGTCGTTCATCATCGACCTCGCGCCGGCCATCCATTTCACGCCGACCGCGCGAGGGTTGGCTGTGCCCGTGTAGACGCCGATACCGGTGACAATGTTGGTCCCGCCTTTCGGCGCCTCAATGACCGCCTTGGGTGTCCCGGCGCCCTGGAACGCAGGCGTGTCATCCGGAAGGTTGATTATGGTCATGGAAGGATTGAGCCCGATCAGTACCGTGTCCGGCTTGAGGACCAGCGTGTCACTGAGATGATACCAACCCATCGGAAAGTACAACGTTCGATGGGCGGCAATCGCCTTCTTCAGGGCGGCGGTGTCATCGGTCCGGCCGTCGCCGGCCACTCCCAACGTGCGAACGTTGACCCAGGTGTCGCGAGCGGGGAGATCGGGGATATCCGATGGTGCCGCTGCGGGCATCGCATTCACTCTCCTGGCTGCGAGAGCAGTCTTGATTTGCCGCGTGGCGCCCAGATCGCCGATGTGCAGACCGTGGGAGAAGCGTTCGACCGTGTACATGGGGCCGGGGCCGGAAACGGTCTTACCACTCTCGCGAAAGCCGGCCAGAATCGGCACCGCTCGACACGCGAGGTTTTCCAGATTCACCTGGGTGCGGGCATTGTGCTCATTGCTGATGACAAAGGCCGGACCAGTGATGTTCTCCAGACGGGCGTCACTGAGCCAGAGTTCATCAGGCTGACCGGGGACCATGGACACGGCTGTAGGGACGTTCTTGAAGTGAACGCGGACCAGGGCAAGGCCGGCCTGCTCGTCACTGATCGCGGCCACGCTTTGCCCTTCGAAGGTGCAATCGATCGCCAGAATGGGCCAGCCCGGCGCGGACCTTCCGGTGATAATGCCATGCCGACCACCGTGGAAATGCAGGTCCTCGACCTCATTGCCGATATCTTCCAGCCCGGCCTTGGCCGTACCCAGTCGGAAATCCACGTGCGCGAGATAGCAGTGTTGGGCCACGTGGAAGCGTATGCCCACGGCCGCCGGATTGCCGGGGCCGATCTCGATATCGATATTGCTCATCGCGCTGTAGAACGTGCCGGCGCCGCCATCTCGTGGAGGCTCGTCTTGCCCGCGCGACCGGCGTCCTCCCGAGAAGAACAGCATGTACTTATCGGTTCCTTCCTGAAAGCCCGGCGTGTTCGCCCCCAGGACAAATACCGGGCGCGTGGCGCCGTAGCCGATCAAACGAACGCCCGGCCAAACGTAGACCGTCTTGCCCAGACGGTAGGTCCCCTCCGGAACGAAGAGCACGCCGGCGCGAGTGGTCGCCGCGACCTTGTCAATCGCCTGCTGCACCGCAGGCGAATCGTCGCCGACGCCGTCGCCGTGAACCGGGAACTCCTGTTGCGTCAGGTAGACCGCTTGGGGGTCGTCCAGACGCTGGGAGTAGTATGACGTCCCGGTCACGGGGCACGGCGGCATGATGATGCCGGTGAAGAACAGGCAAAGCAGGATCGTTTTCAGATGCATGTCATGTCCTCGAAAGCTATGGGAATCTTGACTCCAATCTGTGGGACCGCAATGCGACAAGGACGAACAAAAGAGCGAAACGGTCCTCCCACGGCCGATGATACTGTACCGGCACGCCTCGTCCAACAGCCCAGAAACGCATCTTCTGGATGTCGCGAGAACTCCCGGGGCGTCAGGTTATCCAATGAACTGTGCAGTCCTATGCTGCTGCAATCCTGCCGCCACGCTCCGATCTTATCCCGGGCGTCGGTCGGTGACAAGAGCCAATCCGGGCTCCATTACTCCGCTCAGAGCGTACTTCTGAATGACTCCGCAAACAGGTCCCTTGTACTTGGCTTCCGCAAAAAACATATCCGGTAGCCGATCAAGTTCGCCTTGCTCAACGTCGCGTCGGGGTGCGCATTCGGTGGCCCTATTGACGCGTGATAGGTGCAAGCGGTCCGACGGCCGTCTCGTTCGTGCCGCTGGTCGAGCGGGTGGTCAATGAGCAATGAGTGGTCGATCCCATGGGTCGATGGCCCAGGGCCGCAGCACCTTTTGGAGTGCCGCCCGGCCTTGCGCGTAGGCCAGAAAGATGCCGTAGTTGGTGTAGGGGACGCCGATAGAATCGAGATCGCGGACCCTGGCGAGCAGCTTCTGGGCGCTGATCATGCAGCCGCCGCAGTGAATGACCAGTTTGTAGGACTGGAGTCGGTCGTTGTTCTGAAACTCGCGGCCGAAGTTGTGCTCGATGGTTACGCCGGGCCAGTGCCGCCGGATGTACTGCGGGATTTGGACAGTCCCGATATCCTCGGCGATTCGCGAATGATTGCAGGCTTCCGCGATCAGGATCTTGTCGCCGGCCTTGAGGTTGTCCAGGGCCTTGATCCCCTCCGCGAAGACGGCTAACCGGCCGCGGCTGACGTAATTGATCATCATAATCGAGAACGTCGTGAGCATCATGTCGTCCGGCGTCCATGTGTGCATGATATCCATCGCCTGCGAATCCGTCACGATGGCCTTGGGTTGGCGCGCAAAGCTGCGAAAGAACTCGTCGAACCGTCGCCGTTCACCGACATCTTCATTGCGGGCCTTGCTTAAGTCCATGCGGTAGGATACCGGATACGCCCAGTGACGCGTGATGTACTCCTCCGCCATCGCCTGGGGACGCAGGTATCGGCCGGGCGGGGTCTCGGCATCCATCGGGATATTCAGAATGTAAAACTCGTCTGGCTCGACGAAGGGCAGCAGCTCCGTCTTGTAGTTCTTCGAGACGAAATGGCCGAGGATGAACTCGAGCAGCGGCTGCCGGCAGGAATGGTCAACCGCCACAAGGCTCATTTTCTGGTGGAACCTCGACAGCGGAAGGCTTTCTTCCACGATTGGGATCCGTTGCGTGCTGGAGGGATCAAACAGGTTGTAGATGACGAGAATTTGCTTGTCCAGCTCGCGTGCCTTCTCCAGAACCTCGCCCTCGGTGGCAAAGCCCCGGGTGTCCGGGTCGATGACCAACAGGACGAGGTCGCATTCCTTGAGATCCGCTAGGACTTTCGCTCGTTTCTTGAGCCCCAACCCATGACTTTCGTCCAATCCGGCGGTGTCGAACAGCTTGACCGGTCCCAGTCCGTGGATTTCCTGGAGGGCGACCTTCGTGTCCGCCGTTGTCCCCGGCGTGGAGTCAACGATGGAGGTCTCCTGCTGCGTCAGCAGGTTCATGATGCTGCTCTTGCCGCAGTTCATCTTCCCGAAGATACCGATATGATCTCTTTCAACGAGCACGCCCATCGTCTCCAGCCATGACCTAACCGTTCCGACCCTTGCCGCCAGAGGATACGTGGACCGGCCCAGTGCCGTCAAGACCCGCGTGAAGCCTCGGAAATGCTAAGACCTTTTTTGCAAAGGACTTGCTGCAGAATTGGCTTTGTTTTTCCACGTGACGCACAGAGAAGGCAACCGCAGCGAATTCTCTGACGCAGAGACGCCGGGCCGCGGAGGGTGAAGTTCACTCTCTCCTGGATTCCGCCTTCTGATCTTTGATGCTTGATCTTTGATGTTTGATTTTACGGCGATGCCCCGTCGCCGGCCTCCCACCACAGGTGCGGATAGTCCTTGCCTTCATCGATCCACCAGATGTCCTCCGTGCCATTGTCCGTCTCGCCCACGAAGTCCCACCCAGCTTCAATGAACGTGCTGGCCGTCTGCATTTCGACAGTCAACTTCCCGGTGCCGCCCGTATCTATGACCGGACCCGACGTCTCCGTATTCCAGAAATTCCCGCCCATGTCGTATCTCCGGCCTCGGCCCCCGACCAAACCGCCGGCGTAAGTGGCGCCCATGACGGGGCCGGCTGCGTATGAGTTCATGACCGGCCCATAGGAGACCGCTCCGGCTAAGCCAGCGACGTAGGTGTCACCATTCACGGCGGCTGTGGAATAGCAGTTTGTTATGGTGCCGCTCAAGTCATATCCCACCAGGCCGCCTGTATCCAGGTAGCCCGACACAACTCCGCCCCTAACGAAACAACCGGTGACCGTTCCCTGCCTGAGGTACCCGACCAGCGCGCCGACATCGGTGGCCGCGGGGGCGTCGAGGTTCGGATCGACCAGCCCCAGGTTCCTGATCTCGGCATTCGGGTCATCCACGTAGCCGAAGAGGCCGACACCGGACGTGTCGACGGGACTCCAGGTGAAGTTCGAGATCAGATGCCCGTTGCCATCAAAGACACCCGTGAACGGCGTTCCGATGAACGTGCGGCGGTTGTCAACGGCGATGTATCCGATGGAATGGAAATGGGTCCCAGCGTGTGCGCGGAGGTCAATATCCGCCATCAGGCGAAAGTGCTTGTCCCAACTGCACGGCCAACAGCCGATAAGGCTCAACTCTTCAGCCGTATAGATCAAGTAGGGCGATTCCTCCGTCCCCTCCCCACTCAGGAAGTCACCCACGACTGCCTTGCTGATCGGCTTGCCGGGCCTGTTCTCCCACCAGAATCTGGGATAGTCGTTGCCGTCATCGATTGTCCAGGGGCTATCGCAGCAAGTCCATCGGTAGAAGGTGTCGGCCGTCTGCATCTCGGCCGTGGTCTTGCCCGAGCCGCCGCCACTGAAGGTCTGTCCGCTCGTCTGGGTGTCCCAGAATGACTCCACGACAGGATTGCCCGGGCCACACGCCACGAGGCCACCCGAGAGCTCCTCACCAACGACCAGCCCGGTTGCATAGCAGCATGTGATGCTGCCGTCGTAGCCGTTGCCCACCAGGCCACCCACGCAGGAGTGGCCAATCACCATGCCGGTCGCATAGCAGTCCACGACGCTGTACTGGCTGCCGCCGATCAGACCTCCGACAGAATCCTCGCCCACCACCATAGTCGTAGAGAAACAGGATTCAACCGTTCCAAGCCAGTCATTGTACCCTACCAGGCCGCCGGTTTCATCCCGCCCGGTGACCGTGCCACCCTGCACGCAACAGTTGACAATTCTCCCACGTTCGAGATAGCCCACGAGCGCGCCGACGCAGTCACTCGCCGTGTTGCCGATGTGAGGCGAGATCAGCTTCACGTTCATGATCTGAGCCCGCTCAGTCAGCAACTCGCCCTGCGAAGTCGGAGATCCCCTGCGTGCCCCTGATGGTGGCGCGTGATCGACTCGTCGAAAGAGTCCCACGCAGTTCGTGCCGTCCCCGGTCCAGGTAAGGTTGGAGATTGTATGGCCGTTGCCGTCGAAGATGCCTGTGAAAGCCTCCCCGAGGCTATAAGGAGGCTGACCGACCTCGCCTGGGCCGATGAGATTGAAATCCGTGCCCTTGTACGCCCGCAGGTCGATGTCGGCCATGAGTTTGAAACACTTGTCCCATTCCCCGGGGAAGATTCCGATGAGGTTCAGCTCTTCAGCGGTGTAGATCAGGAGTGGATCATCCTGCGTGCCCGTGCCTTCGAGCAGAGTGGACAGTTGCAGAGGCTCAAATACCTGCCCCGCCGGCACCTCCCACCGCAGCCTGGGGTAGTCCTGCCCCTCTGCGATCCACCAGATGTCCTCGCTTCCGTTGGCTGTCTCGCCCGCGAAGTCCCAGCCCGCCTTGAGGAACGTGGCGACAGTCTGCATCAAGACCGTTGGTTTGCCCACACCTCCGGCACTGGTGTCTTGCCGGCTTGCCTCTGTATCCCAGAACGAGGCGGTCGTGTGATCGCGATACCCGCTGTCATGTCCGACCAAGCCGCCGGTGTAGCCGGTACCGATGACCAGGCAGGCGGCGTAACAGCGCGTGATCGTGTCTGCACCCTCTCCTTTCAGGCCGCCGACATACTGGCTTCCTACGACCACACCGGTGGCATACGAGTCAGTAGTCACATCGCTGCCATATCCTGCGAGCCCGCCCGTGTAGTCGTTGCCGAGAACGATCGCGCTCGAGCAACATCTCCTGATGGTCCCGCCGCTGCGTCCCACGAGCCCGCCGGTGCAATTGGCGCCCTCAACGATGCCGCTCGAACTGGAATCCTCGATGATTCCGCTGCCTTCTCCTATGAGCCCGCCAACGCTATTTCTCCCAGCGAGGTCGACGTCGATGGCATGGCAGTCAGCAACCGTTCCCCTCCCCAAGGCGCCCACCAACGACCCAACGTAGGAACTGTTCTTAGTGCTGATTCTTGGAGAAACCAATCGCAGGTTCCTGATCTCGGCCCCCGGGCCATCAACGTAGCCGAAAAGCCCCACGTACGCCGCACTATCGCAAGAGTAGTGGAAATTCAAGATCGCGTGGTCACCGCCGTCAAGGACGCCTCGGAATGCCTTCTTGCCCCGGAGACCGCGATCGTATCCGATGACGTTGAATCGATCTGCGGGGTATTGCCCAAGGTCGATGTCGGCCATGAGCTTAAAGTGGTTGTCCCAGGTGTTGGGGTCGGCGCCGACAGCGTTCATCTGCTCGGGGGTCCAGATCTGGTAGGGATCGTCGGGCGTGCCGGAGCCGCCGCCGAATTGGGCCGACCACGCGCCCGTGCAGAGGACCAGGACGATTGTGGGTACGCAGGCGGAATGCACCGCTCGATGACTTCCGTATGATGCCATTGTCCTTCCCTCCACTTGTCGGCAATTCCTATCACACCATCCGTGGATAGAGATGCGTACCCTGTCACGGCTGTTCCCTTGGAATCTGCGAGAATCGGCGAGGCCTCCGGGGCAAGGAAGTGGCGTGAGTCTCCCTTAGACCGGGCTGCCATTGGGCCGAAGACAACTAAGGCGACTATCCTTACGCAAGGAGCCAAACCTTAGTCTTTTGTTCCAGATGGGCCTATTTATTGCCATAATTCGGCACTACACATGAACTTATGTAAACAGAATGACGTAGATGGCTCATAAAAATGTGAAATATTTCACAATATTACCTTGCCTTTGTGGCTCCTCGCGTTAGAATTTACGAAAAGACGCTGAAGTATATGCCTGTATGTAGGTGATCCAAGGAATTGCAGCGCCTCGAACGTATGACCAAACCTGTGGCGGCTATGGCCAATAGAAGCTGTATCATCCGATTATCGCGGTATAAAAACGCGTTGAATCGCCTGAAAGCCCTTAACTTCGTGCGGGTTTTCTCGGATAATCTTGCGGACGCAGCAGGGGTGACAGCAGCCCAGGTCCGGAAGGACTTCTCTTTATTTGGCATCGCCGGCAACCGCCGGGGGGGTTACAAGGTCGATGATCTCAGCGATCAGCTCAACAAGATTCTGGGCAAGAACCAGCTCCAGGAGTTCATTATGGTTGGGGTGGGGAATATCGGCCGGGCCCTGCTGGATTATGGGGGCTTCGAGAAGAGTGGCATCCGCATCGCGGCAGGGTTCGACATCGATCCGGCCAAGTTCACCGAGGACGGCAAACCGGCCGTGCTGCCCCTGGAGCAACTGGTGGATTTTGTCCGGACGCGTGACATCAGCCTGGCCATCATGGCCGTGCCCGACTATGCCGCCCAGCAGGTCCTGGAGTTGCTCGTTTCGGCAGGCATCCGGGGGGTGCTGAACTTCACCCCGATCTGCCTGAAAGCCCCTAACGGATGCGTCGTGAACAACATCAACCTTGAGACGGAACTTGAGAATCTGATTTACTTTGTCAATGCCTCGAATGAACAGAGTTAACCGAATACTACCTGCGGTCTCCTTGAAGACGAGAATCCTGCTCTCGTTCCTCATGGTGATTCTCGTGCTGTCGGTCCCGATCGCCTCGCTGGGATACTACGTGATCCAGAAGGACATCATCGAGCGCGCCGAGCGAAAGGTGCGAAACGACCTGGCCGCCGCCCGCATGGTCTATGCGGGGGAAATCGAGCGCATTGGCCAGACGCTGAAGCTGGTCTCGCCGACCGAGAATATGGATTCCCTGAGAGACAGGGCCAACCTGCATTACCTCCGGTACGTCCGCGCGGAGGACTTTGACGTCCTGCGCAGCGAGATCGCCAGGACGGCGGTGGCCAGGGGCGAGCCCGTGGGGGGAACCCGCATCATTCCACCCGAGGAGCTGGGGACGCTGGGAGGCGATCTTCCGGGGGCCGTTCCGATCGGCATCAAAACGACGCCGAGGGCGCGACCGACGGACCGACAGATGCTCAAGGCGGTCATGGCGAAAGAGTACGCCCTCCCCATTCTTGACGACAGCGGCAAGCTGGATGCGATTCTGTACGGCGGCCGGGTAGTCAACCGCGACAACACGTTGGTGGACCGTGTCCGCGACATGGTCTTCGGCAAAGACGTGTACGGGCGAAAGCCCGTCGGCACCGTGACCATCTTCCAGGATGACGTGCGGATCGCGACCAACGTCCAGGATGAAAAAGGGCAGCGGGCCATCGGCACGAGGGTCTCCGAGGAGGTGTATCGGGCCGTGGCCGAGCACGGACGGACCTGGCACGAAAGGGCCTTTGTCGTCACCGACTACTACAAGAGTGCCTACGAACCCATCCGGAACATCCAGGGGGACATCGTCGGAATCCTGTACGTTGGCATTCTGGAACAACCGTTCAACGACATGGCCCGGCGAATTTACAAGTTCTTTCTGCTCTCGGTCGTTGGTGTCACGGTCGTAGCCGTGCTTTTTGCGTTCATTCTGGCCGGGGCGATCTCGAAACCGCTGACTCAGGTAGTTCGGGCCAGCGAGTGTCTGGTGTCGGGCGATTGGGGCTATCAGGTCAATATGGATACCTCGATCAAAGATATCAACAGCATGGCGGAGGCGTTCAACGCCATGGCCCTCGGCCTGAAGGAGCGGGAAGAGAGCCTGCGCATCTCCAATGAGAAGCTCGCCGCCTCGAACAAGAGCTATATCGACCTGATCGGCTTCGTCGCGCACGAGCTCAAGGGGATTCTCGCCTCGGCGGTGATGAACGCCTACGCCGTCCGCGACGGATATCTCGGCCTGGTCAACTTCAAGCAGAGAAAGGCGATGGACTCCCTGACGCGGAACCTCGATTACCTGGACGCCACGGTCAAGAAGTTCCTGAACCTCGGTCGGATCGAGCGGGGCGAGCTCGCCGTCAACAAGACCATGCTGAATCTGAAGAAGGACGTTTTCGATACGTCGGTCACCTCGTTGGCTCCGATGGTGGCCAAGAAGGGTTTGAGAGTGGCCAACGAGATCAATGGAGACCTCACTGTGTCGGCCGATTCGGACCTGATGCGAATCGTCGCCAATAATCTCGTCGGCAATGCCATCAAGTACAGTCCCGATGGTGGGCGTATCGAGATCGCCTCCCGGCTGATCGACGGCATGGTGGAGGTGGAGGTTTACAACGATTCGACGCCGATGAGCGAGGAGCAACAAGCCAAGCTGTTTCAGAAGTTCTCGCGGCTCGACACTCCTGAGACCAAGAAGGTTAAAGGGACGGGCCTGGGCCTGTATATCACCCGGCAGATCGTCGAGCGGCATGGCGGGTCGATCCGGGTCGTGCCCCGCGAGCGCGGAAACTCATTCATCTTCCAGATAAAGAGGAATTGACACGATGCCCAGTCCATTGGAACTCATCAAGAAGAAGCGTGCCGAGGCTGTGAGTCGGATCATCGGCAAAGGATACCTGTCCACGAAACGGGTCTACGTGGGCATGGCCACGTGCGAGATTGCCGCCGGCTCCAAGGACGTGATGGAGGTCTTCCAGAAGGCGGTAAGTCGCGGCCTGACGGACGTGTACCTGAGCCAGAAGGGCTGCGCGGGCCGCTGCAACCTGGAGCCGACCGTCGAAGTGATCGAGCAAGGCAAGAACCCGGTCAAGTACGGCAAGGTGGATAAGGAACGGGCCGTCCAGATCATCGAGCGGCACCTCAAGAACGGCGAAGTCATCAAAGAGTGGGTGATCGACTAAGGGCTGTGTTCGACCTGACGACCGGGGCGCCACCCGGTGCGGCGGTCAGGCCCGACCAGACCCGCGCGAATAGAAAGGACGTGTGTTGTGAGTGAGACATATAGGATCATCCTCTGTGACGGGACAGCCTGCATCAATAGCGGGGCGAGAAAGCTGAGCGCATTGCTGCGTGCGCAGTTGGAGCAGCACGGCTTGACCGATCGAGTGACAATCGGCCTGTCCGGCTGTCTCGGCATGTGCGACAAAGGGCCGATCGTGGTGGTCAATCCGGGCTACACGATCTACGGCCGCGTGACTGAAAATGACATTCCCGAGATCGTGGCCGAACACCTGGTCCACGGCCGGCCGATCGCGCGGCTGGCCATCCAGGAGGACCATTTGTACAACCGTTTCTTCCGCGTCTTCGGCGACGAGACGTTCTTCGGTCGGCAGATGCGGATTACGCTGCGCAACTGCGGAATCATCGATCCCGAGAGCATCGATGACTATCTGTCGCTGCGCGGCTATGAGGCACTGGCCAAGGCGATCACCGAGATGACGCCGGCGGAGGTCGTTGCCGAGATCGAGAAGTCCGGCCTCCGCGGGCGGGGCGGCGCCGGCTTTCCCACGGGACTCAAATGGAAATTCGCGGCCGCTCAACAGACGACGCCCAAATACGTGATCTGCAACGCCGACGAAGGCGATCCGGGCGCGTTCATGGATCGCAGCGCGATCGAAGGCGATCCGCACACGATCGTGGAAGGCATGTTGATCGGGGGCTATGCCATCGGCGCGGAAAAGGGCATTGTCTACATTCGGGCCGAATACCCGCTGGCGATCCAGAGGATCCAGAAAGCGATCGACGATGCCAGGGCCCACGGTCTGCTGGGGGACCATATTCTGGGCTCGGACTTCTCCTTTGACATGGAGATTCGGCTGGGGGCCGGCGCCTTTGTCTGCGGGGAGGAGACCGCCTTGATTCATTCGATCGAAGGCGCGCGGGGCATGCCTCGGCCGCGACCGCCTTATCCGTCGGTCTCGGGGCTCTTCGATCAGCCGACCCTTATCAACAACGTCGAGACGTGGGCCAATGTCCCCGTCATCATTCTGGACGGCGCCGACTGGTTCCGGACGGTGGGCACCGAAACCAGCGCCGGGACCAAGGTCTTCGCTCTGGCGGGCAAGGTCGTCAACACGGGTCTTATCGAGGTCCCGATGGGAACGACCCTGCGCCAGATCATCTACGACATTGGCGGCGGGATCCCCCACGGCAAGACCTTCAAGGCGGTCCAGACCGGCGGGCCTTCCGGAGGATGTCTGCCCGAGCCGTATCTCGACACGCCCATCGATTACGAATCGCTGGCGAAGGCCGGTTCGATCATGGGCTCGGGCGGCATGATCGTCATCGATGAGGACTCGTGCATGGTGGACATCGCCAAGTTCTTTCTGGAGTTCACACAAAACGAGTCGTGCGGGAAATGCACCCCGTGCCGTGAGGGGACGAAGCGCATGCTCGAAATCCTGACCCGCATTACCGAAGGCAAAGGCCAGCCCGGCGATATCGAAAAGCTCGAACGGCTGAGCAACATGATTCGGAAGTCCTCGTTGTGCGGCCTCGGCCAGTCCGCACCGAATCCGGTGCTCAGCACGATCAAGAACTTCCGAGTCGAATACGAAGAGCACATTCATGAGAAAAGGTGCCGGGCCAAGGCCTGTTCGAGTCTGGTGGTCTACGAGATTACCGAGACGTGCGTTGGCTGCGGCGCCTGCCGCAAGGTCTGCCCGGTGGGAGCGATCTCCGGCAGCGCCAAGAACAAGCACGTCGTCGATCAGGACAAGTGCATTCGTTGCGGCATGTGCTTCAACACCTGCAAGTTTGACGCCATCGCGAAGGTTTGAGGATCCATCATGGTGAACGACAAGAAGATCACGATTACGATAAACGGCAAGGAGTACAAGGTCGATCCCGGCCAGACGGTCATGCAGGCGGCCGACCATTGCGGGTACCGCATCCCGCGGCTGTGCTATCATCCGAAGCTCTCCATCGAGGGGGCCTGCCGCGTTTGCATCGTCGAGGTCGAAGGGATGAAGAACTTCGTCGCCTCGTGCAGTTATCCCGTGGCCGACGGCATGAAGATCCACACCAACACCAAAGAGCTCCGCCAGGCCCGCCGGGACATCGTCGAGCTGCTCGTGGACAACCATCCCGAAGATTGTCACACCTGCGAGCGCGACGGCAACTGCGAGCTTCAGCGGCTGGTCTATTCGATGGGCATTCGTCATCGCCACTTCGTCGGCGAGCGAAAGCACTACGAGAAGGACCTTTCCGGCGCCAGCGTCATCCGCGACCCGGACAAGTGCATTCTTTGCGGGCGATGCGTTCGCATGTGCTCCGAGATTCAGGGCGTGCACTGCCTCACGCAGGCGCACCGCGGGTTCAACACGGTGGTGATGCCGGCATACAACATGCCGTTCGCCGAGAGCGTCTGCAGCACGTGCGGGCAGTGCGTCAACGTGTGTCCGACGGCCTCGTTCGTCGAGCAGAACCACACGCAGGAGTTGTTCGAGAAGCTCAACGATCCGGATGTGGTGAAGGTCGCGCAGTTCGCGCCCTCGGTCCGGGCGGCCATCGGCGAAGCCTTCGGCCTGCCGGCCGGCAGAAACATGGAGGGGCAGCTCATCGCCGCACTGCGGCACCTGGGTTTCGATTACGTGTTCGACACCCAGTTCGCGGCCGACCTGACCATCATGGAAGAGGGCAGTGAGTTCCTGGAGAGAGTGCAGAGCGGTGGGCCTTTGCCGCTGATTACTTCCTGCTCCAGCGCCTGGATGAAGTACGTGGAGCAGTTCTATCCGGATATGGTGGGCAACATTTCGACGTGCAAGTCGCCGATGTCCATGGCTTCGGCCATGTTCAAGACGTACTGGGCGGACAAGATGAAGATATCGCCGGAGAAGATCCTGAGCGTCGCGGTGATGTGCTGTACGGCCAAGAAGTACGAGGCGGCCCGGCCGGAGCTTGAGGTCCACGGCATGAGGACCACGGATATCGTCGTCACGACCCGTGAGATCGGGTGGATGATCAAATCGGCCGGCATCGATTTTGTGAACATCCAGCCGGAGAAGGCGGATACGCCGCTGGGCCTGTCTTCCGGCGCCGGCGCGATCTTCGGCGTCACCGGCGGCGTCATGGAAGCGGCCGTCCGCACCGCCTACGAGCTATACACCGGTGAGACCCTGATCGACATTGAGATGTCGAGCCTTCGCGGCTTCCAGGGGATCAAGGAAGCCAGGATCGAGATGGACGGCAAAGAGCTGCGCCTCGCCGTCGCGCACGGCCTGGGCAACGCGCATCAGGCGATGGAGATGATTCGCCAGGATCCTGAGCGGTTCCACTTCGTGGAGATTATGGGCTGCCCCGGCGGCTGCATCGGCGGGGGGGGCCAGCCCTACGCCACGGCGAACTCCCTTCCGCTCGACGAGGAGGTGCTCAAGCTGCGGGCGCAGGCGCTGTACGATCTGGACCGAGCCAAGA
>CBFDBY010000116.1:0-20155 GCA_965603165.1 uncultured Phycisphaerae bacterium
GTCGCAGTCACAGGGTCGTTGATGAGGAGGTCGCCGGTGGCTCTCAGGCTTATCGCGGTCGGCGGGGCGGCCGCACCTATGGGAGCATCCAATCGTATGGATCCGCTGCTGACCTCCAGCGTGGAACCGGTACCCGCGTCGCCGTCGTCGTCTACGGGCCCGTGAAAATTCACGGCGCCGGTGCCGGCCGAGATGGTCGAGTCTCCAGCCAAGGTCAAGACGCCAAAATCGATCGCAGTGTTCGAGGTCTGAACCGTACCGGCAAGCTCCGTCTCGCTCGGACCCGTGAAGGTATCCAGTCCGCCATTGAATGTGAGAACATCGCCGCCGTCGCCCAACGTCACAGTACCGGTATTCAGGAAGGTCGTGTCCGTGTCGATGGTGGTCAGGCCATGAAACGCTACCGCGTAAGGTCCGGCGAATGTGTCGAGGTCATGGATCGTGGTATCTCCCGCGAATGTCACTGTACCCGCCGCCGCGGCGTCCTGCAGCGCGAGCGTGTAGCTGTTCGCCCCGTCCGTGATCGAAGCCACGTTGATCGCGCCCGAACCGCTCCTGAGAGTGCTGTTCGCCGCCAGGGTCGTATCGCCCAGATCGATCGGTGCATTTGTCGTTGCGATCGTCCCCGCGATTTGCACGCCTCCGGCACTGATCGCGTCCAGGCCCCCGGCGAACGTACTGCTGTCGGAAGCCTGGTTGCCGATCGTGGTGAGGCCCGTGTTCAGGAAGCTCGTATCCTGGTCGATGCTGTTCAAGGAGCCTTCGAGAGCGACGGCATAGGGCTGTGCAAACGTGATCAGGTCGTCAAGCGTCACATTTCCGGCAAAGGTCACGGCGCCCGTGGACGTCGCCAAGTTTTCCTGGAGCGTGAGCGTGTAGTTGTTCCCGCCATCCGTAATCGAGGCCACGTTGATCGCACCCGATCCGCTCTTCAGCGTGCTGTCCGCGGTCAATGTCGTGCTGCCCAGATCGATCTGGTCGTTTGTCGTAGCGATCGTCCCGGCGACTCGCACGCCTCCGGCACTGATTGCATCCAGTCCCCCGGCAAATGTGCTGCTGTCGGAAGCCTGGTTGCCGATTGTGGTGAGGCCCGTATTCAAGAAGCTCGTATCCTGGTCGATGCTGTTCGAAGAGCCCTCCAGTGTCACGGCGTAGGGTTGTGCAAACGTGATCAACTCGTCCAGCGTCACGTTTCCGGCAAAGGTCGTGGCATTGGAGTTGGTGATGGTCAAACTCAAAGACTGATTGCCCCCCACAGGGCCGGCGAAGCTGATGTCGCCCCCCGTGCCGGCGTTTACTGCGAGCGCCTCACCACCATTGCCCGAGGCGGTGTCTCCGTCGAGCGGGCCTTCGAACGTGATCGCAGCTCCCGCCGGGGTCGCCCCTCCTCCGGTTGTCGCGACCGTGATGCTTTGCCCATCGGCGATCTCGACGGCATCAGAAAAGGTAATTGCCGCGCCGTTCGTAGTCACATCCGCACCCAAGGTCGTCGTTGCGCCGGGGCCGTCCAGCGTGATTGCCGCCGCGTCGCCACCCGCCAGCGTATCGAGCTGTCCGTCGACGGAGATCGAGCCGCCGTTGGGCGTGCGGATCGTCAAGGGGTCCGCAAGGCTCGTTTGGTTCACTGTGATCGAGTGGCTGCCGTCGCTGCGGCCGATGGTGATCTGCCCGAATGTGTTATCGATCAGGCGACTGATTTCGGTATCGTCGAGAGTCAAGACAGCGGGCTGTCCCGCGTCCACGCCTCCTATCTGGACATCATCCGTTGTGTCGTTCGGCTGAATCGTCAGCCCGAAGTTGCCGCCGTTCATGCTGTTGTCGAAGGCCACCTCATCGCCTGTCAACGTGGTGTCTCCGGTGAGGGTGGTTGATCCCGACAGGGTGATTGCGCCTCCTGCCGAAAGCTCATCTCCCAGCAATAGTGTCGATCCTGACAGTGTGATATCACCGACGGCGCTGATCTGCGTACCGGTGGCATCGGCGTCCACGGCGATGCTGTCCGCAGCGAGGGTGGCGAACACATCCGATCCTGTGATGTTCACGTTGCCGGCACTGTCGATTTCGCCTGTGGGTTTCACCCACACTCCTCCCACGCCGTCCGGCGTCCCCTCATTGTCCGCCGTGAGGATAATATCCGCGTCAGAGGCCGTGGTCTGCAAAAGGGCCTCGACGATGATGTCGCGCGGGGCCGAGAGGTTGATCGTCGCGTCACTGATCTGATCGGACGTGATCACCAGATCGAGCAGACTACCTATGATTGTGATATCCCCGTTGCCAATCTGGACCTCCCCCTCGATAGTGGCTCCGCTGTATGTGGTCGTCCCCCCACCGCCGGGCTTGGAGCTGACAAACCCGGTATCGGCAATGGTCAGACCCGCAGCGCTCGTAAGAGTAATGTTGTTGCCTCCGCTCGTGACGGTACCTGTGAACGTGACATCCCCGCCGCCGGTCTGATCGAACGTCAGGTCGCCGCCGACGGTGGTGAACGAACTAACGGTGGTGGGGGCTGCCTGGTTGTTCATGAGGTCGACCGCCGCTGCCCCTGTGTTGTCGGCGGCGATGGACGTTGCGGCCGTCTCGATTGGATTGGTGGCGTTGCCGATCCCATCGGCCGCATCCAGATCCAGGGTGGCGGCCGTTAGGTCAGTCACACCATCCATGCCGAGGGTCGCGTCGTCGATCGCGCCGGCCGAGCTGATGGTTATGTCTCCACCAGTCGTCAGTGCCCCAACCGTCATATTGCCGGACGCAGTCGTGCTCAGAGAGATGCTGCGGCTCGTGCCGCCGGCCGTGACAAGCGTGGCGGCGATATCCGCCGAGTCTGCCGTGATGCCGATGGAGCCGTCACTGGTGGTCGCACTCGTGACGGTCAGAGCCCCGCCGCCGCTCTGATCCACCGTGATGTCGGAGCCTGCGCCGGCCGTGGAGAGGCTCGTGAGTTCCGTGGCGGCCGCATTGACATTATCTATGTCGATGTGGGCGGCAGCGGCCGTGGTATCCGCATCGATTGTGCTGGCGGCCGTCTCGATGGGATTGACGTTGCCGATCCCGTTGGTCGCGTCCAGGTCCAGTATTCCAGCGGTCAGGTCGGTCACACTATCGACGCCCGCATCATTGATGGCGCCGCTTGAGCTGATCGTGAGGCTCGCGCCCCCTCCGGCCGTAACCGATCCTATAGACACGTCACCGGTATTGTTGATGACGACAGGCGAGGCGGCTGTCTCAATCGTTCCCAATGTGACGCTGCCCGTATTGTCGATGTGGATCTCACCTGCGCCGGTGGTCGAAGCGTTGATTGTGCCCGTACCGGCGGTCTGGAGCGCCGTGCCGGCACTGCCGATGTTTCCGCTTGCCTCCAGGGTAATCACATCGGAACTGGTGATAGCCCCGGCGCCGCCGATGCTGGTCGCCGTTCCGGCGCCGCCATCTATGGTTACACTCCCCGTGCCGGCGTTGATCGCGGCCCCGACGGTCACATCGCCGGTGTTCTGGATATCAACGGCGCCGCCGTTGGTCGTGATTGCGCCGTTGGTGTTGTCGAACGTGGTGCCTGTGGTCGTCAGCACGATCGATGGTGTGCCCACCGCAGGTGCTATGGGGGCGCCGATCACCACGCCGGTTGTCGCGAACAAATTGAGAGTAAACTGATCGCCGGCGTCGTCCGAGGCCGTGATGGTGAGAGGCGCGTCGCTGTCGAATGTAATGGAGTCTTCGGCATTCAACGTCAGAGACGAAGCGGTGGCTCCGACGTCCGTGCCCAAATCGACGTCAATCGGGTCATCTACGAAGATCGTGCCGGTGCCGGCGCCGGTGCTGGTCGTGCTGACCGTCACATTTCCGCCGTCCGTAGCAAGGACGTCCTCTATCGCAGATATCAGGATGTTGCCGGTATCAGGATTGCCGTCTGGGACCCAGGTTGGATCGCCGGTCATACCAAGGGTCGCGGCGTCGCTGAGAGTGACGTCCGTTGGGTCGAGCAGCCATTGTCCGGGGGCTCCTGCGGGCGCCCCGGCATTGACCGTTACGTCTCCCACGAACAGCCGTTCTTTTCCGGACGTCTCGATAAATCCGCCGTCGCCGGATGATGTCCCGCCTTTGGCTTCGATCCTTGCACCATCCCAGACGACTGCCGTATCCGGTGAGTATGCGAAGACTTCGCCGCCATCCCCGTTCGTACCGGCGTTCGCCGTGGTCAGACTTTCCGAGCCCAGCGACACCACCTCGTCGGCCCCAAGGTCGATGCTGCCGCCGTCGCCGGCGGCGCCATCCGCGTGGACTTCCCCAAACTGCCCGACGCGCGCCCCCGTCATTGTCACCTGTCCACCTTCGTCGCCCGAAGCCTCGATTGCGCCGGTATTGGTGACTTCTCCACCTGTCGCGGCCAGTTCGATCTGGCCGGCGGCGCCCGTTTCAACGGAGGCGGACAGGGAGCCGACGTTGGAAATCGCCTGTGAATAGATGTCGCCGGCGGCCGCGAGGATGATCTTGCCGCTACCGACTTGCACGTTCCCGCTGTTCGTTATCGCGGCATCTTCGGCGTCGGCAGCCGTGGGCTGCGAGGATACCGGGGCATCCACTTCCAGCAGCAGGTCGGTGCCGAGCTCACGGATGAGGACCCTGTCGCCGGCGGCCATCACGGCGTAGCCGTCGGGGCACTCGATCTGTCCGGAATTGGCCACCCGCGTGCCGATCAGATAGACCCTCTCCGCCTGAATGTTGCCCTCGTTGACGACGCTTCCCTGGCCGCCGCTAAACAGGAAGTTTCCATTGATGAAGTCGGCGTTGCTGATGTCGAGTGCAGAGGCGACCAGTTGGGTCGCGTTCACCTGTGCGGATTCACCGAAGTAGACGCCGGCCGGATTGACGAAGAAAACTCTGCCGTTGGCCAGCAAGGTGCCGTCGATCGTCGTCGGGTTGGCCGAGAGGATTCGGTTCAGAACCGACGCATTGGCGCCGGGCTGAATGAACTCCACGGTCTCGGGCCGCGCGATGTCAAATCCGGTGTAGTTGATGATGGCCTTATCGGAAACCTCGATGGCGGTGTAGTTGCCCGTCTGGCTGAACTGGGCCGAACCCTGCACGACCTGGGCACCTTCGGGGCCGGCGAGCAAGGCGACCGGTGAAAGTGCCATGACCGCTGCGACCAATGCCGTTCGATATGGCGAAACGCTTGTCCCACTCACGTATGACCTTTCCATTGCTCCTCTCCAAAGACCGCGTCGAGCACCAGGACGCGGCGCTCAACATGTGATGGATTCATGGAACACGTCTATGAAATACCTCACCAGCGATAGATGAAATTGAAGTTCCACTGCGTATCTCCCTCATCCGTTAGAATGGCGCCGTCGCTGGCACGCTCGGTTTCCTGTAACGCCCAGCCGTGGTAGATTGCCGCCAGGAAATCACTCCCGACCTCGAAAATGGTTCCCACACCGATGCCCCACATGTCCTGCGTGTCGAACTCCCCGGCCACCGGGTCTTCGTTCTCGGGCCGTCCATAGTCGGTGAAGGCCGCCAGCGACACGTCAAGCGGTGCGAGAAGGCCCGTCTTGCTGTTTCTGGCTTCCTTGCCTTCTTTGCGTCCGGCCAGCCGCTTGGTCAGGTGAAATCGATACTCGAGCGATGCAAGAAGACCGCCGTCAGCCACGATCTCATCTTCCTGGTAGCCGCGTACGGTATAGAGGCCGCCGAACGTCGTCATTTTCGCGGGCACCAGGCGCTCGTTGGACCAGATGTTCCGGAACCGGCCGGTAATCAGGTGGAGCCGACCCTTGTCAAGGAACTGCTGGTGTGTGGCGCCGAATGAATACTTGGTGAAATCAGGGTCCGCGCCCAGGCGCGCACTCTGGAAGTCGGCCGAGTTGCCTTTGTAATTCTCGAGCCTCTCAAAAGAGACGGAAGTCTGCGACCCTTCGTTCGAACGATGGATCTCGAAGCCGAGTCCGACCAGGGACATATCCACGTCCGAATCCGTTCCGAGCGAACGGTCGATCCGGCTGGTCTCTCGGGACCATGAACCCGTGAGATCCAGCATCCAATCGCGGAGCTGGGCTACGTTGTAGCGCCAGGTCGTGCCGGCGAACCAGCCGTCCCCAAGGAAGTTGATCAGGCCCTCCGTGGTTTCCGGCGTGATATCGTACTCGCTGATTCCCCCGTAGAGCCCCAACCGAAATCGCGGACTTAACAGGGGCAACTCATACAGCCCGAACGCTGCGTAGTTCTCCTCGGGCGATTCGACATCCGCCTGGTACATCGCAGAGACCCGGTCGTCGTGGCCGGTGAGATTGGTATTGACCAGTCCGATCCGCGGGTTCCACTGCCGCTCATCCGTTCCGGAGTTGTCCACCTGAGCGTAGAAGTGCCAGGGGTTGCTCTCGTACACATCGTACGTGAGATGAATCGCATTCGGCTCGTCGCTGGGTGAGGCAACCGCTGAGACCTGTCGGTCGGGATTCACGCTTAGCAGGCGAACGTACTCATCGAGATCATCTTTCCGAATGACGTGCCCTTCTTGCACGGGGGAGTGCTTCTCCACGAAGGTATCGACGAGGACATGCTCCTGCTTCTCCTCTCCCTTGAAGTTGAACCATTTCGTGGTGACGTCGGCCACCCTGGCTTCGATCACGTGTATGGGAAGAACGCCGTTCGCAAACCGCGCCTGTTCGTCAAGGGCGTCGGCGCTGACATACACGTAGATGCCAGCAAATCCCGCGTCCTGGTACCGGGACAGGATGTACTTCGTAAGACCCTGTATCGTCCTTTGCGAAACCTTCCGCACAGGGCCGGGCGCAACGACGGTTTCACAAAGGGAGCGAAAATCGTAGACTTCATTCTGCGGCGTCCCATCCTTTGATTTCGCCTGCTTTACATAGACGGCGGGAAGGCCATACAGCAGATCATCCGTCGAGATCAACGTGTTACCGGTGAGACGGATCTCTATAATCGAGAATCTGGCCGTCTCGTCTTCGGGAAGGGACACGAGCAGGTCGGCATGTTTGTACGTTCGTTCGATGCCTCGCACGGCGCTCATGAAGCGTGTGCTGACATCGGCTGCCGTGCGCGGCCCTGTGATCACGGGGCCTTCCCGCAGTGCTCTCAGTTCGCGCCGATAGCGTTCCTTCGCCTCTGCAATCGCCTTGCGGTAAACGACGCTTCGCTCCTGTCGTCCCCACAGCGAGCACGCGGGAGCCATGGGTAGCGCTGCCTCGAAGGAACCACTTGTCGTCAGCGGTTCGGTCTGCGTCCACGCGTCGAACCTCCGCCGCATCGGCTCCACCCCTACGTGTTGGAGGCCGGCCGGGGCAACGGACATCTGCGACGCAATTACGGATGGTTCGTTACCATCAGCGGCTTCGGCCGGATCCGCGCTAAGCCGGCCCGGGGGACAGACGAAGACAAGCAGCACGATCCAGAAACGCATGGTGGACACGATCGGCAGAGATTCCTTGCCGTCCATTCAATTTCTCCCACAGCCGACGGCCGCACGCTGCTCCGCAATACGACGACCGGCACCCGTTCGTACGCTCGCTCTCAGATACCAGCCTCCCTGGTGGAACAAGCATGGCGACTTCTTTACGATAGCGCACTCCCGCGCCGTCCCATACCTTGGCACATCGGTTTTTGCGTGTCAAGCAAAAAAGCGTCACTTCCTTCTCTGTTCCCTGTCCCTGGTTCCCTATCTTAATCCTACGCCACATCATAGGCGTCCTCCTCTTTTTTCTTCATGGTCGTGCGTCCGACTGACTCACGCCCCCTGGGTCTAATTTCGGTGACAGGCTTGCCTTGGACGGCCCCCTGGGTATAATGCAGGGCGATGGAACTGAGCGCCGGACGAATGCTGGGCGACTATCGCATCATCGACGAGATTGGTGCGGGTGGGATGGGGAAAGTCTTCCTCGCAGAGAATGTCCATCACCGCAAGCGGTGCGCGGTCAAGGTTCTGCCGGAAGAGTTGAGCCGGGATGTCAATTTCCGGGCCCGGTTCTTCGATGAGGCCCGGGTCATGTCGGACCTCAATCACCCCCATATCGTACACGTGCACCACATGGGTGAGGACCATGGGATCTACTACCTCGTGATGGACTACGTGAGCTCGCCGAGCGGCGCGTCTCGGTCGATCCACGATGAAATGGCCGGGAGTCCGATGCGGCGAATTGCCCCGGCCAAGGCACACCGGTGGGTTGTGCAGGTGGCGGAAGCTCTCGCCTATGCGCATGGTCGGGGTGTGATCCATCGCGATATCAAGCCGGCAAACGTCCTGATCGATGCGGAGGGCAACGCCAGAATCACGGATTTCGGCTTGGTCAAGGCGATCGGCAAGGAGTTTCTGTTTAGCCAGATCCACCAGACCCTGCGGGGAACGTCGGTTTCCGGGGGATGGCCGACGAGCACGGGAACAGAGGCCGGAGCGGGGCTTCGGTTGCCGGGCGTACTCCACGATTTTGAATTGGCCGAGACGACTCGCCAGGGTCCGGCCCGGAGAGTTCCAGGCAGGTCCGGCCCCTCCGGCGGTGGGACCGGCTCTCGGAGCAGCCTGTTCGGGACCTATGATTATATGTCGCCCGAGCTGCTGGATGGCAAGGAGGCCACGGAGCAAAGCGACGTCTATTCCCTTGGGGTCATGATCTACCGAATGCTGACCGGCCGGCGCCCGGTTGGTATGGCGAAACCGCCGTCGGCCCTGGTACGTGGGCTTTCGAAGAAGTGGGACGTCGTAACGGCGAAGTGCCTGGCGGACAATGTGGCGGACCGCTACCCCAGCGTCGGGGAACTGCTGAAAGATCTGGCAAAGGCGGAGAAACGCTCGGTGGCGCCTGTTGTTGCCCTGATTGGCGTTGTGCTGGTCATCGCCGTTGTGGCCTTTGCCTGGTTGAGCCATCTGCAGCGGAGCACGTTGGATGAGGCAGCATGGAAGGACTGGAGCGACGCTGCTGTCTGGATGTGGCCCCTGAAGCAGGCGAGCGTCGAGCGTGAGGCCGATTGGAGTCAAGACAGCGAACTGGCGAGTCTACTGAAGGATCTTAAGGCCTGCTGCGTCCCCTTCGACAAGAACCCCGAGTTAGGACGTGCCTGCGGTGAAGCTCCTGACGCAGCCGGGATCCGAGCAGCACTGGATGAATGCAAGGCGGCGGTGGCCGAGAATCGTGGGGTGGTCTCGGCCATCAACCGCATGAAGGAAGAAGTGCAATCCGTTCGGGATTTCTTCTTCATGTCCGATGCGGGCAGCCGCTGGGGGCGTCTTGGTCGGTTAACGCAAGAACGGGATGCACTCCGTAACGCCGGCTGCAACGCTCCGGGTGATTTTCTCGACCTTGTGCTTGGGAAGTTCGACAATGACAGGTTCGCAAGCGGCGAGGATGTCGCCGGGGCCATCGACCAAGTTCTCGATCTTACCGAATCATGGCCAGCCGTGGAGTACACCGAACTCGATCCGAACGCCGTCGCGGCAGACCTTCCGCTACATGAGAAGGTGCAGACCGATGACGACCTTCGGAACAGGCTTGAAGAATTGCGCAAACACTACAGATTATCGGGCGACGAATCTGTAGAGATCTCCAATGCGATCAATGACTTGAAGCAGACGAGGCAGACGGTCGGCCAGGCGATCGACTCGGCGCGAGGCCAGGGGATGGAGGATGCGGCGAAGTGGACGAGCGGGCTGCAATCGGTGAATTCGAAGATCGCGGAGATCGAGTCCATGCCGCGGACGGTCGGAAACGACGAACACATTCACGCGAACTGCGATGAATTGGGTCGATCCCTTGTGGACCTGGATCCGGGGTCATGGTTCGCCCAGAATCTCGAACGAGCGCTTAACAACTGCTACGGATTGGATGAAGGGCTTCCCTGGCTCGAGGCGGAGGAAGCCGTAACCATCAAGACATTGTACGACAACTGGAACAGCGCACATCCCCTCGACGGAAGACAGACGGGACAGGCAATTGCTGCAAGAGTGAAGATGCTTGAGAGGATCGAAGGAACCCTGGAGCCGGACGAGCTGATTAGGCGGGTGAACGATCCAAACGCAGAGGCCGAAGCGGTTTGGGCCGCTTGGCGGCGGCTCGGAAACCTCTCGAATCGTCCGTGGCCTCAGACCCGCGAGGAATGGCAGCGGGATGCCGACATTCAGACACGGCTGCGGAGCGACGCTCGCCTGGCCCGCGTTCGGCAGGACATCGAGAGGATCGGGTCGGAACGCGAGAAGACAGTCAGACTCGCGATGATCGATCAGCACCTGCAGACCATTCGGGACAAGAGTGCGGAGGACGCGTTTTTGCAGAAGGTGACCCAAGAGGGCATTGCGAATGAGCAAGAGCTCGACGCCATAAAGCGGTGGGAAACCGCGACGAGCAAGCTTGCAGAATTCGTATCGGACGGCAAGTGGGCTGGCGCGTACGACCGGGGCGCGTTCTATCAGTCCGGCGAGAAGGGCTATCAACTCTTGAACAAGCCGGTTCTTGACGCCAACGATTTGTCCGATTGGCAACTCGCTCTGGCGAAGTATGTCAAGAGCGAATCACGACCATCTGTTCCCGTTGACTCCGGAGGTCCTTTCATTCCCATCCCGGATACGTCTGTCAAGCTTGAGCTAAGGCTGATTGAGGCGAAAGGCCGCCAGTTCAAGATGGGCGTCCGGGCGGACCAGGCAAGGTCAACGGACCCACAAGAGCGGGAAGTGGATCTGTCGAGAGACTTCTATATCGGTAGGTATGAGGTTACCCAGGCCCAGTACGAGGCCGTCATGGGCGGCAATCCGAGCGTATGGAAGGATGACCCGAACCGGCCGGTCGAGAACGTCTCCTGGGCGCAAGCCAATGAGTTTTGCAGCAAGCTGATTCGCAGCACGGGCCACGTCATTCGTCTCCCGGAGGAAAAGGAATGGGAGTATGCATGCCGGGCTCAACCCGGAAAGGTGGGACCGGAAGGGACGTGGCCCCTCAACCTGAATTATTGCAGCGGCGATGCGGAGAGCTCTCTCAGAGAGGTTGGCTGGTGCTGTGATGTCCATGGAGTCACGAGCGGCAGGAGGACCAGACAGATAGGAAGCATGCGCCGCGCGAATATGTGGGACCTGTACGATATGCACGGCAACGTGTGGGAGTGGTGTCGTGACGAATATGACCCGTCCAGAGACGGCAGGCGCGTGATTCGAGGAGGAGCGTATGATTCCAAGGCGCGGGAGTGTCGCTCCGCCTGGCGCGCAGGGCGCGCGCCGGATTCGCCGGCGGGCAACATAGGGTTCCGTGTCGTTGTGGATATTCCGTCGAATGATATCAAGAGCGGTTCGGAATCGCCCGGCCCAGGCGATTAGTGTGGTACAACCATCATGGCGGTTCTGCAAAGGAGTGTCGTTATGAACGTGAGATCTCTTCTGAAGGTGCTGGCTCTGGCGGGCCTGGCGGTCGTTTTCTGTGGTTGCGAGGAGGCGTTGTGTCCCACAGCCCAGCAGTATCGAGACCAGCAGAAGTTCAGGGAGGCAGTGGACAGCTACAGGGGCTGCCTGGAGGGTGAAAAGCCGAATTCCCAGCGGGCGCAGAGCCTCCGAGAGGAAATTGGCACAATCACGAGGCGGATCGTCGACCAGGAGCTGCCCAAGCTGGACGTGCCGACGTCGGCCACGCTGCCCGAGTACGATGAGCTGTTGAACCAACTCGAAGGGCTCAAAGCGTATGACGATCGTGAGGGCAGGGTGGCCAGTCGGATGGAGAAGTACTCCGACGCGCGACAACAGATCGCCGACGAGGTGCAACAGTTGCTGCGCACGTCCTCCGAGCGGCAAGAGGCGAAGGACTGGAGTGGGGCCGTGGAGTCCGTTGACCAGGCTCTCGCGAAGCATCCACAAAGCGCCGATGCCACGACCCTGCGGGGCAAGATCATCGTCGAACGGGACACCGACTACAGCGACCGGATCAAGACGTTCTGCCGCGAGGAGAAATGGGCTGAGGCGGATGCTTTGCTGCGGAGCTTTGGGAACGAGCAGCCGAGGCCGCAGGCCGATGTGATCGAGCCGGTGGTGAGCCTCGTGGCGAATGCCAAAGGAAACATCGTTCGCAAGCGAGCCGGCCAGGATATCGACGAGCAGCGATACTTCGAGGCGTATATGCGCATCCGGGACGCCGCCGCTCAGGACGAATGCAAGGATCTGCTGGCCAGGATCGAGAGCGAAGGCTACAGTCACTATGCGAAGCTGGCCGGAGACATGCTGAACGATGTGAGGTACTTCCACGCCTACATCGCGGCGGTCAAAGCCTCGATGCTGCCGATACCCGCGCGAACCGCCGAGGAGGACCCGGAAGCGGTCATCTTTGACCTGCACCGTCGGTGTTCCGATCTTGTCGATGACTCCATCCAGATGGAGATTTGCATCGCTGCTTTCGATCCGCCGGCGGACGATTTGGCCGCCGGCAGGCAGTTCGCCGACAGACTGGTCGGTTACCTGCGTCCTCATCTGCCCTACGGCCTGAAGCTCGATGACCGAAGGAAGGTTGAGTATGCCGTGGTGGAAGAGAGCGGCATGCGGGATCGGCTGCGACTGGTTGGGGTCAACTGGGCCGTGCAAGGCAACCTGGACATCAGCATCCTGCCAAGTCGAACCGAGACGAACGTCACTGCTTGGGCGCCGGTCACGCAGACGGTCGCCAATCCGCAGTATCAGGAGGATATCAACGCCTTGGTGAAGCAATTTGGGGCCGACAGCTCCAAATGGCCTCGCCAGCCTCCACGAACCGTTACGATGGAATTGACGCAGAAGGTCGAGTACAAGACCGGCGTCGAGCGACTGGAGGGGGAGATCTTCGTTTCCGCCAATATCTATTCCGCCGCGGACGGCACGATCACGGACCAGAACGATTTTCGCGTGGCAAGGGACGTCAACGATACGTTCAGTGACGGCATGGAACAGGCGGGCATCAAGGCCGACCCGCTGGAGATGATCAGCGAGTTGGACTTCAGGCGGCAACTCGAGCAGGAAATCCTGCAGAAGATCACGGATTGGCTGCTGGAACGGTTCGGACGGCGCCAGACGGCGTTCCACGAGCAGGTCCAGGGCCACATCGAGCGCCGCGAATGGGACGAAGCGGTTCGGGCCGCGGCTCAGGGCTACTTCTACTGCCTGAAAGACGAAGTACCGGAGGATGACGAGTTGTTCGTCAAGCTGCGCCGGCTTGCCCTGTTCGATCTGACGGAGTCAACACCGGGCGGTCGAATTCCCACGCCGTAAGGCAATCCGGACAGTCGTTGGCAGGTCTTCCTTGGGATGCCCTCCGTCGTGTGGTCCCGCGCAGGTGTCGGCGCGGGCTTGCGCTGTCCGCAATTGACAAGAGGACAGGTTTCGGATAGAGTTCAGCGCGACGGGTGATTCCGCCGTGGCGAACGTCGCATGGAGGTCGGCGATCGGGTGGATCGTCCATATCTCGTGCGCTGGTGATGGAAAGGACCACTGTAATGCCCGGAGCGAGGAAGGTCTCCACGCGCTTGGCCATTGCGACCCTGGTTGCTTTGTCCGGCGCCATCGGTGCGGCGGACCTGATAGACGTCACTGAAGTGGAGCAGCAGGCCGGCTTGGATATCGGGTATCGCACTCATGGTGGCGACCGCGTCACTGTCGCAAAGTCCGATCCTTGCACGCCACGGGGCTGCGGCGACGCCGACCTGGGGGTATCGGCCGACCAGTACGGCGTCTCAGGAAAGGCAGCGCTCGGTTCCCGGTTCGAGCCGAATCGATTCACGGTCCGAGGGTCGGTGACCGTATCCGCTGTCTGGCAGAGCCCGCCCCAGGATGCGGACGAGACAAATGTCACGGCGGCTTCCATATTCCTCGTGCGTTTTGACTCAGGCGCATCTCCCGCTTCTCTCAACATCGAGGGTTCCATTGGAGTCGCCCTGATCGACGATCGCCGTCTTCGTGCGGAGCAGACATCCACCTCTGTCAGGTTGATCGCCGGATCCGGTACTTTGCTGTGGGAAGAGGAACTGAACGGGACCGGCAGGGAAACCCTCAAAGCGGTAAGCCACCGTCAGATATTGGTGCCGCACCAGGAGTATCGCCTTGCCGTGTACGGTGAAGCCGGCACATTGTCCGATCCGGAACATGATGAATTGAAATCGCGGGCCGCCTGGTTCGATCTGAGCGCGACCGTTACGGCCATTCCCGCATCGCAGACGCAGGAGCTGTCTGCCACGCTGGCCGTGGTGACTCCGGGGCTGGAGATTCTGGAGGTTGACGGCCGAGAGACCCGCCCGTCGTATGTCGATGAACGCATCGGGCTCCGTGAATACTCCGTGCCGGCCGGCGAGCACATCGTTACCGCATGGTTTCGTTGTGCCGCCCCGGCGCCCGGCGGTCTGGTCGGTGAAATGCAGGGCGTTCCTCTGGCCTGTCAGTACTTCTTCACCACGGGGCGCGAATACCTGGCGCTGTACGGCATACACCCGGATGCCATGCGTGAGCCGGATGGCTGGATCGGAGGCATGGTGGCGGACGTCTTCCTCGCGAGCAACTCGTACTGGGCGATGGAGATCGTCGACTTGGCCGATATCCGAAGCCGGTTCGCCCGGGCGGATCGAAATGGTCCGACCGCACTACAACAGCAGCGGCAGCCTCGGAGCAGCGGTGACCCCGCCGATGTAGCGGGTAGGGTAGCTGCCGACTACGAAGACCGATTTAATCCGGCCCCCGAGGTTATCGGTCCTCTCCTGGGGCGCCTATCCGCCGGAGAAGCCGGCGCAGCCCCAAAGCAATCCGAAGGGCAGTCAACGCACCGTGCCTCACCGACCAGCCCACAGCAATGAGATCGCGAGCGACTCTGACGGTCGTTCTGCGCCGGCTCCCCACTCTGTCAGAACCACCAGTGGGACCGATAACGGACTGCTGCATCGCCCGGTTCCCGCAAAAACTGCGAGCAAAGGGGCCAGACCAATCCTTTTGATGACGTGCTGATTAAGGCGCTTCGCCCGCAGGCCGAAATAGCTCGTGGGACGGATACCCCGTGCACCTGGTCCCAAGACGCAAATGGCCGAGGGATCGTCGGCAACCCGGGCCTAATTGAAGGAGCATCAGTCATGGCCAAAGCGGCTCAAGCAAGCCAGACGCAGCAGACCGGCGAGGACACGGTCGATCATTTCCCGGACCCACTTCGGACGTTCATCTGGAATGCCATCGTCGAGAAGGCCACGGACGTGCACCTGCACTGCGTGGCCCAAGGCGTCCGGGTCCTCCATCGCGTGGACGGCATCATTTATCCCAAAGTCCTGCTGCCACGGCCCGAAGGCAGGCGACTGTTGAATCAGTTGAAGAGCGCCGCAGGCCTCAGCGTCGTACGCTCCTTCGCCCCCCTGGAAGGTCAGATCGTCTGGCCGGATGAGGGCACGAGATGGGAGATCCGGGTCACGCTGACTCCTGTGGCGGGCCGCGAGTCCGCGCACCTGAGACTGCTGAGCATGCCCCGGGATGAATGGGACATGTCCAATCTCGGTTTCTCGATGACCGACCGGGAGAAGATCGCTTCGGCGATTCGTTCGCTCAACGGATTGGTCCTGATCACCGGTGCCACCGGTTCGGGCAAGACCACGACGATGTACTGCCTGGCGTCGCTGATGGATCTGCACGCAACAACCACCTACTCGATAGAGGACCCGGTGGAGTTCAGGCTCCCCTACGTCCAGCAGATCGAGGTGGACGAGCGGCACGGGCTTACCATGCACGAAGGGTTGCGAACCATCTTGCGTATGGACCCCGACCAGATCCTCGTCGGCGAAATCAGAGACGGCGACTCCGCGCTGGTGGCGGCGCGGGCGGCCTTATCCGGCCGACTCGTACTTGCTACGATCCATGCCCAGGACGCCGCGGGGGCCGTCGATGCCCTTCACTATCTCGGCGTCCCGTACCACGTCATAGGCAGTTCGTTGCGGCTGATCATCGCGCAGAATCTCATCAGGCAGCTCTGTCCCGATTGCGCCCAGCCGCACGAACCGGGCCAAGAGGACAGAGAGCTGTTTGCCCAGTGCAACATGGAGCCTCCAGAAAGCCTCTTGCAGGCGGATGGCTGCCCGGAATGCCATTCCTACGGCTATGAAGGTCGCACCGGCGTATTTGAGGTGGCGACCGTGGGCGACGAGGTGGCGACCCTTATCCGGTCCGGCGCGGATCACCATGAACTCTCCAATTGCCTCCGCAAGAGGGGAACCCGTTCGATGGCCCAGGACGGACTGGAGAAAGCCGCCGCGGGCGTGACATCCATGGAGGAAGTGTTACGCGTGTGCCGGTTCGGAACCGCTGATGAAACTCGGCGCGCCTCCGCGGATCGCGTGGCGTTCGAAGTAATAGGCGGATAGCTCTGTCTTCGGTTTCAACGACCGGTCCGCATACACCCGAGCCCCACGGCCATTTCACCGGGCTCGCCCGGGGATTCGCACGAGCGTGTAGCTGTATGGCTGCAGCACGAGTGATAACCTCTTGTTCTCCAATCCCCGTGTACTCGTGACAGGTTTGACTGCCTCCGGGGCCTCCAATGTGTTGGTGGCCCAGGGCACTTCTGCCGTGAGCGTTTGGATCTCCATCTCCCCGGCCGGCTCGAAATCTTCCAGCGTGATTTCCAGCGTGACAGGATCCTTCACGCCCTTGTGTACGATGGACAGCCACAGACTCCCGTCGGAAGCCCGGGCTGCGAGGGCGTCGAGAGTCTTGTAGGTCCACTGTTTCGTGGCGTTTCGCAATTCCGGCAGAACCAGAGGGGCTTGCTCCGTCGAGCAGGCCAGTTCCGTTCTGAGTGGGATGCCCTCAGCCAGAGCGGCAAACATTGACTGCGCGTAATGGCAGGGATTGGCGTAGACGCGTTCGCGGCTCTTTCGCAGGCCGCCGCCGTGATTGACGGTGGCCGAATGAGTCACCATCTCCACAAACGGGGCCAGCCGCACCGCCGTATGGTAGATCAATATGTCGTAGAGCCCCTCGGCATAGGTCGCAGGGTTCACGAGGTTCCTGTGTGTTAGCCGTCTCGGTGCGTCGGATGACGAAGGCCGCCCGAGATGAGCGAACATCTGCAGTTCCGTGATCGCCAGGCGCGGATCATCGATCTCTGCGCGCTTCATGTCGTCCCGCAGGGCGGCCCATCTCTGCTCCAGCACCTCTGGCACCGCCATGAAATCACGGAATACGTCCAGCGGATCCGTTTCGGCTGCGACATCACCGCCAATCAGCGGATGGTCCGTCGTGATTTGCAGCATGTCGGCTGCCCCGGCGATCAGCGTATCGTTCCAGTGCTTGCCCCATAGCACGGGTGCGCCGCAGGCGTAGATCTTGATCGTGGGATCCGCCTCGCACATGGCTTTGACGAATCGCCGGTATCGATCCACATAACCTTCGGCCGTCGTCCAATGATACTGCCACTTTCCCCAGAGCTCATTTCCGACCTCCCAGTGGCGTACGTTGTAGGGCTTCGGATGGCCATTGGCCGCCCGGAGTTTTCCCATCGGCGTATCCACTGAGCCATTGCAGTATTCGATCCATTGGGCCGCCTCTTCGGGCGTGCCGTTGCCGCCATTGGTGCAGATCATCGGCTCGCAACCGACGGCCCGGCAGAATGCGATGAACTCATCGGTGCCGAAGAAGTTGTTCTCCTGCTGCCCCCAGGCGTAATTCGGCAAGGTCGGGCGCTGCTCGATGGGGCCGACGCCGTCGCGCCAGTGATAACCGCTGACGAAGTTCCCGCCCGGCCAGCGGAGGATCGGCAGCCGCGACTCCTTCAGAAAGCGAATCACATCAGGATCGGCGCCGCCGATGTGGTCGGCGGGGTACAGCAACACGCGGTCGATCACGAACTGTCCCGCCTTATCCGCTGTCACCGCCAACTTGCAGGCCTTGTCGCTCGGCAGACTCTCCGGTAGCTCCAGACGCACATCGAATCTCCGCCACTCGGCGGTGACTGGTGAGATTGATGCCTTTGCACAGATATCGCCGTCAGGTCCGAAAATGGCGAACGTCAGCGTGTCGATATCCGGCGAGCGGACCCACAGGGCGAGTTCGTACTCCCGGATTCGATGCAGAGGCAGGTACGTCCATTGGGCGATACCCTGGCCCGGTTCCCGGGCGGCAATGCGCTGGGCTCGTCCGCCATGGGGCCCCGTGTCCGGACTGGCCTCGACGGCCCCGAGTTTCGTCCACCAACACGCCACGGCCTCACGCCGGGACTGGAGCAGGGATTCGATCTCCGATTCCGGCCAGCCCCACCGGCGGGCGCTGCGTCGGATCTCGCGGGCGATTTCCTCGTTGTCATAATGGAAGGTAGCCACCCCGTCCGGCGAGAGCTGCCCGGTCGAGAAGGGGAAGTCGGAAAACGTCGGGTTCTTAAGGATCTGCGCTTCCATGCCGTTGGTGATGTTGAAATACAGGTGCTCACAGAACTTGCCGGTGATATAGCGGCTGATCGGAGGCTCGGACGTCGCCTTCGCATGGACCGTCAGCGAGGCCCTTTCCAAACCCGTGGAATCAGCGGGCGTATTTGTGCTGGCGACCACACGCCGGGCTTGGCTCGGTGAGAGGTAGACTGTCAGGAGCAGGGCGAGAACCTGCACTGTTCGGAGCGTGGAATCCGGTTGTTTGTTCATCATTCGGTCCTTTACACGTTGACGCGATCCTATGTTTTCCCTCCCATCCGGAGACTGGCACGCATCATACGGGATTTGCGTTGGGCAGACAACGTACATGTGATTCCTCTGACGAGTTGCACGGGGCCATCATGTCGTGTCTCGTACCTGCCCGGTGGGGCGGGATACAGGACGTGTTTCAACCGGGAGATTGGGGGCGATGGCGGTCCGGGCGAACCCGAGAACAGAATGGAACGTAAATGTCCAGGATGATAGGTGACAGGCGTCTGATGCAAGTGTAGTGCAACTTCTTGGATGGAGTGATTGTATGTCGCGGAAAGGTACTCCGAACGCAACGAGTGCGAAACCGAAACAGAGCCGGTCGTACCAGACGGCGGGCACCGCACAACGAAAGCCTGTCGGCGGCGAGCCCGCTGCGAAACCGGCGCGTGCGACACAACAAGCCCCGCAGTCTGCCGGGCAACGGCAAACCGGCGCCACGCCGACTCTCACGCATGACCAGATTGCCCAAAGGGCACACCAGATCTGGGAGAAGCGGGGACGTCCCGCTGGACAGGATGAGCAGAACTGGCTTGAAGCCGAAGCGCAACTGAAACGGGAATTGGGCGTCAAATAACCTCCGGCATGGCGCAGCAAGATGGTCATCGACGAAACCGGGACTATTATGCGCTTGCCCGATCGCCCCGCAGGCGGGTAACATCAGTCCGATGTGTCTGCTTGAATATATCGATGGTCTGCCCAACCTCTGCGGGTCGGAGGAAATCATAGCCGAGGCCATTCGCAATCGGCCTGCCATTTCGTTGCTCGATGGCGGGATCGATTGGCCGAACACCAATAGCGCCTATGCGATTGCTCTGCACATGCACCAGCCGCTGATCCCCGATCCGGATCAGGAACTCCAGCGGGCGGACGTTATCAGCAACCTGCAGCACATGATGGATCACCCAAATGTGGGCGACAACCACAACGCCGCCGTGTTTCACTCGTGCTACAAGCGCATGGGCGAGTTCATTCCAAAGCTCGTCGAGGAGGGCAAGCAGCCCCGTGTTATGCTCGACTATTCCGGCGCGCTGCTCCACGGCCTGCACAAGATGGGGCTCGACGATGTCTTCGACAATCTCCGGCTGATCACGTGCGACCCGCGATACCGCCATTGCGTCGAGTGGCTGGGCAACGCATGGGGACATCCCGTCGCTCCTTCGACGCCCGTGCAGGACTATCGCCTTCACGTCCGGGCCTGGCAGCATTTCTTCGCGGCCCTCTTCGGCCCGGAGGCGCTCGCCAGGGTCCGCGGCTTCTCTCCCGCCGAGATGGCCCTTCCCAATCATCCGGACGTCTTCTACGAGTTTGTGAAGACGCTCAAGGATTGCGGCTACGAGTGGGTCATCGTGCAGGAGCATACGGTCGAGCACGTGGAAGACGGCGCACCGCTGCGGCACGCGCATCGCCCGCATCGGCTCATCGCGCGGAACTCGACCGGCGATACGCTCAGCATCACGGCCATCATCAAGACCCAGGGCAGCGACACCAAGCTCGTCGGCCAGATGCAGCC
>CBFDBY010000117.1:0-20137 GCA_965603165.1 uncultured Phycisphaerae bacterium
CGTCGTGCTTCGGTCAGCTTGGCTTTCGGTTCGCTCGGCAGAAGTCGGCCATGAGCTCCATGGCTTTGCCGGTCTTTTCGACGGAGCCGTCGAGTTTGGCGTAAGCGTCGACGAGCTCGAGCAGTTCCGGGGCGGGCTCGGCGGAGCCGTACCGGTGCGCGGTGTTGACGATGCCGGCGTCGAGGCCGTACTCGATGGCCTTGGCGACGTAGGCCCGGCAGACGCCGATGCGGCGGGCCGGCAGGTCGCGCACGCTGTTGCTGATCCCCAGAGAGCAGTGCACGCCTTTCATCTGCGGATCGCTCTTGATCCGCTTGATCGTCTCGAACGTGCGGTACGTGTAGCCGGGAACGCCCGGCTCCATCGGCATGTCGATCGCCAACGGAAAGACGGTCGAGTCGAAGAAGATCTGCTCCGGGCGGAAGCCGTAATGCCCGACGGCTCGCTCGAAGATCTGCCTGGCCATACCGACCAGCTCATCGACGGAGTGCGACCCGCCGGGGCCGGTCGGCCGTTCCTCGCTGACCAGCAGACCGACGAACGAGAAGTCGTAGTCCTTCTTGAGAGGCAGCATCTTCTCCATCGTGTAGACCTTGACGGAATTGATCAGCGGCGGCTTGACCGCCTCGGTCGCTGCATACCATTCCTTCAGGCCCGTCATCAGGACATCGTCGCTGCTGCTGTCGATGCAGACGGGTACGCCGTGACTCCATTTGCGCACGAGCTTGACGTATTCGACCATCATGTCCACCGCCTGCTGCGGGTTGTCCTCGCCGAACGCGTCGAGATTGACGGCGATGTAGTCGGCGCCCTCGTCCGCCTGCGACTCGATCAGCGCCTGGATATATTGCAGGGGGCCGCTTGGCTTCGTATAGGCGTCGGCGCCGAGGTCGTGCAGCTCCTTCATGATCTTGCCCGTCTTGGGGATGGAAGCGTGGATGGCTTCACCGATGGCGATGATCGGGCTCTTCATGGTATGGTCCTTCGCGAACAGATAGTTGATGATGGATGACGTATGCTGGAGAGCGGGATTCCGCGGCGGATTGATGATGGTCCGCAGCCGTTCGAGTCCGCGGTTCGGCCTCTCGGCCGTGGCGTCGTCCCGGCTGCCCTCGGAGGCGGCGGCCTCGTAGATCCGCTCGCCGATGCAGACGCGATCGAGATTGTTGCCGCACATCCCATCGACCGTAGCGTCGCCGCAGGGGGCGTTGTCCATACCCTTCTCGCAGCCGCCGATGGTACAGAGCCCGAAGTTCTCGGGCAGGAAGCAGTCCCCGCACTCCTCGCACTCGAACAGCAGGTACTTGAACCACTTCTCGCCACTGTTGAACAGTTTGTAGATTGCCCCGCGTCCCGCATCGGCGCCGAGGAGGGCCATCATCTTTCGGAACGCGCGAAAGCCGGTGTGGTCGGGGTCCAGGAAGGCCCGGTGCGAGAAATCGAAGAAGCGCTTGCCGAAGGTCGGATAGGGCGTGATGAGCCGCCCCTGGACGCCGGCGTCGTCGTAGAGGTAGAACGCCTCCTTCGCCGGCCAGTGGAGGTTCTCCTTGAACGGCTCCCAATCGGCGCCGATCTCGGCGGCCCGTTGCAGGATGCGCGTGAACATGTCGAAGTCGTGGACGCCGCCGATATCCACGCCGGCCGCGCCCATCGCGCGGTACATGGCGACCTGCTGGGCCGCCCGCTCGATGTGGTCGTCGATCCGCTCGGACTGCACCTTCGCCAACAGCTCATCGCTGACGAAGCAGCCGGGCAGCTTGATATCGTGCATCAGCCGCGGGGCCGGCGTCAGCGTGCTCAGCAGGTACACATTCCCGATCACCGGGACATTCACGCCGGCCTGCTTCATGTACGTGAACAGCTCGAGCGACTTGCGCCAGTCCCAGCCCACCTGGGTGACGAGAAACTCCGCGCCGCAGGCGATCTTCTTTTCCATCTTGTAGTACTGCTGCATCTGCGACGCTTCGGTGTACTTGAATGGGGAGACCGCCGCCCCGGGGAAGAAGCGGTGGATCTCGCCAAGTGCTTGCGGCTTCGCCCGGAGATACGACTCCGAGTTGATGCGCTTGATCAGCCGCAGAAGGCCGAGGGATTCCAGCTCGAAGACGCCCGCCGCCTTCGCGGGTTTGTCCCCGGTGAGCGCCAGAACGTTCTTGATGCCGCCCCTCTTGTAGCTCATGAGCGAGCTGATGATGGCGTCGGCGTTCATGTCCTTGCAGGTGACGTGCGGCAGGACGTCCAGCCCGTCGAGCAGGCCCTTCGCCTGCAGGAAATGGATCACGGCGGCCGGCTCGATATTGGCGGCCCCGCCCGGGCTCTGAGGCAACGCGACGGCCGCGAAGTCAAACGCCGCGGGGATCGCGTCGGCCTTCTCACGACACGCGGTAAGGAACTTTTCGATCGGATCGAAGCTGAAGCCGGGCCCGCCTGTCAGCTCCGCCACCACCACACACTTGTCTTGTCCCGTCAGTTTCTCTGCCAGACTTACTCGTGCCACCTGTATCTCCACTCCGGCCCGGCCTTCGCCGGACGCCATTCGAACTCAATCGCCGCCAGCCACGGCTTCTGAACGCAGCAGAATACCACGAAGGGAGGCGGATTGCCATTTCAATCATGGGATCGCGGGCACGGAATGAACGCATGAGCGGGCCCCGGTCAGCACACTTGTCCATCCCAACAGGACCGTCGCAGATACCGCACGGGCAAGACCAACGGTCGGATTCGAACCGACAACCGCGTTGGCCTGTATCTCACTGACCGTATACCGGATGGAATCGGCCGGCCGGGATACTGTCACGCCACAAGACGTAGTCGCACACGACGACGCTTTCGTCGCGTGCGTGGGATTGACTCGGCGGCGGACGTAAGCTACACTCGTGCGCAGGGTTTGGATCAGCCTGGAGGATGAGGAAGCCCTGTAAGCAACTTGAATCTGTAATCTGTCGAGTGTCGGGAATGGTCGATCGTCAGAGGAATACGTGGGCGGCAAAGGTCAAACGGACGTTTACGTCCGCGCTGCCGGTCTCGAAGCGGCGGCGGGGCCAGTGCGTCCACTGCGGGGCCTGCTGCAAGCTGCCGAACGTCTGCCCTTTCCTCAAGACCAACGGGGACGGCGAAGGCTACTGCGGCGTCTACCGCCTCCGCCCGCTCAACTGCCGCAAATACCCCCGCACGGAATCCGAGCATATCACGCAGGACACCTGCGGCTTCCGATTCGATTGAGACCGGGCCGATCTCACGGCCGGGAGGTCGCGGCATTCCTGGGGATATAGAATTGTCCTGCGCCCAGGCCGAGACCGCTGAAAGCGGGCGTTGTCCCGTCCAGGGCTTCGGCCACTTCCAGAATCGTGGTTTCGCCGGGGCGAAAAGTCTCGACGTGTCCATCGACGAAGCCGGCTTGGAGTTTGAGACGCATATCCGCCCGGTCCGGCCGGCCCTGGGGCTTACGAAACCAGTAGACGGCGGCCTCGTGTGTCTCGGTGGTGCTTTCGGCGTGGGCGAGGCGCTCGCAGCTTCCGAAGGCTTCGGGGCTTCGCCAGTGGTTGAAGCCGAAGTAATCACTGGTCAGCAGGCGGCTGCATCCGCGTCGACCGTAGTCGGTTTGTGGGCCGCGGAAAGGACGCTCCTGCTCCGGCAGGTGCCCCACGTAGTTCCAGTAGAAACAGAAGCTGCCCGAAACACTGTCGTCCGTGAACGGGGTGTTGGGATTATCCCACTGTTCGCCGGCCCGCCAGAAGTCCTCCAGGTACGGATAGGCGGTGGGGCTGCTGGGGCACGACAGCGCGACGGCCTGCGGAAGATAGGGACGCAGATAGCTGGCCATCGAGCATTGATAGCCGGCGGCCCGCGGCTGGCAGGCCTTCATCATGCGCGGCTCCTGCCAGCGCCAGGTGCGACCGAGCATGGCGGAGGTCGCCACGGACTCGGGGTACCGGCTCTCGTGGTCGGCCGCATAGAGACTCACCGCCAGGACCACCTGCCGCTGCCGCTGGCCTGCCACCAGGCAACGTGCCGCACGCCGGGCCCGATTCAGCGCAGGGACCAAGATGCCCAGCAACAGGGTCAATGTGCTAATCACCACCAGCAGCTCCACCAACGTAAAGCCGCAGGCATTCAGGATCAGCGATTTACCATTTCCGGTGTATCTCCCACCGCGTTTCATTTCTCCCTTCTGACTGAATTTGTGACGGGCCAGTCATATTCCCATCTTCTGATATTACGTCAACTGCAGGCCACGGTCAATAGTCTTTGAAACCCGCAGCCATGGAGGGCTGATAGTCTGCCGTGCGCGATCTGCCTCCGATCGTGCTTCATCGCTGTTTCCATCACTCTTGCGGATCTCGTCGAGGACGTGGTGATATCTGTACCTTTCGGGCTGAGGTGGTGAACTCTCGGTCGTCGATTACTGCGTAATCTACAGGCTGACCGGCGAGCATCAGCGGACCGAATCCGCGTGCAAACATGGCAATCAATTGCCCCGGAGCGCCGTCACCGGCGTTCTCTCGGAGGGCAATCACGTCCGGCCAGGGACCCATCACGAACTGGTTCGGATCGAAGTCTGTTCCGGCGAGCGTTTCCTCCACCGTGCCCCGCATGACGAGGACGGATCGGTACTCGGCCGTTCCTTTCGCGAAGGGATCGTAGGGCGCCTCGATAATGGCGCCGGGGACGAGGAACTGAGGGTAGCGGGCCTGGACTCGGGCGGGGGGCTGCGTTGGCGGGGGCGACCATATGGTAATTGCGTCTTCGGTCATGTAGAGGGTCCGCTCGGTATAGTAACAGTTGACACTCGTAACCCAGTCGGGATCATTGGCGGTGCGGAGGCGAGAGAAGGGCATGCCGCTGATGATCCCTCCACCTGACACATAGATTTGGCGAGCGTTCCCCTGCGGATTGTGCACATACCACCGGTTCGCTGTGTGCTCCCCCATCAGAGGCCAGTAATCGCGCAGGTCCACCGCCCCGATGCCCGGCGCCTCGCCGTCGGTCGGCGCCAGGCTGGCCTGGGTCGTGCCGCCATACGCGCCCAGGTCGATGGCATGATTGACGCCCCAGAGTCCCTCGGGATCGCCGGGCGCCCGCTCGAGTTCCTCGCCCAGGCTGTCCAGCGGATCGCCGGCGTCGACGGCGAGACTGGTCAGCGGGTCGAAATACCAGTGCGACCCGTGCATCGGTTCCGGGCTCCACCGCCAGCCCTCGGTCTTGAGGCGATAATCCCCTTCGACCAGGATCTTCTTCACGCTCTCGTCTTCGGAGATGCTGCCTGCCCTCGGCCGCGGGCTTGGCGTGGTCGGCGCATCTTCCCAGCGGCCCAATCGTACAAACGAGGGATCACCATATTGGATGGTGGAGGCCGAGGACGGAGCGCGGGTCGGCACCGTCCCTGCGCCGTCCCGATCGTCTACCAGACAGTATTCGAAGTACGCGCCCATCCCCGGCAGCGAGCGATCCCACTGCTGGATTACCTGAATGCCTTGATTGCCGTAGATGATGCAGTGGCGCAGCGTGACATAACAGCCCTCGGGAAGGCCCTCGTTGGTGAGCTCGACGCCCGAGAGGTTGTTGGCGATGGTGCAGTTGATGAGCGTGGGACATCCGGACACCACCGGCAGCACGCCGCAGTCATGGAACGTCGTGTTGTCCACGATCAGGCAGTTTCGAACAGGCCCCTGCACGTCCTTGAGGACGGTGGCGCCGCAAGGGCCGTTGCCGCTGATGATGCAGTGGCTGATGGTGGCCTGTGTGTAGTTGCCGAGGATGCCGCCGTGGCCATGGTTCTGGATCTTGAAGCCCTGGAGGAGGCAGTCGCGGCCTTCGATGCCCAGGAAGGCGACCACGCCGCACAGAACGGTCTTCTCGGCGACACTGAAATCCGTGGGTGCCGAGCTGACCAGGCGGATGCTCTTTCCGCTGAAGTTGATCTCATCGTATTCCCACGGATCGGGCGAGAGATAGCGGCCGGGGGCCACAATGATCGTATCGCCGGTGACCTCGGGCCACACAGAGCTGAAGGGAGACAAGGCCCAGGCGGCGTCGATGGCTTCCTGAATGCTGTCGAACGGATGGTCGGCGGAACCGTCCTCGTTGGGATCGCTGATCTTGACGTCGCGCGGGCCCGGGTCACCGGGAGCGTCGTCATCCACGTAGAGAATCTCCGCGCACAATGACCCTGTAAGCACCGATAGCACGAGCAATAGAGTACCGCATCTGTGTTTCATAGCAGGTCTCCCCACAATTGTTGTTCTTATGGTGCCAGAAATCCTTGCGCCAGGCGCATCAGCCACAAGCCGGGAGGCGTGGTCTGCTCTCGGCGGCTGTGCAGCGACGGGGCGGCCGTCAACCGGTGTGGGTCGGCCTCGTCGGGCGCAGGATAGCTGAATGTCCATTCTCCTACACTCACCTCTTCTTTATCGAAGCGGATGCTCTCAATCCAATCCTGATACAGGTGCACGCGATAGGTCAGCCGCACATCGGGGCCGTGGAGTGTGATTTCCACGCGCTCGCCATCGGGCAGGGGCCGGGTGGTGAAGGCAATGCCGGCCTGGGCGGCGTCACGGCGAATCGTGTCGATGGTGTGCAGCCCGGTCCAGGGTCGGCCCAGGCCCTGAAAAAAGCTGCCGCCCGGATAGTGGGCCGACACCGTGCCGGATGGATTTCGTATCTCCGCTGTGCGCCCCGAGTCTACGAGCGTCAGGCCATCGGCCAGCGTCAGTTGCAGCCAGGGACCGTGGTCGTTGACCGCGGCGGCCACGAAGGGCAGCCGCCCCCGACCCGAGATAGACTGTGTGCCCATTCGTCCGTTCACCACGAAGTGCGTCCATCCCCGGCGGTGTGCGTCGTCCCGCTGGTCCACGAGCGCTGCGCCGGTGGACCAGTCGTGCCGGAAATAGTCCTCCCTCGACACGTCATAGCTCAAGGTCACCTGTTGGCGTCCGTCCGCATGGGCCTGCTCCACAGCTACCAGTAGTCCCCGCGAGCCGGGGGCCGCATACTCCAGGTCAAGGGCCTGCTGGTCCTGACTGCGCAGAAAACGTCGCAGGGCGGGAGGGTCCGTGGGCAGCCGCCAGACCGAAAGGTCGCGCGCGAACTGTCGATGATTCCTGATGTAGATCGTGTCCCCCTTGCGATAGTAGTTGGCCTGCTCCTTTTGCAGCCACTGGCTGTAGGCGCCGGCTGGACCGGTCGTCCGGATCATCACCATGCCCGTCGTGGCGGGTGGATAGTAGTACCAGCACGAGGTATCCTGGGAAATGGCCTGCGCCGGTGGGGTTTCCGGCCGGGCCGCAACCTGTCGCGGGGCACCATTCCAGGCCTCCGACCGGGTCACCAGGACGCCGCCGGCTCCTATCAGCACCGTTCCCAACAGGGTCGCCAGTACGGCGGGCCGAGCCGCCGTGGCCAACAGCGGAGCCCATAGCCCAACGTGCAAGGTCGAGGCCGTGATCGATACACCGGCGGCCGCGGCCTCGCTGCGGGCGCTGAGCTTGCCGAAAAACAGCAGGGCTACCGGCAGGGCGCTCTTGTCGATCCCGTGCAAGTTCAGCAGGCGCGCCACGCTCTTCTTGGCTCGATAGAATAGGGCCCTGGCCCCCAACTGCGTACAACCCATGACCTGGCTGATCTGGCTATAGGACATCTGATCGTAGCATCGCATGGTCAGAACCGCCCGTTGCCGCGGCTCGAGCTCGGCGACCGCCCGGACCACGGTCTGCTTCAGTTCCTGCGCTACCAGTTCGGCCAGTACGTCCTGATCCGGGGATGCAAGCCAGTCCTGGTGGACATCAGACAGCGACTTCTCGTTACGTCGCCATCGCTGTCGATAGTGGGCCCGAACCTTGTTCAGCGTGATGGCGTATAGCCAGCACCAGAATCGCTGCGGATCTTTGAGGGTGTCCAGGATCTTGAGCATTTCGGCCATGCTTTCCTGCACGACGTCCGTGGCCAGATCACGGTCCAGAGTCAAGCGTCCGACGTACTCGGCCAGCCGGGGCTCGACGATCCGAACCAGGTCGTTTTTGGCCTCCGGATGGCCCTGCTGCGCCTGCCGCACCAACTGGATGTGATCTTCATATTCGCTCATGTCAGCCATAGATAAGGGTGAGTGCCGCCGCCAGATGTTACGCGAATTCCTGTATGCGGGCAACTTTTGTGCCTCATGCTCGCCGATGCGATTGCCCCCGGGTCGTTCGGCGAATCTTCCGTGTGCGACTGACTCTTGTGGGCTAAGTGGGCGAGGACGCACCAGCGACATGGGGCGCCCAAGGTCGTCGCGCACAATTTTGCGAGAAACCTGCGATTTCCCTGCGCAGGGGCCACCTTTCGGGTAAAATGTTTGCGTTTGGGCTTTTTTGGGAAATGAGCTTGTGTATGAGTAATAAGCATCTGGATAAGATCAACGGCCCGGAGGACCTGAAAAAGCTGGAGGTGGCCGAGCTCACCGAGCTGGCAGAGGAGATTCGGCAGTTCATGCTGCGGTCCATCAGCAAGACGGGCGGGCATTTGGCAAGCAATCTCGGCGTGGTCGAGCTAACGCTGGCGCTGCACCACGTCTTCGACTTCAAGCAGGACAAGCTGCTGTGGGACGTGGGCCACCAGTGCTACGCGCACAAGATCGTTACGGGGCGGAAAGCCGGTTTTCAACTGCTGCGGCACGCCGGCGGAATCAGCGGGTTTCCGAACCCGGCGGAAAGCGACTACGATCAGTTCGCCGTCGGTCACGCGGGCACCTCCATTGCGACCGCCATCGGAATGGCGCTGGCCGAGCAGTTGAAGGCCAAGAAGGCAGACGCGGAACCGAAGCCGTTTCGGCGGGAGCTCGAGAAGTTCAAACGCCCGGGCCCGAGGATTGTCGCCGTCGTCGGCGATGCCAGCATCGTCAACGGCGTCTCATTCGAGGGGATGAACAGCCTGGGCTTGGTCAAGCGGCAGATGCTCATCGTGCTCAACGACAACAGCATGGCGATCGACGCGACCGTCGGGGCGGTGGCGAAGTACTTCTCGAAAGTGCGTCTGAGCCAGACCTACGAGGGCCTGCGCTCGACCACGAAGAATATCCTCGAGCACGTGGGGGGCATCGGTCGTAGCGTCGAGGAGACGATCGAGCGGATCAAGAAGAGCATTCGCATGGCCTTGCCGCAGAGCCAACTGTTCGAGAGTCTCAACGTGCCATACTTCGGGCCGGTGGACGGCCACGATATCGAGGCACTCACGCAGTTGTTTCAAGCCCTGAGTCATGTGGACCACCCCGTGCTGCTGCACGTGCACACGAAGAAAGGCAAGGGCTTCCATCCCGCCGACAAGGGGCCGGCGAAGTTCCACTCCACGGGCCCCTTCAAGATCAACGGCGATACCGTCGAATCGACCGCCGTGAAGCACCGGCAGAGCTTCACGGAGTCCTTCGGTGAATCGCTGACCGCGCTGGCCGGGCAGGATGATCGGATCGTGGCCATCACCTCGGCGATGTGCGACGGCACCGGTCTGATGGAGTTTCGCAAGAAGTTCCCGGAGCGGTTCTATGACGTCGGGATTGCCGAGAGCGCGGCGGTGGACGTGGCCGCCGGCCTAGCCAAGAGCGGCATGAGGCCGGTCATCTGCATCTACTCGACCTTCCTGCAGCGCAGCTTCGACCAGATCTTCCAGGAAGTGGCGTTGCAGAACTTGCCGGTGGTCTTCTGCGTGGACCGGGCCGGCATGGTCGGCGCCGACGGCCCGACGCATCACGGATTGATGGATATCGGCTTTCTCCGCATGTTGCCCAACATGGTGCTCGTGGCCCCGGCCGACGCCGTCGAGATGAAACGGGCCCTGGAATTCGCGCTCGGGCAGAGCCAGCCGGTTGTGGTCCGCTATCCAAAGGAGCTTGTCCCGCCGGAAGAATTCGTCCGAGCAGCGTCCGAGAAACCATTCGAATTGGGCAAAAGCGTGCTCGTCCGACGGGGCCGCAAGGCCAATTTGGCGATTGCCTGCTACGGAAACATCCTGACCGAAGCCCTGAAGGCCGCCGAGATGCTCAGTGCCGATAAAATCGGCATCGACGTCATCAATGCGCGGTTCGCCGCCCCGATTGATGGGAAATTCATGAACCTACTGGCCCGAGGTAAGGGCCTTATCACCGTCGAAGACCACTTTCTGTCCTGCGGTTTTGGCTCGGCCGTCCTGGAGGCGGCCGCCACGAACGGCTACCAGCCGGGCACCATTCGCACGCTCGGCGCACCCCGACGTTTTATCGGACACGATTCCCGCAACGCCCAGCTTATGGAGGTGGGGATAAATGCCGATGAGATCGTGAAGACGGCAAAGGAGCTGTTGGCAACTCGGGGCCATTAGGTCGACGTCAGCATGAGACAGGGCAAGTCTCTACCGAAATTGGTGATCTTCGGCGATCCTCAGAAGGGTCCCGTGGCGGAGGCCATGCAGGACTTCGCGCGGTACCTCAAGGGCAAGGCGCACGTCCTTTCCAGTTGTCACATCGCTCGTTGCACGCCCGAGATCCTGTCCGACAGCGATTTCGCCGTCGTTCTTGGCGGCGACGGCAGCATCATCTCGGCCGCCAGGGATCTGAGCCAGGCCGGCGTCCCGGTAATTGGCGTCAACCTGGGCAAGCTCGGCTTCTTGGCCGAGTTCAGCGCCGGCGAATTCAAGGAGATGTTTGACGCCATCATTTCGGGCAAGGCGCCGCTTGAGAAGCGGATGATCTTAGGTTGCCGGGTGTACGAAGGCTCGGACCGCGACCGGGAGAAGTTCCACTCGAAGGCGGTGAACGACGTGTTCATTGCGGCCGGGCCGCCGTTTCGAGTGATTGAGCTGAGGGTTGCGGTCGATGGCCAGGATGTGGCCGGCTGTGTCAGCGACGGAATCATCGTCTCGACGCCCACCGGCTCGACGGCCTACAGCCTCTCGGCGGGTGGACCGATCCTCGAAGGATCGATGGAGGCGATGGTGATTACGCCCATCTGCCCCCACTGTCTGAGTTTCCGGCCCATCGTGATCGATGCGGGCAGCGTCGTCGAGATCCGCTGCACGCGGATCAACGAGGGCACCACCGTCTCGATCGACGGGCAGATCTCGACGGAGTTGTCCCTCGACGACGTCGTGAGCGTGCACAGGGAGCAGGGCAGCTTTCTGGTTGTAAACAACCCCATGCGAACGCGCTGGGATACCCTCGCCACAAAGCTCGGTTGGGCCGAAAGACCCAGGTATGCGGGTGGGGGCGATGAACCCGGGAGTGATAGGAAATGAGTGGTTTACGATTTGGCAAACAGAAGAACGCGGGGCGATACAAGGGGCGCACGTTGACCGCTGTGGTGATTGCCCTGTTCGTGTTCTTGCCGTCCGCGAGTGGCAGCTACGGTTATGCGAGTCCTTCCATTCGCAGCCCGATCGGTCCGGGCACGGTCCCGCCGAGCACGTACGAAAGCGGGCTGGTCCGCATCCCCAATCCAATGGCCAACACCAACAATCTGCTCGTCACGGGCAACGTGGGGGGCGGAAAGCACTTCCGCGGTAGCGTGCCTTACGATTCGGCCACGAGTTTCGCAGCGCCGCTGGGTTCGACGCAGTTTGACTCCTTCCTGCGGTATTCAGCCGTGCCGGAAGGACCGGGCGAATACCAGCGCGGATACCGCGAATTCCATTCGCCGACGGGGACGGTCACGACGATGCCGGCGCGGGGCGGCGGGGCATTCGCGCCGACGAGTCCGAAAGTGGCAGGCGGTCTGACGCCGTTTCGGGCCGAGCGGCCGGCCGATGTGATGGCCCGGGCCGAGGTCACGCAGCCCGAAGCTACCCCGGTCGAGACCAGAGCCGCGGTGGACGCCGGTGCCGGCCAGTGGCAACAAGTACAAACCTGGCCGTCCTCCCGGACCTCGGAGAACATGACGGTCGTGATCCCGGACGGGTTCGACGAGCGCCTCTCACAGCCGGGCAATGAGGTCATGACGCCCCAGGAGTACCAGCGGCAACTGGAACAGCTTCAGCGCGATCTCGACAGGGTCAAGACCGATGCCTCGAGCCTCGAGCAGACTCTGGAGGTCCGCAGCCCGGGCCAACCGTTGCAGGAATCGCCTCAGACGTCCTTTCAGCAACCGCCGCGCGGGCCGTTGGCCGAGTCGCAGGACCAGCCGCTGTACGACGTTCTTCCCAGCGGTGTGGATGTGCCGCAAAGGCCCGTGTATGCGACGCCGGACCGTGCCGAGTCGCCGACCTCGCAACAGGCGCAGGATACGTTCGGTCTACCCGACTTGGCGCCTTCGTCAGTGCAGCCACCGGCCGGCGGCGTGCACACCGATGTATCCGTCGAAACCCGATGGGGACTTCATGATCCGCCGGCGAGCGCCGTCCCGTCGCCGCCTTCGAGCGAGAGGGATCGAATCGACGCGATCTTCTCGCCCCGGACCTCGAGTCCTCCCGAGATCGATTCCGTCGACAGGCTTCCTGCTGTCCGGCGGGTCGAGCAGACCGCTCGCGCGTATGACGCGGCGGCCAAATACATCGAGCGTCCGCTGCAGGACTCGGCAAAGGGCGATGCGACATCGCCGGGCCAGACCTCTTCGACGTTGGCGCAACTCCAGGACGCCTCCGGGAGTACGGAGCTCTCCCCGGCAAGCGACGACGAGCCGGATCGAGCCGAACCGAACGCCGCCGGGCAACTCATCGGCGACCGCTTCCGGCAGAAGTACGAGAACGCCGGCTCCTTTTCCGAGGAGCGGTTTGAGCGGTACACGAAGGCGGCCCAGTTGTACCTTCAACAGGGGCGATACGACCGTGCGGCTGATTCCTTCTCCCTCGCCTGCATGTACAAGCCGGGCGATTCCCGTGCTTATCTCGGCAAGAGTCAGGCCCTCCTCGCGGGCGGGGCGTACGCCGACAGCGTTCTGTTTCTGGCCAGGGCCATCGAGCTCGACCCGGATCGCACGCTCGCGAAGACGAACCTCGTCGAGATCCTCGGCGGGCCCGATGCGTTCGTCCGGCGCATCACCGACCTCGAAGAGACCGCGGCCGCCAGTGATGCACCTCAACTGCAACTGCTGCTCGCCTACGTCTATTATCAGATGGACCGCCCCCAGGAGGCGCGGGCGGCCATTGAGACAGCCGAGAGCAAGCTGCCCCCCTCCCTCCCCATCGATCTGCTGAAAGCCGCCGTCGGCGGCTGACCACCCCGACCGGGGAAGATCGAGAATCAGGCTGCAAAGATCAAAATTGGGGCTTCGGCCGGCTGGCTGAGGCTGATTCGGTGCGGGCGGCGAGAAATTTTTTTCAATCCCTCCAATTTTCTTGCCAACATCTTGTACAGATGTACGACTATTATATTGTACACATGTACAAGGAGACGCATCATGACGAAACGGAAATTGCCATCACTCAGTGCCTCGGAGACGGAAATCCTGCGGCTTGTCTGGACCTTGGGCGAGGGGACCGTTCAGCAGGTCTGTGAGCGGCTACCCGCGCGGCGGAAGATCACCTATGCGACGGTGCAGACCCTGCTGCGCCGGCTGGAGAGGAAAGGGTACGTCCGGCATCGCAGCGAGGGCAAGGCCCATGTCTTCTTTCCGGCCGTCCAGCAGGAGCACGTGATCAAGAGGTCCGTCAACGATTTCCTGGAACGTCTCTTCGGCGGCGATCCGATCCCGCTCGTGCAGCACTTGGCCGAGCACGGCCGGATCGACGCGGAAGACATCGAGAAACTCAAGAAGCTCATCGAAGGCGAATAGGCACGATTCTTCGTGGAGGGAACACCGATGGACAGGATTCTGACCGGTATTGCCGAGTACCTGTGGAGCCAGAGCTGGCAGATCGCGCTGCTCGTCGCGATTGTCGCTGTGGCCACCCGCGCGCTGCACAATCGCAGCGCGCACGTACGGTACCTGCTCTGGCTGCTCGTTGTGGCGAAGTGTCTTGTACCCCCGGTTTTCGGCGTGGCCGTGCCGATTCTGCCGCAGGGAGAGCAGGCGACTGCGCTTGTGCTGCAGGAGCAATTGTCCACCGCAGAAACGGACATCTTCGGAGTTGCCGATTCGCGATCGATCGTAGTCGAAGCGCCGGCTGGATCGTCCGAAGGTCCGCGGTCGGCGCGCTTCTCAATGCCGGAGCCTTCTGCTCGGGCGGTGCTTGCGATCGTCTGGCTCGCGGGGCTCTGGGGTTTTGCGGCGGTCGCTTCTGTCAAAGCCGTCTGTACCATGCGCCGACTCATGAACCACCGCAGGGCGTTTCCCGAACCACATCAGGCCGACATCAACGAGCTGTTCGACTCGCTCGGCGTGCAGCGCGTGCCCCGCGTGTGGCTGGTGGAGCACGCGAGTCAGCCGTTTGTGTGGGGTCTCTGGCGCGGTGACATCTACCTGCCGTCCGGCTTTGCCTCGCTGAGCGACGCCGAGCACCGCAGGGACATTCTGGCGCACGAGCTGAGCCACGTCCTGCGTGTCGACGCCGCCGTCAATCTGGCGCAGATCGTGGCCCAGGCGGCCTTCTGGTTTCATCCGCTCGTCTGGTGGGCGAACGCGAAGGTCCGGCAGGAACGCGAGAAATGCTGTGACGAGACCGCGATCGCCCGCCTGGGCGTCAGGCCCAGGAGTTACAGCCGGGCCATCGTCGAAGCCCTGCTCGCCGAGCGTCGATCGAACGAAATCGTGCCGTCGCTGGCCATTGCCGGTCCGGCGCGGAACATTGAGGAAAGGATCAAGACCATGTTGCGACCCGGAAGGAGATTTCACGAGCGTCCCAGCGCTGTGGCGGGGGCACTTGCTTTGTTGCTTGCCCTGTTGATCGTTCCGACGACCCTCGGCCTGACCCACCGGTCGACCGGAACAGCCGATTCGCCGGAAGGCAAAACGGAGACAGCCGGCGAAGGGATCGAGCTGCCGCGGAGCAGCCTGGATGTTCTGGACATCCGGTTCGAGCCGATCCGCCAGGGCAAGAATGTCGTCCACCTCAAGGTCGAAAACACGTCCGACCAAGAGCAGCTCTTCGCCACGCACATCTACACGCGCTCGCCGGACTACGGTCCCGGAGGCGTGGGCTGGGGGACTCCCTTCTTCGAGACGATTGGAGCGAATAAGACCCAGTCCGTGCGCCTTGTCTTCAAGATTCAGGGCCCCGTCACGGAGAACACCTACGTACGGCTGCGCTTCTATAACCCCGAGACGCAGGAACAGTATGGGTACAGGCGGTACTTTGATCGCCGCCGGTATGGGAGCATGGACTTGGCGAGGGCCCGCGCGGATGAGGTCAAGCGCGAGCCGGCATCCGAGACGGAGACTCTGGGCGTGACGCAGGCGTTCGAGCAGATCCGGGACCATATCCGCAATCGACAGTACGAGCAGGCGTGGGAACGATTCAGCAACGACTTTCGGCGGGCTGAGTACCAAATCACCGGCTTCGAAGCGTTCCGTAGGGCCATGGAGCCGACTCATTCCCTGCATTCGGCTTTCACTTGGGAGCGACAGGATTTCCTCGCGCTCAAGCCGGGGAAGGTATCCAAGACAGACGCGACTCTGGCGCTCACGGCCACACTTGATGGGCAGACGTGGACGATCGATTTCGTCCGCGAGGACGGCTTATGGAAGATCGACTGGGTAGGGGGCTACACGCCGAGAGTCGTGCAGCCGGACCCCGAAGCGCCGCGCTCGGCGCCTCAGGCAAAGAGCAACCTGCAAGTCCTGGACATCCAGTTCGATCCGATCCGGCTGGGCAAGAACGCGCTGCGCATCGAGGTTCAAAACGACGCGGGTGACGACCAGACGTTCGGCATCGACATCCGCGCGGAATCGCCTTTTCGCAACTGGCAAAAACAGTTCCTTCGAACCATAAAGGGCGGTACGACGGAATGGACGAGCTTTGACTTCGAGGTCCTCGGGCCTCTGACGGATGCCGGTTCCATCCGGCTGCGATTCTACAATCCCCCGTCGGCCGACGCGTTCGACATGCAAACGTGGTTTAACCAGCGCAGGTATACACGCGCGGAGCTTGAGCTTCACGAAAGCCTCCGGGGGCCTACGGGCCCGGTCTCGGAAGCCGAAACCGAGGCCGTCACCGAGGTCTTCAAGGCGTTCCAGGGCCATGTTCGCGGGCAACAGCATGAAGCCGCCTGGGAGCTCTTCTCGCAACACATGCAGTCCATGTTCGGGAACGATATCGAGAGATTCAAGGGGCAGGCAGCCTCCGAGGAAGTACAGGAGGCGCTGCTCAACCTGAGTCTTGAACCTGTGACCAGGACCGGGCCGCTTTTGACACTGAACGCCGCATACGAAACTCAGACGTGGAAGATCCACTTCTCCCAGGACGACGGCCAATGGAAGATCTATCAGTTCCAGGTAGACCAGGCCAACTGGAAGGAGCGGCTCTTGTCCACCCTTGAGAAACGCGTCACGGACCATTTCGACATCTACTACTCCAAGGGATCAACGGCGGAAGAGGAAATCGACCGCATCGCGCAGCAGAAGGAGCAAGGGTATCGGGAGATCTGCGCGTTCCTGGGCGCCGATTCCGACGTTCGCATTTGCATGGTTTTCTTCGAGGACGGCCGGACCAAGCAACGACTGACGGGCCACCAGGGCGCCGGCTGGGCCTATGGCAACACGATTGTGGAGATCTACAACGAGCAACAGCGCCTGGACCCCTATCACGAGACGACGCACATCCTGATGGGACCGGTCGGCAGTCCGCCGGCCCTGTTCAACGAGGGCTTCGCCGTATACATGTCCGAACGGCTCGGCGCGCCCGCGCTCGAAGACCTGAGCGGGGGCCAGGCCACGGTCCATCAGCGTGCCAAGGAGCTGAAAGGCAAGGGCGACTGGATCGAATTACGCGACCTGCTGGGCTACACGGAGATCGGGTCCAGAGCGAGCCGGCCACCCGTGGCCTATCCCGAGGCCGCTTCGTTCGTCAAGTTCCTGATCGATCGCTACGGCAAGGACAAGTTCCTCCAGACCTATCGAACGCTCAGGAACTCCGGCGCACAGGCCGTGCGCGATGGGAACATCAAGAAGCTCGAACAAATCTACGGCACATCGCTGGACGTGCTCCAGCAGCAGTGGGAAGATACTCTCGCGCGTTCATGATCGTCGTAGCGTGGGTCCTTGCCCCACGCGTTCACTGTGCCGCCGGCGATGCGTCAGAGGATTCGATCGACGATGTAGCGTGCGCCGAAGAAGATGTCGACGGCCAGGGCGGCGCAGAGCAGGGCCCAGCGCAGCCAGTGGAGGCGCAGTTTCTGTCTCGCCATAAAGAAGATGATGCCGGTCGCCAGCGCGCCGAGGAGGTAGATCTTGGCGGCCTCGACGAAGAGCCGGCCGTAGCTGTCGCCCAGGCCCAGGAAGACCTGGAAGCACTCGACGGCTAACAGCAGCGCGACAATCGCCAGTACGCCCAGGATGATGGTGGCGGCCAGGATCCACTTCTTGTCCGCGTAGCCAGCCTCAATCAATGCCTGCAGGCCAATGCCGCTCAGGATGGCGCACCACGTCATCGGGATGCTCAGCCAGAGAATGGGACTGACGCCGAGCCACGCGATTTTGCCGGGGTCGAGGAACAGGTTGCAGAAGGCCAGCGCCAAGCCAGCCAGCAGGACGAGCAGGATTGCGTGCCGCCGGGCCTTCCAGACCATCGCCAGGCCGAGAACGAGCGCGGCCATGGGGACGTGGTAGAGGCCAAGCACAGCGGCGTTGCGGCTGATGAGGGCCAGTGGCGCGATGAAGCCTACCAGGTCCGACGGTCGGACCTCGACCTGGAGCGGGGCCGCGAAGAGCCGGCGTCCGGCGGCCAAATAAAAGGAGAGCATGATGACTGCAAACGGCACAAGGAGCAGGACGGCACCCAACCATCCGCCTCGCTTTTTGCCGAAAGAGGCGGCCGGGACGAACAGCCACGGGATGGCGGCCGCGAGCGTGCCGGCGGTCGGGTGGAACTTGGCCAGGCCCAGCAGAAACGGGCCGAAGCCGTAGACGGCGCCGGCCAGGATAGACGCGGCGAAACCCGCCACCCAGCGCCGGCTCAGGACGTAAGCGCCGAAGGCGGCGGCGCAGGCGTTTGCCGGCAGGAGCCACTGCCATCCGTCAAATCGGCCGAAGTACGGGCGATACAGGTAGACGGCGAAGGTCGCGTAGAGACCGGCCGCCAGAACGTACCACGGAAGGGCGGATTTCGGAGGGACGATTGCGAGTTTCGGCGACTTCAGAGGACTCTTACGCATCAGGGATCATCCTCAATCCGCAATCGATGTCAGTCTTTCAGCACGACTTTGCCGGTGCCGCGAGCGATCCGTCCGATAGGATTCACTTTTTCACCGCAGCGGATCAGCTTTCGCCCGATGGAATCGGCGAAGTCCTCGGCGACGATCAGGACGTACCCGATGCCCATATTGAACACGCGGAACATCTCGTCTTCTTCCACCGGGCCGGTCTTCTGGAGGAATGGGAAGATCTTGGGCCGGGGCCAGCTCGATTTCTTGATCACGGCGTTGCAGTTCGCCGGCAGGATGCGCGGAACATTGCCGACGATGCCGCCGCCGGTGATATGGGCCATCGCGTGGACGACCCGCTTGACCTTGTACTTAGCGAGCAGCTTGATGATCGGGCGGACGTAGATTCGCGTCGGCGCCAGCAGGGCGTCGCCTACGGTCGTTCCGTCGAGTTCGTCGAGAACGTCGGTCATTTTCAGTCGGGCGCGCTTGAAGCAGATGGTTCGGGCCAGCGAATAGCCGTTGCTGTGCAGGCCGCTGGAGCGCAGGCCGAGGATGATATCGCCCGGCCGGACGCCCTTGCCCGTGATGATCTTGTCCCGCTCGATGATGCCCACGGCGAAGCCCGCCATGTCGAAATCGCCCTTGCGGTAGGTATCCGGCATCTCCGCGGTCTCGCCGCCGATCAGCGCGCAATCCGCCTCGCGGCAGCCGGCCGCGACGCCCTTGACCATCTCGGCGATCACCGCGGGCTCCAGCTTGTGCACGGCCAGGTAATCGAGAAAGAACAGCGGCTCGGCACCCATCACGAGCATATCGTTGACGCTCATCGCCACCAGGTCAATGCCCACCGTATCGAATCTCTTGGCCTTCACGGCCACCTGGACCTTGCTGCCCACTCCGTCCGTGCAGGCGACCAGCACGGGATTGCGGTAGTTCTTCTTGAAGAGCTTCTCGTCGTAATCCAGGCGGACCAGTCCGGCGAATCCCCAGGGGACATCGATGACGCGCGGGCCGTACGTGCTGGCCAGAGACGATCGGATCCGCTCGACCATCACGTCGTTGGCGTCGATGTCCACACCCGACTGTGCGTAGGTGATGGGCTCACTCATTGGCGGTGGCGAATTCCTCGAACATGTACAACTGATAGCGCTCCATCGAGAACTTGTTCAGGGCGACATCGACGGGAATGGGATATCGCCCGCTCCAGCAGGCTGCGCAATAATGGTCCTGCGGCAAAGCCGCACAGGAGAGCATCCCCGGCAGGGAAAGGTAGCCGACGCTGTCCACCTCAAGGAACTCCTTGATCTGCTCGAGCGTGCGGTCGTTGGCCAAGAGTTCCTCCTTCGTCGGGAAATCCACGCCGTAGTGGCAAGGAAACCGGATGGGAGGACAGCTCACGCGCATGTGAATCTCTTTGGCGCCCGCCTGGCGGAGCACGCGGATTTTGCCCCGCGTCGTAGTGCCGCGGACGATCGAGTCGTCCACAACGACGATTCGCTTGTCGTGCACGACTTCCTTGATGATAGCCAGCTTGAGGTTGACCTCGAGCTCTCTGAGCTTCTGATCGGGTGAGATGAACGTTCGGCCGACATAGTGGCTGCGGACCAGGCCCATGTCGAAGGGGATGTCGCTTTCCTGGGCGTAGCCGATGGCCGCGGAGGTTCCGGAATCCGGGACGGGGATGACGACGTCGGCCTCGACCGGGTGCTCCCGGGCCAACTGCCGGCCGAGCTTCTTGCGGAGCCCGTGCACGTTCTCGCCGAAGATGAGGGAATTCTGCTTGGAGAAGTAGACGTGCTCGAAGATGCAGTGGGCCGGCGTGACGCTCTCCCGTCGCACGAAGAACCGGCTGTGCAGCCCGTACTTATCCAGCCGGACGATCTCGCCCGGCTCAACTTCTCGAACGAATTTGGCCCCGATTGCATCGAGGGCACAGGTTTCGCTGGCCACAACGTAGTGGCC
>CBFDBY010000118.1:0-19350 GCA_965603165.1 uncultured Phycisphaerae bacterium
GATATCCCGTTCCGCGATGTCTATATCCACGCGATGATCCAGGACGGCGAAGGCCGCAAGATGTCGAAGAGCCTCGGCAACGGCATCGACCCGCTCGTCGCGATCGACAGCCACGGCGCCGACGCCATGCGATTCACGCTGGCGAGCATGACGACGGATACGCAGGACATCCGCATGCCCGTGGCTCCCATGACCCTGCCGGACGGCCGCAAGGTCAATACATCGCCCAAGTTCGATATCGGTCGCAATTTCTGCAACAAGCTGTGGAATGCGTCGCGCTTCGCCATGATGAATCTGGAGGGTGTCGATCCCGCCGGCTTCGACGCCGCCGGCGTGGACATCACGGACCAGTGGATCTTGTCACGGCTCGCCAGGACGCGCGACGAAGTCACGGAGGCCCTGAAAACCTACAAGTTCAGCGAGCCGCTGTCGCAGTTGTATCGCTTCTTCTGGAACGACTTCTGCGACTGGTACCTCGAGTGGATCAAGCCTCGAATGCGGGAAAACAGCAGCAGGCCTGTCGCACAAAACGTTTTGGCCTTTGTGCTCGACCAAACGCTTCGTCTGCTTCATCCGTTCATCCCATTCATCACGGAGGGCATCTACCAGAACCTCAACGAGCTGATCCCGGTGCGCGAGCTCAGGCCAATTGCGGCGTCCGAACCGGCGGCAGCGCTGGCGATCAGTCCCTGGCCGGCGGACATGGGGCCACTGAAGAATGCAGCCGTCGAGAAGCAGATAGGGGTCGTTCAGGAAGTCGTGCGGGCGATTCGTGATATCCGAGGCCAGTACAACATCGCACCGAAGGCAAAGCTCACCGCCTCGGCCAACGCCCCCAAGGCACTGGCCGATATGCTCAATGCGAATGGCGAGCTTGTCCGCCAGATGTCGGGGTTGGAGCGTTTCGAGGCGGGAGAGAAGATTGCCAAGCCGAACAACGCCGCCACGGCGATAGTAGAAGAGACGCAGGTATACGTGCACGATGTGATCGATCCCGAGGCGGAACGCGCTCGGCTCGAAAAGCAGAAGCAGGAGATCGAGCGGGCCGGCAAAGCGGTCGAGAGCAAGCTGGCCAACGAGAATTTCGTGACGAAGGCCAAGCCCGAGGTGGTCGCGCAAGCGAGAGAGAGGTTCGAACAGCTTCAGGAGCAGTTGCAGGCCGTCGAGAGGCACTTGGCCGAACTCGACCGTTGAGACCCATAAGGGGGACGGAAATGGAAGTGGAAGTCGAACTGTCGCGGATCATTATCAACGAGACCTCCGACCAGCAGATCATCGTGCTGAAGGAGCGAAAGGGCACGCGGGGCTTCCCCATCGTGATCGGCATCGTGGAGATTTTCGCCATCGATCGTCGGCTCAAGGGGATCAAGCCGCCCCGGCCCATGACGCACGATCTGTTAGCCAGCGTCATCGACCATCTCGGCGCCAAAGTCGATCGCATCGTGATCGACGATCTCCGCAATCATACCTTCTTCGCCAAGATTCACCTGAGCATCGACGGCCGTGCGATCCAGGTCGATTCCCGACCGTCCGACGCGATCGCGTTGTGCGCGGCGATCAACGCCCCTATTTTTGTGGCTGAGCACGTTTTCGATCTGACGAATCAGTGAAGAACGTGGCGACGATCAGCAGGCCGACCGCGACGCAGAGCATTGCGTCCGCCACGTTGAACGTATGCCAGTGCCTGCCGGGCCAGTACACCACGTCGATAAAGTCGCGGACCCGCCCATCGTTGAAGAGCCTGTCCCACAAATTGCCGCTCACCCCGGCCGCAAAGAGCCCCAATGCGACCTGAACGGCGCGCTGCCTGGCCCCGCCGAAGAGAAACACGCCGAGGATCACGAACAGAGCGACCACCGAGACGGCCGCCAGAAACATCTGCCGGCCGGAGGCGATTCCGAAGGCCGCCCCGTCATTCAACGCAATTCTAAAGGTCACGATCCCATCGATGATCCGGGCGCAGTACTCAGGCGGCTTATTCTCAAGCCATGCGAATACGGCCGACTTCGTCCAGAGATCCAGCGTCAGGCCGAGAATGAGGATGGGCCAGAAGATTACGTGTGCGGCCGGATCGGGCAGCTCGGCTTTACAGCGGCTCACCCATCGGCCATTCGAAACGGTCTGGGCAGTGCTTTCCTGGTTCGGTGTCTGCATGGCTCTAATAGCTCGATCCCCGTAATGAATCCTGCGGTCTTGAATGCTCCCGGATCAATTTCTCCAGCGTCTGCCGTTTGGGCTGGTCGGGCTCGATGGCGAGAGACTGTCTCCAATGGCGAACCGCCGCAACCTTCCAGCGGACATCGCCCGTCTGGCCCGCCTTGAGCATATAGGCAACACCCAGGCCGCGATGCGCCTCCCAGTCCCTGTCGTCGAAATCAATCGCTCTCTGGTACATCTGTATCGCCCGGTCCGTATCGCCAAGCTTGGCGGAACAGTATCCAAGATGGCGAAAGGCCGCACTATCAGTCGGCCGCATCTGCGTCACCGAAACCAGAACCTCCCGGGCCCGGTCGTACTGCTCGGCCTCCATGTACGCTACGCCCAGAGGCAGCAGCACGTTCGGGTCGTTGCCGGCCAGCGACAGTAGCCGCCCGTACGTCTGAATCGCCCGCCCGTAGTCGGCCTGTCCTTGGTAGATGCGGGCCAACAGCGGCAGAACCTCCTGCGGCTTCTCGCCCATCTGCTCGGCCCGCTCGCCGTACGTCTGCGCTCGAACGAGCTGCCCCGCCTTCAGATAGCACTCGGCGGCCCCCATCAGGACCTCCGGATTGTCCGGATCGAGTTCCGCGGCCCGGGCATACGCCGCGCCGGCTTGCGCGTATTGCCCCAGCTTCTCGGACGTTCTGGCAAGCTCCAAATGGGTCTCAAGCGACCAGGGATCCAGCTTCGCCGCCTGCCTGAACGCGGCTAACGCGCGCTCGTGGTTTCCGAGCGCCCGGTGGACCTTGCCCAATTCCGAGTACGCCATAGTGAAATCCGGGTCCGCCGCCACAGCCGCGTTCAACTTCTCGATGGCAAATTGATCTTGCCCCAGTTCACGAAGCGCCACGGCGTCCATGTAGAGGTCTACTGCCGAACGTTGGTCGGAACACCCGGCCGCCAGGCACAAGCCGACCAGCAGGCTCTTCCACCATACCGCGATCGCCGTATTTCTTCCCTCAGACACCGATAAATCGCCTTTCAGAGCGAGGTGGATGCCCGGAGGCTGTCCGGATCGGCCCTCGTGCTCCCAGCCGACCGCCGGATTATACCAAAGGCCCTCGGGCCACGGAAGCCCCCGATTCGCCCTGCTGCTATATCGGCGAGGAACGGGCAAACATTTGACAGGTCCGACGCGTGTTACTATGATGTGGCACTCTTAGATCGTCCGGCGGGACCAGGCTGCGCCTCGCCCCCGATGCTACTATTTGAAAGGCATGTTCTACATGACAAAAGAGAAGATCGCGCCGAAGAAAAGGCCATGCGTTCTGATTATACGCGACGGTTGGGGTCACAACCCGGACCCGAATGAAGATCCGTACAACGCCGTTCGGCGGGCCCATGTCCCGACGGACGACATGCTGATGGCCGAGTACCCCCACTGTCTGATCCACACGTACGGCGAGTATGTCGGGCTGCCGGATGGGACCATGGGCAACAGTGAGGTCGGCCACCAGAACATCGGGGCCGGGCGCATCGTGCCGCAGGAGTCGGTCCGCCTCACCTACGCGATCCGGGACGGCTCTTTCTTCGAGAACGAGCAATTCCTGAAACTCATCGATTTCGTCAAGGAGCACCAGGGCAAGGTCCACTTCATGGGCCTGTGCAGCGATATCGGCGTACACTCGCTCCTCGGTCACCTCTACGGACTGCTCGAGCTGGCCAAGCGCAACGGCCTGAAGGATGTCTTCATTCACGCCTTCACCGACGGGCGCGACTCGCCGCCCGATAGCGGACGCGGGTACGTCGCCGAGGTGGAGAAGAAGGCGGCCGAGATCGGGGTGGGCCGGATCGCCTCGGTGATGGGCCGGTTCTACGCGATGGACCGGGACAGCCGCTGGGACCGGGTGCAGAAGGCATATGAATGCCTGCGATTCGGCAAGGGACTCAAGGCCCGCAGCGCCGATGAAGCGATCCAGAACAGCTACGAAAAAGAAGTCACGGATGAGTTCATCGAGCCGACGGCGATCGTCAACGAGGAAACGGAGCCCATCGCGACAATCGACGACGGCGACGGCGTCGTGTTCTTCAACTTCCGCGGCGACCGCCCCCGGGAGCTGACACGCGTCTTCGTGGATCCCGATTTCAAGGAGTTCCCGAGGACGGTCAAGCCAAACGTGTACCTCGTCTGCTTGACCGAGTACGATGCGACCATCCCCGCCCCGGTGGCCTTCCCGAAACGGTCGAAGATGAAGAACATCCTCGCCGCGTACTGGAGCTCGCTGGGGCTCAAGCAGTTCCGCTGCGCCGAAACGGAGAAGTACGCCCACGTGACGTTCTTCTTCAACGACTATACGGAGAAACCCTTCAAGGGCGAGGACCGGCAGATCGTCCCATCGCCGAAGGTCAGAACGTACGACCTGAAGCCCGAGATGAGCGCCTACGAGGTGACGAACGTCGCGCTCGAACGGCTGGATTCCGACAAATACGACGTCATGGTCATCAACTTCGCCAATCCCGATATGGTGGGGCATACCGGCGATCTGGCGGCGGCGATCAAGGCGGCCGAGACGGTGGATGAGTGCGTGGGCAAGATCCTCGATAAGGTCAAGAGCATGGGCGGGGCCGCCATCGTCACCGCCGACCACGGCAATTTCGAGAAGATGATCGACGGGTCCCCGGACAGTCCGCACACGGCCCATACGGTGGGTGACGTGCCGCTGGTGATCTTCGACGACCGGCACAAAGGCAAGAAGCTGCGGGAAGGCGGCACGCTGGCCGACATCGGTCCCACGCTGCTGGAGGTCATGGGGTTGCCGCAGCCGGAGGAAATGACCGGCCGCAGCCTGCTCCAGGAATAGAACTTCGGAACGCCAGGATCACGTTCTTCGACGAGAAGGGCCGCTCCAGCGCCAAACGGGCCGTCGAGCACCCTCGGCTACGATCTGTTCGCATCAGCGGTGCGTAGTACATCATTGGACGATTGAGATTGGAACAGACGTATGGGTCGAATCGTTCTCCTTGACCGGAACATGGTGAATCTGATCGCCGCGGGCGAAGTCATCGAACGTCCCGCGAGCGTGGTCAAGGAACTGGTGGAAAACAGTATCGATGCGGGCGCGACGGCCATCACAGTGACCGTCGAAGACGGGGGCCGCAAGCTCATCACCGTCACCGACAATGGCGGCGGCATGGACGCCGAGGACCTCGCCGCCGCGTTCGAATCCCATGCGACGAGCAAGATCAAGGACGCCGCGGACCTCCATCAGATTGCGACGCTCGGGTTCCGGGGCGAAGCGCTGGCCAGCATCGCCTCCATCGCCCAGGTGCGCGTCGTCAGCCGGACGCGCGACGCCGACCAGGCCCACTGCCTCGAAATCGATTGCGGCGACAAAGGCGACGTCACCCCCTGCAGCGGCGACTTCGGCACGACGATCCAGGTTCGCGACCTCTTCTACAAGACGCCGGCCCGCCGCAAGTTCCTGCGGACCGCCAACACGGAGCTCGGCCACATCAGTGAGCAGTTCGCCCGAATCGCATTGCCGCAGGGAGGCCTCGACCTGACGCTCATTCACAACGGCAGAGAACTGCATCGCCTCTCGAAGACCGGCAGTCTCAAAGAGCGAGTCGGCCAGCTCTTTCCTATGCTGCTGTCCGATTCCGGCGGCGATCTGATCGAAACGGAAAGCGAGGAGAAGGGAATCCGCATCCGCGCCTTGCTCGGTATGCCGGGCATTTCCCGAACGAGCAACCAGTTCCAGTACACGTTCCTCAATGGCCGATTCATCCGCGACAAGTTCATCTCGCACGCGATCAAGGAGGCGTACCGCGGGCTGTTGGAGCCGAACCGCTTCGGCGTCGTTTTCCTGTTCATCGAGATGCCCTGCGCCGACTACGACGTGAACGTGCATCCGACCAAGATCGAGGTGCGTTTCTACAACGCCAATCTGGTCCATTCGCAGGTCCTCGGGGTGCTTCGCGAGCGTCTCCTGGGCATCGATCTCAGCACGCCCGCCCATCTGCCATCGAGGCAACCAGGCCCGACGAATGAAAACGGCGTGAGCCGCGACTTGCGAAAGCAGCAGATCGCCGAGGCCATGGCCGATTTCTTTCAGAAGCACCGCCCGACTCACCGGCAGCAGCAGTTCGACCTGCGCCAGAGCGCCGGCGACCGCCGCCCACCGAGCCCTCATACGACGCCGATCGGCACGCCGACGCCGGCGCTGCCGCCTGAGATGCAGGACAACCGGTACCTGCAAATCCACGACAGCTATATCATCGAGCAGACCGACGACGGCTTCGTCATCATCGACCAGCACGCGCTGCACGAGCGCATGCTCTATGAGACGCTGCATCGACGGCTCCAGCGGGACAGTCTCGAATCGCAGAGGCTGCTCCTGCCTGAGAGCTTTGAAGTGACTGACGCGCAGGCGGGTGCCATCGAGGGCCATGCCGATTTGCTCCGGCGCCTGGGGATCGAACTGACGGCGTTCGGTCCGAGGGCATACGCCGTGCAGACCTTCCCGGCTCTGCTGGCAGACGTCTCGCCGGTCGAATTCGTGCAGGACCTGATCGACCTGCTCGTCGAGCGAGGGGCCGCCGTAGGAACCAATGACCTGCTCGACGATATCCTGAACATGACGGCCTGCAAGGCGGCTATCAAAGCCGGCCAGAAACTTACCAACGACGAGATCCGGCAACTGCTCGCCGACCGCGAACGGTTCGAGTCGACGAGCCGGTGCCCGCACGGCCGGCCCACGACGATCAAATTCTCCATCAACGAACTCGAAAAACAGTTCAAGAGGACCTGATGACGAAATGGTGGCTTCTGCTGTCGGCGCTCGCCCTGTGGGTCGTCTCGGGCTACGCTCTCGTGCAACCGCGGGAAGTGGACGCAGAGCCGGCGTCTGCGGACCGGCAGCGGCCGAACCGTATCGTCTCGTTGGCGCCGAATCTCACGGAGATCCTTTTCGCCCTCGGGCTCGGACAGAGTGTGGTCGGCGTCACGCAAGACAGTGACTACCCCCCTGCCGCGGCGGACAGGCCGAAGGTCGGGACTTTCTGGCAGCCGAGCGTCGAGGCCGTCATCGCCACCCGGCCCGATCTGATCGTGACCCTGGCGTTCGAACAGCAGAAGGATCTCGCGCGAAGACTGGGCCGTATGGGCTATGACAACCTCGTCGTCGATATCGAAAGCGTCGGCGACCTCTTCCGCGCCGTCGACGCCGTCGGACAGGCCGCGGGCGCCGGGGCAGAGGCGCGGGAACTGAACGAAAGCATCCGTGCGCAAGTGCGCCGCGTGCAGACGGCGGCTGCCGGCGCGCGTAAGGTAAAGGTCCTCTGGGTCGTCCAGCGAGAGCCGCTTCGCGTCGCCGGACGGGACACCTTCATCAACGAAATGATTGGACTGGCGGGCGGCGAGAACGCTATCGGTTCGACGCTGTACAAGTACCCGCCCATCGGGGCCGAAGAGGTCATCGCAGCCGGTCCGGAGGTCATCATCGAACCGACGATGGCGAAGGATGCGACGGATTTGCGCGAGCAGGCGATGTCCCACTGGCGCCGATTCCCGAATGTCCCCGCCGTGCGCGACGAACGGATCTACGTCATCGACGGCAACCTCGTTTCGCGGCTCGGCCCGAGATTGCCGGCCGGGATCGAGGCCATCGCAAGATGCCTTCGACCCGAGTTGTTCGGAGAATAGCGACATGCATCCGCCCCTGGCGCCAGGAACCCTGCTGTTTAGAGTAGCCGTCGCGGCCCTGCTGCTGGCGCTGGTCATGTTCCTGTGCTCGCTGGCCGGCCCCCAGGCCATCTCACTCAAAGCGGCTCTGAGCGGACCGGCGAGCCCCACGACACCGAACCCGGACTATGAGATCCTCCTGCACGTTCGGGTCCCACGGGTGATCCTCGCGGCCCTGGTCGGGGCGGCGCTGGCCGCCGCCGGCGTGACCTTCCAGGCCCTGCTGCGCAATCCGCTGGCGGACCCCTATATCCTGGGCATCTCCAGCGGCGCCGGCCTTGGCGCCATCCTCGCGGTCCTCAGCGGTTTCGGCTGGACGCTCTGGGGCCGGTCCCCGATCGCCGTGTTCGCCTTCCTCGGGGCCCTCGGGACCGTATGGCTGGTCTGGGGGATCGGCCGTATCACCGGCAGGCACCATGTCACAGGCCTGCTCCTGGCCGGCGTCGTCGTCAACGCATTCCTCTCCGCCGTGATCCTGTTCCTGGTCTCCATCGCCCGGAGTCAGCAGTTCTACGCCACCATGTTCTGGCTGATGGGCAACATGACCGAAGAGGACCTCCACGTCCTCTGGATCGGCGGCGGCTGTATCGCCGCCGGCATCGTCGGGCTGTTCTTTCTCAGTCCACAGCTCAACGTCATCAGCATCGGTCACCGCGATGCCAGGAGCATCGGGATTGCGGTCGAGAGGGTTCAACTCGCGGCCTTCGCCGTCTCGGCGCTCATCACCGCCGTCGCGGTCAGCCTGAGCGGGCTCATCGGCTTCGTGGGCCTGGTCGTCCCGCACGCCGTTCGCCTCGTATTCGGGCCCGACCATCGTCAGTTGCTGCCTCTGAGCAGCCTGGTCGGGGCCATGTTCCTGGTGGTGGCCGATACCGCCGCCCGCGTGGTCGTGGCCCCCGCCCAGTTGCCGGTGGGGGTCGTTACGGCGATGATCGGCGGGCCGTTCTTTCTAATCCTCCTGATTCGGTACAGCAGAAAGGTGTACTCCCCCGCATGACCTCGGCAATCCAGATCGAACACGTTACCTTCGGCTACGGTCGGGACAAACCGATCCTGCGGGATATCAGCTTCGCAGTCCGGACCGGCGCGTTCCTTGCCGTTGCCGGGCCGAATGGAGCGGGCAAGAGCACGTTGCTCAACATTGTGGCCGGCACTCTGACGCCACAATCCGGCACAGTCCTGCTAGACGGAGCCAATCTCCGGTCCTATGGGGTGCAGGAGATTGCCCGAAGAGTGGCCGTGGTCCGCCAGGAATTCGTTCCGGCCTTTGGGTTCTCCGTTCAGGAGACGGTCCTGATGGCGAGAACGCCCTACTACGGTCGGTTCGGCTTCGAGACCCGGGCGGACCGCGAGATCGCGGAACACGCGCTGGAGTTGACCGACACGGCCCGGTTCGCCTCACGGCCGCTGGCCAACCTCAGCGCGGGCGAGCGGCAGCGCGTGTTCATCGCGAGGGCCCTGGCGCAGGATACGCCCATCCTGCTGCTTGATGAGCCGACGTCGTTCCTCGATTTCAAGCACCAGGTCAGAATCTACGACCTGTTGAAATCCATCCAGCGTGATAGGGGCACGACCGTCGTGGCGGTGACGCATGATATCAACTTAGCGGCCCAATACTGTGATGAAGCGTTGTTGCTGTACGGATTGGCTGAATCGCCCGATGCGGCGGGAAGCGGGCGTTCTGCAAAGCCCCCTCATTATCGGATCGGTGAAGTCGCCGATGTACTGACGCCGGAAGCGGTCGAACGCGCCTTCAAGGTCCGCGTGTTTTCAGGCGTCGTGGGTCGGGAAAGATTCCTGCTGCCACTGGGCACCATGGCCAAGGATGCCGACCCCTCCGGCCACAAGCCGACGGGGCCAACCACGGAGAGGCAGCAGATGTAAGCCTTTCACAGGCAAGCACTTAGGACCGAACCATCACACAGCAAACGGCTGCGGCGCACGCGTAATATTTCATGCTCCCAGGCATTTCCCAGCAAAATTTGGCTATCGCAGAGTACCCGGACATGGTATAATACATTGTTTTATAGGTGTCGTCTTTCAGTCACTGTAAGAGGTGGATGCAAACGTGGCAGAGAAACGCAAGAATACGCCCAAGAAGGCGCCCAAGAAGACCAAGACAAGCAAGACGGGGAAGAAACGAACGCCCAAGGCACGTCTGCGTGCCGTCGACGTCAAGCACTTCAGGGATATGCTGCTCCAAAAGCGAAGGGAAATCCTGCAGAACGTCTTTGAGATCGAGGGGGAAACGCTCCGGAAATCAAGGCTTGACGCCAGCGGTGATCTCTCCAGCATGCCGATCCACATGGCGGACCTGGGTACGGATAACTACGAGCAGGAGTTCTCTCTCGGGTTGATGGATGGTGAACGAAGGCTCCTCGTGGAAATCGACGAGGCCCTGGCCCGCGTCGAGAACAAGACCTATGGGATCTGCGAGGGCACAGGTAAACCGATCGCCAAGGCGAGGCTCGAGGCTCAGCCCTGGGCCCGGTATTCCATCGAGTACGCACGGATGCTCGAAGAGGGCCTCGTGGAGCGGGGCGAGTAGCGGCCGGTTGCGGGCGTCCGCCCCGGGATATCAGAGCCGGCGCTATCCCGGGTGGATGGGCAGGATGTAGCAGAGGGTGGGACACGATAACGTATGTACGCAGACGTCATACCCCGCATTTCGATGCGGCTGACCGTTTAGAGGATCGCCGGGATACTCGGATGGGAGACCGAGAACACATCGACAAGAGCCAATCACGACAGCAACACCGGTTCACGTGCCCGATCTGCAAACATTGGGTGACCAAATCTCAGCAGGAACCGTCGAAGCTGCCGAAATTCTTTCCCTTTTGCTCGGAACGATGTAAACTCATCGACTTGGGAGCCTGGTTGGACGCTGAATACAGAATCGCCGCCAAGCCGGATGAAGAATCGGAGCCGGCTCTCGAGGAACCTTCCTCGGATTGAGAACGCCAGGACGTACCGCCGGGCAGAATCCTGTGGACGACGAATCCACTGCAGAGTAACATGCTGTGGACCGAAGCGGTCGGTCAGGCTGAACGGTAAAGCGGAGTTGTGCTTTTGAAAGGAGGCCGTATGGTTGACGAGAAAGAGCCCGTACTACCCCTTGGCAGCTTTCTTTTCCCCCAGATCTTTCGGTCCTTCCGCATGGCCATCCAGCCATCGAAGCTGCTCCTGGCGTTCGCCGCACTGGCCGTGATTTGCGTGGCCGGCTGGGTCATGGATCTCAACCCAACCGTGGCTGTCATGGACGCTCCCGCCGTTCGCCCCGGCTCAGATTTCGGCGTCCAGCCGGCCCCAGCGGACACGGGCCTGATCACGGAACTCGATGTATACGTCTCGCCGGGAGATTCCGATGCGAACGTGATTGCCCTCCGGCAAACGGCCAATGCCCGCACAGGCGTCTTTGCCACGCTGTGGGACTTCGGCACCCGCCAATTCCATACGGCGCTGTACGCCATCTTCGCACTCGATATCTCGATCGTTGTCCCGAGCGTTGTCCAGAGTGTCGTCCACTGCATCGAGGCATTGATCTGGGCGTTCACGTACCACGTCATCTACAGCATCATCTTCTTCGCGATCGTGGTGGTTGTGATGGCGCTGGCGGGCGGTGCGATCTGCCGGATCGCCGCGATGCAGTTCGCGCGCGGGGAAAAACCGCGCCTCGTAGAGGCGGTCCGTTTCGGCGTCAGGAAATTCACCGCGATCCTCGCGGCCCCGGTGACACCGGTCGCCGTCATCGTCGTGATCGGCCTGTTCATCGTTGGGCTCGGTTTGGCGGGCAACATTCCCTTCGTCGGAGAGTTGCTCGCCGGACTGTTTCTGTCGCTGGCCCTGATTGCCGGTTTCTTTATCTCGGTCGTCCTGATCGGGACCGTCGCGGGCCTGAACCTGATGGCGCCGGCCATCGCCTACGAGGACTCCGACTGCTTCGACGCCGTCAGCCGGTCGTTCAGCTATGTCTATGCCAAACCCTGGCGGATGGGCTTCTACACGGTCGTGGCCGTCCTCTACGGGGCCATCTGCTACATCTTCGTGCGTTTCTTCGCTTTCCTGCTGCTTTGGAGCGTGTACCGTTTCCTGGAAGTCGGCTTCCTGGGCGATAACCTCAAGCTCCATGCGATATGGCCGGAGCCAACGTTCGCCGAATTCGCGGGAGCTGCCGCGGCCGCCCCCGAAACGGGCTCTCTGTGGCTCGGGGCCCTGCTGATCCGCCTCTGGGTCCTGGCGGTCGTCGGATTGATGGTCTCGTTCCTCATCAGCTTCTATTTCTCGGCCCACACGGTCATTTACGCCCTGATACGCAACCGCGTGGATCACACTCCGCTGGACGAGGTCTACCTGTACTCCGACGAGGCGGCTCTTGAGCCGGCGCGCCTGGAGACGGTCTCCGAACCGCTCCCCGCCGAGCCAGAGCAGGAAGCAGCGGGCGAGCCGCAAGAATCTCCGAAAACGTCCGAATAAACGGACGGCGCTCGGCCTCAGACGAGTGCAGCTCACACGATAAGCCGCCCGGCCGAACTTAACTGTGCTGCACGATCTGCCGATGATAGGCTCAGGGTCGTTTGACGGCTGCTAACTTCCCTCTATACTTGCAGTTGCGTTCCATGAGAAAGCCAGCCACGATACCGGGGACTTATGTCAGAGCGACACGTTGAGACCGAAACGCCGGGCAGCGACAGCCCACACCGGCGTCTCCCGGCATCTCCCGCGAGCTTTCTGCTGACGTTCCGAAAGCCGCTGATCATCCTCGCCCACGTCCTCGCCTTTGCGGTTTCCCTCATGTTCGCCTTTCTCGTGGCGAACAACATGCAGTTCAGGCGGGACTGGCTCGTCGAGCAGTATCCCTTCCTGCTGCTGTTCTTCCTCGCCGTCAAGCTGCCGGCCTTCGCCCTGTTCAAGCAGTATCGCGGCTGGTGGCGCTACGTGAGCATCTCCGACCTGCTCGGCATCCTCCGGGCCTCGCTGGTCAGCACGCTGATCATCGTGGCCATCTGGTTCACCGTGATCCTGCAAATCCCGACCGTGCGAGGAGCGCTGCCGCCGGGCATCGCCGCCGTGAGCCAGGGAGTCTTCATGGCCGACCTGTTCAGCACCATCCTGCTGCCCGCCGGCCTGCGAATGATCATTCGCCTGTACCACGAGGAATTCCGCACGACCGAGAGCCTGCGGCTCAAACGCTTCCTGATCGTCGGGGCGGGCAACGCCGGCGAAGCCCTGCTCCGCGAGATCCATCGGATGCCCGTCGCGCAGTACGACGTCGTGGGATTCATCGACGACGATCCCGTCAAACAGGGCACGGACATCCACGGCATCCCCGTGCTGGGACCGGTCGAGCGACTGGCGGAAATCTGTGACGATCGCAACATTGAAGAGATCGCCATCGCCATGCCTTCGGCGACGCATCAACAACTCCGCCGGGTGATCCAGGTCTGCGGGGGAACCAAGATTCGCTTCCGCACCGTCCCTTCCATCACCGACATCGCCTCGGGCAAGCTGCGGGTCTCCCAGATTCGAGACGTCGATATCAACGACCTGCTCGGCCGAGAGGTCGTCCGGCTCGACCTGCATCAGATCGAGGCTTTTGCCAGAGACAAGACGATCCTGGTCACGGGCGCCGGCGGGTCGATCGGCTCGGAGATGTGCCGCCAGATCTGCCAGTTCGAGCCGAAGCTGCTGCTGCTCATCGAACAGGCGGAGAACCCGCTGTTCTATGTCGAGCGCGACCTGCGCCGGCAGTTCCCCCGTGTTCCGACCCAGCCGCTCGTCTGCAACATCACCGACAAGGCGCGCGTCAAGGAGATCTTCGCACAGTACAAGCCCCAGGTCGTCATCCACGCGGCGGCGCACAAGCACGTCCCGCTGATGGAGCTCAACTCGGGCGAGGCCGTCAAGAACAACGTCCTGGGCACCCAGACCGTCGCCGACGCGGCGGACCGGCACCACGCCACTAACTTCGTCATGATCAGCACGGACAAGGCCGTCAACCCGACGAGCATGATGGGCTCCTCCAAGCGCATCGCCGAGATGTACATCCAGGACCTCGGTAAGACCAGCAAGACGCATTTCGTCACCGTCCGCTTCGGCAACGTCCTCGGCTCAGAGGGCTCCGTCGTACCGATCTTCAAGAGGCAGATCGCCGAGGGCGGGCCCGTCACGGTCACGCATCCGGAGATGAAACGGTACTTCATGACGATCCCGGAGGCCAGCCAGCTTGTCCTCCAGGCCGCCACGATGGGCAGAGGCGGCGAGATCTTCGTCCTCGATATGGGTGAGCCGGTGAAGATCCTGGACTTAGCCAAGGAATTGATTACGCTCAGCGGCTTTCGCCCCGGCGAGGACATTGAAATCGCCTTCGCCGGCCCCCGCCCGGGCGAGAAGCTCTTCGAGGAGCTGCGGATCGAAGGCGAGGACATGCAGCGCACCGGTCATCCCAAGATCAGCATCTGGAAGAACATCCCGATGGACCGCGCCGGACTCCGGGCCGGCATCGCCGAGCTGCTGAGCATCGCCGGGGGGAGCGACCCGGCCGCCCTGGCCCGCAAGATCAAGGAGCTCGTCCCCGAGTACAGCAGCGTCAGCAACGGCCCCGACGCATCATAGAGCCGCCTCCGAACGACCGACGGCCGTGAGGTCGACTTCCGCCGCCGGACGTCGCCGGTGTCACCGATCGCCGAATTCCCGGCACCGAGCGCACTGCCCCCAGGTAACGATTCAGAACCCCCAAAAAAAAAGGAGCCGCTCGACTGAGCGGCTCACCGGAGGGAGTATCGTCTGCGAGAACGGGGAGGTATTCCTAAAGGTGTCCGTTGCCTCCGGGCGTCTCATCGGATCCGTAGGGAGTCGGTCCGGTGTGCTCGCGCGGGTGGGCGTTCTCGTACACTTCCTTCAGCTTCCTGGTTGTCAGATGCGTGTACACCTGAGTCGTCGAAAGCGATTGATGGCCGAGCAGCTCCTGAACGCTGCGCAGGTCCGCGCCGTTGTTGAGCATGTGCGTGGCGAAGCTGTGCCGCAGCGTGTGCGGGCTGATCGCCGGGTCCAGCCCGGCCATCTTCAGGTACTTGTCCATCTTGCGCCGCACGCTTCGCGTGCTCAGCCGCTGCCCGTGCTTGTTCACGAACAGCACCTTCGAATCGAAGTGGCTGTTGCTCTGCGCGCGTTTGTTGCGGAATTCCATGTAATGCTGGATCGCCTGCAGCGCCGATGAGCTGATCGGCGCGATCCTCTCCTTCTTGCCCTTGCCGCGGATATGGATGACTTCACTCAGGAAATCGATGTCGTCCATATTCAGACCCACCAGCTCGCTGACGCGGATGCCGGTGCTGTAGAGCGTTTCGAGGATGGCCCGGTCCCGCGCGCCCAGCCACGACTCCGTCGAGGGCGTATCGAGGAGGCGCTTGATTTCCTCGTACTCCAGAAAGCGCGGCAGCTTCTTGTCCTGCTTCGGCGTCCGAATCGCGACGAGCGGATTGACGCTGCAGCGATTCGTCTTCACGAGGAACTTGTAGAAGCTGCGGAGCGTGGCCAGCTTGCGGGCGACGGTGGCTTTCGAATAGCCTTTGTCGTTCAAGTGGCCCAGGTACGCCCGCGCGTCGTTGACGTCGACCGTCAGCAGGCGCTGATCGACCTCCTGCTCGACCCGCGTGGCCACGGCCGTCGCCGCCCCACCGTCGTGATGTCCCAGCGACAGCGGGTCCGAAGGGACGCCGTCCGAGCCGGCGAACAGGAACTCGGTGAACTGCGTCAGATCGGCGCCGTAGCACTTGGCCGTGTGCTCCGAGAACCGCTTCTCAAACTTCAGATAGTGCAAGAACTGTTCGATTACTGCGCTGCCTTCTTCCATAGTCCACCTACCTATCTGATCTATCGGCATCATCGACCACCTTTTCGTTTCCAATCAGCATCCCTATCACGAAACCCGACCCAGCGAATACGCATCGCACGGGCTATGATGTCGTCCTAACGTCCGCGTTCTTCTCAAGAAGCTGCTCGGCGCAGCCAATCAGGCTCTGTGTGAGCTTAAAACTGATGACCGCCGCATCGAACCAGTCGAAGTCCGTCCGCCGGTCTTTGACCTGGTCGATCAGGGCATCGAGAAGCTCATCCTCCCGCCCATGCTCGTAGCGGAAGATGTACTTCTCGGCCCCCTTGTTCAAAACGAGCTGTCGCTGCGGTCTATTCATTTTGATGCCTTGTCGCGGGCCATTTCGGAAGGGCCACTCCGGCCCGTGGTGCGTTCACTCACGCTTTCAGGACCCACGGACCGCTTCAACATGCCTCGTCGAAACGCCACAACGCTTTTATCGGCCAATGGGGCGTGCGGCTTTACAAAATATGGACCTTCCTACCGGTCATTCTGCGGTGCCCGCCGGACGATGTGTGTCACCATCGGCGGTCCTACGCCCCGGGAAATGCACACGTCTGACGGCTCTCAGCGTGCGTCCGATCGCATGAAAAAATAGGCGATGCCCCCCTGCCGCTCGAGCCGGATGGCGCCTGATTCCTGGAGGGAAGTCACGTGCTTGACGACCTCATGATAGCTCATTCCGAGGCCGGTGCAGATGTCCTGAATGGAGCAGGGCCGACGTTTCAGCATTGATATGATGTCTGCTTGCGCGCGTCTTCCGTGACGATCGCTTGATCCGGTCGGCGCCTCGCCGATCACTTCGCAGTGCTCTCCGATCTGCCGAGCGATTGCCTCGAGCGTCTCGCGCGATACGGCCCGGACCCCGCGCTCGGCGGGAGGCCGCACCGCCGTGTTCAGGTGCACCTTGTCCGGGCGGATTCGCCCAATCAAATTCCGGATTTTTTTGATTTGCTCCGCATCCGTGTTCACCTCGCCGATCAGAAAGACTTCCAGCCAGATCTGCCCCGGAAACTCCCGCCGAAATTGCTCCAAGCCTGAAACCAGCTTTTCAATAGTGATATCGACCGCCGGCCGGTTCACCGCCTCGAAGACGACCGCGTCCCCGGCATCCAGAGACGGGACCACCACATCGGCCTTCGCGCATTCGGCGCGAACGTCCTCACGGTAGAGCAGTGTGCCGTTCGTCAGAATCGCCACCGGGATGTCCGTACAAGTACGTATGCCGTCGATCAGATCGCCCAGCCGGCAGTTCAGCGTCGGTTCGCCCGAGCCGCCGATGGTGATGTAGTCGGCTTTGACCCCGGCCTGCACCTTCTCCCGGAGCTCGGCCAAGACAGCCGCGATATCAACAAAGTCCCGGCGGTTTGTGCTCTTCTCGGTGGTCCTGCCGAGCTGGCAGTACACGCAATCGAGCGTGCAGATTTTTGCGGGGACAATATCAACGCCGAGACTGAGACCCAGTCGGCGAGACGGCACCGGGCCGTAGGTGTAGGTTGTCTTTCTATTCTTTCTTGCGTCCATGAACGATCTCGAAGATGCCACTGCAAACCCGGACGAGTTCCTCCAGCCAATCGAGGGGCAAGATCGATGCGGCATCGGAGAGGGCCTTATCCGGCTCGGGATGGACCTCGAGAAACAGGCCGTTGGCCCCGGCCGCTACGGCCGCCCGCGCCAGCAGAGGCGCCATTTCGCGCCGGCCGCCGCTGGCGGCGCCCAGCCCGCCCGGCTGCTGCGTGCTGTGCGTCGCATCGAACACGACCGGGCAGCCGAACTGCTGCATCACGGCCAGGCCCGTCATATCGTTCACCAGCCGGTTGTAGCCGAAGAACGTCCCTCGCTCCGTCAAGATTATTCTGTCGTTCTTACAGGCGCGGATTTTCTCGACGACGTTTCCCATCTCGGTCGGCGAGAGGAATTGGCCCTTTTTAACACTGATAGGGCGGCCCGTCTCGGCGCAGGCACACAGCAGATCCGTCTGCCGACACAGAAAAGCGGGGACCTGCAGACAATCGACGGTCTGCGCCGCCTCGGCCGCCTGGGCCGGCTCGTGCACATCCGTCATCACGGGCAAGCCGCTGACCGCGCGAACCTTCGCCAGAATCTTCATGCCCTCGGCCAGCCCCGGGCCACGAAAACTCGAAATACTGCTCCGGTTGGCCTTGTCGAAACTCGCCTTGAAGATCATGGGCGTGCCGGTCCGCTCGGAGATTTGCACCAGCCGCTCGGCGATCTCGAGGCAGCCCTTTTCGCTCTCGATCACGCACGGCCCGGCCATCACGAACAGCGGGGCATCCAAACCGACCTTGACGTCGCCAATCGCAAAATCCATCCTTGCCGTCACGATTGCAGAACTCACTTTCTCTATTCTTCCGCCGGACTTGCATCCGGCAGATACACCTCGCGAGCATCCTGTCCCAGCTCGGACAACCTCGCGTCGATCAGACTCGCATAGCTGCTCACTGTGTGAGCGATATCGCATAGACCCAACATGCTCTGCACCGCTGCGATGGTCTGGGAATCGGGGCCTTCCACTTCCACGAAGCTCCCCAACAGAGGCAGCTCGTCGAGCGCCACCTCGCAGCCGTGCAAACTCCAGAGGCGACGCCTCTTGTTGAAGGCAAGAGCCTTGTTATAGCCCAGCGCACCGAGCAGCGCTTCGATCGCCGCGGCATCGCTCACCTCAACCTCGACCTCGGCGCGCTTCTTGTAATCATCCGTTTCCTTCGGGCCCTTGTACGCCAGGATCAACCGCTCGCGCGTGCCGGCGCGCTCACGGCGCAATCGGAGGCACTTGTCCGTCCGCGTCATCTCTCTGTCCGGCGTATCGAAGTACGCATCCATCTGCATCGTCTCGCGCAGGAAGGAGGCCCCGCACTCGCCGAGCATGCGCTCGACCTGCGCCAACGAATCCAGCTTCAGCTTGGCCTCGATCTCCGCGTGCATAACGCAGCCGTCAAACGACGATATTCACCAGTCTCGATTTGATCACGATCACCTTCTTCGGCGTCTTGCCCCCCAAAGCGGCGACTACCTTCTCGCTGCCGAGCGACTGGGCCTTGATCTGCTCGTCGTCCGTCTCGGCGGCCACGACGATCCGGTCGCGGACCTTGCCGTTGACCTGCACCGCCAACTCCACCTGCTTGTCTTTGGCCAGTTCCTCGTCGTACGACGGCCAGGATTCGCAGGCGAGGCTCTCGGCATGCCCGAGGCGCTGCCAGAGTTCCTCGGCGATGTGCGGAGCGAAGGGCGCCAAAATCAGGACCAATGGCTCGACGGTGCATCGCGGCCGGATCTGCTGCCGGCCCACGTGATTGACGAAGATCATCATCGCACTGATCGCGGTGTTGAAGCCAAACGTCTCGATGTCGCCGCCGACTTTCCGGATCGTCTGGTGCAGTAGCCGTAGCGTCTCTTCATCCGGCTCGGCGTCCTGGATCGCCTTGTCCAGCTCGCCCGTCTCTTCGTCCACGATCAGCCGCCACGTCTTCTGCAGAAAGCGGGACACCCCCTGCACGCCCTGCATGCTCCACGGCTTCATCGCTTCGAGCGGCCCCATGAACATCTCGTAGAGTCGCATCGAGTCCGCGCCGCA
>CBFDBY010000119.1:0-19218 GCA_965603165.1 uncultured Phycisphaerae bacterium
CGCCGCTCTGAAGGCCCATTCTGACGGTGGCGGCAGTCACTGCCAGCGTCCCCAGCAAGTGACGGCGCGACATGGAACCTTGTTGATGGATCGCCTTGACAACATCGAAATGCTCTTCTCGCTCGCGTGATTGACCGGCCATAAGCTGCCCTGCCCATGAAGTTCCATCGCGAATCATCTGACGGCTCACGGTAAACGCAAGCCTGTGGAGTGTCAACCCTCTTGCCCCCGAAAGCCGGCCGCGACGGGCCGCCTGCCGCGCAGCAATGCCCCCGCGATAGTCACGTGACAGCAGCATCTCCCTGCCGCCGCATGGGTGAATCCAGCAATCCCATTTCGGTGGCACGCCGGAGCAGTTCGACGACGTTCCCGGCCCCCATTTTACACATCAGATGACCTCGATGGACCTCTACAGTCCGGGGCGAACGATGCAGGGCGGTGGCGATCTCCCGGTTGTTCTTGCCGTCCAGCAGGAAGTACAACACCTTCATCTCGGCCCGTGTCAGGTTGAGGTCGTGGAGGGCCGTCTGCGAGGCATGTTGTGCAAGCACCGCTCTGACGGTCGCCAGGAAAGTATCCCGATCCAGCGGCTTCTCAATAAAGTCCGCGGCGCCGGCCTTCAGCGCCCGCACCGCCATGGGCACATCGCCGTAGCCCGTGACGACGAGCACCGGAAGCCAGGGCAACTGTCCTTTTGCGGCCTTCAGCAGTTCGAGTCCGTCCTTCCCGGGCATCCTTACGTCCGTGATCAGCAAATCGCATCTCTCGCTCGCTAAGTGCACGAGGCAGTCGTCGGCGCAGTGAAAACAGCACACGCACATGCCGACCCGTTCGAGCGTTTTGGACACGACATCGCGCACCCTTGGCTCATCGTCCACGAACGCAATGTGTTCTGTCTTGCTCTCGTCCATCGGTACACTCCATCTGCATCACGTCACTTCCGTTCGATGGGCAGCACAATGGAAAAGGTGGTCCCTTTACCCCACTGGCTGTCCACTCGAAGATCTCCTCCCACCTGACGGACGATGCGCTGCACGATACACAGGCCGAGTCCCGTTCCCTCGCCTGGCGGCTTTGTCGTGAAGAACGGCTCGAAGATACGATCGAGGTTCTCCGGAGCGATCCCTCCACAGGTATCGGCAAACTGCAACTCCACACGATCGTCCTGCCGGGCCCCGACAATACGCAAGGATCGGTCTCTCGAGCCGTCGGCCGCCTGGATGGCATTCTCCATCAGCGCAAAAAAGAGTTGCTCGATATCCTTCGCATGTGTGTAAATCGGCGGCAGCCCCTCCAGTCCACGTGTCTCCAGACGAATGTGGGCTTTCTGTGCGCTCTCCTCGAACAGTTGCATCACCCGACCGGCCACGGCGGATAGAATCACCTCCCTGACGGCCTTTTCCGAGGTACGCCGTGCGAAACCGCGAAAACGATCCACAATGGCCGTGACGTGGGAGATCTCCGCAAGCACGTTCGTCAAGTCCTCAGAAACAACCGACCAGCGAGACGCCCCCTCCAGATCCTTCAGTACGTTCTGGATGGAAAGCCGGACCACGGTCAGAGGCTGCGTCAACTCGTGCGCCAGAGTGGCGCTGAGGGTCCCCAGAGACGCGAGCTGCTCGGCCCGGATCACTCGTTCACGATGGGCCTCGAGTTCATCCTGCGCCTGCTTGAGCTCATGGATATCGCGAGCGATAACGAGCGCGGCGGCAATTTCTCTTTCGCTGTTCTTCAACACCTCCACGGTCGTGTTGTACCACCGCATCTCGCCGCCGACATAGGACAGACTGAGCGAATTTCTCCCTTTGCCCGTCCGGATCACGCTTCGAATATGCCCCATCTGCCGGTCAGCGATCTCCCTGGGAAACAACTCCCACATGCTCTTGCCGACGAAATCCGCCGGGGCGCCGCCGAGTCGTTTGCCGGCCGTGCTGTTCATGAATCGGAATGCACCCTGCTCATCGACGATCGCAATCACCTCGCCCGCATTCTCAACGACAGCGCGATACCGTTCTTCACTCTCTTTGAGCCTGCGCTCCAACTGCTCTCGCTCAGCGATGTCCACGTTCAACTCGGCCACAAGCCATTCACCGTTCTCCGCCTGGAATGGAATGGTGGTCACCTGAATCGGTCGGCCTCCCTCTTTCGGCAAAACCTCGTCGGAGGTGACGGTCTGTTTTTCCTCCAGAGCTCTGGGGATTCCGCACGCGGGGCATGCCCCGTCTCGGCCCATGAAGTACTCGTAGCACTTCCTCCCCTCATAGGGACCATACGACTTCTGCCACGCGGGGTCCACATATCGGAGGTTGAAGTCTCTGTCAATGATGTCGAGCCCGGTCCTCGTGGCGCCGAGGACAAACTCGATCTGCCGCTGAAGCTCTCTGACCTCCTCCTCTGCCTTCTTCTGCTCGGTTACGTCGCGGATGATGCCCTGCGTGCCCACGACCTGACCGGCGGCCATAAGAGGACCAACGCTGATCTCCATACAGTGCTCGTTGCCCTCCTTGTCGTTCATTGCGACCTGGCTGCTCGTTCTCTGTCCGCCCAATGCCACGGCCCGCAATTCCAGCAAGCTCGGAGACACCCCAGCGGGAAACCACTTTCCGTAGTGCGTGCCGACGACTTCCTCCGGGGCGAATCCCATGACCCGCTCCATCGCCCGGTTTATACTGAGTACAATCCCCTCGCGGCTCGTCGAGTAGATGATGTCATTCATGTTATCGATGACATCTTGGTATCGCTGGCAGCTTTCCAGGAGTTGCCGTTCGTCCGCGATACCGTGCGGCAGAACGCCCTCCAGGGCCTGCAACTGCGACCGGGTCTGCGTGAGCTCCCGCGCAATGCCGTCTCGCTCGCTCTCGAGGGCGGCCACCTGCCCGCTCAGCCGTTCGTTGGCTCGCTCCAGCTCAGCAATGCGGGGACGCACCGGCGGCGCCTTTGCCGGAGAAGGACGCCTATTCTCATGTCTCCCACTCATGCCACTCCCCTGGCCCACCTTCACCTCACGTAGCAAACGCCTACATCAGTCCCACTAAGGACTGTCCAACGTGAATCGACGCGTCTGTCGTGCCGCGTCAAGCCAACCAAATCTATCTTACACGACGACGCCGAGCCAATCAAGAGAAAGTGCAACGGCCGGCCCTATGGGATGGGAGGGCGGCAAGTGTGGCGGTGCGGCTGTGTTTCGGCCAGGATGGCTTCCACGCTCTGGTCGGCCTGCTCGGATGCCGCAGCCGACATGTCCTGGCGGCTTACAGGAAGGATTACGGTGAAGGTGGAGCCCTTGTCCAGCCCGCTTTCGACCTCGATCCTGCCGCCATGACTCGCTACGATTCGGCTAACGATAGGCAAGCCGAGGCCGGTTCCTTTGATCTCCTTGCCTGGTCGCTGAACGCGATAGAACCTGTCGAACACGTGGGGGAGATCCTCCTTCGGGATGCCCAGTCCCGTATCACTGACCTTGACCACGAGGTTCTCATTCCGGCGGTGTGTTGAGACCAGGACTCGCCCGCCTTCCGGCGTGAATTTGATGGCGTTGCTGATCAGATTGGCCATGGCCTGGATGATCCTGTCGCTGTCGAACACGCTGCTGGGCAGATTGGCTTCGAGTTCAACGACCAGATCGATTCCGTTCTTCTGCGCGTGCGGCCGCATGGTCGTGCAGGCTTCCTCAACGACGGCCGTGAGATCGCCCTCGCGCATGTCGAACTCCATCTTTCCCGCATTGAGCTTCTGGAAGTCGAGGACGTCATTGATGAGTCTCGCCAGCCTGTCGATGTTGCGTTTGGCGAGGTCCAGGAAGTGTTTCTGGTCCTTCTTGATCTTTCCCGCCACTTCATCCAGGACGATGATCACCGCCTCCCGGATGGCCGTCAACGGTGTGCGGAGTTCATGGGAGACGGTAGCAATGAACTGGGCCTTCATCTCCATCGTTGCCTTCAGCTCTTCCTCCGCCCGCTTGCGGTCTGTGACGTCATTCAGCGCCACGAGGACGTGCCTGCCCTCATCCAGGTTAACCGGCTCGATGCTCACGGACAGCCACGGTTGGAACGGCTCGTCACTGCCGCTGAGCGAGGGGCGGATTTCACTGCCTCGAATCGCCTGCCCCGATGCCAAGGTCGTCGCAATCAGGTTCCTCAGCGAACAGCCCTCACACGAGCGCGTTGCTTCGGCACACTCGCTGAACTCGACACTTTGCGCGCAGGCCAGCGCCTGGCAGACGTCGTGACCGATCAGCTTCGGGTATCCCTTGCCCGACATCTGTCGGATGGTATCGTTGGCACGCACGACGAGCAGTTCCTCATCCACCAGCAACATACCGAGCGGCGCGGCGTCGAATATGGCCTCCAGGTTCTTCTGCTTGCGATCGAGGATCTCGTGGGTGCGCATCCGTTCGGTGATATCCGCATCGGCGCCGCGATAGCCTAACAACCGCCCGTCCTTATCGAGAATCGGAACGCCACTGCGCAGCAACCAGACTACCGCCCCATCCTTTCCAACGCAGCGCGCCTGAAACTTACTGAAGACGTCCTTCCGCTCGAAGATTTCACGGGACCTAGTCCTCACGGCTTCCGCGTCGTCGGGGTGGAAAAGGTCGTACAGATGCTTCTTGCCCAGAATCTCCTCGACCTTGTAGCCCAGGATCTTCTCCACGACGGGGCTGGCGTAGGTGTACAAGCCGTCGGCGTCCACTTCCCAGATCCACTCTCTGGCGTTCTCCACAACCTGGCGAAAGCGTCTCTCAGACCTTCGCAGGGCCTCCTCCATGTGCCTGCGCTCCGTGATATCGCGAACGACCCCAACGGATCCGGAAATCCCCTCGTCGGAATCCTGCACAACGCTGAGCGAGATATCGACATCGATGATCTCGCCGTCGCCGCGAATCATCTTCGTCTCCATATGGTGCTGCATACCTTTGCGGCGAAGGTTCATGGCGCAGATTCTCTCCCACTCGGGCAGCGGGTACAGAGACCTGACGTCGCGAGCGAGCAAATCATCCTTTCCCATGCCGAGCAGGTGTTCCGTGAACTGATTCCACGAAACCAGGCGTCCCTCCTCGTCCACCACCATGATGGCAACCGCCGAATTTTCGAAGATCGTGCGGTACCGCCGCTCTGCCGCCTGGCACTGGCGCTCCACCTTCTTTCGCTCCACCGCATACCGTATGGAACGCATCAGAAGACGGCTATCGACCTGTCCCTTGACGAGATAGTCCTGGACGCCGACCTGCATTGCCCGGGTCGCCATGCTCTCATCGTCGAGCCCGCCCAAGACAATGACGGGAACGTCAGGCGCTCGGGCTTGCAGCGTTCCGATCGAGTCCATGCCCTGGCGGTCCGGCGACCCCGGATCGAGCAGGATCAGATCGAATGGATGATCCCGCAGCAATTCCAGGGCACGCGTCAGGCGATCGGCGCAGCGAACCTCGTATGGGGGATGCGAAGGCTGAGCCAACAACCCCTCAAGCCGCTTTCTGTCTGCGGCGTCATCCTCAACGATCAGAACTCGAATGGGTGTCGGCGCTGCCAATGGTATCCTCCTCGAATCCGATTCCTCAGTCACGTTCGGCATCGAGTGTTTCTCGGGCTCTCATCCGTCTGCGTCACCCGCTCACGGGCCTATCCTGATCTTCCGTCTTTCAGGACCGCATGGATCGTCTCCATGAGCTGCGCAAAGTCAAAGGGCTTGGTGACGTAGTCGGAGATCCCGTGGGCGGATGCGGCGGCGATATCCTGCGGCTCGCACCGGGCCGTAAGCATGATGACGGGAATCTGCTTGAGGGTGGGGTCCGCACGGAGATGCTCGAGCATCTCATGGCCGTTCATCCCCGGCATATTCGTGTCGAGCAGGATGAGATCGGGTTTCTCGGCCGCGGCCTGTTCGAGACCCTCCCGGCCGCTGGAAGCCGTCACCACACTGCAACTGGCGAACTTCAGCCGGTACTCGACGGTGCTGACGAGGTCCGGCTCGTCGTCCACAACCAGGATTTTCACCTGTGATGTCTTCTTCTTGGCCCTGAATAATCCCAACATCCTAATTCCTCCTCGGACGCAACACAATAAACATCTCCCCGGGCACACAGGACCGCGTCTTGCAGACGCCGGTCGGATACCCGGAAAGCGGCACGGCTATTGCTCGGGCTCCAAACGCTCCGAGCCATCGTTGGGCCCCTGCTCTTTGGCCCGCGACGCCAGCAGAGGCATCGTACGGATCTGATCGGACCGGGCCGCAATATCATCCGGGATCGCCTCATCTCCATGGATGTGCGGCGACAGGAGCACGACCAATTCCGAACGGTTCGTCACGGTAATCGTGCTCCGGAACAGAAAGCCGATCAACGGCAGGTCACCCAGAAGGGGTATCTGATTGATGACCTCGACGTCCTCCTTCCGGCGGAGCCCGCCGATAACCACGGTCTGGCCGTCCTTCAGCAGCAGCGACGTGTTGGCGTGTCGGGTATCGACGACCGGCACCCCTCGGGTGCTCTCACCGGTCCGGACGTTCTGCTCCGTGTCCACGGTGAGAAAGATGTTGTTGCCGTCCGTCACCGTGGCCAGAACCTCCAGATTGATGCCGACCTCCTTGAACTCCGTCGAGGTCAAGGCCGCGGCGCCGCCGGCAGCGGTATCGATCACTTCTTCATAGGGGATTTCTTCAACCGCCTTGATCGTGGCCGTCTGGCCGCTAACGACGAGGGCACGCGGGCTGGCCAGAATCTGTACATCTCTCTTCTGCTGGATCGCGTGGAGCACGTGCCGAATGGTGCCGCTGATCAGGCTGAAATTGCCTCCTAGTCCGACCGTATTGTAGACGGTAGCGTTTCCAATCATCTCCGGCGTCGGCGGAACAGCGGAGAGTCGTGAACTCGTCAGGTTCTGTCGATACACGACATCGTACAGGCCTGTGGACAACAGGTCCCAGTTGACGCCGATCTCCGCGTCGTCGCGTAGTTGCACGTCAAGAATGACGACCTCGACCATGACTTGTCGCGGCGTCCGATCGGCCTTCTTGACCTCCGCCAGGATCTTCTGCAAACTCTCCGACGTATCGCAGATCACCATTGAATTGTTCTCTTCATTGATGGCGACCGTCCCATACGGCGTGACCATCTTGTCCAACACGCTTTTCAGGCCCTTCGCGTCAAGGAATTTCAGAACGACGGTCTCAAGCAGTAGCTCAGGGGGCTCGCTAACCGGAGGCGCGACCGTAACTATCGGCGGTTCGGGCTCGCTTTCGCGCACGATCGGAGCGAAAGGATCTTTACGCCCGACCTCCTGAACTGACCCGCTCGAAAGCTCGGCGGCCCGTAGGCATGTGCGCCCATGCCAGGGTATCGCGATACTCGCAGCGACAGCACAGAATACAATACACGTGCGAATCGATTCACTCATCGGAGAAATCCTCCTTGTCCGAAATGACCCAGATGGTAAGAGCGACATCGCATCTGAGCCGACCGGGGTCTGCATTGGAGACTTCCATCTGACAGGAGTCTATCCAGACATCCTGCGGATGGCCTTGGATGTGCTCGAACAACACGATCAAATCCTCATACGGCCCTGTGACCGTGAGGTTTGCACGGTGCGCGACGAGAGTCATACCGTCGGACGGTACTCCCGCGCCTGGCCAGCCTCGCTCCATGACGAAATCAACAGAGGCCACGGTACAGCCGACCCCTTGGGCAAAACGCTCCAGACGGCTGAAAAACTCTTTCGCCTGAGTCATGGTGAAGAACTTGCCGCGGAGCATGTCCCGTTCGGCCTGTATCGCCTCCAGCTTTCGTTTCTTGGTCGCAATCGCAGTGCACATGGTGTCCTTCTTGTTGGCAATGCTACTGACGACCGGCTCATATCCCTGTACTGCTTTGAGATACGTCACATGCGGCCACAGGATCCAGCCACACGCCGTGATCGAACTCACAAGGATCAGGGCGGCGGACATACTGGCTTTCTTCGACCGGCTAAACGAGTTGACACGATCAGCACACACAGCATCCTTCCTATCGCGTAGTTCGTAACAGGCAATCGATCTCGTACTCAATCATGACGTGGTTATCCTGCCGACGGTCCAGCTTCGTCAGGGCCACGGACGCAAACTCTCCTCGCTCGTCAAGCTCCCGAACGAACGTCTGGGCGGCACCGTAGGACCGCGACAAACCTTTGAGTGAGAGGCTCGGCGTCTCTCGGCTCCACAAGCGAGTGATGCGTACATCGGTCGGGGCGCTTTCTCGGATGACGCGCAGAATCGATGGCCAATCCACATGGCGTTCTCCGCTGACCGCCTCATTCATCTGCTCAAGATCGCGCTCGGCCTGTTTGATCTGCCCATCCAGACGGCGGGCTTCCGCCGCTAGCGCGGGGGTCGTGTGGAGTTTCTCGACAAGCCGCCGATGGTCGAGGTCCCGGTGCATCTTCTCGGTCGTTTGGCTCAGGACATAGAGCGTTACCAGCACGGCAAGAAAGATCATCGCCGCCGCCGCGGTCGCCATGAATATGCGCCTGCGGGAGGACCGCATCTGGGTCACGTCACCGGGAAGCAGGTTGATTTTCCAGGCATCGTTATCCGCGTCCAACAATTTTAGAGCCAAGCCAACCGCCACTGCCGATGGCGGTTCGGCCGATGAAAGACACGGTTCTTCTGCCGTCGCCAAGTCAACACCCCTTGAGTCTATCACGGCCAGCGCGTCAATGCCCGTCTCAGCCCTCAGGAACGCCACGGCTTCCGGCGTCATCCAGGCAGCGTCCCGGACAATCACGGTCCCTTGCCACTCCGCGCCGCGCTCGGATGACTCCACGTCGTAATATCGTGTCATCGCTCGGATTTCTTCGGCCAGCCATTGACAGATATGCCGGGCCGCTTCCATTCCCGCCGGGAGGCTCTTGACTCTCGCCAGATCCGCCCTCCCTTTGCGGAACAGGCACGCTGCGAGATAGTGCCCATTGATTTCCACGACAAGTCTCTTATCCGTACGCATGGGAAGGGTCTTTTCACAATCCGCAGCTCGAGCGTACGCCAAGACCACAGGCTCGATGGCTTCCACCGTCAGACCCGCCGCAGCGAAGGCTTTTACCAACATCCGGATCTTGTCTTTTTCCGTTGCTGTTGACAGAATTCGCTTCTGAGAGTCCGTCCCACCAGCAACGGCACAGAAATCGGATACGATGTCCTTGCCCGACAAAGGAACGTACTGTCTGAGCTCTTCCTCTACGAAGTCGCCGACATTGGCCGGCATCTGCTTGGGCATGTCGAGCACCTGCAGCACCAGGGGGCTAACCGACATGCCCGCCGCCGCTTTCATTCTCGGTATTCGGGTGCGTCTCCGGAGTTTGCGAAGCGCTTTCGACAGCGCCTTGACCTCCACAAGACCTCCATCACAGACCACGCCCTGCGGCAGCGATATCGATCCCGCGCGAACCACCTTGTACCCAGACGGATCTTGCGAAATCAGCGCTAGGCTGACCCGGTCTTGACAAACATCGATGCCCAAAGCTGTCCTGGCACGACCCTTCATTCGTTTACCCTCATCGCGTCGATCCTGATCACGTATGGCGGGCCATCCGAGGAGATGGTCAGCTCGGCACGAACGCGAGCGACAAATCCGCGCGACGTCGTGCCGGTGGCCGTAACGCTTGTCCCATCTACCGTGACCGTGTATGAACCGCCGTTGAATGCTTTGTTCGAGAAACCTGTATCCCAGCTCGAATCGGCCCGCAACTGCGCAAGCGCGTCGTTCAGCCCGGCTTCCGCCGTGGCCAACGCCTCGGCACTATAGACATGATTCTGCATCAGCTGTATCTCTTCAGCGTTCATCTGCAGATGCCCCATCACCACAGCGGCCAGCAAAGCGGTTACAAGGACCACCACGAGCAGAACCGAACCGGCTTTGTCCAGGTGTCGTTTCATCAAGCACTCCTACGGCAGCACGGTGCCGGGCGCTGTCGCGCCGTATTCGTAGCAGCCCATGTCCCATCCTTCCCCAACCGGACGGTTGGCCCCATCGCAATCGATGGAGGTAGCACTACTGCCCACGGTTCCGGAATCCACCGCCGGCGCGTCGGACTGCAAGTGGTAGTCCGTCGCGCTCACGAATCGGGGATTTCTGACAATCTCTCCCGTTCCTTTGTTCGTCCCACTGTAATTTCCGGATATGTTCATATTGATATTGTTATACGTGTGGACGATGGAGGCGCCGCCGCCGATCTCAAGTCCATTGCCGTCGTTGTAGACGACAATCGAATTGGTCAGTGTCAGATCTCCCGAATCCTGCTTGATACCGCTGCCGACGTTCCAGGCCAGCGTCGTGTGCCATATCTGAACCGTCGGTGCGCCTTGTTCCAAATAGACCCCGTTATCCTGATTGCTCGGGATCAGGCAATTGGTCACCGTCATCGAGCCTCCCACGACCATCACGCCGGTGCCGGCGTTGTCATGGACGTGACACCTGCCAAGCCCGAGCTGCGCGTTTTCCGCCCGAATCCCCTCTGCGTCGCTGCCATGAATCTCACAGGCCTCGAGCACGCCCCCGGTACTGTCCGCCCAGAAGACTCCGGAACCAGCGGAAATTTCGAAGCCGGTGAAGCGAATGTAATCATCATTGCTGATTTGGAGTCCATACCCCGCTGCATTGACGATCCGCACGGGCCCGACATCGCCCGTTAGCGCGCCGTCAGTGTCGGCGATGAAACGAATGGGCTCCGCGATTGTTCCATCGTTGGCGGGCGCCACCGGCCCTGAGTAGGTTCCCGCGCCCACATAGACGGCGTCGCCGGCCGTCATCGTCAGGGCCGCTTTCTGTATGGTGCACCAGGCGGTTTCGGGCGTCAGGCCGTCCGCCTCATCGTCGCCGGAATCGCGAACGTAGTACGTCGCTCCAGTGACAACGCCATGAGTTCCGGTGGACTGGCCGTTGGTCCGCATAAAGGCGGACGTTGTGAACTGTATGTCACGCCCGGAGGAGGCCGCATTGATGACGGTTAGTTCCGCCTCAACATATCGGATCGAATTCACATCCGTGGTGGGATTCTCGAAGTCATGGCCGCTGTAGCAGGTCAATTGCATCTGACTGACAGGACCGGCAAGATCCGACGGGCTGCCGACCGGCCCGAACTGCACGAAGTTGTCGCCCGCCACGTCATATCGGAAGTTGTTGCCGTCATTGCCCTCAAACACGATGTAGCCCCGGACTTCGCTTACCGGACTCACCTCCGTGATCTTTCTGGCTGTGCTAAGACGCCGGTGGATGTGTTCTGTCAGGACCCTGGCGTTCTGGAGCATCTCACTGTTGCCCGCCTTTGTGTCCCAACTGTTGCGGACCCCGGCAAACAGAGGAAGCAGCGTCCCCACCACGATCAGCATGATCGCGCTGGCAATGACCAACTCCAGAGTGGTCATGCCGGAGCGGCGTTTGTTATGGCTCCAATATCCCATTCTCACACACAATCTTGTCGTTTACCGATGGTAATGTCGGCACGCAACGCGACACCCGTTATGGTGGTTCGACACTCGGGGCGTGAAAAAACGCGACTGCGACAGAACGATCGAAACACACCGATTTGAAAGATCTCGTGGCCTCTTATCGGACGCACGGGCGACCGACTGCATCAGAATTGCCTGCAGGCCGATCGATGTCCCATAATCTAAGACTCACGCGGATCACTCGAAAATCACGTCCGGCTGCCTAAACCAGAATCTCACGACCCCGGCCAGCGCCGCGCAAGGTACGTGCAGAGACGAACCTCGATCTCGTCGGAAGCCAGGAGGCCATCTCCGTTGCGGTCTTGCCCGACCGATACGGTGATTTGCCGCAGACTTGAGTCCTCATCATCGGCTACGCTGGCCAGAAAGCTCCCGTCTAACGCCATCGACGTTCCGGCAAACGAATCATCATAGTGGTAGATCGACCGGGCCTCGATCCGCTCCAACTCCCGCTGTGCAAACATCAGGCTTCGCGTCCTACGTTCGACTGCCCGATCGGTGGTCTGAGCGATCACCAAAGCCTTCAGCACGGGCACAACTGCGATGAGCAACAGGGCCGACGCCACTACCGCTTCAGTGAGCGTCACGCCGGACCGCACGCTCCGGACGCCACTCCGCATCCGGCCGTACCCACCCCTCCAGCCGATCAACTGCCGCCGACGCATTTCACCATCCCCGTCGCCGATATGATCGTGATTGTGAACGCCTTGCCCCCGGCGGAAACCTCGAGTTGCGTGTCGCTTCCATCCTTCAGACTTCCGAGAGGCCCGAACTCAAACCGCTGTCCACCGACACAGCAGACGGTTGCCGGGATATTGTGGCTGACCACGAGAGTGGAATCTTTCAGGTCAACGATCTCGTAGCCGCTGTATGGGCTCGCACCGGTCATCACCAGCGCCAAGCCACTGGTGTTTTGGGCAGCGTCAAGGAGCGCCTGCGAACGGACACGGCGCAGGTCCGTGACTAATTGACGAGCGATGGCGTCGGCCTCTGCACCGCGCACGGCGCCATACTGAAGCCTGGGCACAGCGACACAGGCGAGGATCCCAATGATGAGAACCACCACGACAATCTCCGCCAGGGTGTGTCCGCTTCGCATCGTGACCTCACATGCGCTCACAAGATCAGAGATGGCTGCCGATCTCCGGAGCCACCGTTCTTCCGGTTCCTCTGTTGGCGCGCTTCGTCCCCCCGGGTATGCTGCTCCGAAGGACTAATGCGTGTGATCCGATATGCGATGCGTCGTGGTGTTGTAGCTATACCCGGTCCCATAGGGACATTCAGGCGCACCGTCCGGGAAGAAGTTCGGATCGGTGGTCAGATCCGATAATTGGCTGGGCCAATCGCCTTCGTTCGCATAATACAGCTCAATCTGTGAATTGATCAGATCGACATTTGTCTTGCACGCGTTGATTTTCGCGTTCGTCGCGCCGCCGATGATGCGTGGCACGGCGATGGCGGCCAGCGCGCCAAGGATCATCACCACGACGAGAAGTTCCACCAGGGTAAAGCCCCTCTTGCTGCGCATCATATTCTCCTTGTCCTCAGTGCTATTCGTCCCCAAGTCACCAATGCTATCGGCTCAAATTCGTCTCCGCTTTACAACAACTGCTCCAAACGGACGCGAAAGAGCTATCTACCGTTCCGGCTGTTCCCTCTTGCAGCGTCCGTCACTTGAGGCAGGCCATGTAGTCGAACATCGGGAGATACACACCCATCAGGATCAGACCGATAACGATGCCCATGAGAACAGTCAAAGTCGGCTCGAGCTTCACCAGTAGGGAAGTCGCCAGCCTGTCGGCGTCCTTGTCGAGCAGGTCGGCTGCTTTGCGAAGCATCTCGGAGAGAATCCCGGCCTCTTCGCCGGAAGCGACAAGCTGAACGACCATCGGCGGAAAAATCGGGTGGGCCCGCAGGGATCTGGCGAGCGGCCGACCGGCACGCACCGCCTGCTGAAGATCCGCTGTGATCGCGGAAACTTCCTGATTATGAGCCACATTGCCCGCGGCCTGGAGGGCATCCATCACGGGCACACCTACTGAGATCAGCGTTCCGAGCGTCCGCACAAACTGCGAAACCAGAACGAGCCGGTTCAACGGTCCGAGAAGAGGCAGCCGCATCTTCAGCCGGTCCCAATAAAGTCGCACCTGCGGACGCGCCAAGAGCCTTCGAACGCCCAGGGCCAAACCCGCCGTCAGGGAGATCAGCAGCCACCACCACCCCCTCAGGAACGTGCTGAGGGCCAGCAGCACGCGCGTCGGGCCGGGCAACTCCACATGGAGTTTCCTGTACATCTGTGAGAACATGGGCACCACGAATACCACGAGGCAGGTGACGACAACGGAACAGATGATGCCGACCACGATCGGATAGACAAATGCGGCTCGGGTCTTCTGTCGCAATTCTAACCGCTTCTCCAGGTACTGTGCACTTGCCTCCAGCGATTGGGACAGTTTCCCCGCTGTCTCGCCGGCCTCAACCATGCCGAGAAAGAGATCGGAAAAGACGGTCCGGTGCTGCTCGAAGGCGGATTTGAGGCTGGCGCCCGCCTCCACGCGCCGGCGAACGTCGGCGATCACGGCACGGAACGCGCCGTTGTCTGTCTGTTGTTCGAGCGTTTCCAGGCAGCCTGTGATCGGCAAACCGGCGGAGTACATGCCCGCGAATTTGTAGGCGAAGGAGGCCACGTCACGCTGTCGAACGCGACCTCGCGACGTCGCCGCCTTCCGCTGACGCCGCGCTCGCACGAGCACATATCCCAGCTTGACCAACTCCTTCCGCAGAGAGTCCATGCTCTCCACGTTGCTGTAGATACTGCTGAACTCATTTCCCGCGGCGTCCCGCGCTGTATACTGGTAGACTGCCATCACTCACTCTTAAGATCGACCACACGCATCAGTTCATCCACCGTCGTTGTACCCCGCAGCACTTCGTCCACGGCGTTCGCACGCAGCGTGCGCATGCCCTCCTTCATCGCCTGCTCCCTGATGTGCGTATCGCTGCATCCATCCACGATCATGCGACGAATCCTCAGCGAGATGGGTAGAATCTCGAAGATGGCTTTTCTGCCGTGATAGCCCATTTGGTAACAGTAATGACACCCCCGTCCGCGATACAGCCGGCTCTTGCCCTCCGAGCGAAGACAACCGCCCGGCAGGTTCACCTCTTCCGGACCCGGTTCGTATTCTTCCCGGCATCGCGGACAGATGGTTCGCACGAGACGCTGCGCGACGGTTCCCAGCAGCGCCGAGGCTACGAGGAAAGGGCGCACGCCGAGATGGATCAATCGCGATACGGCCCCGGCGGCGTCGTTGGTGTGCAGTGTGCTCAGGACGAGGTGGCCCGTCAGGGCCGCACTGATTGCAATCTCCGCCGTTTCCAAATCGCGGATTTCCCCGACCAGAATGACATCCGGATCCTGCCGGAGAATGCTCCGCAACGCCGAGGCGAACGTCATGCCGGCCACGGGCCTGACCTGCACCTGCGTGATTCCAGGCAGACGGTACTCCACGGGGTCCTCGACCGTGACAATGTTCCTCTGAGCTGTGTTGACGAGTTGGAGCACGGAATAGAGCGTGGTCGTCTTGCCGCTGCCGGTGGGCCCCGTCAGCAGCAGCATGCCGTGAGGATTCGCCACAAGCTCGCGGAACTTCCGATTGTCCTCGCCAGAGGTCACGACCTCATCGAGCGACCACCGCATGGCGTTCTTGTCGAGGATGCGAAGGACGATCTTCTCACCTCCCACCGCCGGCAGCGACGAGACTCGTAGATCGTATTCCTGGCCCTCGTGGCGTAGTGTGATGTGCCCATCCTGAGGCATCCTCTTTTCCGAGATATCCATCTGGGCCAGGATCTTGATATGCGAGACGACCTCAGCCTGGGCGGAAACGGGAACCTCCACGGCCGGGCGGAGCAAGCCGTCCACACGGTATCGCACCCTCAGCTCCGACGTCTGGGGCTCGAGGTGGATGTCGCTGGCGCGGGCGTCGATGGCCCCCCGAACGATGGATGCAACGAGATTCGTGATGGGGTCGTCGCTCGCGCGAAGCGATCCGTCGAGCGCCTCAGCCGCCTGTTCCATCTCCTGCCCCGCATCGTTCTTCAACCGCATGGAGGCAATGGCTTGTTTGGTGACGCTGGCGACATCGAAATGGTAGTGTATGGCCTGCTGCACGGCCTGTGGTGTCGCGACGGCTGGAATGACGCAATAGCCGGTCTTAAGCTCGACCTCATCGCGTGCCCGAAGGTCCTGCGGCGCACTCATGGCCACGACGAGATGGTTGCCCTCGCGGCGGAGCGGGATCAGGTTGTGGCGGTTGGCCACCTCGTGAGAGATCAGGTAGGCCACCATTGGTTCGATCATCTCGGGCGACAGATTCACAAATTCGATCCTGCTTTCTGCCGCCACGGCCCGAGCGAGCTGCTCGTCATCCACGAGCCGCTCCCGCTTGAGCAGGCCGAGCAGAGTCTCCCGCGTCTGCTGAGACTTCTCGAGCAGGCCGTCCAGATCGTCCGGATCGACAATCTTTTCGTCCAGCAGAAACGCGATTATCGGATCATATCCCTTCACGCAATCGTACCTCAATGCACAACGTCAGATGCTCTATCGACAGATCCGACCCTCCACCTTAGCGATGATGCCTATTGCCCTCGATGCGTGTGATCCCCTGAACGCCATGGTGCGTAGCGAACGCAACGGGCCTCACGATACAGGATTTTTACAGAGGTTTTACAGCACGAGCGTCGGCCACAGTCTATAATTATGATAGGAAGGTACATGATGAACGACGAAACGCACATTCTGATCGTGGAAGACGAGCAGAAGATCCGGTCCGCGCTGCGAGACTTCCTGGAGTACCACGGCTTCCAGGTCAGCGAGGCGGCGGACGGCCCGACCGCCAAACAGCTTGTCGAAGAACGGCAGTTCGACCTGATCCTGCTGGACCTGATGCTGCCGGGGATCACGGGAGAGCAGCTTTGCTCCGGCTGGCGTCAGGGCGGCGTCCAAACGCCCATCATCATGGTGACCGCCAAGGGCCAGGAGAAGGACCGGATCGGGGGGCTCGACCTGGGGGCGGATGATTACATCACGAAACCGTTTTCGCTTGAGGAGATGCTGGCCCGCATTCGGGCGGTGCTCCGCCGAACCGACCCGGGACGGACCGTGGGACAGACGTTCCGATTTGGCGACGTCGACGTCGATGTCCAGATCCTGAAAGTGACGCGAGCGGGCCGTGAGATTGAGATCAGCAAGCGTGAAGCGGCGATCCTCCAGCATTTCGCCGCCAATCCCGGCCGCATCATCAGCCGCGACGAACTCTACAAGCAAGTCTGGAACGAGACACTGACCGACTTGGGCACGCGAACCGTCGATATGCACATCGCCAAGCTCCGGGCGAAAATCGAGATCGACAGCAGCGATCCGAAGATCATTCAGACCGTTCGCGGGGCCGGCTACAAGTACTGCCCCGACGGCAGGTAGATGCGTTGTGTACAAGCGACTTGCCATATTGTCCGCGATCGTACTGGTCGCACTTGCCGGCCTGATGGGCCTGGGCTATCACGCCGTGAGCAAATGGGCCCAGGGGCTCGAAGGCGCACGACTGGGCGAGTTTGCCGAGGTGGCCGAGCAAGTTCGCCAGGACGTCAAGCGCAAGTTGGACGAGTTCATCCGGGTCGAGCAGCAGCGTCCCTATACGGATTATCTCTACTACTACGTCCCGGATACGGTGGTGAGCAACGAGCAGTCACTGCCCCTCCTTCGGTCTCCCCTGGCCGAACAAATGGGCAATAGCCTGGCGTATGGCTACTTTCAGATTGAGCCGGACGACAAGGTCATTACCCCCTACTATCAGGACGAGCAGATACAGGAGGCAAGCTCCGGTGAGCTGCGTCGTGAAGTCCAGGAGCACGTGCTGAACATCCGACAGAATGTCCTGCCCGTCATCGGCGCAAGACGCGAAGCCCTTGCCTGGGCGTCTCCACCCGCGACGGACTTACGCGAAGGCGAGGTGGCCCGCGAACGTGGTGATGCACTCGACGAAGAACAAGCCGACGAGGCCCAACAAATGAAAGGCCTGTCTTCGCGCAGCAAAGCCTATGCGATAGAAAGCCTTCAGCAGAAAGCCCAGACGCCTCAGGTTGTCACACAAGATCGCGCCATCGCATTCTCCAATCAGGCCATCCCACCGTCCCCACAGCAATCGACGGAACCGACGCAAATCTTGCGAGAGCGACAGGCGTCGGCTATGCACGACGAGATCGCCGAGCAAGAACAGACTGGTAGGGTGGGTTCTCAACCCACGCGCCAGGTGCGCTCCGATCAGGGTGAACGCGTGGGTCAAGGACCCACCCTACGGCCATCACAAGCCGAGCAGCAGGTTCAGGTGGTAACAACACCCGTTGAGGAAGAGCACGCGGAGGACGCGAATGTTTCGGACAAGGTCCAGATCCGCATCGAGCCGTTCGTTCCCGTCGTCGTGCCGGGTGGACCCAGCCGGCCGGCCATCTTCGGCGGGCAGGTCTTTCTCCTGCGACACGTCCAAATCGAGGACAGGCATCTGCTCCAGGGTTTTCAACTGGACGAAGAGCGGCTCGTTCGGGAGGTGGAGGAATCGGCTCGACGATTCGTGCGGGAAGGCATGGCATTTGCCTTTCCGCAGCTTCATCGGCAGGACAACGGCTCCGGCCGGGCCGGCGAGAAAACCGCTTACACGGCCATTCTGGATTTCGGCTTCGGCGACTTGATCCTGCATCTCCAGGAACTGGACCCGGCCTGGATCACGAAACGCATCGGGGAGCTTCAACACGTCTATCTAGGTATCATCGCCGTGGTCGCGGTGGCAGCAACGCTGGCCCTGGCGAGTCTCTGGCGCACCGCGCAGGCGCAGGTCGCCCTCGCGAACAAGAAGGACGAGTTCATCTCAGCGGTCTCGCACGAGCTGCGCACGCCGCTGACGTCGATCCGCATGTATGCCGAGATGCTGGAGAACAACTGGTTCACGGCCAAAGAGAAGGCCGCCGAGTACCACAGGAACATCCGGCAGGAAAGCGAGCGGCTCAGCCGGCTGATCGAGAACGTCCTGGATTTCTCCCGGCTCCAGAAGGGCCGCAAGCAATACGATATTCGCCTCGGCGACCTCAACCGGTGCGTCACCGACGTGGTGACCGTGATGAGGCCATACGCCGCCGAGCACGGGTTCGCCATCGAGACGGACCTCGCATCGCTTGAATCGACGGCCTTCGACCGCGACGCTGTGGTGCAGATTGTGGTGAACCTGCTGGATAACGCCGTCAAATACGCCCGATCGGCAACGGATAAGACCATCCTCGTCCGCACTCAAAGCATGGATGGATTCACAATCATCGAGGTTGAGGACCACGGCCCGGGCGTGCCGCACCGGCAGCAAAAGAAGATCTTCGACGAATTCTATCGCCACATCCACGACGCCCCCCAGGGCTCTGAGGCCGCTGGCCAGACCCCCGGCACCGGACTCGGGCTCACGCTCGTCAAGCGCTTTGCCGAAGCGCATCACGGGCATGTCGAATTCGTCCCGGCCCAACCCTCCGGCAGCATTTTCCGAGTCGCCCTGGCCATCCACGCGTAGTCGCGATACCGGCTCGCGCCCGGCACTCCTGAGTCAGCCCTTTTTACACATCTTTTACAGTCTCGCATCAATTTGCGGGGCGATAGCCTTTTTACATTCTATTTACAAATCAAGAGTTTCTCGGTGCAGTATAATATAT
>CBFDBY010000120.1:0-18751 GCA_965603165.1 uncultured Phycisphaerae bacterium
GACGCCCATGAAGCCGCCCAGACACGCGCCGCAGGTCGGCGCCGCGATCACGCAGCCGGCGTCGTAGAAGATGTCGAACAGCCCTTCGGTCTGCGCCTGCTTCCAGATCGTCGGCGTCGCCGGCACGATCAGGGTCCGAATCGCGACCTGCCTGCCCTTCATGATCGCCGCGGCGATGCGGAGGTCCTCGATCCGGCCGTTCGTGCAACTGCCGATGTACGCCTGGTCCATCGCGCGGCCCGCACACTCGCCGATGGGCACGGCGTTGCTCGGCAAATGCGGCAAGGCCACCATCGGCTCCAGCTTCGAACAATCGAAGGTCTCCGTCGCGACGTACTCAGCGTCAGCGTCCGATTCGAAGACCGTATAGGTTGCGCCGTCCTTCAAATGCTCGTCGAGATACGCCTTCGTGACATCGTCGAACCCGATGACGCCGTTTTTGGCCCCGGCTTCGATCGCCATGTTCGTTATCGTCATGCGGGCTTCCATCGACATCTCCATCAGCGCCGGCCCGACGAATTCCATCGCGCGGTACAGCGCGCCGTCGGTGCCGATTCGCCCGATTACCGCGAGGATAACGTCCTTGCTGTACACGCCCTTCGGCAGTGAGCCATTGAGGACGATCTTCTCTGACGCCGGTACCTTGAACCACAGATTGCCGGTCGCGATGGCGGCCGCCAAATCGGTCGAGCCGATGCCCGTGCTGAACGCGGCGAATGCGCCGTACGTGCACGTGTGCGAGTCGCCGCCGACAATGACCTCGCCCGGACGGATGTGGCCTTGCTCGGGCAGCAGCGCGTGACATACGCCGGCCCGGCCGAGCTTGTAGTAATGTTTGATCTTGTGGCGCTTCGCCCAGGCGTCCAGCCGCTTGTGCAGCTCGGCGCTCGGGACGTCCTTGGCCGGCTGAAAATGGTCCGGCGTCACCACGATCTTCTCTGGATCGAACACGCGGTCGATTCCCTTGGCCATCAGCATGGAGATCGCCGGCGGCGTCGTGACATCATGACACATCACCACGTCGATCTTCGCATCCACCAACTGCCCCGGCGCGACCGTCTGAACCCCCGCCGCCCGAGCCAGCATCTTTTCCGTTATCGTCATTCCCATCGCTATCTGCCTCTTCTGTTCAGTTGCTCACTTGTTCTCGTTTCGCTCCGTATGTCATTGCGAGCGAAGCGAAGCAATCTTCCGTCCTGGACACCGAGATTGCTTCGTCGCTGCGCTCCTCGCAATGACATATGTGCGACTGTTTTCGCTATTCGCATGTTCGCCGTGCCGGCTATAGTTCGGCCTTCACTTCGGTCGGGCCGCCTTCGGCGGCGACCATGCGGTTAAGGGCGTCGACGTAGGCCCTGGCGCTGGCCTCGATGATGTCGGTCGAAATGCCGCGACCGATGTACGTCCGGCCGTTCTCGGTGATGCGCACCGTCGCCTCGCCGAGCGCCTCCTTGCCGCCGGTGACCGCGCGAATCGAGTAGTTCACCAGCTTGGGCGAGAGGCCCGTGGCCTCGCGGAGCGCCCCGTAGGCCGCGTCGACCGGCCCGTCGCCGAACGCCGCCGCCTGGCGGACCTCGTCTTTCACGCGAACCCGCACGCTCGCCGTCGGCAGGGTCCCCGTGCCCGAAGCGACCAGGAGGTATTCCAGATCGTACACGTGCTCGACCACGCGGATCTCGTCGTTGATGATCGCCGCGACGTCCTCGTCGAAGACCTCCTTCTTCTTATCGGCGATCTGGAGGAATCGCGCGTACGCCTGCTCGAGCTCGGCGTCCGAGAGCTTGTAGCCCATCTGGCGGCAGCGGTCGAGGAAGCCATGCCGGCCCGTGTGCCGACCGAGGACCACTTTCATCCCGGGCACGCCAACCGATTCCGGACTCATGATCTCGTACGTGCTGCGGTCCTTCAGGAGCCCGTCGACGTGCACGCCGGACTCGTGCGCGAAGGCGTTCGCCCCCACGATCGCCTTGTTCGGCTGAATCACGAATCCCGTCAACTGCGAGACCAACTGGCTGGTCCGGTAGATTTCCTTCGTGTTGATGTTGGTCGAGAGGCTGAAGAAGTCCGGCCGCGTGGCAATCGCCATCACGATCTCTTCGAGCGCCGCATTGCCGGCCCGCTCGCCCAGTCCGTTGACCGCGCATTCCACCTGCCGGGCCCCGTTGCGCACGCCGGCCAGCGAATTCGCCACCGCCATGCCGAGGTCGTTGTGGCAGTGCGTGCTGATCACCACGGCGTCAACGCCCGGCACGTTCTCTTTGATATTAGCGATGATCTGCCCGTACTCGTACGGGATCGCGTATCCCACCGTATCCGGAATGTTCAGCGTCGTCGCGCCGGCCTCGACCACCGCGGCCAGAAGCTCGCGAACGAAGCTCATATCGCTGCGCGCGATATCCTGAGCGCTGAACTCGACGTCGTCGGTGAAGCTCCTGGCGCACTTGACCGCTTCGACCGCCTTGGCGAGCACCTGTTCCAGCGTCATCTTCAGCATGTGCTTGACGTGCTGCGGGCTGCTGCTGGTGAACGTATGGATCCGCTTGTGCTGAGCGGGCTCGAGCGCCTTGGCCGCCGCCTCGATATCCTTCTGGACGGTCCGCGCCAGCCCGGCGATGACCGGGCCCTGCACGCGCTCGGCGACCAGACGGGTGGCCTCGAACTGCCCCGGCGAGGAGACCGGAAAGCCGGCCTCGATGATATCCACGCCGAGGGCCGCAAGCTGCTGGGCGATCTCGAGTTTCTGCGGGATCGACATCGACGCCCCCGGCGACTGCTCGCCGTCACGGAGCGTCGTGTCGAAAATCAGTACCTTTTCTCCAGACATCATCGATTCTCCAAAGAATTTCGGAATGATAGAATGGTGCGGCGACTCAGCGTCCTTCACCATGATTCCGGTATTCCACCATTCCAGTCCTGTTCGGACGTCGTAGCGGGCCATTATGCCGCAATCACGGCGCAAACGCTACGGATTTACGTAAGTGATGGAAAGAAAACGAGTTGTGGGTGTTCTTCTTTTTTGCGCCTTAGCGGCGCAGCAGCAGGGCGCCGCGGCCGGTGAGGCCCTTGCGGAGCAAACGAATTATGCGCCCATTACCCATATGCTCTATAAGTATACCTATCGACCAAAATATTGCAAGACTTTTCCACGAAAATCGCGACACACCCCAGCCGGGAAATCGCCGGGGTATAAGTGCGCAAGACGGCAAGGCTTATGACACTGCCTCAGACTTGCACTTTGCCTCTCCCTCGCTTGGCCCCAATCTTCTGGGCCTTTGCGATCTCGCACTTGACTGCCGATGTCAACTGCAATACTGGCTTTGAAATCGCTCTATCGCGGTTCTTAACGGAGGAAGAAGCGGTTGCGGCTCGGATGTCTTCGTCCTTACCGCAACACTGGTGATTAACGGCCTGGTCGGTCGGCCACAAAGGAAGGGTCGTGGTATTCGTCTCAGGTCGTGTTCAATGCCTTTCTTACGTGTCTCAATGTCAACCCGCACTTCGGAAACGCCCAGTTCTTTGGCTTCAAGGATTTCAAAGCCCGTCACCGTGTCGGTATGAGGATCGATCTTCCACACGAGCCGTCCGTCCGGCTCGGGCAAATCAACAGCATGCCTACTCAAGCCGAAGTCAAAACTGAGTACATCGTTGACAGAGTCATACTCCACCTTGACCGTCAGGCCCAAATCCGCAATGTGCTCCTGATAGACGCTCCTGGGTGGTCTTCTTGTTTCGAGGAGTCGAAGCTCACGTTCTGTGCTGGACGCAGGCATCCACTCGCAATGAGGATTGAAGCATCTGTAGCGGCCGAAATAGTCGTCGAATTCCAGGGTCCAGCGTTTGCACATTGGGCACCGTTTCATTTCTCTTCTCCGTACAGCCGAGAATACGCCTTAAACGTAACGCCCTTGAAGAAGCGTTGTTGAACCTCGGCTCTCTTCAGGATCACCTTTGCCTTCTGGTCGGGATAGGGTTCCAGGTAGACCACTTCTCTGATACCCACGTTCACAATCTTGTTGGCACACATTCTACAGGGATAGGTCGTCGTATACAAGACACATTCCTGGAGGGGAACTGAACGACCGTTCCGAGCCAAGTTTACGATTGCGTTCTCCTCTGCGTGAAGGGCTCGGCAGTAGTCGAGTATCTTGAATTGCCTGCGGAAGAGCTTTCTGACATTTTTGGCCCTGTCTTCAACGGCCGAGACCTCTGATTTCAGCGCATGCATGAAGTCGTCAATGAGCCTATCCCTGTAACAGGTCGTGTACTCCTTGGTACACGGGCGCTCATTGGCCGGAACCTCGTTGTAGCCCGAACTGACTATGTTTCCATCAGCGTCAGAAATGACAGCTCCAACTTTTCTCTTCCTGCAACTTGACCTCTGGCTGAGAACGTAGGCGGCAGCCATCAGAGACTCGTCGTTACGGAAGGGCTGTTGCCGTGAAAGAGGTTTCCGAACGAGTTCGACGTACCGCCCAATCTCACCAGCAAGATCCTGGAAGTCCTCATTTTCAAGGGCATCAACAGACACGTCGTTCGTCAGTACGACGTCGGCTTCATAGAAACAATCGCCCACGTGCTGGCCGGATTTCTCGTTATCCTCGCCCACGTCGTTCTGGTCATCATCATCGAAATCCTTCCGATTCCCGTTGTACTTGGTTTTGGTCCTTTCCCACCGGATTTCTCTGTCGGCATATACGCCGAACAGAAAGAAACTCCTCGAGAATCGGCGCAGGGCGCGAATTTCAGCCGGATTTCGGATACTGTCAACGATCCATCCGGGCGAATCAGTCTTGCCTTTGGCGTCCTTCCTGATCTGCTCTACTATCTGTTCCGCCAAATAGTCGGCCCCATTTCGCGACCGGACGCTATCACCGAATTCCTGCAATTCGTGCCTGTCTGCTTTATTGGGGTCTTTCCTTTTCTCCTTTTCGAAGAGCGGTTTCAGAACATGCTCGGACAATGACCGGAATTCATATCCGTGCTTGTCTCGGAGGATGTTCTGTGCAATGTACGTACAGCCGCTTCCGAATGAGCCGGTCAAACCTATAATATGCGGGTTGTCCACATCATCACTCGCCATATGACGCATTATCGGCAATTCGAGACGAGAAAGTCAAGGAGAATTTCACGGGCGAGGCTTCTGGTCTGCATGGTCAATATGCGGCTTTCCAGGGGTCGACGTCGCCGTGTTTGGCTTCGGCGGCGGCTGTTTGGTCCTGGGTTCGCAAGGGCTTCAGCGGGACCGTGAGGGCGAGGGTTTCGTGGTTGGTTCTTTGCCAGGACCACGTACTGCGAGGAGAGGCGGCGTCCGTCGTGGCGCCGAGGTCGGTGGCGATGCTGCTGTAGACGCTCGGCGTGGCGTATTGGGATGAGGTGCTCGCCGGGGTCATCGAGAGGGTGAAAACGATCACGGCTTCTTCGATTCGGCTGAAATCGAATTGGCGCTCGACGCTGTTGTAGAGGATCACGTCGATCCAGGCGGCCTCGGCGTCGCGGCCGGTCTCGAAGCGAACGGGCAAGCCGGCGAAGGTGGCGGCGTGGACGCAGAATGCGCCGGCGATGGGGCCGGAGGTGAAGCGGATCGGCTCGTCGAGTTCCGCTTTCGAGGGCAGTGCCAGGTCAGAGATCGCGCCTTCGAATTGTAGACGCAAGCGCAGGTCGCGGGCGCGGATTGTGGCGTTGGTGATTTTGTCGAGGGAGATGTGGGTGTCGCCGCGGTCGGTGGCGAAGAGGACCGCGCCGAGCACGTCGGCCTTGTCCTGGATGGTGAAGAGGCTGGCGCTCGAATAGTCGTAGCCGTCGTGGAGGCAGCGGAGCCGCATCGCGGCCGGACCCGCCGGCGTCGGCCAGTACGCTAACAGCGGGCGACGCTGGTTCCATAGGTCGCCGATATTCACACTCGCCAATGTGAAATCGGGATCGAGGCAGCTCGTGCCGATGATGCTGTGCTCGTTCGGGTCGTTGTGGACGAAGGTCTCGATCTCCATGCGGGTCCACGGGAGCGTGCGGAAATAGGAGAAAGAGTCCGTCGGGCATTCGAGGGGAATGCGCTGGGCGTCGATGCTCTCCCAAACCTCGGCCTCCGGGACAAACTCGATCTCGCCGCCGGTGGCGCGCTGGATGAAGGCAAGCGTGCCGGGGCGCAGGAGCGTGGAATAGCAGCGGCTGTGCGGGCCGGCCCACTGCTTCGTCGGCAGGTGAAACCGGCGGGCCAGATGCCGCCAGGCGAACTCATTCAGCGTGTGCAGCAGCTCCTGCGCGTGCTCGTCGCGCACGTGCTGCCTCATCCGCGAGATATCCTCGATGGCGACGCACGTATAGGTCGGGCTGTTGTACTCGGAGAACGAGCCCTTCTCTTTCGTGTAGTCGCAAAACCGCTGGAGCCGCTGCCTGCCGTAGTCGCGCAGCTCCGCGACGCCCAGCCGCTCGCCGGCGACCAGCGTGACGTACGTGCCCATCAGCGCGATGTTGGTGTAGCCCGGGCCGACGTCGCGCTTCCGGATCGAGCGGGCGGCGTGCAGGATCGAGTCGCGCACCTGCAGCGTGAGGTCGTTGGGCAGGCGGCCCAGGTGGTCGATGGCGACCTGGAGGAGCTGTGTGCCGCAGAAGTCGGCCCAGTTCCAGTCGGGCGGCGACATCTGGTCGAGCGGCTCTTCGAGGAACCACGGCCAGATGCCGTAGGTGCGGCTGCTCGGGTTCTGGTCCTGCAGGCTGATGACGCGGCGGAGGACCTGCTCGGCCCGCGCGAGGCGGTTCGGGTCGCCGGAATCGAGCAGGGCCACGGCGTATTCGAGCGAGTTGCGCGTGCGGTGGACGGTCCCGCCCGTCAGGGTCGTATGGTAGCCCGGCGAGGAGAACTCGGCGACCAGCATCTGCTCGGCCGGATCGTAGCTCTCATCCTGTTCCGCCAGGGCCCGCAGAAACGCCTGCCTGCGAACCTCCGTCGGAAACAGATCGGCGCCCAAACCGAGGCCGGACAACGTTACGACGACCAACGCGATCGACAAAATCTCTCGGCGGCATATCATCCAGGCGGCTCCTTCTGTCCAACTCATCCACTCAATTCACCACCATAATAAGCCAGCGCACCCCCGTAATCCAGCCCTTCCCTCAGAGCAGGCCGCCGCATCGCGACCTATGCCGCCGCTCCGTAGCTGGGTCCCTGGTATTCCAAAAGAGAAGTGCGGATTGCCTCATGGGACGGTGGTTACGAAGGTTCTTTTGTCTTTCTTGCAGAGTAGTTGAGCGACGTTTCTTCCGGACAAGGCGGCCATCGGCACGCCTCCTCCCGGCTGGACCCAATGGCCGACCATGAAGAAATTCTCCAGCCCCGGCAGCACTTTCTTCATGCGAAGAAAGCCAGCCTTCGGGGTGAGCATCCACCCCTGATGCGACCCTTGCCAATTGCCGGTATAACGCACGTAGGTAAGAGGAGAGGCCACGCTGCGCATCTCGATCGAATCGGCACAACCGGGAAAGCGCCGGTCGAGTATGGCAACCACCTGATCGCAGATGTGCTCTTTCTGAGCTTCATAGCGGCTGCCGTCTCCATCCAGAGGTTTCCAATAGGCGAGATTCGATGGTATCAGGATCTTGGCCAGCGTCTTGCCGGGAGGGGCCGCCGTAGGATCGAAGTCGTGAAAACGTATGCCGAGCCGCTTCATTTTCTCGCCGGCGATCGTGACAGGTTCCCCAACGGGCAGATTCAGACCTGCAGAACTTCCCGCCAGGTCACACGATTTCTTCAATCCCAGAGCGATGAAGATCAGCGGCGGAAAGATAGGGAGCTTGCTGTAATACCCTCGGATGGTTTTATTGACGTACTGGCCGTCCAGCATATTGAAAATCGTAGTGTATCCATCGGCAGCGGAAACGACATAATCCGCCCGTTGTTCCGTGCCATCTGCTAACTTGATTCCCCTGGCACGATTGTTTTCGACCACTATTCTGGAGACTTTTGCCTCGTAATGGCATCGGCCGCCCAAATCGAGGTACCGATCTTCGATTGCCCTGGCAAACGGCAACGATCCACCCAACGGGTAACCGGATAATTTCCGGTGCAGCATGGACAGCGTCATCATACAAAACAGAACCGGAGACTCCGGAAACCACAAGTCCGAGAACAGCTCACGAAGCAAGGTGCTCTGGAAGCGCTGGGCGAAGTCGTGCATGCTGATCTTGTACCATTTTCGCAGGAAGCGCAAATGGGGCGCCATCTGGAACAACGCGCCAAGGCCGTCGATGGGACCGTACGTGTCGGGGGCTTTGAGAATCGGTGGTCGCACGCCGGCGCACCGGCGCACCGCCCCGATGAAGACCTGGATCAGCTTCTGGTCTTCAGGGGCAACACTCATCATGTGTTCCTCCAATCGGTCGATGTTGCCATGAAGAGTGAAGGTTCTCCCGTCGGTTCCCTCGAAATGAACGAAGTCCTCATAGTTCACGAACTGTCGTCCCTGAATGGCGCCCAGCTCTTGCCAGATCCGGTAGAAGTCCGATTCCTCGCCGCAACCCACCAATAGATGCATGCCGCCGTTGATGTTGTAGCCGTCTCGCTGCCATGAGGTACAGAGCCCGCCCGAATGATCATGCATCTCAAAGATCCGGGTGCGGTAGCCATTCATCTGCGCATAGCAGCCTACTGACAGACCGGCGATGCCTCCCCCAATGATGATCACAGATTTGTCTGGCACGTTGAATCCTACTCACTGGTCGTTTGTAATCCGGGATTTCCCATATACCTTCAGGGACGACAATCCTACGTACCACAAGACATCACTCTATCCGAATTACTTGGATCATTTCAACACCCTTGCCGGCACAATCGCCCAATTGGGTCAAGAATGCCAGGGGCGAGAGCACCAGGGGCAGGCGGATGAACAAGGGAAGTGCGACACGGCAGGTGGTGACAGTCACGAGCCCGCTGGATCGATGACTGATTCCAGGGAAAGACGGGCCGTGGAGGGCAACAGGGCGGGGGCAAGCATGACAAACAAAGCCAATTTCCAACGTCAAGGCGGGCGGTGCACACGGGGTTCCTGGCTACCGATGTGGTATAATGGCACAATCTTGGTGGTTGTGGATTTTTGGGATGGTTGAGCAGGCAAAACTGACGGAGCTGCTGACGCCGGAGAAGTTCGGGCGGATCGAGCAGGTGTTCCGGACGCATTTTCAGTTCGCGCTGGAGACGATCGGGCCGGATGGGCAGTCCGTGGCGGAGCTGTGCAGCAAGGACTGCCGGCCTGAGTTCTGCCGGCTGGTGCAGGCCGATGCGCAGGGGCGGCAACGGTGCGTCGCCGAGCAGCAACGGGCGGTCGAGATCGCGGCCGAGATGGGGCAGTCGTATATCACGATCTGCCACGCGGGGATTGTGCTGGTCTGCGTGCCGGTCGTGGACCGGGACACGGTCCACGGCGGGATGTTCTTCGGCAGATGTCTGTGGGAGCCGGCCACGCCGGCCATCATCGAGGCTATCATGGGCCGTCTGCACGGGACGGCCGGCGAGCATGTCGGCGTGGCGAGGGCATCCTGCCCTTGCTCTTCCGAGGTGGTGAAGCGAGGCCAAGATGGCCTCGCGACGCAAGGGCGGGACGCCCTCGCCACGGAAATCTCCGGGGCGCTGCGCGGGTTGCCGGTGGTGCGGGGGCGGCAGGTCCATAGTGCGGCCGAGTTTCTCTTCGATCTGCTCTATGAGGTCGGCGGGTTCGATGCGCGGGTCATTCGCTGGCGACGGCAGCGGGCGATGCAGCAGTCCGAGATCGGCGAGTTCATCCAGGAGCGAAAGAAGCTCGGGGCCGAGTGGCAGTACCCGCTGGAGAGCGAGCGGGCGCTGCTGCGGAAGGTCAAGATCGGCGACCGGACCGGGGCCAAGGAGATCCTCAATTCCATTCTCGGCACGATCCTGTTCAAGGATATCGGCGATCTCGGGATCCTCAAGGCCCGGCTGCTGGAGCTGCTGAGCGTGCTGAGCCGCTCGGCGGTCGAGGGCGGGGTGGCGATCGAGACGATGCTGGAGAAGAACCTCGCCTACGTCAACAAGGTGATGCAGATCGACAGCCAGGAGGACCTGTGCGCGTGGATCAGCACGGCGTTGAACGAGTTCATCGAGCTGGTGTACTCGTCGCAGGACGCGCGGAAGATGACGCAGATCCGCCCGGCGGTCAACTACATCGACGCGAACTACGACAAGGCCATCACGCTGGCCGAGATCGCCCGGGCGTCGCATCTGAGCGTCTCGAGGCTGGCGCACCTGTTCAAGGAGCAGATGGGCATCACGGTGATCGACTACGTCACCGGGGTGCGGATCGAGCGGGCCAAGGAGCTGCTGCTGAGCACGGACCAGAGCTGCACAGAGATCTGCTTCGAGGTGGGCTACAACAACCAGAGCTACTTCACGCGGACGTTCAAATCGCTGGTGGGGATTCCCCCGCGACAGTTCCGGGCCCAGAACCGACGTTAGGAAGCATCGTGCCGCCTCGCGTGCGTGACGAGTCGTATTCGAGACGTTCCGTACCCGCGCACCGGGCTCGTCGCCGAGGATACCGGGCCGCGAAATCTCCTTCGAGCCTGGGATGACTATCCTTTCCGCTTGACAGCTTGCCTATCCTCTCATACCATCGCTCGTATCGTTTGCGGGGCCGACAGGAAACATCGTCTGTCTTCGGCCCATTCTGAACTCGGCTCAAGTCGGAGGCCGGAACTCGCGCCGACTCGACGGCGGGGTGAAATGGATTTTTGACGCTGCCAGAGAAAAGGAGTACAGCGAACCCTGACCATGTCGCAAGGCATTGCCATCCTGGGATCCACCGGGTCCATCGGGCGAAATGCCCTACGCGTCCTCGATGCGCTCGGGCCCGAGTACCGCGTGGTCGCCCTGAGCGCCCACAGCAACGTGGAGCTTCTGGCGGAGCAGGCCCGGCGGTACAAGCCGCGGTTCGCGGCTGTCACCAATGGGGATTCCGCGGCAAAATTCCGGGCGATGATGAATGGCGTGGATATCGAGATCCTTTCCGGCCAGGACAGTCTCACCCGGCTCGTGCAGCATGAGGAGGTCGATACGATCCTGACGGCGGTCGTGGGAGCGGCCGGCCTTCCTTCGGCCCTCGCGGCCGCGAAGGCGGGCAAACGATTGGCCATCGCCAACAAGGAGCCGCTCGTTATGGCGGGCGAGTTGCTCACTCGAACGGCGAGGGAGCACGGGAGCATGTTGCTGCCCATCGATAGCGAACACTCGGCCGTATTTCAGGCCCTGCAGTCGGGCTCGGCGTCGGAGGTGCAGCGAATCCTGCTCACCGGTTCCGGCGGCCCGTTCCGCGGGGCGACCCTCGACGAGCTTCAGGATGTGACGCGGGAGCAGGCGCTGGCCCATCCGGTGTGGAACATGGGCCCGAAGATCACGATCGACTCGGCGACCATGATGAACAAGGCCCTGGAGGTGATTGAGGCGCGATGGCTGTTCGACGTGCCGGTGGACCGGATCGAGGTGCTGATTCATCCGGAGTCGATCGTGCATTCGCTCGTGGAGTTCGTGGATGGTTCGGTGATCGCGCAGCTCGGCGAGCCGGAGATGTGCCTTCCGATTCAATATGCTCTGACGTATCCTCGGCGGGTCGCCGGGGTGTCGAAGCGACTTCGGCTGGAGGAGATCGGCCTGCTTCATTTTGAGAGGCCGGACCCGCAGACGTTCCGCGCCCTTCCGCTGGCGTATGAGGTGGCGCGAACCGGCGGCACGGCGGCCGCCGTGTTCAACGCCGCCAATGAGGCGGCCGTGGAGGAGTTCCTGGCCGGCAGGATCGCGTTCCTGCAGATCATGGAAGTGGTCGAGAGCTGTCTGGACAAGCACGACGTGAGGCACACGAAGTGCCTCGACGAGCTGCTCGAAGCGGACGCGTGGGCAAGAAGAGAGGTTAAAGAGAGGCTCCGACAAACCGTCAGGGGCCTGAAACCGTAGAATAAGGCAGGAGGGAATGCGGGTTGTGGCCCGGTTCGGCCTGTCACGCAAATGTCGCTCAGTTTGGGAGTGTTTGGATGTCAACAACGGCGAAGTCGGGGACGAGGGTGTTCGGCCGTGTGCTCTGGGCCGCGGTCCTGGGAGTGATTGTCTATCTGGTCGTGCGGAACGCAGGCGTTGTCGGCAACGTGCTCGTGGTTCTGGTCGGTTTCGGTGCGGTCGTGCTCGTTCATGAGTTCGGCCATTTCATCATCGCGAAGCTGGGCGGGATCAAGGTCGAGGCGTTCTCGATCTTCATGCCTCCAACGCTCCTGGGGGTTCGCAAGGTCAAATCCAAGTTCATCCTCCGTTTCCTGCCGAGCTTTTCCGGGGAAAAAGGGGACGAGTCCGCCGAGAAAATGGAGGAGACAGAGTATCGCGTCGGCATCTTCCCGTTCGGCGGTTACGTCAAACTCCTGGGGCAGGAGGATACCGGCCCGGTAAAGCAAAACGACGATCCACGGTCGTTTGCGAACAAGCCGGTGGGCATCCGAATCGCCGTCATCTCAGCGGGCGTCACTTTCAACGTCATCAGCGCGGCCATCATCTTCATGACGGTGTTCCTGATCGGGATCAAGCTGCCTCCGGCCGTGGTCGGCGGCGTGATTCCGGAGTCGCCGGCGGCCAAGGCGGGTCTGCGGCCGGGCGACGAATTCCTCATGATTGACGGCAACACCAAAGACCTCGATTTCAGCAACATCCTGATTGCCGGCGCGCTATCGAACTTCAACGAGGCGATCCCGGTGACCGTTCGGCATCCGGACGGCGCAGTGGAGAAGAAGATCCTCGTGGCCAGAGACCTTCCGGGAGGCGCGTTTCGCGAGTTTGGCATCCTACAGCCCCTAAGTCTGGAGATCGCCTCCATTTCCGAACCCGATCTCCTGCAGGAGCGAACGAAACTTCTGCCCGGAGACCGCATCGTGGCGGCCCGCGGCAAAGAAGTGGCGCACTACTGGGAATTGGCCGAGATCGTCGCCGGGACGCTCGAGCCAAAGATCACCGTTGCCGCAAGCCGAACCACGAAGGGTGGACAAGTCGAACGGATCGAGACGGAGCTGCCGTTGGATTGGGCGCACGCCCAGGTCGACGTGGAATCCGATGCAGATTTGAATCATGTTTACTCCATGGTCCCGCGCATGCGGATCACGGCGGTCAGCAATGGGGATGCCTCGGAGGCGGCAGGACAAGGCCCGAACGACCAACCTCAACTGCGGGCGGGAGACATCATTCTTGCGATTGGGGACGCCGAGTATCCCACGTACAAGGAAATGCGCGACGTTACCACGGAGTCCGAAGGTAAGGCCTTGCTGATGAAGGTGTTGCGTACGAACGCCAACGAACTCGAGCAGATCGTCACGGTGGAGGTGGTCCCCAAGCGGGCCCCGGGAATCGACCGCGTGCTGATCGGGATCGCCGTGGCGCTCGATGCGAGACACGCCGTGGTCGCCGACACCATCTCTGTGCCGAACGGACCGCCGGAGCTGGAGATCCCGCGGGGCGCGAGGATTGTCAGCGTCAACGACAAACCGGTATCGAGCTTCTATGACATTCTCGACGAGATCCGACGATGGGAAGGTCGTCCCGTGGTTCTCCGGTATCAGCTTGATGGCGACGTCGAAGGCGGCGTAACCCTGCAGACGACGCGGGCGGAAAACGCCGTGACTGTGGAATCCATGCTGACCGAGCGCGTGCCCTTCCTGCCTCTCGACCGCCTGTACCAAGCGAAAGGTCCGGTCAATGCGCTCGGCATGGGGTATCGCCGGACCTGGACGTTCATCGCGCAGACCTATATCACCCTGAAGCGCCTGGTCGGCGGCTTGGTCAGCCCCAAGCACCTCATGGGCCCCGTGGGCATCATCACGTTCAGCTATCGCATCGTGGCCGAGCAGCCATTGGTGAACTACGCCTACTTCCTCGGATTGATCAGCGCGACGATCGCGGTCATCAACTTTCTGCCCATACCGCCCTTCGACGGCGGGTTGGTCGTGCTGATGCTCATCGAGAAGATCAAGGGCTCGGCGCTGACCGAACGGACGCAGGGCGTCGTGGCCTACGCGGGCTGGGGGCTCGTCCTGATTCTGCTGATCTATGTGACTTTCAACGACATCGTGCGCAGTTTCTTCAGTTAATTGGCGGTCTCTGCCGATAAGACCTCGTAGTACGTCAAGCGCTGCGCGCAAGGTACGGGTCCCAAGGATTGCACGGGACTTGTGCCTGACACGGGCGCGCACGACGGAGTCGTCCGCCACAACCGGAGAAAGGATGCGAAGGCCCGCGCATGTTCGCAGAGCAGCCCACCATGAAGACGCCCAAACAGACCGAAACGCCCGTCCGTGAGAACATCGAACCGGCCGGCCGAAAAGCCCTGAGCAGCGCCCGATATCACACGGGTCTGCTTCACGCCCTGGAGCAGGCCGACCCGGAGGTCTACAGGCTCGTCGCGGAAGAGTACGATCGGCAGCAGAATACGCTGCAGCTCATCGCGGCGGAGAACCAGTGCTCGCGCGCCGTCTTAGCGGCGCTGGGGTCGACCGTTCAGAACAAGACCACCGAGGGTTTCGTCGGGGCGCGTTTCCACGGAGGCTGCGAGGTCGTGGACTGCCTTGAGTCGCTCGCCATCAGCCGGGCCAGGGAAGTCTTCAAGGCCGCGTACGCCAACGTCCAGCCGCATTCGGGCACCAGCGCCAATCAGATCGTATTGACTGCTATCCTCGAAAAGGGGGATCGCATTCTGAGCCTCGCCATGGACCAGGGCGGGCACGTCTCGCACGGCGCGCCCGTGGCGTTCGCGGGCAAATTCTTCGAGGTCGAGCCTTATCGCGTCCGTCCGGACAGCTTTCTGCTGGATTACGACGCCATCCGCGAGCAGGCCCGGCGCTTCGGGCCCAAGCTGATCATCTGCGGGGCTACCGCCTACTCGCGAACGATCGATTTCGCCCAATTCCGCGCCATCGCGGACGAAGTCGGCGCGTTTCTCATGGCGGACGTTTCGCACATCTCCGGCCTGATTGCCGGCGGGGCGCACCCGTCACCGGTGGACTGCGCCCACTTCACAACGACGAGCACGTACAAGCCCGGCGGTCCTCGCGGCGGCCTGATTCTCATGGGCCGGGGTTTTGACCGGCCGTTCCCGGCCGGCGGCAAGGCAGGGCCGCTCTGGAAGCGGATCGAGAAGACCACGTTCCCCGGCTTCCAGGGCACACCGTACCTGAACAACATCGCCGCCAAAGCCGCGTTCTTCAAGGAGATGCTGTCGGCCGCATACCGCGATCGGCAATTCCGCATCGTGCAAAATGCCGGGACACTGGCCCAGGAGTTCATAGAGCTTGGCTACGACGTGCTGACGGGCGGGACCGACAATCACATGTTCCTGGTCAACGTCGCAAACCGCCGCGAAGGGTTGACCGGCCTGATCGCGCAGAAGTGCCTCGAGGATTGCGGCATCATCGTGAACATGAACTGGCTGCCCTACGACGGTCGCAGCGCCCGCATCACGAGCGGCATGCGCCTGGGAACCCCGATCACCACGAAGAACGGCATGAGTCGGCCGGAGATGCAGGTCATCGCGCCACTGGTGGACGAGGTCCTGACGCATGTGGAGATCGTAAGCGAAAAGCAGTACCGACTCGATCCTGCCCTCCGGGATGCGATGAAGGAGCGCGTCCGCGATCTCTGCAACCGATTCCCCATGCAGTGATCGGCCGACGACGGCATCCCCCCCGAGCAAGAGGCTGCTTGACCGCCTCGATCCTCCCCCAAGAAAAAAGGCCATAAGTGGGAAGCTTATGGCCTGTGTGCTTGTAACCGAAATATCTTGTTGTTGCTTGGTTCAGATCATATCGATCTCAGTTCCCCAGAGGCGGCGGCCGAACGAAGTTGGAACAGTTCCACTGTTGCACAAAGACGTTGCCAAACGAATCTGTACACGTGGTTTGATGGTGTGTTGGTTTTTCGGATCTGGTGGTCTGCTCGGTGGATTGCGGGCAGACACTCATGACAGAGCACAACCAGAAGACTTCGGCGACAAACATCCATGTTTTCATGATCTGATCCCCAATGTTCCTCTCTAAATATCGGCCGGTCCGCGGGATTCTCCTTAATCGATTCGCCTCGATGGACGATGGCGGCAACGGTGCGCCCTGGGGTGTCTTCGAGCTGAACGCCGGTATCAATGTGGACAATCCGTATTTCCCGGTCCTGAGCTTCCCGGCGTTTCAGGGCCCTTGCGGACGGGTGCATTATCAATGCTGATACGCGGGATTGGCGGCGAAATCAAAAAATCAAGCGGCCCGCATGAAAATTCTGGCCGCAAAAGAAGGGGATTGGGCGGCCAATTCCGTTGAAATCGGATGCGGGGGTATGGTATGATAGAGAAGGTTGCAGGCTGGAGCACTGGTCGTGAGGTCAGATCGACGATGGCAAAGAGCCCTGCGGTCGGTGCTCTCGCCTGGCCCGTGAATTGCGATCTTGACGCTTGAGGAGGAACCTGTCTTGGCGGCAATATAGCCCCGCACGCAAGAATATACTCCGTGCAGCTCTTCATCACCGCTCCAGCCTATTGGCGCACGCTCGGTTCAGAGAGAGCAGGTGATCTGAAGAAGCGGCTGTGGGCGGGTCACGGAGCGATGAGTGTTTGGTGTTCACGGCGCAGCGTCGTGGCGTCGGCATATGGCATCTTTGAAGGAGGACGATCATGTTAAGAAGACCAGTTCTTGTTGTTTTCTGTGTCCTGCTGCTGGGCTCGGCCGGGGCCGCGCTCGCGGCGCTCGATCCGGACCTCGTGGCCTATTGGCCCTACGACGAGGGGGCCGGCACCGTGGCCAACGATTTGACCGGCAACGGCAATGACGGCACGCTCGAAGGGGGCGCTACTTGGGTCGCCGGCCAGCTTGACGGGGCGATACAATTCAATGGCTCCAACGCGGATGTTCACGCGCCCCACATCGCCTTCGACAATCGGAGCTTCACGATCACGATGTGGGTGAATCCCGTGCTGACTGCCTCGGCGATTGTCTTTTCCCAACGGGAGTCGGACAGCACCAACCTGAACCTGCACTTTCGATTGGGAGCGCCGGGCAGTACCGATGCGCCGGAACGTGCCGTTCGCATGGGATTCTACAGCAATGACCTCGATACGGCGAGCGGCCTGATCCAGGACAATACGTGGTACCATCTGACCTTCTGGTACGATTTTGCGGCCCAGAACAGGAAGATCTACATCAACGGCGTCCAGACGGCCCAGGCTTCTGCGGGGCCCTATCTGGGGACCTCCGGCGAGACCATCGTCGGCTCGTGGGACAATGGCCAATTCTACACGGGCATCATCGACGACGTGCAGGTCTACCACAAGGCCTTGTCGGATGCCGAGATTCAGAAGAGCATGCTGGGCCTGGGAGACACCTCCCTCGCGAGCGATCCCGCCCCCGAGGACGGGGCCGTAGACGTGCCGCGCGACGTGGTCCTGAGCTGGACGGCGGGCGAGTTCGCCGCCAGTCATGACGTGTATTTCGGCACGTCGTTCACCGACGTCAACAACGCCAGCCCGGACAATCCCATGGACGTCCTGGCGATTGAGGGGCAAACAGACGCGGCCTACGATCCCGAGGGCCTGCTCGAATACGGCCAGACGTATCACTGGCGAATCGACGAGGCCAACGCGCCGCCGGATACCACGGTCTTTAAGGGCCCGGTCTGGAGCTTCACCGCCGAGCCGTTCGGGTATCCCATCGAGAACCTGACGGCCACGGCCGCCAGCTTCCAGGCCAACGCGGGCCCGGAAAACACCATCAATGGCTCCGGTCTCGATGCGAGCGATGGGCACGGGACCGTGCCGGAAACCATGTGGATGACCACCGGTCTCGGCGAGAACTGGATCATTTATGAGTTCGACAAGATCTATAAGCTGTACGAGTTGTGGGTCTGGAATTCGAACCAGGGGATCGAGACCTACCTCGGCTTCGGCGCCAGGGACGTTACGATCGAATACTCCAGCTATGGCGCGACGTGGACGGAACTGGAGAACGTTCCTGAATTCGCCCAGGCGCCCGGCGAGCCGGGGTATGCGGCGAACACGATTGTCGACTTCGGCGGCGTTCAGGCGCGGTACGTCAGGCTGACGATCAATGCGAACTGGATGGGCATTGCTCCCCAGACCGGCCTCAGCGAGGTTCGGTTCTTCTACATTCCCGTGCAGGCCCGCGAGCCGCAGCCGGCGGACGGCGCGACCGGCGTCAGCATCGACACGAGCCTGACCTGGCGGCAGGGCCGCGAGGCGGTATCGCATGAGGTATTCTTCGACACCGACCGCAACGCCGTGGCCGTTGGCTCGGCCCTCGTCGATACCGTGACCGAGCGCAGCTACACGCCCGGCCGGCTCGACTTAGGCACGATGTACTACTGGAAGGTCAACGAGGTCGGCGACGCCGGCACTTACGAAGGCGATCTCTGGAGCTTCACCGCCCAGGAGTACATCACCATCGACGATTTCGAGAGCTACTCTCCGGATGATTTCGAGACCGGCGATGCGATCTGGGAAGTTTGGATCGACGGCCTGACCAACATGACCGGCTCGATCGTCGGGTACTTCGATGCTCCCTACCAGGAGCAGACGATCGTCCACGGGGGCAACCAGTCGATGCCGCTGGATTTCAACAACGTCCTCTCGCCGTTCTACTCCGAGGCCGAGCTGCCGCTGTCGCCGGCCCAGGATTGGACGGTGCAGGGCGCCGATACGCTGAGCCTGTGGCTCCGTGGCCAGCCGAT
>CBFDBY010000121.1:0-18409 GCA_965603165.1 uncultured Phycisphaerae bacterium
ATCATAAGCTATCTTCAAGAGCGTATGGACCGGGCTCTCGATGCGGGAGTAAAAAAGGCGCATATCATCGACGGGCGAATCGCCCATTCGCTGCTGCTCGAAATCTACACCGAAAGGGGCATCGGCACCGAGATCATCAGGGGCTGAGACGCCCATGCCGTACCCAACCTCGTAAAGGTGCAATGGTGACAGTCACAAGCGTTTCATTTTGGTTTCACATTCTTGGTGAGCGTGAGCGCCGACGGGAGGGATACGCCCTTGGGCAAGGGCCCAGGGGGCCGCTGAGGCGACGGGCTTCCGCGATGTGACGCAACCACAGCAACCGAATCGAGCAAATGATCGTGAGAGGATAATCATGACGACACAAGAGACCATCGAATTGTTCAACAAGCACGTGATCGCCAACTACGGCCGGCTGCCGCGGGTCATGGTCAAGGGTGAGGGCTGCTATCTCTGGGACGCCGACGGCAACAAGATCCTGGACATGTTCCCCGGCTGGGCCGTCAGCGGCATCGGCCACTGCCACCCGAAGGTGGTGGAGGCAGTCCGCCGGCAAGTTGGCGAGCTGATCCACATCGACAATACGTTTTACTCCGAGCCGCAGGGCCGCCTGGCGCAGATGCTCAGCGAGCGGGCCTTCGGCGGCAAATGCTTCTTCTGCAACAGCGGCGCCGAGGCCAACGAGGGAGCACTGAAACTCGCCCGGCTGCACACGGCGCAGGGCAAGTACAAGTTCATCACCTGCGAGGGCAGCTTCCACGGGCGGACGTTCGCCACCGTCACGGCTACGGCCCAGCCGAAGTACCATGAGGGCTTCCTGCCGCTGCTGCCGGGCTTTGTCTACATCCCGTTCAATGACATCGACGCGCTGGAATCGGCGTTCACGGATGAGGTGGCGGCCGTGCTGGTCGAGCCGATCCAGGGCGAAGGCGGCATCAACGTCGCGACGCCCGAATTCCTCCAGTCCATTCGTCGGCTCTGCGACGAGAAGGGGGCGCTGATGATTCTCGACGAGGTGCAGACAGGTGTCGGCCGGACCGGCAAATGGTTCGGCTATCAGCACTTCGACATCGAGCCGGACATCATCACGATGGCCAAAGCCCTCGCCGGAGGCGTCGCCATCGGGGCGATGATGGCCACCGAGGAGGTCGCTGCCTCCCTGGTGCCGGGCAAGCACGCCTCCACTTTCGGCGGCAACTGCCTCGCCTGCGCCGCCGGCGTTGCCACCGTCGAGGCGATCGAGGAAGAAAACCTGCTGCAGAACGCCGTGGAGATGGGGCAGTACGCGCAGGACAAGCTGCGCTCGCTCAAGGAAAAGCATTCCGTCATCGACCACGTCCGCGGCGTGGGCCTGATGATCGGCATCCAACTCACCCGGCCGGGCGCAGAGATCGTCAGCAAGTGCCTGGACAAAGGGCTAAGGATCAATTGCACTCATGACACGGTGATTCGCTTCATGCCGCCGATGATCGTGACGGCTGAGCAGATCGACGAGGCAGTGGACATCTTCGACGGCGTTCTCTCGGAGGGTCGATCATGAAGGACTTCGTTGCGATCAGTGAATGTTCCTCGCAGGAACTGAACGAGCTGCTGGATGAAAGCAGCTCCCTGAAGGCATACACCAAGTCCGGCGGGCGCGATTTGTGTCTGGCCGGCAAGACGCTCGCCATGCTTTTCGAGAAGCCGAGCCTGCGCACGAGGATCAGCTTCCAGGTAGCCATGACCGACCTGGGTGGTAGCCCGATCTACGTGAAGCCCGAGGACATCGGCGGCATCGGCAAGCGCGAGCCCCTCAAGGATATTGCCCGCGTCCTGAGCCGCTACGTCCAGGGCATCATGGCCCGTACGTTCGAGCACAAGACGGTGCTCGACTTGGCTGAGTACGCGGATGTCCCCGTGATCAACGCATTGACCGACTGGTCGCACCCGTGTCAGGCGATGGCGGACTGTCTGACCATCAAAGAGCACTGTGGCCGGCTCGAGGGGATTCAGATCGCCTTCATCGGCGATGGCAACAACGTCGCTCGCTCGTTGGCCTACGCCGCCGGCAAGCTCAAGATGAAGCTGGTCGTCGCGTCCCCGCACGGCTACGAGCTCGACGGCCCGACGATCGAGAAGGCTAACGCGCTGGCGCCGGGCTGCACGGGCCAGACCGCCGACGCGTACGCCGCCGTCGCCGAGGCGGACATCATCTACACAGACACCTGGGTCAGCATGGGCCAGGAGAGCGAGAAGGAGAAGCGCCGGAAGGACTTCGAGGGCTTTGCGGTCAATGCCGATCTCGTCGCCGCTGCGCCGGAGCATGTGAAGATCATGCATTGCCTGCCGGCCTATCGCGGCTACGAGATCACCGACGGGGTCGCGGAGAGCGCCAGCTCGATCATGTTCGACCAGGCCGAGAACCGGCTTCACTTCCAGCGCGCTCTGCTCAAAAAGCTCATGGCATGACATCAATATACCGGCAGCAGCGGCAAGGCCGGAAGGCTTTGCCGCTGCCGCCGTATTGTTCCGCCGTTTGTCACTGAGGCGCGGACTTGGTCACCCGGATGTCGTCGATATAGATCTGGCCGTCGCCGCCTGCTGTCGGGGCTTTGCGGTCTCCGAAGCCCATGTAGATCGTCTTGATGCGGGTGGCGTTCACGCCGACGAAGTCGCTCAGCGGAATCCGCCAGGCCGTCCACGCCGTGCTGAGCACCGCCTCGGGATCCGGATGGACAACGACGGCGCTGTTGTTTGTGCTGTCCTCCAGCGCGACATACAGCGGATCCGTCGCGTTGCCGGGCTTGCCACGGAAGTACAGGGTCACGGTGTCAACGCCGCTGACGGTCCAGTTCTGCGCTGTCGTCCAGGTTCGGCTGATCTCAGAGTAATAGGGGCTGCCTGTATTGTCATACTCCAGCGGCATGGACTGGCGGCCGCCGTGGATGATCTTCCGCTCGCCGAAGGTCCCGAGCGTCGCGACCTGATAGCCGACGTACGAACCGGTGCCGTTTTCCAGGCCGTCGATCCACGTTTGCCAGATGGCCTGGCCAGCTTCGTAGTCGTCGGTGTAGCTCTCGAAGTCGTCGATCACGAGGAAGTCGGCCGTCGTGAAGCTCCAGACGGCGCCTTTCCACGGACTGGCGGGATTACCTTCGTTGATTTCATCGACGCGCCAGTAATAGGTCTTGCCCCATTCCAGGGCGCCGGGATCGTAGCTGGTCGCGCCCACTGCCTGTCGCTCTTGATAGATGCCGGCAGTCGTCGGGTCTGCATTGGCCACCGCCTCGGCGTCCTCGCCGAAGTAGATATCGTGGTGCGTCGCCTCATCGCCGGCGATCCACTGGAGCACAGGTGTCTGGACTGCGTGAGGTGCGCCGTGGGCCGGCGACGGGCCCGTCGCCCAGAGCGGCAGTTGCAGCCATCCCTGCGGGACGATCTGGCGCGGAAGCGACGGACTCGCCCAGGATAACTGCGCTACGGCCCCGCCCCCGTTCTCGTACCACTCCATGCGAATCGAGTAGATCTGGCCGGCGACCATCTCGACCGTTGCGGTGTTGTCGGTCGTGCCGTGGTCGGTCCAGTTATCGATGACCGGCAGGCCGTCGAGCCAGAGCCGGACGCCGTCGTCGCTGGTCGTGATGAGCCGGTAGGTCTCGGTGAACGGGACCTGGAGGTTGGCCGTCCAGCGGGCGGACACGCTGTCCACCAGACCGGCCGCGACTTCGCCACTGCCCCAGGAATGATCGATCGAGCCTTCGACTTGCGTCAGGACGGGGTCGCCGGCGAGGTCCGTTCCATCGAAGTACTCTGCCTTGGCGCCGCCGCCAGCGTCGCGCGTGGTGAAGCTCCAGACCTCGCCGACATGCGTCACGGCCCCGAGAAACTCGTCGATCCGCCAGTAGTAGGTCGTATCGAGTTTCAGGGGCCCGGGCTCATGTGTCGCGTCAACCGTCGGCCAGCCGGTGGGAGCGGGGGCGTTGCTCACCTGATCGAAGCTCTCTCCGAAGTGGACGTAGTGGAAGATGAAGCTCACGCCCGGCTCCCAGCTCAGGTCCTGGTTGGGATCGACGTGCTTCATCCCATCGGCGGGATAGGGCTTGAAGGCCGTCAAAGGCCGGACCCGGAAGCTCCAGACGTTGCCCTTCCAGGGGCTGTCGGGATGGGCGTCGTTGACCTCGTCCACGCGCCAGTAGTAGGTCTTGCCGTTTTCGAGACCGTCGGGATAAGGCCCGTCGGTCGTACCGACCGACAGCAACTCGACAGCCCGTCTGTCGACGAAGACGTTCGAGTCGTCGCCAGTGGCCGCAAGGACCTCATCAAGGCTTTCGCCGAAATAGACCTCATGCAAGACGGCGAACTGCCCGGGTTGCCAGGTCAAATTGGCCAGTTTCTGATCGATCATGCCGCCATCACGAGGGCTGGGACTATACGCGAGCGGATTGTCGATCAGATGTCCCGCCATCACCGATTGGATCTCTTCTTCGCTCAGGGCGCGATTATAGATGGCCACGTCGTCAATCATGCCGTTGAAGAAGGTTCCGCCCCTGCTTCTTTGTCCGATGGTGACGGAGGCTGTGTTCTCCGGCATCGTTCCGACATATTCCCACTCATCCCCCAACTCTCCATCCACGTAACACTTGAAGATCGCCCCATCATAGGTTCCGGCAATATGGTGCCACTCATCCACGGGCGGCGAATCAGGAGCGCAGGTGTCTCTGCCTGCGTCATCGTAGAACTGCCAGAAGATCACGTCCCCGGCCGTCTCCGTCAGTTCATAGGGCAGGTCGTTTGCTCCCCATCCGCCCTTGCTGACAATCGCCATTTCCCCGCCGGCGTTTGCCCTCATATTGGTCCAGGCCGCGATGGTGATTTCGCTCGTGATGGAAAGAAGCGGATCATGAGGGATTTCCACGGAGTCTCCGCTGCCGTCGAAATCCAGGGCGCCGCCGAGCTGGCCGGCGACCCACTGCGGGCCGTTGAGGGTGCCGTCGAGGCCGTTGCCCGAGGAGTCGAACGCGGTCTGGCCCTCGCCCTCGTCGAACGTCCAATAGCCGACCAGTCCGGGCGGTGCGGCCACGGCCGTATACCCCAGAACCAGGACAACTGCGACGGCGCAGAATTGCGAGACGGGCTGTTTCATGGTGATCCTCCTTCCAAGAAGAGTGATGAGCGAAATGAACCGTTCGTAGCTATCGACCGAACCCCTCCCGGGTCTGACGCGTTCACGGCTGTGACTCTGGGGGCCGAACCCTGCCGATCGCCCTCTGTCCGAATCGGGTGTCGCCAGACGAAATGAGATCTGGCCTCCGAACCATTCAGGTGCGGGAGACACGATCCTCATTCTGCACCCAGATACGATCATTCTCAGTGACGAGTATACCCTACGAGAGGGCCGAAAGCAAGGCCGGTCTTCTTGCGATAGCTCACTTCTGAAGGGGGCAGAGGAGAGTTCGGACGAGCACAGGGGCTACGCGACGAAGGTGCGGACACGAAGCCTGAGGAGCTGGGAGCACTGTCTGCCACAGCGGCTCTCGTCAGTCCCGCGTGTGGAGGTATTCCAGGATCTTGGCCCGCGGGGCCAGATCGCCCTGGGCCGTGTAGCTCTCGATGCGCTTCTGTTCCTCGGCGATCAGTTCCGCTCGCGTGCCCCGGAGCCGGCCCTGCGAATGGGTCACGGCCTCGTCCCACGGCTGCGGGGCGCCCGGATAGCTGTAGACCTTCAGTGACGGGTATTCACGCATCGCCACGGTGACAACCGTCATGAACGCTCGCTCCTGGTGGAACGGCGCGGATGTAACGATCAGCCGCTGATAACCCTGTGCTTTCGCGAAGCGCACGACCTTCTCCGATTCAATGAGCGTGTGCAGGATCTCCGTCGGTTCCATCGGCACCTCCTCGATCACACTCGTGGAGATGCCGAACTGGGCCATCGCCCGGCGATACGCGGCCGCGCCGATGTATCCGCTCTTGGGACTGCAATCAGAGATCAGTACCTTTTTCGCGCGCCTTCGCTCAATCAGTTCTCTCGCTGCAACGAACACCGATTCCTGATTCGGCTCGGTCTGGGCGAAGAGATACACGCCCTCTGCGACTTCCGAAGGGCGGACATCCGCGAGTATCCTCAAGAGTAGTTCTTCCTCTTGGGGCATGAGGGACCCGGTCAAGGGAAACGCCGATACATTAGCCTTGCGCCACTAATCCATCCGCCTGTCCCGGGCTGTTCGATACGCGAAGGCGGCGGGTGCGGTTCTTCTTCCTCTTCTCCTTCGCGTGGTTCCAGGCGAACTTGCCGAGAAGAACGGGCAGTTTGAAGAATGCACCGGTAAGGTCGCGCCCGTCGACCAGCCCGATTCGCCGGGCCTTGTCTGCGGTGCGCAGCAGTTGCCTCGGATTGTAGAAATCGGAACGGATGCAGTTGCGGATGCGCTTCAGTTCCATGCGCCCATACTGGTCCGAATACACGGGCCCGCCGATGTGGTGATAGTAGTAGCCCGGGGTCGCGTCCACGATCTCCTTCACGGGCGAGAACTTCTCGACGCGGAGCTTCTGGAAACTGATGGAATCCAGACCGATCTCCCTGGCGAATTTGGGGATGTAGAGCATCTCCTCTTCCGTCTCGCCGATGTTGCCGTAGATGAAGTATCCGTGCAGGTAGAAATTGTATTGCCTCAGGATGGCCAGCGACTCCCGGATTTGTTGCTGCGTGATGCCCTTCTGGAGTTGCTCGAGGATTCGGTCGTGCGGCGACTCCACGCCGATGAGGAACACCTTGAAGCCCGCCTTCTGGGCCTTGTCGAGCAGCCGCCGATGCCGGGCGACGTCGATCCGGGCCTGGACGACGAAGGTCTTCTTGATCCCGTTCTCGATAATGAGATCGCAGAGCCGTTCGGCGCGCTTCGGGTTCGTGAACATGTTGTCATCGCTGAAGAGCACGACGTCGGCCGTGATCGTCTTTAACTCGTCGATGACCGACTCGACGGGCCGCTCCGTGTACTCTCTCTTCTGCCCCAGCGGATTGAGACTGAAGGTACAGAACTTGCATTTGAACGGGCAGCCCCGCGTCGTCAGCACTGTATCGAACGTACGTCCGCTGAGCTGAATGCCGTAGTGCGACCAGTAGTAGTCGTGCCTTCTCAACGACCGGTCGGGATACGCGAGGTGTGCGATGTTCGGCAGGGCTTGGTTCTCATTGTGAACGATCTTGCCGTTCTCGCGATACGAGAGCCCGCGGATTTCGTTCCGGGGGACGCCCGTAACGACCTGTCGGATGATCTCCTCGCCTTCGCCTCGCACGACCATATCGACGTTCGGGCAGCGATCGAACAGATCCTCGACTTCCAGCGTCGCCTGGTAGCCCCCGACAACCGTAGTAACCTCGGCGGGCAGTTGCGAGATGAACTCGCAGACCTTCTTGTACTGCGCGTGCCACCGGACGCTGATGCAGACCAAGTCCACCTCGGCCCGAATGAACGCACAGAGAGCGTCCAGGTCCTGATAGGCCCTCTCGTAGCGGAGATCCAGCAGGGTTACCTTGCCGACCAGGTCCTTCGTGCTTGCCGCGATGTACTCCAGACCGGTCGGAGGAAAAACCCCCATTGCGGCTGTCGAATCACCAAAATAGGGATTCAACGCCAAAACGTGCTTGTAAGTAATCATCGGAGGATGATAACTGCGAATCGGAAGAAACGCAAGAGAATATTGGCGTTCTACGATTTAATTACTTAGCGGGCAAAGAGCCGTTTTTGCGGAGCAGGCCGCCTTTGGCGGAGTCAACAGTGATCGTGAAGTCGCCCGTTCCTTTGACGACGAACTGCACGCGGGCCGCGTCCATGCCGCCAACAGAGTCCAATTCCACCCGCTCCGGGCGGGATTCGGCCGCTTCGACCTTTTTGAAGAATCGGTCGGTGATGCGTCCGGCGGATACGGCCTGGATGTGCTCGCCCTGGATGGAAACGACGTCCGGCGGGCTGATATGGTGCTCCACATCCCAGGCTGTCCGCGTGGGGATCAGCCGCTGATTCTCAATGGTTACCCACACCTTGAACAACTTCTGCCCGAGCGCCTCCACGCCCACGTCGCCGATCCGCAGCAGCGGCATCGTTCCCGCGTGGTAAAGCGTGAACGCCATGTTGCGATGCAACTCCTCTTCGAGCAGAAATGAAGGCGGCACGCGCCCCCATTCCTTCTTGCGCCCGCCAATCTCGATTCGGCCGTACGTGGGATGGTCGTACGGCTCCCAGGCCACGAAGCCGTCGCCGAGGAGAATGTGCTCCACGAATTCCGCCTCCTCTTCGTCCGAGGGATAGCGGTCCGTCTTGTACAGGTTCTTTCGCGTCCACAATTCGTTGGTGAAGGCGAGGATGCCCCGGCCGCCGTAGAGCCAAGTGTCCTCGTCGCCCCATGTGACGTATAGGTCCTTCCACGAGATGATCGAGCGATAGTACGGCAGAATGCGCTCGCCCCGTTGTCCGATGATCTCCAGGAGTCGCTCATCGGCGTTCTTCATCGCGCCGCCTTCGTGGCCGGGGCCGCGCAGGATCATGCCGCCGGAGTTGTGGTAGGCCTGCGCCGCCGCGATGTTGGGGTGGGCGAGCACGAAGCGGGCCACGGCCCGCGTCTCCGGCTGCGAGAACGGGTAGTCCTTCGCGCCGTACTGAATGTACGTCGGCTGCCAGTCGTGTCCCCAGTTGCGATTCATATCGTAGCCGCCGCGGCCGTCCTCGTTCACCCGGCCGTCGCCGTCGTTGTCGATGCCCTCTCGGCCGAGCAGGGTGTATTCCCCGGTTTCATCGGGCTTGGCCCGGACCATCAGATACTCCGGATAGTCCGGGTGCGGCTTGTATCGGCCCTGCGGATCCTTGATCCGCATCATGGTGATGACGCCGTCGCCGTTGAGGTCGTCGCAATCGTCCTCGTCGGCGACGCCGTCCCGGTCGTTGTCCGTCGGCGCCGAGCCCGTGCGCGACGATCTGGCGCCGTCACTGTCGTGCAGCCAGAAATCCCGGCCGTCCGGATTGACCGTCGGCACGAGGTAGAACACGTAATGGTCCAGCAGTTCCGTGATCCTTTCCAGCCGCCCGTACTGGTGGCACAGATACCACGCTGTGTAGGCGACGACCTCACCCGCCTGGACCTCGTTGCCGTGAATGTTCCCGTCGATGTACATCGCCGGCTTGCGCTCGGGATTGCCGACGCAGCGCGCCGTCACTTCCAGGCACCAGAGGTCTCGGCCTTCCGTCGATTGGCCAATCGAATACAGGCGGGTGAGCTCCGGGAATGCCTTGTGCAGCCGGGCCAGGATTGCGCCCAGACCGGTGTGGTCATAGAACCGGTTCCACGCGACCTCAACCTTTCGATCGCCTGGTGCACCGAGAGCAGGAAGTGCAAAACCCGCTGGATCGACAGCTTTTGGCTTCGCCGCATCGCTCTTCAAGGGGACCGGCAACAGCAGGCATGAGAAAGCCAATACCATCACGGCCATGTTATTCTTCAGCATCGACATCATCGCAACCATCTTTCACCTGACAACAATGGTTCGTTCCAACCTCGCCCGTTCTTAGCAGTTCGATGGTCCCGTCCACCCGGCCGCCCAGCATCGACACCACTTCGAAACGAATCTGTTGCCGCTTCGGGACATGGATTGTATAGCGGGCTTTCGCCGTGCCGCCGCTGCCCTGGATGGTGGGCAGGAACGTCGTCCTCGCCCCTGCGAGTACGCACTCGGGCTCAAGCTCCAGGGTGATTCGCGTCGGAAAGACTTCGCGGGTCGTCTCGCCGTGAGACAGGGCCGTCGGGAGAAAGCCGGTATTCGTCACAAGGATTTCAATCTCATAGATCGATTCGGCCAGCAGGCGGCACTCGATCCGGGCGATCTCGATTCGCGGAAGCCGGTGCACCAGTTGCGCCAGGAAAGCCGCATGCATCGCGGCGATCTCATCGAGCATTTCCGCCGGCGGGTTTGTGCGGGCGAAAGGCCGATACCCGCCCACCTCGACGCGCCGGCCGGGAAAATCGGGATGGTCGATGGCCTGCCACGCGATGAATGCATCGGGCGCATGTTCATCGAACCACGTGAGTTGCTCGCGCGCGTCCTTGCCTCGCTTGTCCTCATCCTTCACCGATTTCTTCTCAGGCTTTGCGGCGTTGGGGTCGCATGGCTCGTTCGGTTCGGCTTCCTGCGAAGGCTTAGCGTCAGCCTTCTCAGGTTTTGAAAGCTCCCGGGCCAGGGTCGCATCCCACGGCCGCACGGCTAACGACAGCCGCCCCCGGTGGAAGTACACCCAGTCGCTGAACGTCCCGGCCTCGGACGTGCATTCCAACTCTCCGTCAATTCCGAGCGCCGTCCGGTACAACTTGCCCATCGCCTCGTAGTAGCCGACATCTTTTTCGTCGAGGGCCTCCATCGGCTTGGACCGGCCTGGCGATGCCTCGGCCTTCGGCGTCTTGCGGAGGTTGTCCGCGGCGCCGTACGTGAGGACAATGGCGATATTCGAATGGGCGACGATGAAGTCGGCCAGCGCCCGCGTTTCGGCCTCGCAGACGGGATGGACCCCCGCGTTCGGTGCGAAGTGCTTGTAGCGGTAGGGGAAGTTCCGATTGAAGTTGACGCCGCCCGGGCCGTCCTCGTTCCACCGCTTGTCACGGTCGTTGTCGATTCCTTCCGGCAGTAGCCGCCAGGCCGGCGTCTCGCCCTTCACAGGGTCCGCCTCGAGCAGCAGCCGGTTTTCGTTCGGATCGAGGACATACTGTCCCTCCCTGTCTTCGACGCGCATCATCGTGACCATGCCGTCGCCGTTGAGGTCTTCGCCGTCATCTTCGTCCGTGAGCCCGTCGTGGTCCTCATCGCACGGCGTGCCGTTCACGCTCCGCTCGATCGTGGGCTTCGCCAAGAACGACTCGGCTGCATCCGGATTCAGGCAGGGGACGATATAGAGGGTCGTTGTCTCCAGCAATTCCGCCATCTCGGCGTCGTCGCGACACTGCTTCGCCAACTGTTCGAGCCAGGAAACCGCTGTGTATGGCCCGACCAGGTCGCTGCCTTCGATGCCGGCGACGAGCAGTATGGCGGGCCGGGCGCTCCTGTCCGCGTCGCAGCCGCTGCCGACCTCGACCATCCACACCGTGCGTTCCTCTCGCGACCGAGCCAGCTCATGGACGCGGACAAGGTTCGGTTCTCGCTCGGCCAGACAGGTCAGCCGCTCCGCCATCGACTTGTGACTGTAGTATTCGCCAGCTCGCACGCGTGCCGAGCCGAAGAGCATCAGCCCACTCAGCACTGCGAGAACCTGCCTGCGACACAACATCCACCGGGATCGGTCGTAATCCATGCCGTCATCCTCAATTAGGATAAGCCCTTTCCAGATTGCCGATCCGTATTCTACCGCCTGCGCCGAGGCTTTCAAGGGTATGTTGTCTTGCGCAACGACTCAACGTAGCCGACATGCCACGCGCGGTGTTGCCAGGCGTCTCCGGAGGCACTCGTTGAGGTCACTGGTCGATTTGCAGGGAAGTCACCATTGGAAATGCGACTGTGTTTGGCGTTTTGCCACCTGTTTACTACTTCGGCTCGGCAGACTGAGCCTCACTTTGCCTTCTCGCCTTCCACTCACGGTGCTCTAAGCGTCGCCGGGCTGTCTCGCGGTCCTCCGCCGATAGATGGGGTGATGCCGCGAGCTTCTCCAGAATCGGTTTGGCAACTTCAAGGCGCAATTTTGCACTCGCAATTCTCAGGCTCCTCAGAACGGTGGGTTTGGTCTCCACCTCCGCCATGGCGATGAGCACGGACTCCGGGTCTATGCTCTGCTCGCCCAGCAGCGACCTGTCCGATGTCGCAAGGTTCGTCAGGACCGTGATCGCGTCCTGGCGGAACAGACCAGAATCGCTGTGCAGAGCCATTCGAGCGGCCAGTTCCAGGCCGCTGGGGTCTCCCATTCGCGAAAGGACCTTCGACACGCCGAGCGCGTGCCAGAGTCGCTCGGTGCGTCTGCTCGACGCGCGCTCGAGGTCCCTGCCTTCGAGGTCCTTCAGGTTGGGATCGGGCAGCCCATTCCGGGGCGCCAGGGTCGCCAGGTCGTGGCGAAGCACCGGGATGGCGGACTTATCACCCAACGCCCCGAGCAAATCCCCGGCAGTCGTGCGTACTCGCACATCCTGGTCTTTCAGTGCCCCTTTCAGGATCCCAATGGCTTGGTCTTGCATTCGATTGGTCAATACATATAGAGCCGCCATGCGTGCAATGAAACTCGGGCTCTTCAGCGCTTCCTGGATTTGCTCGGGCGTGTCGACCTTATAGCCTTTCTCTGTCAACAGATTCTCATACATCTTACTTTCGGCCACCCTCAGGGCCAGGGGCTTCCGCTCGCCTTTTGACGGAGCGGTATCGGCCGTACGTCCCATCGCCAGCGCAGAGAGGACCCAACAAACAACGGCGCCACATGACAGGTTTCTCCGCTTTTCCATACATAGTCCCTTTCAAGTCCAGGAGACCGGCCGCATTGAGGTGCTTGCTCGTCAGCCTCCAGGGTTATCTCCAGCAATCCTATAATACCATTATACTCGAAGTCCGGGCCGCAGACGAGGGGAAACAAGGGATAAGTGATAAGACGGGCCCGGAACTGCGCTTTGCGGGAATTGCGAACAAAAGTCTCGACAGGGGGTTATGGGTATGAGATAATGCCGTCGCGATTGGTTTGGCAGGCTGAGGTGATAGGTATGGAAACGAGCACAGGTTTGGAGATTGCAGCACAGGGAGACGTCGCCATCGCGTCGTTCAAGAACACCTGCATCAGCGACGTCGAGGAGATTACGAACGCCTCGACCCAACTGAGGCAGTTTATTGAGGCGAATCAGCCGCGGCGCATGGTGTTCGACTTTTCCGGCGTTAAGTTCTTTTCTTCACAGGTCTTGGGGCTTCTTCTGGAGGCTCGGGCCAAGCTGGAATCGCTCCAGGGGGAGGTCTCTGTAAGCTCCCTGAGCCCACAATTGGAGCGCGTCTTCAGAATCACCAATCTCGACCGGATCTTCCGCTTCTATTCCGACCGGGACGCGGCCATCAGCCAGGCTGGTGGCGCGGGGGGCTGATGTAAGCTGCTTTTTTGTAAATAGTTATCGTGCAGCTTTTCGGGCCCGGGTGGCCTTTGACCGGCGTCCAGCGGGTGGCTCCCGGCTCTCCTTGTTGTGATCCTGCACCAGTTTCATGGCCTTCTTCACGTCGGAGACCTTCAGGACGCCGGTGGTTCGGCCGCCCCGAGCGCCCGCCGTGCAGTAGGCGTATGAGATGTTGATGTGGCCCTTGGCGAGCTTCTCGGCGATGATGGCCAGCGCTCCGGCCCGGTTGTCCAGGTTCACGCACAGCACGTCCGTCTCGTTGTAGGGCATATTCAGTCTCGCCAGGACCTCTCTGGCCTTGTCCGGCTCCTCGAAGACCACCCGCATCACACCGTGTTCGGCCGAATCCATCATCGTAATCGCGACGATATTGACTCGGACCTTGGCAAACTCCCCCAATACCTGGGCCAGGACGCCCGGCTTATTGACCATGAACACTGAGAACTGTGGTTCAACGTGCATTCGTTCTGCCTTTCCAACGTAGCTTTACCGCCTGTCTGCTCCTATCTTACCATCTGCCGCTCGGTCCGTCCCCGAGGAAAGATTGGGCAGCCCATACTTCCACCCTATTATCCCCCCCGAAGCTGGCGAATTCAATCCTAATGTCATCTTATCATGATACTTGGGAATGGCCTGCACCGTTCATTTTTTCGGTAGTAGCAAAAGCCCGAACGCTCGGAAATCGGCGTCGGGGTGGGGCAACGGGGATACATCGTGCTGCCGACGCGGCTGTCTGGCGGCACTTTCCCGGGCTCTACGGTCCAGCCGTTGCGACGGCATGAGGCTGGCCTTCGCAGCGGTCCCCCGGCTCGTCCTGCCGAGCTCCGGCGACCACAGAAAAATCATAGAATCACCCTTGACAGGGCCGGCGCTGGCGCGTAAAATTAAGGCAAGTGACAAGTAAAGAGCATTCAAGCCCCTGGGTAGTCTCGCTTCCTCTCCCTCCGTTTGCTCAGGGGCTTCTTTTTTTGCGCACCTTGCTCGTCCGCGATGTGCCTCGGCTCAGAGCACGGGCCGGAACGATCGTCTCTTCTATTGCCGCACCAGCATACCCGGCCTACGGAGAAACTCAGAGCCGGCAACACCCGGACTGCTGCCGGCCCTTCAGAGGGTGTGTCGAAACCGCTACGCCTCGGATATCTTCTCGCTCGCCGCGGAAATCACTATCTTGGTTGGTATGCAATCGTCAGTTTCGCTGCGCTGTCCGGGTCTCCATCGTACGACCAGAGCTTGCGGTCGGAGCCTGCGTAGCTATCCGCTATGAGAATAACGACCAGGGCATTGTCCGCCGACCAGCCGGGGCGGCCGACGACCTCCTGAATGACGGTCCGCATGCCAGAACTCTCGCACCAAGTCTTCTGTGTCCGTGTCGTGCCGGTCCAATCCCAGACCGGCGAGGAATCCGTCGTCGCCATGCCGTTGAATTCGCCCGCATCGTCGGTCTCGGCCGAGACTTGCTACACAACGGTCATGTCGCCCGGGATTGGGATGACTGACGTTGGCGTCGCAGGACTGATGTGCTAACGGGGCGTGCACATCCCTTGCTCGTAAAGCTCGCGGATTTGCGCGGCAGAGAGGGCTACGTCGAAAATCATGACTTCATCCAATGCGCCTCCGAAGTGGCCGCCGGGTTCCCGCCCGAGTGCGGTGTACCTGCCCATGTTGACTTCGTTGTCATCATACCCCCCGGCGAAATCAATGGGATTCGACATGCAACTCCGCCGGCTATCCAGTTGTCCATCCACGTAGATCTCCTGCGACGTGCCGTTCCTGACAGCCACGATGTGATACCACCGATGTTTGAAGAATAGGGCTTCTGTGTATAAGTCCTCGTCGGAGGCCCAATACGTCGTCATCTGAAACAGCATCCTTGCCGTACCTGCCCGCCTCTGGATGCAGTAGCCCAGTTCATTCTCGGGATTCGCACTGGCTCCGTAGTTGAAGTCCAGAATGATCTCATTACGCCCCGGAGAAGACGTCGCGTCACCCGTTTCGAACCAGACCCAGAAGGCGATGGTGAAGTCATTTTCCGGCAGCCAGACCGGATCATTGTCCGGCAGTTCCACATAGTCCGTGAACCCGTCAAGACTCAATGCGCTGCCGATGTGGCCGGAAATCCATTGTGCTCCATGCACGATACCATGACGGTTACCGGCCGAATCATACGCTGTGTCGCCTTCGCCTTCGTCAAACGACCATCGATGAAGCGGTTGTACGAAGCTAAGAGCACCCACGGTGATTGTCACGGCAGCGTCATTCGACACCCCGCCGGAGGGGAGCATGCCGCCGTCTTCGGCGTGGAACGTGAAGCGATCCTCGCCCGTCCAGCCCGAGTCGGATCGGTAGATGATCTGATCGACGCCTTCGCCCAGGCTTGCCGGGACGCTGATGATCGGCACGGCTGTTGCCAGATGCTCCAACTGTCCGTGTGTCGGCAAGGAAACAATCGTGTAGGTGAGCTTCCCGGGCGGGTTCGGCAGGCCGTCGTCTGCGGCATCCAGCGTGATCGTGGAGGGCGAGTCCGCGCTGCAGGTCACAGTGACGTCCTTCGCCAACGGCGGCCCGGGTTCTGCGGTGTGCAACTCGAATGTCCCGGCTCCCGAGACGCGCTTGACCACGAGCAGGGCCTCCATGTCGGTATCAGACGTGTAACGAAGGGACTCATCGTCCCCCGTCCCGTGGGATGTACTGGAAGCCAGAATAGTGGGCGTGCCCGCATCGCTCGGGACCATGCTATAGAGGTAAAGATCGAAATCCCCATCAACGGGATTGTCCAGCAAGACCTCGAACTCGCCTCCAGCGAGGAGGCTGGTTCTTCGGGCCCAGACCCGCCGGTCTGTCGCTCCGGCCCCGAGCTCCTCGCTCACACGCGTACCCCGTCGGTAGGTCAGGCTGACAGCCTCGATGGCGGCGTCCACATTGACGATGCCATATCCCTCGTTGCGGTCTTTGCCCACCGGGAAACCATGCGTACCCTGGGTGGCGCGATCTAGGTCCGGATTGAAGAGCCCAAAATTACGATCGGCGTTGGTCTCGGACGCGGTCGCGCACAGGAGCATCTTGACGTACCGGGGATGGGAATCGGAATGAAAATCCCACTCGACACCCTGCCGTTCCATGGCCTCGATCACCAGGGCCGCACAGCCGGCCACGAAAGGACTGGCGAATGAGGTGCCCATCGCGTTGGCATAGTCGTTGGGCTCTTTGTCGGCCACGCGGGCCTCACCGTCGCAGGTCCCGCTGTCAACGGACATGATGCTCGTATGATAGGGCGATCCCCCGGGAGCGATCAGATCGGGCTTAAAACCCTCGCCCACAGACGAATCCGGCTCCTCGCATCCGTAGGTGGAGTAATCCGTCAGTACGTTTTCATCGTCCGAGGCGCCGACGGTAATCGCCAAGGCTGCCCGTGCCGGATCGGCCATCTTGCGCGCGGACTCTGCGTCCCTGGTAGCGCTGTTGCCCGCCGAGACGACCATGATGACACCGTTGTGTACGGCGGAGGTCACCTTATCCCGCAGGGAAAGGCTTTCCATCGGCATGCCGTCGTCGTCGAGCAGGCCGGCACTGATATTGATGATCTTGATGTGCTTGTCGATCCGATGAGAGACGAGATCGTCGATGGCCATTGAGAGGGGGCCCTCGAATTCCGCGTCTATGTCCGTATTGAGCCGGACGGCGGCCCACTTGCAGCCCGGGGCCACGCCGCGGAACGTGTTGAACCCATCGTCGGGCCCCGGATAGGGAGATACGGTGTTGACGATCACCACGTTGTCCAGGACGTCCTCGTTCCAGTTGGCCAACAGCGAAGAGTACACTTCAAGTCCCGTGGCTTTGAAGTACAGGGCATACACTGCCTCGCCCGTACCCTTCTTGCCGCCCCCGATGCGTTGCAGGATATCAAAGACTGTCCCCCGGCTCCAGCGAGCCAGATCCAGCCACGTGGCCGAACCGCCCCCGTAGGCCTGTGAGGTCCAGTAAGCCCGTGAGGTCCAGTTGACGAAGCCGGGTGGCAGATAGATCGGGTCCACCAAGTGGAACCAGTCGGAGTCGCCTGCCGCGTAGGTGTAGCGCAAGGCCTCTCCATCCTTTCCGCATCCCTGGCCGGTGCCCAAAGCCACGCCCGCCACCAGACTGCCATGCCCTCTGTAGTCAACGGGATGGTCTTGCCCTTCGACCAAATCGTTCCAATACACGCAACGTCCCGCCAGATCGACGTGCGTATCATCCACGCCGGTATCGATGATGCCGATGGTCGTCTCCGGACTGCCGCTGAACCCGACAGGCTGGCCTGCGAAACCGTCTTGCCAGACCGGACGCACCCGGCCGGTCTGAGACGCCGCGTCCAGGTAAAATTCGGTCCTTCGCACCGGCTCCACGAGGACCAGGGTCGGGCCCATGGCGGCGGGTAGCAGATCGAGGCTCTCGCGCAGGATCCAGCCGTTCCAGCCATAGGAAACCACCCGGTAGAGATAGGTGATCTGTCCACCTAACCGCAGGAAGCCGTCGATCTGCTGCTGTGTGACGGGTTCGCTGAAAACCAATTCCACGTTGACCGTCTGATCCTGCGGCGAACTGGCGATAGACAACTCGCCCGTGGTCGCCATATTCTGTTCGAGTGTGTCGTCGATCTGATTGCCATTCAGGTCTGTCGGGTAGGTTCTGCTGATGACTGGCGGCACCTCCAGCGGTGGCGGCGGTCCTAAAGAGCCTGGCGACCCCATCCCATACGCGAGCGATGTGCAGGTGAGGACCACGAGGCACAGGCCCCGGCTCGCCGCACGGATTCGCTGCCTGGCAGCGACGTGGGCAGTCGTACTTCGTGCGGTGCGCAGGCAGACTCGGTGGCATGACGTTGACTTGGTCATCTCCCTTCCCTTCAATTGAGTTGTGCACAGACCGTGCGCTTTTCCGTACCTCCGCAGATGCCGACCTCCGTATTGGACCGCCCCGAGCGACGATCGGCATGGTCGCGCCTCACAAGGTCGCTGAAGCGCTTGGCACACCCAATTGTCACAGGCATCCAACCGGTCGGGATTATACACTATCCACCCTGAAAAGTCCAGTATAAACGCTCGTCGTTACACCTTTCTGGGGGCACAAACCAAATATTTGTGTAGCAGCCCGCCAATGGAATGACACCTCACGACGTACAGGCCAATCTGTCCGGCGTTGATTGCTCCGACGAGAGTCGTGCGAGAGGGCGGGCGTCCGATGATTTCACACCCTCGAGCGTGCCTGCCTCCTCGCAGCGAGGTGGGGGTCATGTTTTGCTTTTTTTTGGTGTGGGTTTCTGCTACACTCTGCCGATGTTTTGTTA
>CBFDBY010000122.1:0-18273 GCA_965603165.1 uncultured Phycisphaerae bacterium
GCAAGAGAATGGTTACCCGAGGGGCATCGAGGCCGTTTGTCTATCGGCAGCACAGGGAACTGAATAGCGGCCCCTCAACGGCGCGGGCGAGTGGGTCTGGTGGCTCGGCCGCGAACGAGCGTATCCGGATCATGCACCAGGACCGAATCGTTTCGACTTGCGGGAACGACATTGGGCGGGACAGGCATGTTGCCTCTCATCGAGCCTGTGCCGTCGGTGCGCTCCGAGATCAGGTAGATGTTGTCATCGTCCACCGAGCGCCATGGGCGCTTGGCGAACTCGACGTGCGTGTCGAGGAACAACACATATTGCCCATCGCCTTGGTGTGCGATCGTATTACCGATGCGCGCGGTGGTACGGGTGCCGGTGTAGCCGGCCGCGTCCGGCTGGAAACCGGCATAATCCGCCGCCTCCGCCGCGGGGCTCTTGATGAACGGATTACGGTCGGCCGCGACGGCAAAGCCCGGGTTGCAGGATGTCGTGAGGAAGTATTGGCCAAACGGCATGTGATACGAGTAGCTGCAGTGTTTCCACGCCTCCGGCCCGAAGTTCCACAGATCGATCTCCTCAAGCATGGAGCGGCGCCCGGCGATGTCCTCGATCTTGAATTCGCTCGTTCCTTTGTCGCCCTTGCAGATGAATGACTTCGGCGTCACCTCCCCGTACTTGACCAGCAGGTAGAAGCACGAACTGATGTTTGCCGTGCCCCCGTTGCCTTTGGCGTCGACGCAGTACGCCTGGAACCGAGTGCCGGCATCCCACGTGACGGGACCCCACGTACTCTGGCGACCGCCGGCACGGGGCAGCTCGTCCTCGTAGTCATTGGCATAGATCATCATGGCTTTGCCAATACCCGACAGGTTCGTGCCGCAGGTCGTTCGGAACGCCAGTGAACGCGTCCTGGCCAGCGCGGGCATGAGGATCGCCAGGAGCAGGACTGCCGCGAACGAGAGCACGGGCAGGATAATCCCGATGACGGCAAAGGCCGAACCGCTCAAGCGCCCGCCGCTTCTCCCGATGGCGCTCAGGCCGACGATCCCGAGGATAATGGCCGGGATTGCCGTCAGACCCAACGTGAACAGGCTGAGGATGCCCAGAACAAACGCGGCAATGGCCAATCCGCTCGTCTTGACTTGGACGGACATGGCGGCAGGGGCGGCTGCCGTGAGGATTTGGCCACACGAAACACAGGTTTGAGCGTGCTCGGCATTTTGCGTTCCGCATTTCGGACAGTACATCGGTGTTCCCCTTCCTTTCTTGGCGACTGTCACATTCGCCGGCCGCGGAATCCCGGAAACAACACGTGCATGACGGCTTCATAGTACGTCGGCGCGGCCGAAAGAGGCAACAAGAAAAAGGGCAAGACGGCCGTGTTTTCCATAAACGCGCCGGCGCGCGGTTCACGGACGGTGTCTCACGTGGCGGCGGGAAGTCTTGTGGGGAAACGCCGGCGGGATCGTGTGCCGGCCTGGAGACGTTGCGCGAGAGTCCTGCGTCCGGGCCGGGGGACCTGTCCTTATCACCTCGCGCGCGGGCAATCGTAGGCGTGACACCCCTCGCGGAAGCAGGCGTAGACGTGGAGAATGAGCTCACACCGGTCTTCGACGTCAAAGCGGGAGAAGAGCCGGCATAGATGCGTGCGCACCGTTGGCACCGACATCTGAAGCTCGCGGGCGATCTGCTTGTCGGAGTGGCCCATCAGGAGTTGCTCAACAACATCCGCCTGCCGGGGCGACAGCGAAAGCTCCTCCCTTAACTCCGCCCACTCCTGCCCTGAGAAGACGCACCTGGCGGTTGCAGATTCCATTCTCTGCCCTCCTTAGCAATTGACGACTTTTTTCATCCTATAAGTCCGCTGCCGGTCGTCTCGCGCGTGCTCCTCCGAGGCGCCGTACGCAACGCACCATCGTCCTACGACGCGTTGTGTCAGTCTATATAGCGCTCTCGGCGGCGTGCGCCAATTAGGGAAAATACCTAATTTTCGAAGGGCCCTTCGTCGTCGGGCCGTGAACCCAGCGGGGACCTACGTATATTTACGTATCTTTGCCGTGCGACGGCCATCCTGCGACGGTTGACTCGGGGGCGCTTATCGTGTAGACAATGAGCCTGTTGAATCATGTGAAGGAGATCGATATGCAACAACATGTGCCTGTTTGCGCTCTCGTGTTTCTATCCCTTGTGGCATTCTGCAACGACCCCGCGACGTCGGCGGCAGGATCGCTTCGCGCCGACGGTGTGCCGGCCGAGCACCGAGCGGTCGAGATATTCCCCTCGGTCACCGAGCACGTTCACGGCTCGACGATCGTCGAGCTGCCCAATGGCGATTTGCTGGCCGCCTGGTTTCAAGGCTCAGGCGAGCGCTGGGCGGACGACGTAGTGATTATGGGCGCTCGGCTCAAGTCGGGGGCGACGGCCTGGAGCGAGCCGCTTCTGATGGCGGATACGCCCGGCTTCCCGGACATCAACCCGATTCTCTTCATGGACGCGGAAAGCAGGCTATGGCTGATGTGGTATACGGTCATCGCGAATCAGTGGGAGACGTCACTGCTGAAATACCGGATCAGCAGTGACTTCAACGAGCAGGCGGGAGCGCCGAAATGGGCATGGCAGGACGTGCTGCACATCAAGCCCGGCGACCTGGCGGAGCGCGGCATCCAGCCGAACGACCGGTTTGTCAAATCCGTCGAGCGGCAGATTGGCGAGTACGCGACGTACGTCAAAGAGGAACTCTATGCTTCCCAACCGGTCCAGGCCCTCATTGCCGCCGGGCTGGTCAAGACGTGGAGGGAGCAGCTGCTCTCCAAAGCGCGGGGCGAAGATATGATGCGCAAAGGACGACTGCGCGGCCCGGATGGACAGACGACAGATAAAAAGCTCGGGTATCCGTACTTCCGTCGGATGGGCTGGCAGACGAAGAATAAGGCCGTGGTGGTCGACGACAAGCGCATCATCGTGCCGTTGTACTCGGATGGCTTCAGCTTCTCCCTGATGGCGATGACGGACGACGCCGGCCAAACATGGCAATGCAGCGAGCCCCTCGTCGGCGCCGGCAACATTCAACCTTCGATTGCGCGAAAAGCCGATGGAACGCTCGTCGCCTACATGCGTGACAACGGCCCGGCGCCGAAGCGATTGCACGTCAGCATGTCACGTGATCGCGGCGTGACGTGGAGTCCCGTGCAGGACTCGGACTTGCCGAACCCTGGGTCCGGCGCGGATATCGTGACGCTTCGCAACGGGCACTGGGTCCTGGCCTACAACGACACGGAGAAAGGCCGGCACTGCCTGGCCGTCTCGCTCTCGACCGACGAGGGAAAAACGTGGTCGCACACACGCCATCTGGAGCGGGCCTTGTCGGAGGGCGATGCGCTTTCGGCTGCCTACCCGTCGATTATCCAGGGCGCCGACGGTCGGCTGCACGTGGTATACAGCTATCGCCGGCGAGAGCCGGGAGGACCGGAACAGAAGACCATCAAGCACGCGTGCTTTACGGAGTCGTGGCTCACGGCCGAGTAGGAGCAGACGCGGCGGAAGTGTCGGGAAAACGCAGATGACTACCGGGCAGCGGCTCGTCGTGGGACGCGACCGTCAGATAGGCCGCGGCGTATAGTAGAAGCGGCACGAGGCAAAAGCACACCCAGCCCCGCCGTCCGAGCTGCCAGGAGGCATTCGAAGCAGGCCGGGGCTCAGCGACTTCATATGTTGCTTCCTCCCTCAGCGCCACGACGATCAGCGAGCAAACGCCGGCGGTGATCCAGAAGCTCACGTGAACCAGGAAGGCCCCCTGCCTCGACATGCCCGGCAAGGCCTGTGCGAGCGCGGCGATGACAGACACCCAGAGAACGAGCAGGAACAACAGTTGGCCCCGGCCGAACGCGCTCTGCGGCGACAAGGCGAAGCGGCCACTATGGTGCCGCACGATGGCGACCACGACGGTCGCCGACAGCAGCGCACCGATGATCAGGAACCACCAGGTAGCGTCGATGCCCAGAAGGTCCGGCGGGATGTGATCGCGCTTGGCCCAGTTCTCCACGTTCTTGGAGAAGTTGGACCACATCATGACAAGCAGCAGAAGGACCAGCGCGACCGGCCGCAGCCGGCTCATCCGCGAATCCTCCCCAGGCGGTGACAGTCGCCCTCTGACGCCGGTGAGGAACGCCGCCCCTACTCCGAGCCCCATGACCAGCCCGAAGAGCTGCTCCATCCACTTCCAATAATCCAATCCCTGCAAGGTTTCGTAGCGGCCGATCGGTCCCCATTGGGCACGACCCAGCATATTCGCCATGTCGCCCAGCACAAACCCGATACCGCCGATGAGAAAACCGTACATCGCCACCGTCAGGGCGGCGCGATCTTTCGTATGCCGCAGGTACGCGAGCAAGGCAATGAAGAGCCCGACGCAGCCCGCCCAGTTGTCGCTGCGTGGCGGCGTCATATGCAAACCGAGAAGGCCCACCAGGATCAGATAACCGACCCACCATCCGCCGGCTAACACGGCAATCAACACGCAGGCCCGTCGGTCGGAGGGAAACAGCAATGCGCAAACGCCGGCGACCAGCAGGGCCGAGGATGCCCCCACCCAATCGGTATCATTCAAATACCACCGACTTGCAAGCCGGTCCGTCCATCCGGTCAGGCCGAGGATCGCCCAGACGATCCCCAGGGCCACAAGCGGGCGGGCGAACCGTTCGAGATAGGACGACGGCTGCGTGACGCTCATCGCCAGGATGGCCGAGCCGATGCCCGCCCATAATCCGCCGATGATGAAGAGGGACGCATAACCATACACAACATTCGGCAGCGAAGAGGCGGCGGTGTAGCCGATGACGCGGCCGTAGCTCATCTGCCCGCCGAAGGCCCACCCGATGGCGCCGCACATGCCCATGATGGCAGCACGACGCCACCAATCCTCCCGGCCCGAAGCGATGCAAACGGCTATGCCAAGCAGCGCCCCCGGGATCATCGCACCGGCCTCGTGGCCGTAGTCACCCCGGATGCCCCAGCCCACGGACATGGCCAGACCCGCCAGGATAATACCCGTCAGTGTGCGACAGGTGTTCGGCATAGTCCTCCCATCGTCGTCGTGTACCAACCGCCGTCCGCGCGTGGCTATGCATTCATGCAGTGACAGCATTCGTGCGGGCTATCCGGATACAGCGGTTCTTGCAGCGAGGCGCCGGCTGCCACTCGCTCTTCTTCCCTGCGGAATAGAGACAGGCACGGCTCGGCCATCGCCTGGAGCTGCTTTGTCTCGGCCTCCGTGATCGGCTGGTAGGATCGTCCCGCCTCTACGGCCAGGTCGAGAAGGTCCAGGAAGGATGGCGGAATCCCGGCGGCAACGCCCGTCAGGGACAAGGCAAACCGCATGGCCATGTTCACTTCCTCTTGCGTCTCGGTGCAGCGGTACCACCACTGGCGTTTTCTTTCCGCCCCTTCGGGCCAGGCCCCTTTGGACAAAGGCTTGATCGCGAGGACCGCAGCGCCCTGCTCGGCGGCTAACTCGAGGACCGGCTTGCCGAATCCCCACTGGTAATACTCCACGAAGTTGATCGGGAACATGACCGTGTCGTACTTGAAGCCATTCATCGCTTCCAGCGCGCCCTTCATCGTGTGCGCCGAGAAGCCGAGGTAGCGGACCTTGCCCTCTTTCTTGGCCTCAAGGAACGTCTCGATGGCGCCGCCGGGCCCGAGCGCCTGCTTGACCTCCTCCGGCGTGCGAATGTGGTGCATCTGGTACAGGTCGAAGTGATCGGTCTTGAGGCGCGTCAGCGAGCGTTCAAGCTCCTGGCGGGCCCCTTCCTTGTCGCGCATCTTCGTCTTGCACGCCAGGAAGATCTGCCTACGGTCGATTTGCTCCAGCGCGATCCCCATCTTGATTTCACATTCACCGTCTTCGCCATAGGCCGGGGCGACGTCATAGTAATTCACGCCGCACTCGAAGGCCTTTCGCACGCCCGCGTTGCACTGCGCTTGCTCGTAGTGCACCAGGGCAAACCCGGGGAACCCGACCACGGAGACCTTCTCCCCCGTCCGCCCGAGCACCCGTCGCGGCAACTCCACGCTGCGACGACTCTCCTGCGTTCTCGTCTGCTCCGCCGCCCCGAGCGCCCCGCGCGTGAGAGCATAGCCGCCCGCCGCACCTGCCATTTTGATGAACTGTCTTCTTTTCATACTTGGCCCCTTTGATTGCCTGTTCTTTCAAGCGTCCGTGCTGGTCTACACGCCCGCCTGCAATCGGGCGAACAAGCCACGAACTCGCTCGTAAGTCGTCCGATATTGTAACCGGCTGCACCATATATGGCAAGCACCTTGATGGCCAAGCCTGATGCCTGAGACGCGACTCACAGGTGTCACGCCTTTTGCGCAGCGATTCGTTTGATGCGGTGACCCAGCAAAGTCAGGCGGTTCCCACGTCAGGACGTACCCATCAAGAATCGCCTGCGGTCTTCCCCGGCTTCGTCAGAAGACCCTTTACTGTGACAACCGCGGGAGAACCTCATCAAAATAGGAGCCAAGGTGGCCAGCCATTCCCGTCACGTGATACTCTATATGGCGGAAGTGACTGTCGCATACAGAAAAGGTACCGGCCACCTCCAATATTCGCCAAAAAGGGCGCACGAAACGGGCCCAGTCCGCCCTGAAGAATACGTAGCCTCTACCTGAAGTCACGCCCGAATTTGCCCGATAGTGCCCGTAGCGACTATGTTTTGCATCCCTATTAAGGGTGAAGGACAATGATGTCTCCGCAACAAAAGAGGGAAGCGAAACGCGTCTACTCCGAAGCGTTTGAGAACCTCAAGCGATACGGAGTGCCCCACACGTACACTCCCCGCCAATTGGCGGGTCTCTACGCGGTCGCCTCCATTTGCTACCATGCAGACAACCATGGCAAGCAGCTGATTGAGAATGAACTCTTTGATCGTCTCTGCAAGTGGCTCTCTGATCACTATGACGACTGCGTAGCTCAAGGTGCGGACAAGCTCGACCGAGAGCAACTGGACTGCTGTTCGGGCAACGACACAAGGATCTTCGTTAAGCCGTATCACGAGATCGCGGAGGTATTTGTCGGTCATGCATGTCAATGCCGCAGGTGTAGAGAGGAGAGGTCTGAGCCTACGCCGCGCAGACGAACGCGGCCTGACAGCCTACCCGATAGGCTGCCAGAACAGTCCCGTTGGGAGTCGGCCCCGAAGCCGGCGCTGGGAAGCCAGACGAAAAGACGACAAAAGGGAACCAAGTTGCGCGCGAAGGACCGGTACAGGAAACCCTCACCGAATGCGTAACAACCCTGACTTGGCGAGGCAGTGACTATGGCAAAAGCTTTGATAGAGGACGCAAAGAAGCTCGTCGAACTGAGCAGTGACTATTCACCTCTTCTCAGCCACCTCATCAGATACAATACTGACCCACCGCGTACCCGCGACGAGGCGCGCGATATACTAAAGTCAATTCTTGGTCTCAGTGATTCACTGTCTGAGCCTTGTCTGCGTGCGAGCCCGGTCGGCTGGTACAGCTCGTGCGCCGGCCCTGTCGACATCTTTAACCACGAATCACGGAGTTTCGATCGTGTGAGCCAGACGCCTGCTGTATGCTTCACGAACTCTACCCTCGGTGGTCTGAGTGCGCACCGGGATGTGTTCAAAGCCCAATACGGGTTGGCCTTTGGCCGCGACTTTCTCTATGAGCAAGGGGCCAATCCGTGCTTGGACATACGTTCTGATCTGTTCAAGAAAGACTTACGCCGGAAGGAAGACCTATACTCGCGTAAGCTCTATAACTTTCTGCCAAAGCAACTGCTGCCGTTTGTGAACATCATTAATCAGGACTTCGATGCTACGCACGAACGAGAGTGGCGTATCGCGAGAGATTTCAAGTTCCAACACTCTGACGTGCGTTATGTGTTCTGTCCGGAGAGCGACTTTGCCCTGTTCTCGATAGTTCAGACCGAGGGGATTCCGGTCCTCCTAGACCTGGATCAGTTGCCCGCAGGCCCTACTCCCTCTCCGTCAACGGATGTCCGGCGACAGCATATTTGATTCAACACCACAGTATGCAAGGTGTTCGCGCAATTGCGCGGTTCTCCATGCGCGGTTTGACTCATCGGGGATCTCCAGAATTATAGGTGTCCGGTACTTTTAGGCTTGACATTGTCCTTATACCTGTAGAATCACTCCTATGTCGAGACCCCAAACGATAGCAGATAACGTGGGATTTCTTTCGTACATTGTATTGGGACGTTAAAGAAGTCCTTTCTCTGCTCGATGGTTGATAGGTCACAAGAAGACCATGGCGAAGGCCGGACTTATCCAATCCTGCCGCAGGCGGTGCAATCGAGTGAGAGTGAGGACAGGTGGTCGGTGACTTTGCCGGTTGCCCAGACCGGGCCGTCGTAGGAGCAGATCGTTCGGTACAGCGCGAGCTTGTCCGGGAAGAAGCTCACCTCGACCAGACCGGTGGCGTCCTCCAGAGTCACGAAGCCCATGACGCGGTTGTCGTTCGTCCGGGCCCGCCGGGCGGTGGCGACAAAGCCCGCCACGGTCACCTTTCTGTCGAGAAATCTGCGCAGTCTCGTCGCCGTCGTGTAGCGGCCGGGGAGCAGTACGGCCGGATGCATACTGAACGGAATGCCCGTGACATCCAGCTCCGCCTTCAATTTGGCGATCCGGTCGTAATCGGGCAGCCTCTCGACGGAGCGGTCGCGATAGAGATCAAACAGCATGGGCTGCGTGTGCGGGGGCGGGGGAAATGGCAGCCTGCTCAGCATCGCCGGTCGCGTGGGGTCCAGGCCGTCACAGGCCCCGATGTGAACGAGGTTCTGCAATTCCGGCCTGCGAAACCTCACCCGCTTGCGCAGGTCGTCGAGATCCTTGAACTTCCTGGTCTCTCTCTGCTCGATGATCGCGCGGGCCGTGTTGCCGCTCAATCCCTTTACGACATTCAGTCCGGCTCGCAAGGCGCGCTTTTGCAGGCTCCATTCGATCTCGCTGTGATTCACGTGCGGCGGCAGGACCCTGATCCCGTGCCGCTTCGCGTCCCAGACGTACACCCGCAGCGGGTACATCCCCTGGTGATTGTTGAGCAGGGAACAGTAGAACTGGTGCGGGTAGCGGGCCTTCAGCCAGGCCGTTTCCCAGGCGATGTTGGCGTAGACCGTCGCGTGGGCCTTGCAGTAGGAATAGGCGGCGAAACGCAGGACTTCGTCCCAGATGGTCTCGGCAATTTCGCGGTCGAGGCCCGCCCGCTCCGCGCGGACGCGGACGAAATCGACATACTGCGCCTGCACGCGCGCCGCGGAGACCTTCTTCGAGACCTCGGACCGAAAGCGATCGGCGTCGCCCACCGTGTAGCCGGCCACCTCCACCGCGATTCGCATGACGTCTTCCTGGTAGAGCATCACGCCGTGCGTGTCGCCGAGCAGCTTCTCGAGCTTCGGATGCAGATACCGAAAGGGCTTGCCGTTGACGTGCCGCTCGATGAACTCGTTCTTCATGCCGCCCGAGGCCGGTCCGGGCCGAATCAACGACAGGGCAATCGCCAGGTCCTTCTTGCTGCCGACCTTCAACCCGCGCAGAAGCTGCCGCATACCGGGCGACTCGCTCTGGAACACGCCCAGGCTGTCACCGGCGCTCAGCATCTTGGCCGTCCTGGCGTCGTCCGGATCGAAAGTCAAATCGCCGTTGCCGTTCGGCCCCGCGTCGACGATTTGAACCGCTTCATTCACCGTGGACAGGGCGCGATTGCCGAGCAGATCTATCTTCACCAGGCCGACCGCTTCGGCCCCATCCTTGTCGTATTGGGTGATGATGACGCCCTTGTTCGCGCGTTCCAGAGGGGCGATCTCGCATACCGGGTACGGCGTGACGACAATCCCGCCGCAGTGAACGCCCAAGTGCCGGGGGATCCCCACCAGCTTCTGCGCCAGCCGGTAGATCGGCGAGGTCTTCTTGATCTTCCCCTCCCGGGCCAACTGGTTGATCTGCACGGGCTCCAGGCCTAGCGCCCGACCAACGTCGCGAATCGCGCTGCGAAGCCGGTAGCGGTTGATGTTGGCGACCATCGCCACATGGTCGAAACCCCAGTGCTCGTAGCAGAACCGGATGACCTCGTCGCGCCTTCGCCAGCAGAGGTCGATGTCGATGTCGGGACAATCCGTCCGGCCCGGATTCATGAAGCGCTCGAAGTAGAGGTGGTTCTCCAACGGACAGACGCGGGTGAATCCCAGCACGTGCGCGATCAGAGAGCCGGCGGCGGAGCCCCGCACCTCGACCGGGATGCCCTGCCGCTTGGCGAAGCCGACGATCTCGTGCACCACGAGGAAATAGTCGCTGAAGCCGTTCTTCCTGACCGTGGCTAACTCGTGCTCGAGCCGCTTGATCGCCGCATGGCTCGCGGGACGATATTTCCGGGCCAGACCCCGATGGCAGAGGCGAGCCAGCTCCCGGTCGCTGGTCATTCCTTTGTCGAGCTTGATTTGCGGGAGGATCGTTCGGCCGTTCAGCAGCCGGAAGGTGCATCGCTCGACGAGCCGATCCGCATTCGCCAGCGCTCTCGGATCGTGCCGGAATTGCCGCTCCATCTGCTTAGCGGGAATCAGCGTGCCAGGCTCATGGTGATCCTCGGGCCCTCCGCCGGCCACGCTCAGGTGCCGGATTCTCGTCAGGAGCCTGCCGATCTCCAGGTCGTCGTTCTCCAGCCAGTTGACACCGGTCCACGCGATTGGCTCCACGCCGTTGGCGAGAACGGTTTGCGCTTCCCGCGCGTCACGACAGCCGGCAAACAGAGAGTCTCGCGAGAGACATTCCTTCAATCTCTCCAGCAATCGTTGCTGCGAGCAAATGCAGATCACGCCCCTGCTATCCGCGTGCAACTGCTGAACGAGATCGAAATCCGGCATCAGGTTCCGTGCGGTGGTGATTCGGCACAGGTTTCTGTATCCCCTCTCGTTCTCGGCGAGCAGGATCGCCCTCTGACGGTCGGTCAGGATCTCCACGCCGCCGACCGCCCGGATGTCGGTCTTCTCCACGGCCCGGCACAGGTCCACCACGCCGGACATGGAGTTGACATCCGCCAGGGCCACCGCCCCGTAGCCGTACTCGGCCACCTTTTGCACCCACCGCGACACCGAGACGGCCCCCCTCAGCAGGCTGTAGAAACTCCGGCATGTCAACGCCGCAATGTGCATATGCATACCTTCTCCGTCCGAACAAAGGCCCATGAATACCCGTTCAGTCACGCCGGACGTCCTGCTTTCGTTTGCGCAGACCGATCCCGGCATCCCTGCCTTCGAGCCATGCGACCCTCGGATGCCTCGCCCGCGCTTGCGCAGACGCACTGCATCCGCGGACCTACTACCGCATTTCGCAACTTCCGCGACTATCCGGGGTAGAGATTGCTTCGTCGCTGCGCTCCTCGCAGTGACATAGACAGGCCATTGCATGTCATTGCGAGCGAAGCGAAGCAATCTATAGTCGCACGATTTCTTAAATGCGGTACTACGCATGCTTACGCCAGCGTAAGCATGGCACCCAGGCAATGTGAGTCACTCACGCACGGGATTCACTTCCGTCGCGTCGCCTGCGCTCGCGCAAACCTACTGCACCGCCGGCTTGCGTGTCTTATGCCCGTGCATGCCTGTATCGGCCATGCACGCTTGCACCCCCGGCGTACCTGCACCGGCGTACATATAACGTCCGGTTTCTTACGGGCGCATGTCTTTGCCTTTGGTCAAACGTTTTCACGCAGGCGGGGACTTTGCGCCCGGCCGTCCTGAGAGCGTATCGCCCTCGGCCTCGTGAGTCTGCGCGAGCATACAGCGGTGGACGTGCAACCATCCATCCCAAGCGCCGGGACGGGACGACCGACGCGCGCACGTTCCGCGCAACGCCCGTGTTGTGCGCCCTCGCGCTCACGAAACGGTCAATATCGTTTATTCACTTATGGCGACTCTTGCCAGAGTGGGATAGGTCTTCAATAGTCCCTCTGGTACGGGTTGTTTTTGGCCGCTGACCAGTGCCTTCAACTCGATGGCGTTGGCCAACTCGGCCCCCCGAAAATGATTGTTCGCGATTACGGTCAGCGACTCGAAGGCCTTGCCCAGGTGATCGAGCCGCTCCTTGATGGCGGCTAACTCTTTTTCGCTGTAGAAGTAATCGTAGGTCTGGTCGCGGCCGGCCTTGCTGAACCATTTCTCCACGTTGCGGCCGTGCATGCGGAAATAGCCGTGCTTGCCGACGACGCACTGTTGAAGATCGAAAGATTGTCGCGAGGTTGGGTAGTCCAGGTTGCAGACGGTAACGCCGAGTCCCTGCAGAAAGTCCAACGCCTCCGGCTTCTCCCACGATTTATGCCGCACCTCCACGGTCGGGTGGAACGCATCCTGGAAGTGGTGAACGATTTTCCCAAGGTGCTCCCGGCTCGCGGGCGTATCCGCGAAATCGTATCGGAACTGAACCAGAAGGTGCTTTAGCTTCCCGGCCTCCAGAAACGGCGCAAAGCCTTCGTGAAACTGCGTCACGATCGCCGGATCGATCTTGCCCTCGTGGGTGAAGCTCCGGTGCAGCTTGGCCGTGAAGAAGAACTCCGGCCGGTTCGATGTCCGCTCCAGCCACGACTTCGTCGTCCGCGCGAACGGCGGCCGATAGAACGTAGCGTTGATTTCGAGGCAGTCCACGAACCCGCTGACGTAGACGAGCTTATCCACCTTGCGGTCCGTATAGACGATCCCCTCCCAGTCCGCATACGACCACCCTGCTATCCCGATGTACATAGGACAAACCATCGCCGATCACCCGAAGAGCAAATCCGAAATCCTAAACCTATTGATGATTGAATAGCCAATTGAACCACGAAACGGACCATGTCATTCCCGCGAAGGCGGGAATCCATTACCTTTCGCGGCTTTCCTGGACCCCCGCCTGCGCGGGGGTGACATCATAGATTGCATTTGACCATTCAATCATCAATAAATCAGAAACAAACTCCAATTACCAAAATCCCAATGTTCAAAACGAGCGGACCCTTGGCTACCCACAGGCGTTTCTGTCACTTGTGTTTCGTGCTTAGTGTTTTTCTTCACGTTATTTAATGCTCGTCCGGATACAGCCGACCACTTTGCCGAGAATTCGAACGTCCTTATCGAACTGCCGGATGTACCGCGTCTTATACCGGGCCCGCCGGTTGGCCGGCTTCAGGGCGATCCGGTCCTTCTGGATGAAGACCCTCTTGACGGTCGCCTCGTCGTCGAGCAGGACGATGGCGATTTGCCCGCTCTCGATGGTCGAGCCGGCCTTGACCATGACGTAATCGCCGTTCATGATCCCCTCATCGACCATACTGTCGCCGGCGACCCGCAGCAGAAAGGTCCCCTTCGTCCGGCGGAACAGCTTCTCGACATTCACATAGCCTTCGATATTCTCCTCGGCTAAGATCGGGGTGCCCGCCGCCACTTGGCCGACGATGGGCAGTCCGTCCGTTTCCCTTCGCTGCCGCTCGTACCTCGGCGACAGCCGCAGCCCCCGGTGCCCGCCCGCGTCCACCAAATAGCCCTTCTTGCGGAGATAGCCGACGAGCTGATACGCCGCGTTCTGGGCCAGCCCGAAATGGTCCGCGATCTCCCGCTGGCTCGGCGGCTCGTTCCGCTCCAACCGCCCCGACACGAACTCCAGCACCTGCTGCTGCTTCGGCGTCAGTGGTTCCATCGTCCATGCCTTCAATCACTTGTTTCTCAGAATATATGGTCGTTTGACCAGTTCGTCAACAGAAATCTTCCGATTTTTTTAACAATTCGCCAGGAAAAAGAACACCTAAAAATATCCCACCAATCCAGTAGGTTTCGCAAAATTCGTGCAACACTTCAGAACCCAAAACGCCCGTGGCGAAAACTTTTTTTATTCCTTTCGGGGCAAGGAGTTACGGCGATCGGCCATGCCGGAGGACCGCGGATTTTCGCGACATTCGTGCAACTTGGCGCCATTAAGGGGTGCGCAATTTGGTTTGTGTGAGTCCAGATTCAGAGAAAGGAACGAAGCATGAAGAAGCGAATTTGTCGGCACTGTGTAAACGCCGGGCGGGTGCGCAACGGCGATCCGGACGAGCTGATCTGCGCCAACTGCCCACTCGCGCCGGGCGAGCTGGTCCGCGTCCGGCCGGACGAGACCTGCCCCAACTTCCGGGCGAAGCGCCGGCCGCCCTTGCGGCTGCCCCCGCCGGAGCCGCCGAACGACAAGATCCGCTACATCCCCTTGACCCGCGGCCTGTTTGCCATCGTCGACGCCGCCGACTACCCCGAACTCAGCAAGCACAAGTGGATGGCTATGTTCGTCGGAAACAACACTTACGCCACCCGCAGCAAGAGTGGCAGAACGATCTATATGCATCGTGAAATCATGCAGCCGCCGCCCGGCATGGTGGTCGATCATATCGACCACAACGGCGTCAACAACTCGCGCGACAATCTGCGAGTCTGCACGAGAAAGCAGAATTTGTGGAACAGTCCGGGGCCGGGCAATCCATCGGGGTACAAGGGCGTCTGGCACAATCCGAAGTCCGGCCGCTACGACGCAGGGATTATGTTCGACGGCCGCCCGATCCGTCTCGGCTCGTTCGACGATCCGGCCAAGGCTGCTCGTGCCCGCGACCGCAAGGCCCGCGAGCTCCAGGGCCTCTACGCCTACATCAACCTGCCGGACGACCTCCCGCCCGAGCCGGACCCGAATCATCCGGAGCATCCCGCCTGCCTGCCGCGGTCGCCCCAGTGCATTGTCCGGTCCAACGTCGGGCCATGGGATGTAAACGGAATCATCAGAATCGCAGCCGCGGCCCTCGGCCGGCGCGAAATGTCATTGCGAGGAGCGTAGCATAGCCTGTGCCCGGGTAGCCGGGTACGGCAATCCCCTGGCCGACGAAGAGCAATGGAACCGCAAACGCCGTCCCGAGCGTAGCCGAGGGATGAACACAGACGGCCGGCACGGAGGCGGGAAGTACGAAGCACGAATATCGACAACTCCGCCACGGGCGGAGGCCTGTGGCCCGGCGTCGTTCCGGAAATCCGAAACAAACCCGAATCCCGAATGACACAAACGGCCATCGCGAGTCCGGTTCGTGCGTGCACGCAGCGCCGTCGTCAGGAGGTGGGCGCGGTGGTGGGAGCGGCTTTTGCCGGCCGCCACTTTTCTTTGCGGAGCAACTCAGTCCAAATAGCTTTGGCCTGCTCTTCTGAGCCGCTGAACGGCTTATCCGTTCCTCGCGACTTGCGGTAGTCGGTGTTCGTCATTTTCAGCATGTGTCACCTCAGAACGGGCGGCGCGGTTCTCTTCGAGAGCTGTGTTCAGCTTTCGCAAGGTCGGCCCGCCTCGTTCAATATACATTTAGTATAGACGCCCGGCGACGCCGCGTCAAGGAAAAGTCCGGAAAAGAAATCGCCGGGTTGGAAAGCGAATTCATGCCTCACGCGGCACCGCAGAGGAAATCATCGATAGGGAATGCCCAGACATGGATTTCACGGAGCGACACAGATTCACTCATCAACAATCAATCATCGATTATCAATGGCAGGGCCTTCGGCCGGGGTAGACTTTTCTCTCGCCAAGACGCTAAGATCGCAAAGGCCGGACAACGGAAAGGGCTTGGACCGCGAAACACGCGAACCACGCGAAAAAGGATCAAACCGCAGAGAACGCAGAGGATCGCAGAGAAGGTCATCAATAGTGAGGTAGGGTGGGCTACGCCCACCGCTTGTCTGGGAGGGGAATGGAACCACAGATGAACACAGATAAACACAGATGGCCGGCCGAAGGCTGCCCCCCCCCGGCTTATCACTTCTCACGTATCACGTATCGCTTCCCCCGCCGGGGGATCGCAGAGGATCGCAGAAAAGAATAATCAATAATCACTCATCAATAATCAATTTTAGGGCCTCCTTTTTCTTGACAATCCTCCGGCCGGGGCTCTACAATCTTACCCGCGATGTCGCAGTGGAGGGGCCCTGTGAGACGCAGGAATTCCCTTCAGACAGAAATCGGAAGTGTTGGGAGAGAATGGGAGATGGGTAGCTGCGACACCATATCCCCGAGACAGGGCGCCGAGTGAGTGTTATCACATTGGAGAAATGACCTATGGCAGAAGCGGGAATTGTGTTCGAGGATGTTGGAATCGGAGATGCGCTCCTGCGCAGCCGCCTCGCTGTCCCCCTTAATCAGCGAGAGTATTCCTGGGAGGAAACACACATCCACGAACTCTATCACGATTTGGAAAACGCCATCGCAAGCAGTCAACAATCATATTTTCTTGGGACAATAGTACTCACTGGTGGCAATCAAGTTACTGACGGTCAACAACGATTAGCCACAATCACGATTCTCCTTAGTGCAATCAGGGATTATTTCTCTGTGAAAGATGACACCAAAATGGTTCAATCAATTGAGGGGGATTTTCTGTTTACGATTGATAGGCGAAGCCGAAAGACCGAACCGCGTCTTTCTCTAAACGTGGTTGACAACGAATTCTTCAGGCGTCGCATATTAGCGCGAGCAGGGGACAAGGAGCGTGAGATCGAAGCGAAGTATGAGTCGCACCGCAGAATTGAGACCGCTGCAAGCATGGCCAGTGAGCACATTGAGCATATCCTTGCGGGCGTTGCAGAGAAGTATCACGATGAACGATTGAATGGGTGGATTGATTACATTCAAAAGAAAGCCAGGATCATATTACTTCGCGTTCCCGATGAACTGAACGCGTATGTGATGTTTGAAACCCTCAACGACAGAGGCTTGAAGACTTCCCAGTCTGACCTAGTGAAGAATCATCTGTTCAGCAAGGCGGGGAATCGCCTCACGGAAGCGCAGGAGAAGTGGTCTGCCATGCGTGGAGCGCTGGAAACGCTGGAAGCAGATGACATTACAGTCACCTATCTTCGCCACCTGTTGATCGTACTCAATGGGCAGACGCGCGAAAAGGAGGTCATGAGAAAGATTGAAGCCCGCAGCCAAGATGAAGGTAGTGCGTTGGAGTTCTTAGACACTATGGCCGAATACGCCATGCCGTATGTCGCGATTCAGGTTCCCACGCACTCGTCGTGGGGTGACTATCCAGATTCAGTCAGCAAGTCTATTGCCGCGCTTATCCATCTGAAGGCGGATCAGATTCGTCCGCTGATGCTTGCAGTGAGAAGAAGGTTCACGCCTGAAGAAACGGCGCGCGCGTTCAGGATGTTCGTCTCATGGGTGGTAAGAGTGCTGATTGTTGGCAGTCGAGGGGGTACACTGGAAGAGGCATATGCCCAACGAGCATATGAACTGCACAATGGAACCATCACAAGTGCTGCTGAGCTATTGAAGGCGATGGGGACCATTATACCTAACGACGAATTGTTCCGTACACGATTTGCCACGGCTACTGTAAGCCAACATTATCTCGCGAGATACTACCTTCGGTCGCTTGAGCTGACAGTAAAGAAAGAGCCAGAACCCGAGTTTATCCCGAACGAGGACCGTGTGATCACTCTGGAGCATATCATTCCTAAGAACCCAGAGGAAAACTGGCCTCAGATTGAGCCAGACGTGGCCATTGCAATGTACAAGCGAATCGGTAACATGGTCCTGCTTCCAACCACACGGAATTCCGATATAGGGAATGCACGATTCAGCGTGAAGGCTGCAGCGTACAAGAAGTCGGGTTATACTCTCACGAGCGAAGTGTCCGCACAGAAAGGATGGCAGGTTGACCCGGTTGACCAGATCAATCAGCGGCAGACATATCTTGCCGAACTAGCCATACGCACCTGGCCGATATCTGTGCATTCGGGACATTAAATCGATTGGCATAGCGCGGGCAGCCATTCATTAACAACTCAGACAAACGGTGACTGTCGCCAATGGTCTGCATCAGGAGCAGTTCACAACACACAGAATAGGAGGTCAGTTCATGAGTCAGCAATCGCCATCTCAGTTGACCGGAGAGCAGAGGGGTACTAGGGACGTACCCCGTTTTCGGCTGGGCGGTAGAATTCCATTGTGCTTGGCTTGAATGGCTTCCGCTGTGCCCATCGGCACGGACCTCTGCCGCGTGGGTTGAGAACCCACCCTACCGCTAAGAGGGTCCGAGATCCCAAACACGACAACTCCGCCACCGGCGGATGTCTGTTGCCCGGTGTCGTTCCGGAAATCCGAAACAAATCCCGATCACCACAGTCCCAATGTTCAAGACCGGCAAGGCCGGCGCCGGGCGGGGCGTTTTTGTCATTTGAGCTTCGCGCTTGTTTCGGGTTTCGAGATTCGT
>CBFDBY010000123.1:0-18190 GCA_965603165.1 uncultured Phycisphaerae bacterium
ATCACGGCGACGCCCGCTTCCTTCATCTTGTCGATCCCGCCCGCGAGGATCTGGAACATCGCCTCATCGGGGATCTTGCGCACCGGAAAGCCCAGCACGGAAAGCGCGGTCAGCGGCGTGCCGCCCATGGCGTAGACGTCACTAACGGAGTTCGCGGCGGCGACCTGGCCGAATGCGTACGGATCGTCCACCGAGGGCGTGAACACATCGACCGTCTGGACCAGCGCCTGGCCGTTGCCCATGTCGTAGATCCCGGCATCGTCGCCGGCCGGCACGCCGACCAGCACGCGCGGATCCTCGATGCCGGGTAGGTCCTTCAGCACGTGCTTGAGGAACGCCTGGTCGATCTTCGACGCGCAGCCCGCCTTCTCCACGAGCTTTGTCAACTCCACCTTGCCCGTCGGGCTCTCCAACCGCTCGCCCGCACAGGAGCAGACGTTCTTTTCCTTGAACAGCGGACAGGGGCACGGCTGCTTCGGATCGCAGATACAATGCCCCAACTTGATCGAACGCTGCATCACCCGTTTTCGTCTTTCCATGTTGATCATGATCGAAACCTCGGCAAGAGATTGATTGGTGTGCATGGCACACCCTACGCATTCGTATTCTCACAATGTCGGCGGGCGAGCAGCGCGGCGCCGAGGGCGCCGGTCATCTGCGGCTCGGGCGCGACCGTGACCGGTTGCCCGAGGGCCCTTTGCAGAGCGTTCTCCATGCCCGAGACCCTGGCGACGCCGCCGGTGAAGAGGACGGGCGGCTCAACGTTCCGGCCGGCCATCGCCACCACGCGCGAAGCGATCGAGGTCTGGACGCCGGCGACTATATCCTCTCGGGACCGGCCGCAGGAAAGCAGGCCGATGATCTCCGTCTCGGCGAAGACCACGCACATGCTGCTGATGGCGGCCGGGTCGCGACTCCTCGCCGCCATCGCGCCGAGATCGCCTAACGAAACGCCCAGCCGCCCGGCCACCACCTCAAGAAATCGCCCCGTGCCGGCGGCGCAGCGGTCGTTCATGGCAAAGTCGCGGACCTTGCCGTTCTTGTCGAGGCGGATCAGTTTGCTGTCCTGACCGCCGATGTCGATCACCGTCCCGGCGTCGGGCACGAGATGCCGCACGCCCACGGCGTGACACGTGATCTCGGTGATCGTCGTGTCCGCGATGTGGACAGCGTTTCGGCCGTAGCCGGTGGCCACGACTCGCCCGACGTCGGACGTCGTGACACCGCCCTCGGCAAGCACCGTTGCGAACAGCTCGCACGCGAGCCGATCCTGCTCGACACCCTGGTCGGCCTGTCCCCGGGCGAGAATCCCCGAGTCGGCGCCGTCGATCAAGGCGACCTTGATGGCTCGCGAGCCGGCATCGATTCCTGCATAGATCATGTATCTCTCCGGTCTTTGACAGTTTCCACGAGCGCCTGCAGCCGGGTGGACAGCGTAGCGCTCGTCGCATCCGTGATCGAGGGCACCTCAATCTCGAGCACGGGAATATCACAATCCTCGCGCACAACATCGGCGATGATCTCACCCTCCAGCGCGCAATGACTCGCGCCGCTGATGCGCGACACGAGCACGGCCTCGGCCCCGAAACGGCGGATATCGCGAACGATCCGCGCCGCGCGGTCGAGCGCCGAGCCCACCATGGGATCGGCCAGGGCCGTCCGGGCCAGCGCTTCCATCGGCGGTACGGTTGCGGGGATCGGATCCAGGGCGTGGGCGAAGAGGTACTCTGTGCCACAGATTCGTCCGCCGCAGTCTTCCAGCAGGTTCATCACTTGCAGGTCCGCCACGGGATTGACCCAGAAGATGCGCGCGGCCTGAGATGACAGATGTCCCACGCCCGCTTCCACTCGCCGGCTCACTTCCGCCAGCAGATCTTCAAGCACGGCGATGGTCTCATCCTGGTCCGAGCAGAAGTGAATCGCGAGCATCTCGGCGACGAGCATTTCCAGGGCGGGCATCGGGCAGACCGGGGCTGTGAACGCCAGACGGCGCAGCCGCTCAAGCAGTCGCCGAACGCGATTGGCCTTCTCGATTCCGCGCGCGAGCGCCGGCTCATTGAGCGACTCGCCAGCGAGATTCTCCAGCGCGATCCGGATACGCTCCAACTCCGACCGGACGAATTCGACCTGGCTGGGAGACGCCGAAAAGCCGCCGGGCAACGTGACGGCTTGCTCGTCGCCCTCGGGCGACCGCCGGTGCGGAATCTCCCACCAGAGAATCGGATGCCCCAATCCGTTGAGGCGTTGGGCGATGGCGGAGAAGTCGTCGCAGGTCGCCCCGACGCTGCACGTCAGCAGGTCCGGGACGGGAAAGTGCGCGCCGGTGACGAACGCGCCGAGCATCGCGCGAACCGGGCAGAACGACTCATCGATGCCCAGCGAATCGGCGATTTGCAGCAGGCCGGCGTTCAGCTCCATGACGCATGGAATCCACCAGGCACCGTCGGGATAAAATGCCACGAGGTTGTCGAGGCTGTACGCCATGACGGGAACGGTGCCGAGATCCTTCATCGCGCCGACGAGCTTCTTGCCGCCCTCGCGGGCGGCCCGGAGCCGGTCCTCCTCGGTCAGCAGGAAATTCCACAATCGCAAAGCGGCCGGCGAGTTGTCATAGCGCAACTTCAATAGCCGCGTGTCGCCGTCTTCGACGTGCCGGCCGAGTGGGCCGCCATAGATCGGCTGCAGCATGCCCGCCCTCCGCAAGCGCTCGTACTCGCGGTCCCATTCCTCCAGGGCGATCTGTCTCGGCGGCGCAATCACTGGAGCATCTCCAGAAACGCACGGATTCGATTCTGCGAACGGGCGATGCTCGCATCGCCTTGGCCGTCGCTGTCAAGCTGGAGCACGGGCAGGTCGGTCCACTCCTTCAGTCGTCCAAGCTCGGCGTGCCAGGTGTCGCACCACACGTAGTGGTGAAAGATGATGCCGCGCGCGCCGGCCTGCGCCAGCTCGCGCTTCAGCCATCTGTACAACTCGCTGTTCGGCCGGCGGGACGCATCGGGGATCTCGAAGTACGCCCGGGCCAGTTCCATCAAGGGGTCCTCGGCCAGCGCCCGGCGGTCGAATGCGCTGCGCCGGCCGCGCTGGCCCATCTCGGTGGCGTCGAGCACAATGCATCCCCCGGATTGTTCGACGATGTCGAACAACACCCGGTCCCGCTGCATCAAGGGACCGCCGAGAACAACGACAGGGATGCCGTCGGTCCTTGAAGACCCCGTGACATGTTCTCCCGCGTCGTCATAGTCCCGCATGACCTGTGCCAAATGGTCTTTGCCTGGCTCGCGCCCACCGAGACGCACCAGGAAACGGCCCAGGCGTTTCAGCTCATCGAGGTACAGCCTCCGGGCGGCGGTGGTCTGCCAAGTGCTCGGCACGTTCAGCAGGAACGCCGGCGTGTCGAGCCGGCGAACGACCAGATCGAAGACCCGCCGCATCTGATCGCACACCGTCGTAACCACGATCCCGTCAGCCTCGCCGTTCGCCGCGACATCATTGATGAACGCGCGGGCGTAGGGACAGAGACCCTCCACTCGCGGAATGACCGCTGCACCATCCAGCGGCACAGGGACCATGCGCCGCGGGCGAAGGCCGTGAGCGGCAATCCACTCGCTCGGCACGTAGGGACATATGTACACGATGGTCCTGGTCGGCTCTTTCATGCTCGTGCCGATGCCCTCTGTTGAACCGTCTCGAACAACGCCTCGACGCGCAACGCGATGCGCGCGGAATCGGAAGGCGAGTAGTCCGTCTCAATCCGCAGGTACGGGATGCCCAACTCTTTCTCCGCCAGCTTTCTCACGAAATACGATTCGACGTCGTAGGTCAGGCATGCCTGCCAGATCAAGTCGATGATGCAGTGAGCGCGATAGTCTCGCGCCAGCTCGCGCAGCACGTCCAACCGGCGGTCGTTCGTCGTCATCACCGAGCATGGCAGGCGGAAGTACTTCTCCGCCAGCGCGACGATCGGATCGGCCGCCGTGTCATCGACGTCCTCGAGAATGGGTTTGAGCCCGGTGCAATTATCGGTGCAGACGACGAGCCCGCCGCGCGATTCGATGATCTCGATGACGCGCTCGGCCCCATGCGCCATGGGCACGCCCGTCATCAGCACGCGAACCTTCGAGTTCGGACGGGCATCGTCCTGGCGGCCTCGATACATCTCAATCGCCCGCACATACTGCGCGAAATCGGCGTCGATGCCGGAGATGCTGCTCTTGAAGTCAAGCAACTGTCGGCCGGTCAGGGGCGGGTGCTCCGCCTTCATCAATTCCGCCAACTGCCGGCGCAGGGCCCGCTCGCGGTTCATCGTGCCGATGGCCTGGCGGATCTTCTCGTCTGTGATCCGGACCTGAAAGGCCTCCTCGAGCTTCGCCTTGAGCTTTCTGAGCTCGCTGATCCAGTGCGCCATCGCGTCGGCGTCGTCCGGCTTCTGAGGCAGCTCCAGCACGTACATCGGTCGCGTCTCAGCCATCAGCTCGTACATCTTCTTCTTGCCGTCGCAGGTGGTCTCGGCGACGACGAGGTCCGCCATTTCGAGAAACGGGTTCTTGTGTGTGACATGGTAACCGTAGGTGGACTTGATGAGCGGGCAGAGATTCGCAGGCAGATGTTCCTCGGCCGGGCCGATGGTCTCGGCCGAGCCGCCGCAGAGGCACACGGGCACGGCCCCGGCCGCCATGATCAGCTCCCGCGGCGTATACTCACACATGATGCCGACGACCGGCTTGCCTTTGGCCTTGCCTTCTTGAGCGTACTCCAGACAGTTTGGAATCATCCGCTCGAACCATGCGAGCGGACAATCGGTCACCTGCGAGGCCGAGCCGCTCGGAGAACCGCACGACGGCTGCGGCGGCGAGCACGGATCCGTCGGGTTGACGGTAATATCCTCAGGACGGTGGCACGTTCCCATGTCTATCCTCTCTTTCGGGCGACGAACAGGCCCTGAGCGATTTTGCCCGCGTGGGCCAACTGCTGCATGAAGGCCATTTCCGCCGCCATTGCGTTCATCATCTCACGATCGAAACCGATAATCCGTAGAGCGTCATAAGTCAACTGCATGCCCAGCATATTCAGGTAGAGATCCACATACGGCGTGAATCGGCCGGTGTCCTTTGCTGCGATGACGTCGCAGGTATTTGCCTTCAACAGGTCGCGGTAGCCACCGAGGCTCTGGACGTTCGGGAACTTCATGAAACGTAGGAACCGCTGGGCCTCGGCGTCCGACAGGGCCGGATCTCCCTCGACCCAGTCGGTGAAGGCGATGGTCCCGCCCGGCTTGACGATTCGCGTCGCCTCGGCGATCAGCTTGTCCTTATCCACGACGTAGCACCAGGCGTCCTCGCCCCAGACGAAATCGGCGCTGTCGCCCTCAAGCCCGCTGTGACAGACGTCGCCCAGAGTGAATTCGATCCTCTCGGATAGACCTTCTTTCTCGCATCTCTGTCGCCCGCGCTCGACGACTGTTTCCGTAGCATCGACGCCGTGCATCTTGGCCACGTCGCGGAAGCGCACGAGGAAGCGCATGCCCGCGCCGTTGCAGCAGCAAAGATCGACGCCGCTCGTCCCGGCGGTGATGCCTGCCTTCTCTGCGAGGTCCATCGACGAGGTGAAGCCGCCTATATGGATCTGCTCGCCCATGATCAGTTCCCACAGATCCCCTTCCGGACCGCTGTACACGGCCTGCACATCCTTTAAACCGATATGGCTCACACTCTTCATGGTCCGTCTCCCCTAAAATTCGTACTTCACCTGGATCGCCCAGACGTTGTTTTCCCGATGGTTCAGAACGTTGCCAAAATTCGCGTAGCCGCCGGCCACGGTTATGTGGTCATTAGCGATATAGGCGAGGCAGATGTCCCACCAATCGTTCTCCGCTTTGACCAGATCGATCCCACCGACCGTGATCTGGTCGCACAGGTTGGACTTCTGGCGGTACTCGCTGGCGATGAGAAGCTTGTCGGAAAGAAAATAGATGAGACTGCCCTCGAACGTCGTCCGGCGTTCGCCGGCGAAGCCGAGCAAGCCGGTGTGAATGCCGTCGCCATTGCGAAGGCCCGCCGAGAGAATGAGAGGGCGAGGGAGCACGTTCGCAATGGTCTTGGTGGCCACGGCCGTGAATTCGACGCCGGAATCGTGATCCGCGCCGAGCATGTCACAGGTCCCGGCGAGTTGTTCGTTGATGTCGTCGTGGCTCTGGTTCCATTTGAAATGCGCGCCCAGAGTCACCGCGGGCATCCAGCCGCGGTCCGGGCCTGCTTCTTCAATCACCATCAGTCGGGCGTTGAAATTGTGCATGAGCGCGTGGTTGTCTACGTGCATTCCAGTCGCCGTCCTCACATCGTCCGGCCAATCTCCCAGGCCGATCCGCTCCAGCGCGTAGCCAAACTCCACCTTGCCCCAGAGATTCTCGGTGACGACGAAGGCCTCGAAGTCCTTCTCGCCGATATACGCGTAGGTGCCCGAGATACTGGGCAGGCCGAAGACCTCGTTCGGCTCGGCCGGATTGGCTAAGTAGGCCACGGGTGTGATGAAAACGCCACTGTTGCCTTCCACCTGATGCGTCGGCAGCGGCGGTCCGGCATAGAGCCCGGCGCCCAACAGAACCACGATCGCCGAGGCCATTGACACGATCCTCTCTTTCTCGCTCGATGTCTCCATGGTAGTGTCTCCAACACAATCCTTCCTGGTTGGTCGGTCCTTTGCGTCCTCAACCGGTTTGTGCCATTGGCTCACCCCTTTCTGATTTGTCCGATTCTCTGCACCAACAAAAAAGGCGGGTCAGAGTCGTCTCTGAACCCGCCGGTACACGCTCGCGCGACAGTGCGACTACTCGATGGAGTGCCAGCTCCTTTCGTGCGTGATTTCAAAGGATCCCAGGTCGAGGTCGATCTGCACCTGGAACCTGCCTTTGAAACCTTCTGGCACTCGCCACGAGTACCGGCAGACGCCGCCTCATGTATATGTGAGTTTCTTCGCGAACAGCACAGTTCCTTCCTCATCTACTATTTTGAGTCCGACCGGCGACGGACGTTCCTGGCCTTGCCGACAAGCGGATGTGTATTCCTCGCCCGCACAGCCAACGAGGATCGGAGTAATCGACACTCTCTCAGAGTCCGTTATCTGAACGTCTGCTTTCATGACGAACGGCGGCCCGATCTTGATCGATGTCGTCTTTCCCGGCTCAATCGTAAAATGCTCGAGCGGTCCCAGGCGGGTGAGCGCTGAGAAGGGGTTGGATGGAAACTCCCACACCTCACCCGATGCATCTGCCCTCGTGAGAATGGCGTGGATCGCCCTATACTCGCCAGCCGGCAGCGGCCACAGACGGCCTTGCGGAAGGTATTGATCTGCGGCATCGGACCACAACCTCAGCTCCACATCGGCGTCGTTCGATTCTACGACAAGTGTCCCGAACTGCGGCTCAGTCCGGGAAAGCGCAAGGCTTCTGCCATCGGGCGCGATATCGATGGCATAGTACTGATCTGCCACTTTCACCAACCTGCCGAGCGGCATGACCTCGGATCCTTCAGCGCGCGATATCTCGAATGTCCCGTCGTGATTCAGATCGACGGCGAAGAGGTCACAGGCAGGGCGCCATGAGCCGCTAAGAGGCAACGACAGGATCGAGTCGAACAAGCCGTCGCGATCGCCGTCGGCCACCGCGACTCGATACGTCCGGCCGGCCAGACGCAGCTTGCCTGTGCTCGTGTAGGCGGGAAACGGAATCAATAATCCGCGCGCGTCCTGGCGAAAACAATTTACATAGAACGCGCCATCGGTCCTGGCTTCACCGTCGCCGGAAACCAACGAGATCGGTCCAAGCTGCTGCCTTCTGCCGCTTACCGGCGTTTCTTCGCTCACCTTGGCAGTGAGGCACCGTTCCTCCGAGAGGATGCCGTCGCCATCGGTATCTACGCACAGACGGACGAGTTTCCGGGAAAAGTCTGCGGCCATCAGGATCGGCCTGTCGCCGCTCTTGATTTCATAGTAGCGTGGTTGCTCAAAACCCGCAGGGAGATCCTGCACACTGTCCGGCTTGCCATCCAAGGGCTTTATGAATTGAAAGGCCAGCCCCATCAGTTGACTATCCGGGTCAGCCCTCTTGCGGATCAGTCTGCAGCGGCCCTCCTGGATGGGCTCGCGGCCGAAGAATACCCACAGCAGCCCTCCGCTCAAAGCCAGGAACACCAGCGCGATGGTCCAATGCGTCTTCCTCACAGGGACAGCCCCCCTCCGCTACGACTCGCTGAGTCGCTACAGGGAGTGCCAGGTCTGGTCGTGCTGGACCTCGAACGGACCGAGATCGATGTCCACCTGGACCTGGAACTTATTCGGGAATTCGGTTGGCACTCGCCACGAGTACCGGCATACGCCGCCTCAGCCATATTGGAATTTGCCCTCAGCGAGCACTTCTCCCTGTTCGTCCACGATTTTCAGCCCCGGCGCCGGCAACCTCACCCCATTCTTCGTGACGACCGGCCGGTACCGCTCGCCGCCTGCGCCCGCCAGGACCAGTCCGATGGCCGCCTCATTGGCTGTCCGCCGCTGCACGTCGGCCTTGACGGTGATAAGCGGCCCCGCCTGGGCGTCATCCGCCGCACCACTGAGAGGCTGCCGGCTCGTCAACGTAAGGACCCACGTATTTCCGCTTTCATCGGTCTTCTGCAACGTTTCCGGCTGCTGTGACGGCGCCACAGACCGCACGCCTTGCGGGGCGGGAGCCGCCGGTGTCTGGACGGCGATCTTATACACCAGTACGAAGGCCAATAGTCCCGCCGCGATGATGCCCACCGCGGCCAGTGTGTTTCGATTCTGCATGTGGTAAACTCCTCGTGCAGTCGATTCTCATTGCGACGTCCGCCCATTATCAGGCGTCAGACGAGCAAAGGCAAGACATTTCACAGCCGTGGCCCATCCTGTCTCACGACCGCGTTGGCCCACTTTTCACTCGTTTGGGACATCCCACGGGCTCAGAGCGTCCTATAGTCGGACGCACCTGCGGGCCATTTGTTACATCTTTTTCCATCTCTTTCTTCTGTCGAGGCCCGTGCAATGACGCCGAACGCTCCCTTCGAAGTACTCCTGATATCCAGGAAAACCCAAACGATCAGAGGGAGTGCCAGGACCAGTCCCGCTCCGTCTCGAACGGTCCGAGGTCGATCTTGATGTGGATCTGGAATCTGCCTTTGAATCCGGAAGGTACTCGCCACGAGTATCGACATACACCGCCTCAGCCATACTCGAATTTGCCCTTGAAAAGGGTATTGCCCGTCTCGTCGACGATGGTAAACTCCGGCGCGGGCAGTTGCATCCCGTTTCTGCGGATATCGGGGCTGTATCTTTCGCCCGCCCTGCCCTCGATGGTCAGCCCGATAGATGCTTCATCTGCGCTCTGTCGCCGTACGTCGGGTCGGACAGTCAGAGGCGACCCGAACTCGGCCTGGCTTTCCCGGAGGTGCGCGAACGGCTGTCCCGCCGTCGGCTCAAGCGTCCACCGATCGCCGCGCGCATCGGTCGCACGCAAGGGACTGAGACCCAGCTCATCATAGACCGAAGGGCTCGGGCGGCTCATGCGTAACAGGATCACGACCAGCAGAATAGCCGCCGCCACGAATAGTGCCAGAGCCACTCTGAACCGGGTCGATTCCATGGCGGACCGGGGCAACAGGTTCGACAGAATCACACGTGTGAGATACTGCATGCAAGCTATCCTTTCTGCTGCTGATACTCTTGCAGCCATCCGGCAACCGTCACACAGAATGGGAGCTCTTAGTGTGTTCAATTGTAACATGATCTTTGCAGGAGACCATGAATTCTCTTGCAGTTTTCGTCCGGACCGTGTACGATTGTCGAGCATCAAGCCCCACACGAAGTCGCATGGGACAAAGACGATGGACGCCGCAATTGTCAGAATGACCTCGGCGGATATGGCTTTGCCAAGGAACTCTCGGGCCGGCCACGGCATGCCCTCCGCGTTCACGCTTGTCGAACTGCTGGTGGTGATCGCCATCATTTCCATCCTCATGGCCGTCCTGGTGCCCACTCTCAGCGCGGTGCGCGAACGAGGCAGACAGACCCGATGCATGGCCAATCTTCGGTCTATCGGGCAAGCCATCGTCATCTACGCCGATGATCACCAGAACCGGCTTCCACCGGGCGACTGTGCGGTGCCCTGGATGGTGTGGTCGAGGCCGGACGAATCGCTTGATAGCGATGATACGTCCGCTCGTGAAGTCAATCTCGGACACGTGCTGAAGGCCCGGATCCTGCCGATGCCCACGGACTATGATACCGTCTTGCTCTGCCCATCATCCCGCGCCGCTTACCCTTCGGCGACCCCGGAGGCTCTCTCGCAGCGGTGGGGCAGCCGGTCCTCTGCCTGCATTACCTATATGTACAATGAGACCCTGGATGGCTTCGTAGGCGAGCCGCAGAGTGGCAGGGGAGCTGCTCTGGCACACAAGAATGCAATCAACTTCGCTCGGGCGGACGGCAGCGTGGATACGCTCCGTATCGGACATCTGGTCTTCGATGAGCGTTATGGTTCCGAGAGCCTGGCCGAAGTGATGGTCAGATACGGTGTGTGCTTCCCCACCTCAGCGGTCTTCCGCTGGCTGGAGCAAGGCGCCATCGATCTTGTCGAGGCGCGGACATACCTGGAAGACCCGCCGACATGGTGTGACGCTTGCGCCGAATCGACGCCGCGCAGGGCACTTCTGCTGGCGGAGGTGGGAAGCAAACCGCTGGTCGCCGATGTTGTCGGTTCTCCGAGATATGGGTGAGGGTAGAGACCACCCGCGGTCGTGGCGACCGCTCCGTCTAACACACCTTTCAGAACGCCGCCCTGCATCCGCACGCGGAATGGCTTACGGCCATTCACACAGACTGAATCGGCTCATTTGACGGTTGCGTTTCCGCCGTGGCGTCATACAATGGCAGACTTGCATGGCGCAGACAGTCGAGCCGGTGTGCCGAGCACACGCTGCCGATATCAGTCGCCTGCCCGATGGCGTGCCTCATTATGCTGGAGCTGCAAGAGAACATAGCGAAGGTTCAATCGGCAACGAAGGGTCTCCGTCACGACTTGGTCGATAGAGCGACGCGAGAGTACTTCAGCACACTGGAGCTGATCGGCAGCCCTGCGGCCGGCGATTTCGATGCGGCCGAGGCCCGGGCCTATGCGGTCCTGAAGCAGGAGCTGCTTTCCCCCAATTCGGTGACCTTGATCAACGGGGGAGCCAAGCTCGACGAGGACAGTCTGGCGCTTCTGGCGCTCGGCTTCGACGCCATCGCCCGACCTTTGCGGATTCCGGGGCCGGTCACGACGGCCGAGACGAAATCCATTACGCTCGCCCTGGCCGGCGCGGGCGGGGCCGTCGGCGGCATGCTGCTTCTGGCGGCGCTGATGCGGCTGGCATTCGACATGCGTGATCTGGGCCTGGTCCTGGGCGCACCGTTCGGGGCACTTCTGGTCGTGCTGCTGGTCTATTGGCTCGCACGAAGGAGATTCCTCGCGAGAATCCTGCCCTGGCTGTTTGTCCGGCCGAAGACCCTGCGAGGGGCCATGCGCCGAGAGCATGAGAAGGCCGTGCGGTCGGCGGTCGAGCAATGGGTTGATTGGGCCGTTCCGATGCTGGCCGTCCTGTGCCTCCAGAGGGCCGGCGTGCCGGAAACGCAGACGGATCGCGACAAGGCCCTGCGGAGGATCGGGAAACTGATCTACGCCCTTCACCAGGCGCCCACCGAGTCGTTGCCGGTGATCGCGCACGAACTCGTCCAGGAGGCCAAGAACAGCGGGTTCGAGGGGCTGGAAGGCCAGCCCGCCTTTCTTGATAAGGGCCGCGAGGAAACACAGACCCTACTCTGGAAACAGGATCTGCAGACCCGGTATGAAACATTCGGACACATCGGCGAAGGCGACGAGGTGACCATCGAGCGCCCGGCCGTGGTCTTTGGCGGAAAGATCGTGCAACGAGGCCTCGTGAGAAAGGTTCGCGGCAGGACATAGCATGGAGCATTCGAGCATCCTGGCCATTGATTTCGGGACGACGAACTCTTACTTCAGTAAGTGTCCGGCGGACCAGATTTCGCCGGTCGGGATCGATTTCGGCACCGGCCGCGACGGCCTGCCCACGGCCATTCTCTACCGGGGCGAGCGAGAGCCGCTCGTCGGCGAGCCCGCGCTGCATGAGTACGGCGAGGCCTCCGGCGAAGAACGTCAGGATTACCAGCTTCGCACCCAGTTCAAGCCTGATGTCACGGCCAGCGAGGAGGCCGCTAAGGCCGCAGCCGATTTCCTGCGCGTCGTCGTCACGCAGGCGCAGCGGCAGCATATCGTTCTGGATCCGAAGGAACACGACGTCATCTTCGGCGTCCCGAGCGAATCGCAGGCCGCATTCCGAACGAAAGTGGCCCAAATCGCGAAGACGGCCGGCTATGGCGCCGTACGGCTCGTCGACGAGCCCAAGGGTGCGCTGCTCCATCACCTCTGGCACAAAGACTTCTCGCCCGATGAGGCCCAGCGGGGCATTCTCGTCGTCGATTTCGGCGGCGGGACCTGTGACTTCGCCTTCCTGCAGAGCCTCCAGGTCAGCCATTCCTGGGGCGAGATGGAGCTGGGCGGACGGTTGTTCGACGATCTGTGTTTTCAGTGGTTCCTCGACCAGAACCCCGAGGCACTCCGAGCGATGGAGAAGACCGGCGACACCTATTACGTCCACTCCTACCTCTGTCGCGAGGTCAAGGAGTTCTTCTCGCTGACGATGGCGCGGGACCGCACGGAGAAAGTCAACAAGTCCGTCGGCCGGTACGGCAGTCTCCGGGGCATGGACTGGCCAACCTTCCTGGAACGCGCACAGAGATACCATCCGAGCGAGATCTTCGTTCGGCACCTCCAGAACATGGGCGTCCGCGCCGAGAGGATCCTCAACACGGAAGAGCCGATCGATCTTATCGAATGGTTCCGCACGGCTCTCTCCCAGGGCTTGGCTGAAAAAGCGGTCGCCACCGGTACAATCAGCCGGGTCATCCTGGCGGGGGGCAGCAGCCAGTGGCCTTTTGTCCCCGATGTGATCACCGACACGCTGGGGATTGAGCGGGCCGGCCTGATGCGCAGCGACCGGCCGTATGCGGTCATTGCCCAGGGCCTGTCCATCCTGCCTGCCCTGCAGCTTAGGTTCGACGAGACGAAAGGAAAACTTCGCAACGACCTGCCGCAGTTCTGCCGGACACAGGTCCGGCCCCTCGTCGAGAGGGTCACGGACAACTATGTGGCCGGTGTCGCCGCCGATTTGACATCCGAGCTGTTCGACAGAACGATCCGACCGATCCTCGAAGAGTTCCGGCACAAGGGCGGCTCCGCGAAGTCGCTCCGGGAATCCATTTCGGCCCAGGTCCAGGCAAACGAGGGCAAGCTCAAAGCCATCGTCGAGGACCGGATGCACACGCTTCGGCTGGGCCTGCCCGGGCAGCTCAACGAACTGCTCGGCAACTGGTTTTCCTCCTACGGACTCAGCGTCGGCGACAAACCGCTTGCGGAGGCGCGGGGACTGTCCACAGGCGAAGAGATTGTACAGCCGCACACGCCGGACCTGTACGGAGGCATCATGGAAACCGTCGGCTGGTTTGTCGTCGCCATGGTCGCCACCGTCGGAGCGGCGGTCAGTGGCGGAGGCGGTGTGGCCCTTCTGGCCGCCGGGCCGGTCGGATGGGTCATCGGCCTGGTCGTCAGTGCCGTCGTCGCCTTTCTCGCCGTGCGCTACGGTAAGGCCCGCGCCAAGGAGCTCGCCGACACCTGGAACGCCCCGCCCTGGATCGTCCGCAACGTCCTGATGCCCTCACGAATCGCCAAGATGCGAACCGATTTCCAGACGCGACTTCGGGAAACGCTCCGCCGGGAGACGGCCGCTCTCGAGGACGAGCTCGAATCGAGAATCCGCGAGGTCACCGAGCGACAGATTGAAGGCCTCTCCGAGGTCACGCAGTTGTGACGGCTTGTGCCCCACAAGGGTGTTGACAAGGGCCGGGGGAATGGTAGAACAGTCAACAGCAGCGAGGAACACAACGTTGGCAAGTGAACGGATGCGTTAAGGAGGACGAATTATGAAGTTGGAGATTGGTCGCGTTGACGTATGGGTCGCCGGCATTAAGGACCGGCCCGGCGGACTGGCCGAAAAGCTTGAGGGTTTGGCGGAGGCCGGCGCCAATCTGGAGTTCCTTCTCGCGCGGCGGGTTCCCGGCAAGCGCCAAGAGGCGGTGGTCTTCGCGGCGCCGATACAGGGCGCCAAGCAAACGAAGGCCGCCCGGGAACTGGGGTTCCACAAGAGCAAATCGCTGCACGGGCTCCGGGTGAGCGGCCCGGACAAGCCGGGATTGGGCCTGATGCTGTCGCAGTCACTGGCGAAGGCCGACATCAATCTGCGCGGCTTCTCCGGTGTGGCGGTCGGCAAACGGGCCGTGTTCCACATCGCCCTCGACACCATATCCGACGCCGGCAAGGCCGCCCGGATCCTGAGGCGGCTCAACACCAAGGCCTGACGGCTGCCTACGCCACGTCCATTTCTTCGACGTAGGTCTTCATCCGGGCCAGCCGGGCTTTGAAGGCGTTGTATAGACCGTCCGAGGTCTCCCGCAACGTGCGTTGAGAGTTTGTGTGCCGATTGACGGACGTGGCGTAATCGACCTGCTTGATCACGTCGGCCGGGATCGAATCGGCGCCGTTGAGGGCCCCGGAGATGCCGCCCGCCACGGCGGTGAGGCAATCGGTGTCGCGGCCCATATTGACACCCGCCTTCATGGCCTCCCACGTGTTGCCCTGCGTCATCCGGAGGACGCAGACGGCCTTCGTGACGATCTCATTGGCGTAGCTGTGAGCGTATGGGACGCCGCTGCCGCTGTACATCGAGTCGAACTTCTTTCGCATGTCGCGCACGTCGCGGCAGTCGGCGGTGAGCTTCAAGGCGCGTTCGAGCTCGCCGCGAATCCCCGCCGGCCGGAAGAAGCGCGTATCCACCTTGTCGCAATTGTCGAAGATCGCCGTGATGACGCTGTCCACCGTCGCACCGGGCTTCGTCGCAGCCGCGATGGCAATCACAGTGACCTCCGCCCACAGGATGCCGCGGCTGTTGGCGGTGTTGTAGAGCTGGCCGACCTCGCGCACGTCGTCGATGGCGCCCCGGATATCGCCGGCGTTGATCAGGCCGATGGGATGACATGACCGGGAGAGCGAGACCAGTCCGGCGTAGTCACAATATTTGCCGATATCGGCCGCCGGGATGTGCGTCCGGGCGATGGCCAGAAGCTTGCCCTCGAACGGCTCCGAGACCAGCCCCGCTGCGTTGGGGTTCATGTGGTCCACCCACGCACGACGAAGGTCCTCGGCGTCGATCCGGTCCTGCTTCTCGATGATCGCCGTAATCATGAGCTTCTGCCGCTCGACGCCGTCCTCGGTCGTCCCGGGCTCGCGCACCCAGTCCCGCTTGCCATAGTGAACGTACGGCAGCGGCTTATCGAGCAGCCCGTGCTCGCGCTCGATCCTCTCATACGGCCAGCCTTCGACCGCCGCCCCCATGGCCGAGCCGATATGGCAGGCCGCGATGCAGCCGAAGAACTTCTCCCGCAGGTTTACGCCGCCCGCGTTTGTCTTCGCTCCGGATTCGTCTGCCGCCAGTGCTTTTCCCGCGGAAACCGCCGCGGCCGTCGCCAGTGCGCCCCCAAGAAAGGAACGCCGCCCCACTGCATCAGTGCATACTCTCATGAATTGCCTCCCTTGAGCGCCCAGAACTCGGATTCGGTTCGGGCCTGCGATAGATATTCCTCGATCTTTGCCACAACTTCCGGATGACGGCCGGCAACATTGGTCGTCTCGCCGATGTCCTTTTGCAGATCGTACAACTCCAGTTCGCCACCGACCGAGCGGACGGCTTTCCACCGGCCGAAGCGCACGGCCTGCTTCGAGCCGCGCTCGTGAAACTCCCAGTACAGATACTTGTGCCGCTCTTGTTTCTTCGGGATACCCAGGAGCGTCGGGGCCATGCACAGGCCGTCGGTGTTCTCGGGGGCCTTGCCGCCGGCAAGCACCGCGAACGTCGGCAGGAAATCCCAGAAGGCGCTGACGTGGCCGGTCACGGCGCCGGCTTCGATCCGCCCGGGCCAGCGCGCGATCAGCGGGACGCGGATCCCGCCCTCGTACAGGTCGCGTTTGGTGCCCCGCAGCGGGCCGTTGCTGTCGAAGAACTCGGGGTCGGAGCCGCCCTCACGATGCGGGCCATTGTCGCTGGTGAACAAAACGATGGTGTTCTCGTCGACGCCGAGGTCCTTGAGCTTTTGCATCAGCCGGCCCATGTCGCGATCGAGTCGGGTAATCATCGCGGCCCGGCCCTTCTCCGGCTCCGGCCAATCCTCGTCCGCATAATTCCCATATTCCGGCACTTCCATGCCCTGTTGGCCCGCTTCGTTGTTGGCGTGCGGAATCGTCACGGCCAGATACAGGAAGAAAGGACCGGCCTTGTTCTCTTCAACGAACTTGAGCGCTTCGGCCGCCAGCAGATCGTGCGAATATTCGACCTTCTCCGTCGCAACGCCCGCACCATCCTCGCGCCCGCCGGCGACCTGGTTCTTCAGGTCAACACGCTCGTCGTTGCGAAACAGAAACTCGGGGTAGTAATTGTGCGCGTGGCGCTGGCAGAGATAGCCGAAGAAATAATCGAAGCCCTGGTTGTTCGGCGTACCGGTGCTGCCGGGCCCGCCCAGGCCCCACTTGCCGATCAGGGCCGTGGTGTAGCCGGCGCGTTTTAGCACGTTCGGCAGTGTCACCGTGCCCTCGGGCAAGGGAAGCTGTCCCATAGGCTGGATCTCCCGGTTGCCCCGGACGTAGGTGTGCCCCGTGTGCAGGCCGGTCATCAGCGAGCAGCGCGAAGGCGCACAGACGGTGCTGCCTGCGTAGTGATCCGTGAAGCGCATACCCTCTTCCGCCATCCGGTCAATGTTCGGCGTACGGATCTGTTTCTGGCCGTAGCAGCCAAGATCGCCGTAGCCCAAGTCGTCCGCTAAGACGAAGATGATGTTGGGTGTCTTCGGCCCTGCTTTCACTCTGTTCCGGTGCGAAGGTTGGCTGCATCCTGTAAGAGTCACCGCCGCCAGGCCCGCGCCGGCCGATTTGAGAAAACGCCGTCTGCTGAGATTTTCGACCATCTCATTCTACTCCAACGAAATCCAGGAGACTCTATCGAGCGAGCATTGTAGCCGTGCGCAGAGGCAGTTGCACCATGATTCTGAGGACATCCCAGGCTACGCGGCGCGAGCCCTGTCCGCTGCCCGCGTCAAGCGGCGGGGACCGGATTCTCCGTAGCGCTTTGCAGCCTCAGGCACGCCAACAGTCGGGGCCGGAAGAGTCGACTCCTCAGTCCGATCAGAACAAACGAAAGGGAGATCAGCGTGACGCATGTCCCCATAACCAAGCCTGCGATGAGCAGGTAGATCAGGATCTGAACGAGCATGCTCGGCCACTCGCCGGAGAGCGCGGACCAGACGGCGAACAGCAGAAACATACCGACGACCGACACGGCTATCGTCCCGAGGCTCAACAGCACGATGAGCCGGAAGGGCCTGTATCGCCCGCGGAGCATCCATCCCGCCAGCGCATATCCCAGCACGACCGCTGCCGTCAGAATGCTCACCAGAAAGACGAACTGAGCCGTCTCGCCGCCGAGACCGAAACCGAAGGACAGCGTTCCAACGAAGGCCACGCCGACGGCGACGGCCAGGGCGCCGATCAACATCTTGAGCCAGGAACCATCTGCAAACCGATGTCCCACCAGCCACAGGGAGGCGGTCCCAACCGCCAGGGACAGCACCATCATCGCGAAGACTTCGTTGTCCGACGCGCCGAACGGCAGCAGCCTTGCGACACCGAGCCAGACCACATACACGCCCAGCACGGGCACGAGAATAAGCAAAACGCCCGGCGTGCGATTCGCTCTCGGCACACCCATCGCGAGGACCAACACAATCCACAGGGCCATACCGGGAACACAGTAATACCAGTGCCACGTGTAAAGCGTCGGCTCACCTTTCGTCGGACCCAGCGCCCCCAGATTGTTCGATGGGACGATTTTCAACTCACCACATGCATGGAAAGGTACTCGCCACGAGTACGAGCACATCCCGCCTCAGCCATACTCGAAATCGCCGG
>CBFDBY010000124.1:0-18141 GCA_965603165.1 uncultured Phycisphaerae bacterium
AGCAGCTTGATCCGCCGGGTGGTTCTGCCGGAATACTTCTTGCGTTCGGCCGGTTTGACCTTGTCGGATTGGGGTGAATTAAAGGTGTCAGGTACCTTTTTCGGAGGGCCGTTGGATTGGCGATTGAGCGGGCGGCGCCCGCAGCGATAAGTGACACGTGATACGTGATAAGGCCTTCAATTGATTAAGGCTGATTGATAATTGATGATTTGCTCTCCGTCTTCGTGCCCTTCGTGACCTTCGTGGTTTCCACTGCCCCTATCTGCGTTCATCTGCGTTCATCTGCGTTCATCCCTCGACTGCGCTCGGGACGGCGTCTGTGGCCTTTGGATTGACTATCTATGATTGATGATTTGCTCTGTGTCCTCAGGGCCTCTGTGGTGGCATATTTGTTTTCGCGTGGTTCGCGTGTTTCGCGGTAGATAGGATCTGGGTTCCCGCCTTCGCGGGAATGACGAGCTGAGGGCTTTGGGGGGTTGACGGGAGGCGGTTAGCGGCGGACGAGCCAGGTGGCGGCGAGGCGGTCGTGGAGGCCGCGGTTGGGGTGTAGCACGGCGTAGGCCGCGGCGAGGGTCCATAAGGCGAGTATGATGAGAACACCGATGACCGCGGCGGTGGGGGCGGCTCGCTCGATCCAGAGGGCGGCGAGCGACAGGGGGACCAGCAGCGGGAGCCAGACGACGGCCCAGCGACGCAGCAAGGCGGCTCTGCCGGCCCGGCGGCCCTGGGCGTCGATCACGACCAGGCGAAAGATGGTGTGGCTGATGGTGTCGCGGAAGGCCAGGCCGAGAAGCTGGACCAGGGCGAAGACGCCCAGGACGACGAGGGGAGTGATGATGACGATCTCGCTGAGGTAGTCGCTCCACGGCTTGTCGTGATAGCGGCCGACGAAGACGGCGAGCCAGACGTAGGCGGGCAGCATGAAGATGGACGCGGCCCGAATCCCGCGGCTGACCTCGGCGGGCTTGGCCAGCAGGCCGCGGAGAGTGCCGGTGAGGAAGCTGAGCTTCTCGAACTTGCCGGCGGCCCCTGAGAATTTGTGCCAACAACGTAGGGGTCATAGGTTCCCACGACAGAGCCGGCCGTTCAGCGGCCGGAAGGGTATTCGACTACCCACACGAACAAGGCCGAGATTATACAGGAACTCATGGAAAACGGACATCATTGGGTTCCCGGCCCGTGCACGCTCTTTGATGGAGAATAATCCCCAGAAAATACGTAGTTTTCCTTATTGACGCCGCAGCCGCCGCTCAATAGTCTGCCCGGAGAGATGGAAGACCCGATTGGGGCAATGTCGGCGAGGACATTGTGGAATGGGGTGGGACCGCGGGTCATGCACGTTCTTTGATAGCGCACTGCCGTTTGCCGCGGATGCTACAAACCGTTTGACGTGCAGCAATTCTCGAGCGGTTCTGTATGTCAACGCGCATCGGACTGCGTCATCGGAGGTTGAACAGCCAGAGACGTCATTTAAGCGGTACAGGAGAATATCGTGAAGGCGGACGAAATTCACGCGACGCGAGTCTTTGAAGAACTGGTAGCGCAAATCCAGAAAGGCGAGTGCATCCTTTTCTTGGGTGCTGGCGTCCATGCCCCTCCCGCCGATACCTCCAAGTATGTGTATTCCGAAGAGCATAGACCCCTTCTTGCGCACGGTCTGACAGAGAAGTTGGCGGACGTCTGTCAGTGCAAGAAGTTTTGCCCGAAGATGCCCTGCTCGGATCTTGAACGAATCTCGCTGTGCCTGGAAACGACTCCAGAGTTGGGCCGGAAAAGGCTCGTGGATTGCCTGGCCGAACACCTCGATACCGGCAAGAAACCGTCCCCAATCCTGAAGATGTTGGTGCAACTGCCGTTCAGGATCATTGTTACGACGAACTACGACGGACTACTGGAAGCGGCATTTCAACAGTCGGACAAGCACCCTACGATTCTCGTTTATGACCCGCATCATGGCATCCCTACGCCAGATGTTGACCAGGACCCGACGGAGGAGAAACCGGTGCTTTTCAAGATGCACGGGGACCTTGGTAAGCGCGACTCCATCGTGATCACGGACGAGGATTACATCACGTTCGTGCAGCGAATGTCAGACAAGGATGAGGTGCACCCCGTCCCACAAACGGTACGCTACCGCATGAAGCGGTGGCCCACGCTCTTTGTCGGGTATAGTCTCCTTGACTACAATCTTCGCCTCATATTCAGAACGCTGCGCTGGCACGTTGATCCATCGAATTTCCCGACTTCATTCGCAGTCGACGTCCATCCTGATCCTCTCCTGCTCAGGGTGTATCAGCATGAAAGGCACTTTATTTCGTTCGTTACCCAAGATATCTGGACATTCGTACCGCAGTTGTTCACGAAAGTGATGGGACATGAATACCATGAGCAAGGCGACCCAAACTGATTGGTCTACCGATTCACCCTATCCCGGTATCTCCCCATTCAGCTACGCTCACCGCGACGTGTTCTTCGCCAGGGAAGCAGAGGTGCGCAAATTGGCGCGCCTCATCGTCCTGCACAGAGAGACTCTGCTTTACGCCGACTCGGGCACGGGTAAATCGTCCCTGATCAACGCCGGCATCATTCCAGCAGCGATGAAGGAAGGATTGAGTCCGGAGAGAATCCGAGTCCAGCCCAAAAGGAATGAAGAGATCGTCGTGGAACGGACCTCGGAGCAGGCCGCAGGTGGTGCGCCGTTTCTGCCGTCGGTCTTTGCGCGGGACGAAGTGTCCGAGCGTATCGTTCTCTCCGTGGAGGCCTTTCTCGAAGCCGTTCGGCACAAGACGGGCGACGTATACCCACTCTTGATTTTTGACCAGTTCGAGGAATGGATCACCCTCTTCGAGGAAGAGCATCCGGGGCAAGCCGCAAGCCAGACGAGAGATACTCAGGAGAAGATCCTGGATGCGATTGTCTCGCTTCTGAACGACAGTGAGCTGCCGATAAAGTTTCTGTTCGCCTTCCGGGAGGACTACCTGGCGAGGCTCACCCCCCTGTTCAGGCGATGCCCCGATCTGCCCGATCACTATCTTCGTCTCATCGCTCTTTCCGGCGATCAGATCTATCGGGTGATCCGCGGTCCTTTTGAACCGGTTGAAGGCGAACCTTCCGTCGCGTACGACCCGCAGATCACTGAGGCTCTTGCCCGGGAGATTCAGCGGCAGTTCGAGGAACGCAGGAAGGGTGGGGATGTCCGCTTGACAGAAGTCCAGATCGTCTGCCACAGATTGTTCGAAGCCGGCAGACAGCAACACAAGATGGAAGACTATTTCTCCGAAAAGGGCGGCGTGCAGGGCCTCCTGGAAGGGTACCTGGAGAGCACCCTCAAGTCTCTCGACGAAACCCAGCAGGAATCTGCGGTGGCGCTTCTCCGTCGAATGGTGACATCTGCAGGAACACGCCATGTGATCTCACGGGATGCCTTGCTGAGCCGAGTCGAGCTTGACGAGCACATTGAGCGTGCTCAGCTCAGTCAGACGCTGGACGCTCTCGAACAGAAGACACGGCTTGTCCGACGGGAACAACGACGTGACGTCTTGTACTATGAGATAGCCAGTGAATTCCTGGTTGGGTGGATACAGAAGAAAGCCGCAGAATACGAACGCCTGCTGGAGCAAAGGGAATTGGAGGACGCGCGACGGGCGCAAGAACGTGAACGATGGGCCAAAGAGCAGGAGCGAACGGCGCGGCGCTTTCGCCGGCTCACGTGTGCACTGGCCCTGATACTCCTCGCGGCGGTCGTCGCCACGCTCTGGGCATGTCGTGAGCGAGGAAAAGCTCAGAACGAAGCCAAGGTGGCTCAGAAGATGGCTCAGCAAGCAATGCGGGCACGACACCTGGCAAACATGGCAACACAGACTGCAAAGGGGGCCCAGCGTGCTGAAAAGAGGCAGCGCCAGATTGCTCATGCGGGTCAGTTGGCCGCGCGGGCCCAGTTGGCAATGAACGAGAGGGCTGTAGCGCAGGGTGTTCTTCTGGCTGTGGAATCTCTGCGAGTTTTCCCCTCGACGGAAGCCGAGCGCGCTCTGCGGGATGGTCTATCCTTGCTCCCCCGTCGGGTACAGTGCCTGAAGCACGAGAGTGGGGTAAATACCGCGGCCTTCAGCTCGGACGGTAGGCACTTGGCGACGGGCAGCCAGGATGGCACGGCTCGCGTCTGGAATGTGACTGATGGCCAAGAAATCCGGCGACTGAAGTATGAGGGCGAAGTGTTATCCGTGGCCTTTAGCCCGGATGGTAAGTATTTGGCCACCGGCGGAGAAGACAACACGGCCCGCGTGTCGGACTGGGCCGAGGGTAAGGAAGTCGCAAAGATGAGCCACAAAGATTGGGTTCGGTCCGTGGCCTTCGATCCAAACGGCGTGCATTTGGCGACCGGAAGTGATGATAATACGGCCTGCGTGTGGGATTGGGCCGGGGGTGAGGAAGTCGCACAAATGCAACACGAGGATTGGGTAAGGTCCGTGGCCTTCAGCCCGGACGGCGTGTACCTGGCGACAGGGGGAGACGACAACACGGTCCGGGTGTGGAACTGGAAGGAGAAGGAGCAAGTAGTAGAGACGCAGTACCAGGATTCAGTACTATCTCTAGTCTTCAGTCCGGACGGTATGTTGCTTGCCTCGGGTACGGGTACTCCTTTCACCCGGCCGTCCGAGTTGGAGCACGATGAAAACGTCACCGGCACAACCCGGCTGTGGAACTGGGCAGAGAATCGGGAAGCTGGAATTTTACGATATAAAGGGTCCGTATCTTCTGTGGCTTTCAGCCCGACCGGGAAGCACCTTGCCACTGTAAGTGACCCCAACACGGCGGAGATATGGCCTTTGATGGGGTCCGCGAGCCAGCCCATGCGTGTTTCCCATGAAGGCGAGATCGTCTCCATCGCGTTCGACCCAAACGGAGTGCTTCTGGCAACGGCGAGTTGCGACAATACGGCAAGGGTATGGTCAGTAGCCTCCGGAGACTTCGAACCCATGAAGCACGAGGGCAGCGTGTCCTCTGTGGCATTCAGCCCGAACGGTGCGCACTTGGCGATTGGGGTTGGGGGAGACGACGGCACGGCCCGCGTGTGGAATGTGAATGACGGTGAAGAGGTTCAGCGGCTGAAGCACAACGCCGAAGTATTCTCAGTGGCCTTTGGCCCGGAGGGCAAGTATTTGGCGACCGGGGCTGATGACAACACGGCCCGTGTGTGGGACTGGGCCGGGGGTGAAGAAGTCGCACGAATGCGCCACGAAGATTGTGTACGGTCCGTGGCCTTCGATCCGAATGGCATGTATTTGGCGACCGGCGGAGAAGACAACACGGCCCGCGTGTGGGATTGGGCCAAGGGTGAGGAAGTCGCGCAGATGCGGCACGAGGGTTGGGTGCTGTCTATCGCCTTTGGCCCGGACGGCGCGCACCTGGCGACTGGGGGAGACGACGGCACTGCCCGTGTGTGGAGCGTGACTGCCGGTCAAGAGGTTCGGCGACTGAAGCACGACGGCGAAGTGCTATCCGTGGCCTTCAGCCCCGACAGCCGGCACTTGGCGACGGGGGGTGATGACAATATGGCCCGGGTGTGGGACTGGGCCGGGGGTGAAGAAGTCGCAAGAATGAGCCACGAAGATTGGGTGCGGTCCGTGGCCTTCGATCCGAGCGGCACGTATTTGGTGACGGGCGGAGACGACAATACGGCCCGCGTGTGGGATTGGGCCAAGGGTGAGGAAATCGCACAGATAGGACACGAGGATTGGGTGCTGTCTGTCGCCTTTGGCCCGGGCGGCGTGCGCCTGGCGACCGGGGGAGACGACGGCACTGCCCGTGTGAGCTTGTTGAGGCGAGGGCCGGATTTGATCATAGAAGCCGGCCACCGACTGACGCGCAATTTGACGTATGAGGAGTGGTCCAAATTCTTCCCAAACGAGGACTACAGGAAGACCTTTGAGGGCCTGCCTGTTCACCCGAGTGTCGTCAGGGCAGGGCGCGAGTTGGCCCGGCGGGGCCAGATTGATGATGCTGTTGAAATCCTCCGCAGAGCATGCGACTTGGCCCCTGACCTGGATATCAAGCCACAAGAAGAAACAGACCGCTGGGCGGCGCGGGGCGAGCGAGAAAGGGGGGAGTGGCTTGCTAAACAGGCCAAGGTCGAAGAGGCCGTCGAGGCCTTCCGGGAGGCGCGCAGACTGGATCCCAACTTGGACATCGATCCAAAGGCACGTGCGCGCGACTTGGCGTTTGCCAGCATGAAGGAGAGAGGTGAGTCGCTTGCGGAGGTGGGTAGGGTCGAAGAGGCCGCTGCCGCGTTCCGCGGAGCACTTGAGTTGGACCCCAATTGGGTCATTAATCCGGAGGCAGAAGCGCGCCGCCTGGGAGCGCAGGCCATGATTCAGAGAGGTCGTTTCTATGCCAGGTACGAGGAGATGGAATCGGCCATTTCGGCCTTCCGCAGAGCGAGGGATCTGGATCCCAACTTGTCCATCGATCTGGGGGCGGAAGCGGCCCGAGGCTTGGTGGAGAAGGGTGAACGGTACATTAGATATGACCAGGTCGAAATGGCGATCGACGCCTTTCGCAAAGCGCGCGAGCTGGACCCTAACTTGGCCATCAATCCGGAGGCAAAAGCGTACGGCCTGGCGGCCGAGAATGCGCGAGAGAGAGGGCAGGAGCTTGTCCAGGAGGGCAGGGTAGAAGAAGCAGTTTCCCTGTGCAGTGCACGCGCGCAGAAGATGGCGCTGAGAGGCACCAGATCTGACCAGGAGGGCAGGGTTCAGGAGGCAAGAGCGGCCTTTGCGGCGGCGACAAGCATGCTCGATCAGGGTCTTCGCATTGATCCAAACAACGCAATGATGCTGCCCCTCTCCGGACAGATCTATCACGAGCACCTATTTGACTTTGAGACCGCTTATCGGCAGTATGATATGACACTCAAACTGGCGCCTGCTGATCCGAACTCTCAGGCGAACTTTGCCGAGGCGTGCCTGACCTCTCGCAGATTCACAGACGCCTATCATCGGGCCTCGGAACTTGTGGAGTCGAGTGATTCACACGCCCTGCCTCCCTATATTCAACTGGCCATGCGGTTCATTGTGATCTCTTCCCTTGTAATGCAGCAACGATATGAGGACGCCGAGAAAGAGCTGCCGGGATTCGTCGAGTATCACCAGAGCGTTGCTGACGAGTACGACTTAGGATGGAGTTATCGGGGTACGCGACACTTCATCAGCCAACAGGCAATCGATGAGAAGTACAAGGCCCTCTTGCTTGAGCTCATTGATGGTCTCGAAACGCGGAAGCTCGACATAACCGTCGGGGAAGTCTCCGTACCTTAGGCGACTGCTCGGCGGTCGAAGGCACATCCGAGATGACAAGCATGTGGTCGTGTCCGACAGCAGTGTGGCTGCGGCAGAACAGTGATACGTGATAGGTGAGAAGCGATAAGCGGGATGCCGCGATTTCGCAGCTTCCTCTCCCCAGGACTCCGGCGCCCGGCGTTTGAGCCCTTGCGATCCTTTGCCCTCGTCTCGCAGATCAGGGTGGGAATGATGGTCAGGGCACGTGGACCCCGCAGTAGCCGATCTCCTCACAGACGATCTTCATGGTTCGCCAGACGGCGGGTTCGTCGATCAATACCAGGGCAATGGGCCACAACAAGCCATCCTCATACGAAAGGTGCTCCGACAAGCACGAGCAGAATCTCCCGACGTAGCCCACCAGTGCCGTTTGGAAATCCTCCGGATTTACCGCCTGCATCTGTGTCGCCAGAGACGTCAGACTGTCAATCAGGGCCCTGAGTCGCGCGTGATCGGTCTCGGCCACGACGCACAGGTTGGCCCACCCAATCCTCCTCAGGTACGGCAGGATCACATCGTCTTCACGTTCGAAGTGCTCCTTCATGGCATTCAGGTGGGCGATGACATGCAGAAGCCGGCGGTACTCCGCAGCCGTGTCGGATAGGTACTCCGCAGCTCGCAGGTCCCCCGTGACCTCGCTCAGTTCGGCCGCCAGGCAGCGGAACACCGCGTGTTCGGCAGTTACTTTTTGCAGGATATGGCCGTCCTGCGACAGATCCTTCGGGCGGCATATCTCCTCATATCTTCGCATGAACAAGAAGGCGACTGAGAGATGGTTGACTATGGTGGGTGCATAGCCCTCATCGAGCAGGCTGTGCTCCGCCGCCGCCAGTTCCGCAGGATTGACGCTCTCGGCAATTCGGCTCACGTCTTTCGCCACCCGCCTTATATCGTCACCCCTGTCGATTCGCCTGAGGAGCTCGGCGACCATGGCGGCTCTTTCCTTGTCCAGTGTCTCTGCCATATCTATTCACCTCGAACAATCCATGACCTTCTGGTGCGTCTGAACATTTGGCAAAGCCCATGGGAAGAGGCCGAGGTCGGTGTGGTTAGGCCCGAGCGTCCTCCTGGCACCGCAGGCCGCACTCACCGCCTCGGCCCAAGAGGCCTTGGCCTCGCCGGCTGCAGCCAGCCATCGAGAGAACTCTCGTCATATAGATAGTGCCCTTCACATCGGGGTGCGCAACGCATCTTTCCAAGATACTCCCAGTCCACACCATCGCCCGGTACGCCTGTAAGGTTAGCTGGGAGCTTATGCGGTCGCGTCTTAAACACTGACTATTCGTCTCCCATAGCAGGCATTACCTGCCCTGGCTGCCTTGTGTCAATTGCCTCTTCCGAACCGTGGGAATCCGTGTCTGACAGCGGTCCGGCTGTGGCCGCAGGCCGCGGTGGGGGATGGGTGACATTCGCCATGCTGTCCCACAGTCATCGAGTTAGCCCTACTGTCACTGTGGGAATGATATGACATCAATCTGTCGAGAGCCTTTTTGAAAAGAATGGTTTCTTTTCTCAACGATCGAGTGACATGTATGGTATAATCTCTATGCGATGAATCGTGCGCAGGGGGTATGGTGCGGCAGCGGCAACGTTGTCTGGTTGTGACGCCGGGGCGACGTCGTGTGAGGAAGGGTAGATCGTTCTTGTGAGCAAGGAGATCGGCAATGAAGCTTCCGGTGAAACTGGCCGTCGTGTTCCTGGTTCTTGGCTCTGCTATCGGCCTGGTTTGGGCGAACAATGGGGTGGGTGACGAGTCCCCCGCCATCATGGTGTCGCCCAGCACCATCGTCTTAGCCAAGGTCGATATCATCTCGGTCCACACGAACATTCCCGCCGCGGATGTTGATTGGGCCTCGCTCGACCTCAATGGTGCTGCGCCGGCCGACGTGTGCCAAGATGCCCTTGGGCACGTCACGGCCAAGTTCGCCGTGGCCGATCTCCACCTGGAACCCGGCGAGGCGACCCTGACCTTGACCTGGAAGTTCGCTGATGAGGAAGACGTCAGCTTCGCGGCATCCGATGTCGTCAGGGTGAAGTAGTCACGATCGGAAATCGTCGTGGTGTTCGGTGTGGATGCGGACGTTCTTTCGGTAGCCTTGGGGATCGTCGGAGGCCATTCTGTCGAACCGGCTCTGGGCCCAGAAGATCTTGACGGCGGTGACGCCGCAGCCGACGCCGGCGATGAAAAAGACGATCGCGGCTAAGTAGGCGAAGAACTCGGGCAGGGCCAGGATGATGACGCCGAAGCCCATCAGCAGCAGGCCGACGATCATGATGCCCGCCGCCACCGTGCGTGACGCCTCCGACAGACGATTTGTGTAGAAGCGAAGAACCATTTCGTAGCACTCCCGGATAAGGTCTCTACGAAAAACAAGCGGGCCCCGTTCGTTCGGGACCCGCTCGCGATCGATCTGTCAGTACATTCCGCCGCCCGGAGGCATGGCGGGGGCCTTTTCCTTCTTCTCGGGGATCTCGCTGACGACGGCGTCCGTGGTCAGCAGCAGCGAGGCGATGGAGGCCCCGTTTTGCAGAGCGGTCCGCTCGACCTTGGTCGGGACGATGACGCCGAACTTGATCATGTCGCCGTACTCCTTGCGGAGTGCGTCGTATCCGAAGTTCTTTTCTTTGCTCTCGATGACCTTCTGCGCGACGATCGATCCATCAAGGCCGGCGTTCTGAGCGATCTGCTTGATGGGGGCGAGAACCGCGCGGCGCACGATGTCGACGCCGATTGGCTCATCGCCTTTGCCCTTGACCTTGTCGAGAGCGGGCAGCACGCGGAGCATCGCGACACCACCGCCGGGCAGGATGCCCTCTTCCACGGCGGCCCGGCAGGCGTGCAGCGCGTCTTCCACGCGGGCCTTCTTCTCTTTCATCTCGGCCTCGGTGGCCGCCCCGACGTTGATCTGGGCGACGCCGCCGGCGAGTTTGGCCAGGCGCTCCTGGAGCTTCTCGATATCGTAGTCGCTGGTGGACCGGTCGATCTCGGCCTTGATCTGCTCGATGCGGCCTTTGATCGCGTCGGTGCTGCCGCCGCCTTCGATGATCGTGGTGGCGTCCTTGTCGATGGTGATCTGCTTGGCCCGACCGAGCTGCCGCAGCTCAATGTTCTCCAGATCCAATCCGAGATCCTCGAAGATCGGCTCGGCGCCCGTCAGCACGGCGATGTCACTGAGCAGGGCCTTGCGTCGGTCGCCAAAGCCGGGGGCCTTGACCGCCGCGACCTGGAGCACGCCGCGAAGCTTGTTGACCACCAGCGTGGCCAGGGCCTCGCCCTCGACGTCCTCGGCGATGATCAGCAGCGGCTTGCCCTGCTTCGCCACCTTCTCCAGCAGCGGGACCAGCGATTTGACGGAGCTGATCTTCTTCTCGTGGATGAGAACGTACGGCTTATCGAGTGCGACCGACATGTTCTCAAGGTTATTGACGAAATGCGGGCTCAGATATCCCTTGTCGAACTGCATTCCTTCGAGCAGCTCGACCGTGGTTTCGAGCGACTGGCCCTCCTCGACGGTGATGACGCCGTCTTTGCCGACCTTGTCCATCGCCTCGGCCAGCCTCTTGCCGATCTCCATGTCCTGGTTCGCCGAGCAGACGGCCACCTGCTCGATCTGCTTGCTCGACTGGACCGGCGTACTCATCTTGTGCAGCTCTTCGACGATCGCCTCGACCGCCATGTCCACCCCGCGCTTGACCTGCATCGCGTTGGCGCCGGCGGTGATATTCTTCAGACCTTCCTCGAAGATGCTCTCGGCGAGAATGGTCGCCGTCGTGGTTCCGTCGCCGGCCACCGTCGAGGTCTTCGACGCTACTTCCTTGACCATCTGAGCGCCCATGTTCTCGTAGGCGTCTTCCAGTTCGATTTCCTTTGCGACGGTCACGCCGTCCTTCGTCACCGTGGGTGACCCGAACGACTTCTCAAGAATGACGACCCGGCCGGCCGGTCCCAGCGTGACCTTGACGGCGTTCGCCAGCTTCTTCACGCCGTCCCGGATCGCCGAGCGTGCCTCGGTTCCAAATGCTATCTTTTTCGCAGCCATGTTTTCCTTACTCCTTCCAGTCTATCGATTCGTTTTCCTTACCCTTTCCCTCGGAGAGAACCTGCCGCATCACTTCTCGATGACCGCCATGATGTCCGATTCATCCATAATCAGGTACTCTTTGCTTTCGATCTTGATGTCCATGCCGGCGTAGCTCGTGAAGAGCACGAGATCGCCCTTTTTCACCTGGACCGGCCTGCGGGTGCCGTCTTCAAGCAGCTTGCCCTCTCCCACGGCGACGATCTTGCCTCTCTGCGGCTTTTCCTTCGCGGTATCCGGCAGGACGATGCCGCCGGCGGTCTTCGACTCCGCCTCCACGCGCTCCACGAGCACCTTATCTGCCAATGGTCGAATCTTCATCTCTGTTTGCTCCTTTCCATACGATTTCATGGGTCTGACTTCGATCCTATAGTCCATTGTTCCAACGTCGCACACACGACAACGATTCTATCCCAAGTCGTTCATTCTCCGGTTCTTGCGTCCGTCGCCCGGGGCGGCTACGTGGCGAACAAGTCGCTGTTGTACTTCTTGACGAAGAGCCTGTTGAGCAGTTCTCTCAGCACGTCCATCTTCACCGGCTTGCCGATGACGCCGAAGACCTCAAGCTGCAAGGCCTTCCGCAGGATGTCTTGATCGGCCTTGCTGGTCAGCAAGATACACGGCACGAGCGGGTAGTCCATGCGGATGATCTTGACGGTGGCCAGGCCGCTGGGCCATTCCGCGTCCACATCCACGATCGCCGTATGGATCCGTCGGATCGCGATGATATCCACGAAATCGCCGGCATTCTGGGCCATCAGGAGGTTTACGCCTCGCGGCCTGAACAGATCGCGCACCGCGTCCGGCCAAGCCCAGTTCGCCGCACTGGCCAGCACGTTCACCTCATCAAGTTGTGACCATTGAGCAACCATACGGATACCGTTGGACCCCTTCGGAGCAAATGCCGTGCCAGAGGCGCCGACTCCTCCGCCCCGTCCGCAACTCTCTTTTATATCGATACTTAGAGAACTGGCGCACCGGCCGGCCCATCTGGCAAAATTGCAGGCCGCCGCCACGGCTCTGCCACGCTGGCAGGTGCAGGCCCCGATCCTGACGGGTCGGTCTGTCTCGCGTCCCGGTTTGCAGGCCCTGAAATGCCGTCGCAGGGTTAATCTGCCCGGAAATATGGAAAATGGCCGAGTTTTCCGGGTTCGGCGGGGTTATACCTTGGCAGACGGCCGTGCGGAATACAGGGGTGTGTTTTCCTATATGGATACTTACACAGACGAGGAACTGATGGGGTTGGTGCGGAAACAGGACATTTCTGCCTTCGATGAGCTGTTCCGGCGGTACGAACAGCGGATCTTCGCCTTCTTCTGGCGGCTCTCCGCGAACAGGCAGGAGGCGGAAGACGGGACCCAGGAGACCTTCCTGCGACTGTGGAAGGCCCGCGCCCGATATGAGCCTGCCGGCAAGTTCTCCACCTACCTGTTTCAGATCGCTAAGAATCACTTCCTCCACGAGCGCCAGAAACGAGACCGCCGGATGGACTCTCGTCAGCCGTCCGCGAACTACCCGAACGGGGTGCCCGGCGAGTCCGCTTCCGGGAACGGAGCAGACGGGCGTATGCTCGCCGGCGAGCTTCAGGCCGCTGTGAATGAAGCGGTGGCCCGACTCCCGGAGAACCAGCGGCTGGTCTACGTGCTGAGCGAGCAGGAGGGAATGTCGTACAAGCAGGTCGCAGAGGTTCTCGACTGCCCGGTGGGGACCGTCAGTTCGCGGAAGGTCCAGGCCGTCCGGAGGCTCCGCGAGCTGCTGCAACCGCTGAAGGACGAGCTTCTCGGTGACAGGCGACGATAGAGACACGAGTACAAGAATGAGCGTGAGGTGAATGAATGAGATCGTGTGACGAATACCAGGCGGGGATTGTGGCACTCTTGGACAACGAGGCGCGGGACGAGGACTTTCGGCTCGCGGCCGGTCATCTTCAGGACTGTGCGGCTTGCCGCGCCTTCTGCCTGGATCTGATTGGCATCCGCCGGACTCTGACGGCTGCTCCAGCGCCGAGCATATCGCCTGCCGCAAGAGAGGCGGTTCTCGACGGTGTCAAGGCCGGTCGATCTCGCCGCAGGATGGACGCGTGGGTTAAGAACCCACCCTACCGCTGGGCAGCCGTCCTGGTGATTGGCATGCTGTCGATCGCGTGCGTCGCCCTGGGCAGAACGGCAAAGGACCTGCGGACCAGGCTCGGAGCGGCGGAACGACAAGTGGCGGCAATCCACGAGCAGGCAAAGCTTGCCGAATCCGAGGAACGACAACAGAAGGCGATTTCCGCGCTCTACTTCCGCATGGCCGAGTTGGAAGAGCGCGTCAATCGCTCTTCGCGGCCGGAGAGGGTCTCCTTTCCGGCCCAGATGTACGACCGCACGGAGCGGCAGGGTAACCTCTGAATATCCACCGACTCGAAGAGCAAACGGGAGATATGAGAATGCGTACGATGAGACTACTCATGGTGACAGTGGCGCTCGGAATGTTCTCGAGCGCCGTCCGGGCAGAGGAAGCATATCATGTCGTCAGAGTCTGGCCGGAGAGGCCGCAGGGATGGCACTTCTACCAGCCGTTTGGCATCGACGTAGACCAGTTGGGAAACGTCTATGTCGGCGACAGCGGCAATTATCTCATCAAGAAATTCGATTCCGAAGGTCGGTTTATCACCCAATGGGGAAGCCCCGGCCAGGAAGAAGGCCAGTTCGATACCATTCGCTTCGTGAAGGTGGGCCGTTCCGGAACCGTCTATGTCGTGGACGAAAATGCCCGACCAGTTACCCACAGTCGGATCCAGAAATTCACTCCGTACGGGCAGTTCATTGGGTTATTCGAAAGGACGGCGCCCGACGTTAACAAAGCCGATCTGTCGATAGACGTGGCTGAGGATGACCAAGGCAACATCTTTGTGCTTGCTGTCGATTACAGTAAGAACGAGCGTCGAGTCCGGCGTACGGCGGTTGAGAAGTATTCTCCGGACGGGGAGTTCATCGCGCAGTGGTCGATGGACGCCGGCAGCGGAGATAGGCAGTTGCAGATACCAATGTCAATAGCTATCGATGTCAAAGGCAACTTCTATATCATCGAGCAGAGCAACCACCGTGTTCAGAAGTTCGACCCCTCCGGCAAGTTCCTCACGAAGTGGGGTACGCGAGGCCCACGAGAGGGCCAGTTCTATTATCCTTACAGTATAGCTATCGACAAGTCGGGAGACGTCTATGTCGTCGACAGATTAAACGTTCAGAAGTTCACGTCGGAGGGAGACTTCCTTGCCAGGTGGGAGACAAAAGGCCGCGGACGCGGAATTGCTTTGGACTCCCACACGAACATCTACGTGGCCTGCAAGCATACCATACTAAAACTCGATAATACGGGCAACATGATATCGGAGTGGGGACGCGTGGGTGCCGGAAACAGTCGATTCGTGCAGCCGGACAGCATAGCAACCGCCCCCTCCGGCCACGTCATCGTTGCTGCCCTCGGCGAACTCAATCTCGGAGGCATTGTTCAGAAGTTTACCGGCGAAGGCCAGTTGGTTTCCCGGTGGGGAGGCTGGACTGACTCGGAGGCATCCTCTTTGGCCACAGATGCATCGGGTAACGTCTACGCAGGCTGCGGCGACGCCAACGAGGTGCAGAAGTTCAATCCGCAGGGAAGACTCATTGGCCGATGGGGAAGTAGCGGCGTGGGCGATGGTCAGTTCCAGGATTCTTCGTCCGTCGCGGTCGGCCCGTCGAACAACGTGTATGTGGCAGACACTGATCGCGTGCAGATATTCACCAGCGATGGGAGGTTCCTGGCCAAATGGGGAACGAAAGGCACAGGGGACGGTCAGTTCAGCGACCCCTTCTTCATCGCGGTAGATCATTCGGGCAACGTATGGGTCGGGGACCAGCTCTCCGGCGAAACCCATCGTATGCAGAAATTCGATGCGGAGGGAAATTTCCTGGCGAAGTGGACCAGGAAGATAGCGAGGCCCATGGGGACCAACGATATAGATATAGGGGTGGTAGCGGTCGGTATAGGGGTGGTGGCGGTTGATTCTGCCGGGAACAGCTACTATGCGTTTGAGAATCGAGTCGAGAAATATGACCCTGAGGGAAACCTGGTCCGCGACTACGGTCAAGAGGAGTTCCCCAAGGACGCAATTGGGCCTGCCTGGGGCGTGAGCGTTGACCAGGCAGGTTGTCTCTACGTCACAGGTCCTGCCGATCCGAACGCTACATATCTCGCCACAAGCGGTTCGATCCGGAAGTTCGACCCCGACGGCAGGTTCGTCCTAAGGTGGACGGCGGAGAACACGGGGCAAGAGGGCAAGTATCCGAACGGCCCGATCACAGTGGATCGGGCTGGGAACATATTTGCCGTGTCCTGGGTCGGCGTGTCAATCCAGAAACTCTCAGCCGAGGGAAGGCGGGTGGCAGAGGCCCAGCTCGCCGCGCCGCGAGGGGGCGGCTTCAGCTACCTCGGGGGCGTGGCCGTTGACGGCTCCGGCAAGGTCTACGCGGTGAACAGCTTAAATGTCGATTGGGAATGGGGTGTCGCTTCGATCAAACTGTTCGACCCGAACGGTCAATATCTCACGATGTGGGAAGTACCGGAGGCGGCAAAGGAAAGATTCAAGTATCCGGTCCAGATTGCAGTAGACGGTTCGGGCAATGTGTACGTGACGGACCAGAACACACACTGCGTTCACAAGCTCGATGCGCAGGGCCGGTACATCAAGAGCTGGGGTGAGAAGGGCACGGCCGACGGCCAGTTCGACATGCCGGAAGGGATTGCAGTGGATGGGGCAGGCCATGTCTATGTGTGTGACCGCCAGAACAGCCGCATCCAGAAGTTCGACTCCGACGGCAAATTCCTGGCCAAATGGGGCAAGGAAGGCAGCGGCGACGGCGAGTTCCACTTTCCCGCCGCCGTGGCAGTCGACAAAGAGGGTAACGTGTTTGTCGCGGATAGCGACAACCACCGCGTTCAGAAGTTCACGGCCGAAGGCCGATTCCTGACCAAGTGGGGCGAGTTCGGGGAAGCCCCGGGCCAGTTCAACGTCCCGTTGGGCATTGCCGTGGACAGAGATGGTAACGTCTACGTCAGCGACAGCCACAACCGCCGGATTCAGAAATTCGCGCCGGTGTCCTCGCCCTGGCGAATCGCTCTGACCGTTCGAGGGTCGAGATTGCCGCGCCGGCCACCGGCCGGCTCGCAATGACACGCAAAAGCCCTGCCACAAATCTGCCGTACACCCCATCGGGGCCGAGGGCAAAAAGGTTTTGCCAGGAGCGGGGTGCCGCCCGTATATTCTCTCCGTAGGTAGCTGCACCGTACCGCAGATGGTGCGTGGGAATGGGCATGGCTGTATCGTCGGGAAATGTCGGGATTGCTTTGGCGTTGACGCTCGTGGCGGGACTGTCCACCGGAATCGGCAGCGCCATCGCGTATTTCATCCGGCGGCCGAAGATCGTCTATCTCTCATTCTCGCTGGGCCTCTCGGCGGGGGTGATGATCTATGTCTCCTTCATGGAGCTTCTGCCCGGCGCCGTCAAGATGGTGGGCGAGTGGCTGGGGGTATTGTTCTTCTTCATTGGCATCGGCTTTATCGCGATCGTCGATCTGCTGGTGCCCGAGCCGGAGAACCCGCATAATCTTGAGGGACTGGATGAGCCGCGAGGGCCGCATGAAGAGCGGCAGTTGATGCGGACCGGCGTCATGACCGCTGTGGCGATCGGGATCCACAACTTTCCGGAGGGGCTGGCTACGTTCGCCTCGGCCCTGAGCGATCTGCGCCTCGGCGTCTTTATCGCCATCGCCATCGCCATTCACAACATCCCCGAGGGGATTGCGGTCTCGGTGCCCATCTATTACGCCACCTCGAACAAGAATAAGGCGTTCCTCTATTCCTTTCTTTCGGGCGTCTCCGAGCCGGTCGGCGCATTGCTCGGCTTTCTGGTGCTGATGCCGTTTCTGACGCCGGTCGTGTTAGCCGGCACGCTGGCTTTTGTCGCGGGGGTGATGATCTATATCTCGCTCGACGAACTGCTGCCGATGGCCCACCGCTACGGGCACGGCCACCTCGTCATCGGCGGCATCATCCTCGGCATGCTCGTGATGGCCGTCAGCCTCATCATGCTCTGAACCGGCGTACGATTCGTCCCCCCGCAGCAACAGGGATGCATTCGTCGCGAATAGCAAACCGGGTGACAACGGCACGCATAGTCGCCGCTGTCACCCGGATGTTGTCATGCGTCCCGCGTCGGTTATGCGGACGATGCGGACACCGGCGCCTGCTTGATGACGGAGGTGGCGGTCTTGATCACGCCGGCAATGTCTGCGAGATCGCTCGGGATGATCATCGTGTTGTTCGTCTTGGCCAGCTTGCCGAACTCGTCGAGGTACTGCTGGGCAATCCGCAGGTTGACGGCGTCGGCGCCGCCTTTCTCGCTGATGGCGGCGGCGATCTTACGGATGCCTTCCCCCGTCGCCTCGGCGACCCTCTGAATCTCGACGGCCCGGCCCTCGGCCTCGTTGATCCGCTTCTGCTTCTCGCCCTCCGAGCGAGCGATCATTTCCTGGCGATCGCCCTCGGCGCGATTGATCTTCGCCTGCCGGTCACCTTCCGACTCGGCGATGGTCGCCCGCTTCTCCCGCTCGGCGCGCATCTGCTTTTCCATCGCGTCCTTGATGCTCTGCGGCGGCAGGATGTTCTTGACCTCGTAGCGGGTGACTTTGACGCCCCACGGATCGGA
>CBFDBY010000125.1:0-18056 GCA_965603165.1 uncultured Phycisphaerae bacterium
CGGTCAGCACTGCTGATCGAGGGCATCGCGGATGATCTGGGCTCGCAGGGCGTCCCGGTGCGTGGGATCCAGGGACTTGCCGTGGTTCAGTTGCAGGTGGGCCGGGAGGGTCAGCATGAACAGCCGGTTGATCGTGCGGATGTTCAGCGCGTTGCGCTCGTCGGCTTTGGCCTTGGCCCGGAGGGCGCAGAGCCGCTCGATGGCCGGGGTTGACGCGCCCATGTGGTCGTGCATGTTCAGGCCCAGACGCAGGTGACTGAGCAGAAACAGCGCCTCGTGCGAGCTGATCAAGTGGGCGTTTTGCAGCAGAGCCATGGCCCGCGAGATCTTGTCGTCGAGCGTGTCGGACTTCTTGGTCAGCAGTTGGCTCCTGGCGGCCTTCTCGTAGTCCGCGACCTCGGGGATAATCACGTTCTCGAATTGCGAGACGATCTCCTTCTCGCTGACGCCGAGGGTCACCTGGTTCGAGATCTGATAGAGGTCGCTGGCCGCCTCGGTGCCCTCGCCGAAGAGGCCGCGGACCGCCAGATTCATATCCTTGGCCGCACTGAGGAACTTGTCGATTTCCCCGGTCATCTTGAGCGCCGGCATGTGGAGCATCACGGAGACGCGAATCCCCGTGCCGACGTTCGTCGGGCAGGCCGTCAGGTAGCCGAAGCGCGGGCTGAAGGCGTAGTCCACCTTCTCCTCGATCATGCTGTCGATCCGGTCGATCTGCTCGGCACACGCAGAGAGCTGGCATCCCGCCTTGAGTACCTGCAGCCGCAGATGATCCTCCTCGTTGATCATCGCCGTGAAGAACTCTCGCCTCGCAATCACCGCGCCGCGCGGCCCGCTGGCCATGGCGTGGTGCCGGCTGATCAGATGGCGTTCCACGAGGAAGTTGCGGTTCAGGTCCGATTCCTTGTCCACGCTGATGTAGAATACTTCGTCGCCCAGGTTGAGTGACATCAGGACGGCTTTTAAGTTCTCGAGGATTTCCGCCTTCTCCTCGGCGGAGCACTTGCCCAGGAATCGATGGTCCGCCAGATTCCGGGCGAGGCGAATCCGGGAGGAGACGACGATATCGGCCAGCGGTCCGGCCCCGCTGAACCATTCGTTGATGTCATGACTGATGTCTGTGAGTTTCATAGTCGTGTATTCGCAGGCCTTGGCCCATGGGCCTCGGCGTTCGTATTACTCCAGTTGCTTGATCTGGTCCCGCAATTTCGCCGCGCGTTCGTAGTCCTCGCCGCGCACGGCCTGTTCCAACTGCTGACGGAGCTGTGACAGCTCCACGAGCTTTTGGGTATCCTTCGGGATCCTTTTGGGGACCTTGCCGCAGTGCGTCGTCTTGCCGCCGTGAGCTCGCTCCAGGAGAGGCAGCAGGGCCTGCTCGAAGACCTGGTAATCGAGAGGACAGCCGAGCGTGCCTTCTTTGCGCAGGCGCTCCAGTTTGAAGCCGCAGCTCGGGCATGCCTGGTCTGCCTCCGAAGGGCCGAAGATCTCCTCGTCGGACGGCTGCACGGCCAACAGATGGCTGAGCAGCTCGTTGATGGACATCTGGCTCTGTGCGGCGATCCCCTGCTCGGCGGCGCAGTATTCGCAGATATGCATCTCACTGCGGACACCTTCGCTGATCTCCGTCAGGTGGATCGTGGCGGTTCGCTTGCTACATATCTGGCACTTCATAAGAACACCCGCGAGCTATACTCTCTCGCCGATCGGCCACTGCAAAAAGATCCTGACGCCGGCCTCGCAACGACTGCTTCCGCCGGCCCATCTTCGTTTGTGTCGCAGTAGAAACATCACCATTCTATCGGCCAATCCAGGCCCCGGCAACAGCCGAGCGACAAAACTACCGGCCGGCCCCCGCGCACCCCATCACGGATACGACCAGCCATTCCTGCCCTCATCCGGCCTATTGATGCTATCAAGGCGGATACTTCCGGGCAATACGCGCTCACGCTGTTCCGACGCACATACAGACTACGTCGCCATCTGTCCCATTGTTCCGGAATCGCGGCTGATCGACGGCGAATAACTCCCACGGATCGAGCACCAACCCCTACGTTTCGTGGGCTTTGAGTCGGTCGAAACGTTCTTCCAGGCGTTTCCGAACGCTCGCCGGGATCAGGTTCGACAGATCGCCGCCCAGCGAGGCAACCTCACGAATGAGCGTCGAGCTGGTGAACCCGTACTGTTCGCTCGTCAAGACGAAGATCGTCTCGATTCCAGCTACAGCCCTGTTGGTCATGGCCAACTGGAATTCATACTGAACGTCGGTGAGACTGCGAAGGCCGCGTAGGATGACATCGGCCTCTCTGGCGGTGGCGTATTCCACCGTGAGGCCCTCAAAGCTCTCGACGAGCACGCCCGGCATGTCCACAATCAGCTCCGCGATCATCTCCACCCGCTCCTCCGGCGTGAAGAGCTGGTTCTTGATCGGGCTGCGACCGACGGCGATGATCAACTCGTCGAACAGCCGCATCGCGCGCCTGACCACATCCAGGTGCCCGTTCGTAATCGGATCGAACGACCCCGGGAAAATCGCCCTGACGAACTTATTGCCCATAATGACCTTTCCTCGACGAAAAGCGTATTATACGGGACCATTCCTTTGACATCAAGCAACCTGATCGACCAGGCACCGGTCCCGTTTTGCACCCCGAGGCTCTAACTGTCACAGATACAAGGATTTACATGCACACGCTTTTTGCACGTGGGTGACGCCGACGGATAAATGCCTGCCGACGAGCCGAACGTATGGGTCCGTCACGCGTGCCAAGAGGATTGACCGGTCCGGCCCACGCCGCTATGCTCCCGTGCATGGATCCAACGTGTGAATCGAGGAGCCTGTGATGCTGGTCGGCGTCATGACGGCACAGATGTACATGCAGGGCGTCACCTCGCTCAAGGAAAAACGCCACATCGTCAAGAGCGCAATCGGCCGGCTCCGCAGCCGGTTCAACGTCTCCGTCTCCGAGGTCGAGCACCAGGACAACAAGACCAGCGCGATCCTCGGCATTGCCGTCGTCTCGAACGAACGGGCCTTCATCGACCAACAGCTTGACGCCGTCCTGAACTTCATGCGCAACGACGGCCGCTTCTACCTCGGCCAGGTCGAACGCGAAATCTTCTCATAGCCTCCTGCCCGGGAGGCAGAAGAAGATTTTTTGTGTTTTCTTTCTTGTCGCGGGGGATCTGACGATATAATTGAAGACGGCCGGGAAACACGGCCGCATGAGACAGGGAAAACACTGAGATTTCAGACGCTTCGACTCAAACGGCTAGTTTGTATGCGAAGGGGCGTTTGGAAGGCTCGGTGCTCTTTGTTTTATGCAGAGAGCACCGTTGCTTTGTGTCTCTTGATTGAGCTGCCTTGAATCTACGTTCGGCACAAAGCAGCCGGACTTTGCCTGTGTTCGTCTGCAGAGAGCACCGTTCATCCTCCACGTCCTTCGAGGGCCCTAGCCGGCCTGGGTCGAGCGCGGAGACGGCGGTGCTCTTTTCATTGGGACAGCCGCCGGGACGATATGAAGCGAAACCTCTGGCGGAAAGGACGGACCATGGCCGATGGTCAGCGGGACTGCATCGACGGGGACATGTTGCGGCTGTGCGAGTGGATCGTCAAACTCTACGCGCGATACGCGCTGCTTCGATGCGCCAGGTTCACCAACAGCAGGAGACGGGCGGAGCAGATCGGCGTCTACACGCTGATCACCACTTGTCTGCTCGCCCGCGAGCTGGAGTATCCGGCACAGCTCGGGCTGCTCGTCGATACGATGTCGGATATCATCGGGCGGGACATGGCCGCCGATGAAACGTCGGACCAGCCTCGCGGCGCCGACGAGCCGCTGATCGCTGATGAGAAACTGCGGAAGCTGGCGGAGGCGATGAACGGGCTCGATCGGCTCACCCGCGAGGTGCTCGTGTTCCGTCACATCGAGAGGATAGATGCGGCGGCCATCGCGCGGTTGCTGCACAGATCGTGCACAGAAGTCGCCACCCGGATCGTCCGAGCGGAAGAACTGCTGGCCGAGCACCTGGGCGAACTTCCTGTGCCCGGCAGCGAGCCGAACGGTTCCGACGTGCCGTCCTTGCTGGCCGAATTCGCCGTGAGCCTGGACGCCGACTGGGTCCGCAATGTTGGGCAGTGCACCCTCGCGTACCTGGCCGGGAGTTTTGCCGAGGACACGCCGCTATCCGGCCGCGCCAACCCAAACTGACAAGCCGGTCCACCCTCAGATGTACTTGGGGTGAATCCCATATTTCTTGATCTTGTACCCGAGAATGCGCTCGGTGAGCCCGAGTTCCAGGGCGGCTTTGCGTTGTTGGCCACCGCACTTCTTCAGCGCGTCGACGATGAGCTCTCGCTCCTTGTTGGCGATGATCTCCGAGAACGACGGCTTGGCGCTCACATCGCTCTTCTGGACCATCTGCAGCGAGGGAGGCAGGTGCTCGCTGCGGATCACGTCGTCCTCGCAGAGCAGCACCGCCCGCTCTACGCAGTTCTCCAGCTCCCGGATGTTGCCCGGCCAGTGATAGCGCGTGAGCATCTCGATCGCCGGCGTCGAAATCCGCGTGATGTGCTTGCGGTTCTCCCGCGCGAGCTTCTCGAGGAAATGATCCGCGAGCAGCATGATATCATCCTTCCGCTCCCGCAGCGGCGGCAGGTAGATCGGGAAGACGTTCACCCGGTAGTAGAGGTCCGCCCGAAAGTCGCCGTCGGTGATCTGCTGCTCGAGGTTCTTGTGCGTCGCGACGACGACCCGGACGTTCGTCTTGATCGTCTCGGTGCCGCCGAGCCTCTCGAATTCGCGGAACTGGATCACGCGCAGGAGCTTGACCTGCAGATTCGGGGGGAAGTCGCCGATCTCGTCGAGGAAGATCGTGCCGCCGTGGGCCCGCTCGAAGCGGCCGAGCTTGCGCTCGACGGCCCCGGTGAAGGCCCCTTTCTCGTGGCCGAAGAGCTCGCTTTCGAGCAGCGTCTCCGGCAGGGCGGTGCAGTTGACCTTGATGAAGGGCTTGTCCGCCCGCAGGCTGTTGTAGTGGACGGCGTGCGCGACGAGGTCCTTGCCGGTGCCGCTCTCGCCGCGGATGAGGACGGTCGCGTTGCTGTCGGCCACCTGCTCGATCAGCCGGTACACCTCCTGCATCGCGTTGCTCGTGCCGACCATGTTGTGCACGTCGAAACGCGTCTTCAATTCCCGCCGCAGCCGCACGTTCTCATCGCGCAGCAGCTTCCGCTCCGACTCCACCAGCTTGTTGAGCTTGATCGCCTGCGCCACCATGGTCGAGATGATATTGAGCAGCCGCAGGCTCGCGTCGAAGTCGTCCCCGCGCCCCGCCTGCCGATCCACGCTCAGCGTACCCACCGTCCGACTCCCGACCTTGATCGGCACGCAGAAGAACGCGACCTTCTTGCCGCTCGCCGTCTGCCGCGACCGCGTCTTATGCAGAAAGCGCGGGTCCTTGGCGATATCCGGCACGACGATCGGCTCGCCCGTCTGCACCACGCGACCGGTGATCCCCTCGCCCAGCTTGTAGCGCGCCTGGCTCTTCGACCGCTCGCTCAGCCCGTGTGCGATCTTGACGTTGATCGTCTCGGTGTCCGGGTCCAGCAGCGTGATCATGCCCCGCCGCAGCTTCAGGTGCGTGTCGAGCGACTTGAGAATGTTCTTCAGCGTCGCCTCCAGATCGAGCGATTCCGCGAACGCCTTCGCCACGTCGCTCAAGAGTTGCACTTCCGTCGCCAGTTTTGCCTTCATCGCCGTGTGCCCTTCACTCGTGCCAATGCCCCCGGCCCACAAAATCGTAGACCACAATCCATAGCCTACAATTTTGTTACCCATGGCACAACACGAATCTTCGCCCCGGCGGCAGAATCGAGAGAGCCGTCCTCGGTCGGGGTCGTCAGAGCCAGATGATTTCCCGGAGGGTGCGGCTGATCCAGGTCGAGGCGCTCAATCAGCGCGGCGTTTCTCTTCTCGGGGCGCGTTGAAGGCACACGAAGGCCAGGCAGGCCACAATCTTCCTCTCTGCGGCTTCGCGCCCCGGCGCGAGTCGGTCCTATACCGCCTGGGGTTTCCAGGCGAAGGGCTTGTCGGTCAGTCGCTCGTAGGCCTCGATGTACTTCTGACTGGTCTTGAGGGCGATGTCTTCGGGCAGCTCGACGCCGGGGCCGGACTTGTCGAAGTGGATATCTTCGAGGTAGTTCCGGACGAACTGCTTGTCGAAGCTTTCCTGGTCGCGGCCGGACTCGTACTTGTCGGCGGGCCAGAAGCGCGAGGAGTCCGGCGTGAGCACTTCGTCGATCAAAATGATCGTGCCCTCGGGCGTCACGCCCCATTCGAACTTCGTATCGGCTAAGATGAGCCCGCGCGTCTCGGCGTATTGGCCGGCCTTCTTGAAGATCTCGATACTCTTATCGCGAACGTACCGGGCCTTCTCCTCGCCGACGATCTTGACGGCCTCGTCGAAGCTGATGTTCTCGTCGTGCGCGCCGCGCTCGGCCTTCGTCGCGGGCGTGAAGATCATCTCGGGCAGCTTGTCGCACTGCTTGAGCCCCGCCGGGAGCTTGACGCCGCAGACGGTGCCGCTTTGCTGGTATTCCTTCCACCCCGAGCCGGCCAGATAGCCGCGCACGACGCACTCGATCGGCAGGACCTCGACCTTGCGAACCAGCATGCTCCGGCCCTTGAGCTGGGCCGCATGGTCTGAGAACGGCCTGGGAAACTCGGCGAGGTCGTCGCTGATGAGATGATGCTCGACCTGCCCGCCGAGGTACTTGAACCAGAACTTCGAGATCTGCGTCAGGATCACGCCCTTGTAGGGGATTCCGTTGGCCATCACGACGTCGAAGGCGCTGAGGCGATCGGTCGCTACGATCAGCAGCCTGTCGCCCAAGTCGTAGATATCGCGGACTTTGCCCCGGCTCGGCTCCGTCCCGGCGATGTTCGTCTGCAGTACTGTATCCATCATGATTCCTTTCGATAGTTCGTTGACTCAGCGCCATATCCTAAGCCGCTCGCCGGAAGTCGTCAACCCCAAGGTCCGCCTCTGCTCGCTGTCTATCTGGATTTCTTCGGGGAGACGTTCGCTGTGAATGGGATCGGCCTGACGTTGTCCGCCAAGAGTTCGGCGACGAGCGGGTCGTTGTGCTCTCTGCCGAATCGCACGAGCAGGGCACGATGCGCGCGGAGGACATCGCGATACTTCGGATCCGCCGCCAGGTCGTTCGTCTCACCAGGGTCGGTTTGCAGGTCCACGAGAGACTCGCGTCGAATGCCCCGGCTGTAGGCGCAGTACTTGTATCGCTCCGTTCGCACCATGCGGCCCTCCATCGTGGGCTTCAGGCCGTCCACTTCCCCCGTTTGCGACATGTTGTTCTGCACGACCACATGGTCGCGCCACCCGCCGATCGATTGGCCGAGGGCCAGCGGCCAGACGCTGCGGCCGGGCAGTTTCTTCGGGGTCTCCACGCCGGTGCAGTCCAACAGGGTCGGCAGAATGTCAATCCCGGTGTTCACCAACTTGTCGCAGGTTCCGGCCGGGGTCTTGCCTTTCCACGCGAGGATCAGCGGCACGCGCGCCGATTCCTCATAAAACACGGTCTTCTGATTGAACCCGTGGGCGCCGGCGCATTCGCCGTGGTCGGACGTGAAGACGACGAGCGTATTGTCCTGCTGCCCGGTCTCGCGCAAAGCCTCCAGGACTCTGCCGATCTCGGCGTCCACTTTCTCGATCATGCGATAGTAGCCCCAACGCTGCCTGCGCCAGTCCAGGGGCGTGAATTTCGCGACTGGAAACGGACCGTCTTCCACTTGGTAGGCCCGCCGGATCAGCGTCATGCTGTCCGGCTCGTTCCGGGGCGGCGCAAGGTTGGTCGGGGCCGGCGGAAGCTGGTCCGCGGGCGGAGGATCGCCGATTTCGCCGCACGACAGTTTCTGCTCGCGACCCGCGGCCCGCCGTGCCCACTCGCAGATGTTGTGCGGATTCAGGAAACTGGCCACGAGCAGGAACGGCCTGTCGTGCTTGCGGCCAAGGAATTCAACGGCTCCATCCGTCACACGAGCATCGTAGTTGTCCCCGGCCCGGCTCTTGATGATCTCAAAGCCATGTACGCTTGGGTCCTTCTGCTTGAAGCACAGGTGCCACTTGCCACTGTAGGCCGTCTCGTAGCCGGCGTTTTTGAAGTAGGTCCCCATGCAGACGAATTCGCTGGGGTCCAGACCGCCCTTGGGCGCAGCGTTCTTCGTCACACCCGTTTCGTGCGGATACCGCCCGGTGAACAGTGAGCTGCGGAACGGCATGCACAGCGGATTGGGGCTGTACGCACGTGTGAAGAGCATGCCGTCGGCGGCCAGAGCGTCCATGGCCGGCGTGTTGAGATACTGCTTGCCCATCCGGCAGCTCATCGCATCGGCGAACTGCTGATCGGTGATGATCAAGAGCACATTCGGCCGACGCTCGCCGACGGCGGCAGTGACGCCGGCGAAGAGTTTCCGCCCCAGCAGCGGCGTTGCCGCTACGGAACACACATCTCTGAGAAACGCACGTCTGTCCATTGGCGATACTCTTCTGATGTTGTGCAAGGCCGTGAGGCAGAAGACTGCCTCTTTGCCTCCTGTTCTTCTCGTAGGGTGTTCTCCCCACCGATGCGCCAAGACGGCCTCGTTGGGCATCCGTGAGTTTCAGGCTATCGAATGCGAGTCTGTCTGCAAGTCTCCAACCTGATCGTTGCCCGTGCATTGTACAGAGATGCGCTGCATCAGTAAACACCCTCTGGAGATCCTGGCGTGGGAGATTGCCGTACCCGGCTACCCGGGCACAGGCTGCGCTGTGGTGCTTCGTGGCTTTGGCTGTTTCGGGCTCGGTCCCGGGCCGGGCGGGGTAGGAGGCAGAATTTTTTGCGATTTGCGGGATTTTAGGTTGCACATTTTGGGCATATGCTCATAATATAACGGGATGGCCGTGTGTGTGGCTTGTAGGGGCATCGGGAACTGATGGATGGCTCTTCGGGTCGCAGCGGGGCACTGGATTGGTCGGAAGCACCGACGAAAGGGCTTCATGAAGACGTATTTTGACTGTATTCCGTGTGCGATTCGGCAGGTGCTGGACTCGGTGCGGATGGTCACCGAGGACGAGGCCGTGCACGAGAGGGTGCTGCGCGAGTCGCTGGCGATGTGGGAGACGATGGACCTGCGGCAGAGCCCGCCGGCGATGGCCCGCCAGATCCACCGCGTCGTGCGCCGGCTCACGGGCGTGGCCGATCCGTATCTGGAGGTGAAGAACCGGTACAACCGCTTCGCGCTGGCGATGTACCCGGACCTGCGCGAGCGCGTGGCCGGGTCCGAGAATCCCTTCGAGACGGCCGTTCGTCTGGCCATCGCGGGCAACATCATCGACTTTGGCGTCAACTCGACCGTGGACGAGCGTTGCGTGGCCGAGACGATCGCGCAGGCCCTGACCGATCCGATCGATAGCGACGCGGTGCGCCGGCTCGAAAAGGCCGTCGAGAGGGCCCGGGATATTCTGTACCTCGGCGACAACGCCGGCGAGATCGTCTTCGACCGGCTGCTCGTCGAGCGGATGCCCCGCGAAAAGGTGACGTTTGTCGTCAAGGGCGGCCCGATCCTCAACGACGTCCTGATCGAAGACGCCCAAATCGCCGGCCTGACCGACCTGGTGGAAGTCATCGACAACGGCGCCGACGCTCCGGGCACCGTCCTGGAGATTTGCTCGGAGGCCTTTCGGGAGCGTTTCGAGCGAGCGGACCTGATCGTGGCCAAGGGCCAGGGCAATTTCGAGACGCTCAGCGATACACGAAAGAACGCATTCTTCCTGCTTCGTCCCAAGTGCGAGGTTCTTTCGCGCCACCTGAACTGTGAGATCGGACGACTGGTGGTCGTGCAGAGCGGACCGGCGCTGTGGGACGAACTGATGGAGGAAGAAAGGAGCTTTGCTGATGCCTAGGGGCGACGGAACCGGACCGGGCGGCTTTGGCGGCGGCGGTCCAGGAATGGGCCGCGGCGGTCGGGGTGCCGGTCGCGGCAGAGGTCAGGGCGGTGGGCCGTTTGCGGCCGGGCCGGGCGGCGAGTGCGTCTGCCCGAGCTGCGGGTATGCCGAGCGGCACCTGGTGGGCCAGCCGTGCAGTCAGAAGGCGTGCCCGAAGTGCGGCATGATGATGACGAGAAGGTGAGTTCGATAGACAGGACAGCGTAACTCGTTTCATGAAAGGAGAATCGCTATGCCTCGTGGAGATGGTACGGGTCCCGCTGGGATGGGACCGATGACAGGTAGAGCCGCCGGCCTCTGCGCCGGGTATCCGGTGCCGGGCTATATGAATCCCGTGGGCGGCCGGGGTTTCTGGGGATGGGGTCGCGGTCGCGGCGGCGGTCGCGGCCGACGCAACTGGTTCTGGGCGACCGGCGTGCCCGGCTGGGCCAGGGCCGGTGCCGGCTTCGGCGCCTGGGGCGGGCCGGCAGCGCCTTTTGCGCCGGCCATGACGTCGGCCCCGCAGCAGGAACTGGAGGCCCTCAAGCAGCAGGCATCCTATTTCCAGGATGCTCTGAAAGACATCCAGGGACGGATCGACGAGCTTCAATCGGACACGGGCGCGCAAGAATGACGCCCGGATGACGAACGGTCCGCCCGAGAGCAGCAGTGCGAGGTTCGGCCCATGTGCCCGACGGCCGTGGGCCGGGCGCCTGCTGTGTGTCATCGCAGGAGAAAGGACATATGAAGATTGCTGTTACATCAGTGGGCCCGGGACTGGATTCGCAGGTGGATCCGCGCTTCGGCCGGGCTGCTTACTTCGTGCTTGTTGACCCGGAAACTCTGGAACTTGCGGCGGTGGAAAATACCGGTGCGGCCGCCGGGGGCGGCGCGGGCGTCAACGCGGCCAAGGCCGTCATCGACGCCGGAGCCGAAGCGGTGCTCACCGGCAACTGCGGGCCCAATGCCGAGCGAGCGCTCAAGGCCGCCGGCGTGAAGCTCTTCACCGGCGTCACCGGCGCCGTTGCCGAAGCCGTCGAGCAGTACAAGGCCGGCAAGCTCGTCGAGGCCTCCGGGCCAAACGTCGCGTCGCACTTTGGGGCGGGCGGTTGAGATGGCCGGTGGTTTCGTCATCGCGGTTGCCAGCGGCAAGGGCGGTACGGGCAAAACGACCATCGCCACGAACCTCGCTCGCGTTGCGTCGGAAACGGGCGAACGGGTTCGCTATATCGACTGCGACGTCGAGGAGCCGAACGGGCACATCTTCCTGAGGCCGGCGATTGCCAAGCGGGAGCACGCCACGGTGGAGATCCCGCGCGTCGATGCGGCCAAGTGCACGGCGTGCGGCGAATGCGGCGCGATCTGCCAGTACAGTGCGATCGTTTGCCTGGGAGGGCAGGTGCTGGTATTCGATCGACTGTGCCATTCGTGCGGCGGCTGCTGGCAGGTATGTCCGGCCGGGGCGATTACGCCGGAGCCGATGAGGATTGGCGAGATCGAGATCGGCAAGGCAGGGCGGGTCGATTTCGTCGGCGGCCGGCTGCGAATCGGACATGTGATGACGCCCGCACTCATTCGCAAGGTCAAGACGCATATCGATCCGGCGGGCCTGACGATTCTGGATGTCCCGCCGGGAACGTCGTGCCCGGTCGTGAGTTCCCTGCGCGGCGCCGATTTCGTGCTGCTCGTGACCGAGCCAACGCCTTTCGGCCTGAACGATCTGAAGTTGGCCGTCGAACTGACGCGCGACTTGGGGCTGCCCTTCGGCGCGGTCATTAACCGTTACGGCATCGGCAACGATGCCGTTGAGCAATATTGCCAAGACGAGAGTATCGATGTTCTCCTGCACTTGGCGGACGACCGTCGGATTGCCGAGACATACTCGAGCGGGAACATGATCGTAGATGAGCTGCCCGGCATCCGCCAGCAGTTTCACGGTCTCCTGACTCATCTGGATCGAATGAGGGCGCTGCAACATGCTCCGAGATGATTGCGAATTTGGTGAGCGGATCCTCCGGGACCTACAGGCGCGCCGTGCGGCTTGTCGCGTCCTGGATGTGGATGATGACGCCGGGGCCGAGGAGCTCAAACGCGCTTATAGACAGGCGTCGGTGAAATACCATCCCGACCACAACCCGGGCGACGAAGCCGCTCGAGGGAAGTTCCTGCTTGCCAAATGCGCCTACGAGCTGTTGGCCAAGGATGTGCCTTGCGATTTGCTCCTGGGGCAGATGGAATGCATCCGCGAGGTGCCGCAGGACAACCGGTACCGACTGGACAATGCTTGGGGGCATTTTCTGTGGTGGTGTGAGAAGTTTTTTGACGGACCTTTGTGAGCAGATGGGCTTGGGATGAAGAGCTATTTACAATCCTGCAAGACAGAGTTCTGGCACCGGGTTTTCCAGGCCGAGGCCCAGTGGCTGTCACGGGAGTTGGATGGCGCCCGGAAGGTGCTGAGCGTCGGCTGCGGCCCGGCCGTGATTGAGGCGGCCCTGAGAGAACGCGGTTTCGAGGTAGTGGGCCTGGATGTCTCCGCCGAAGTGTTACGCTGTGCTCCGGATTCAATCAGGACGGTTGCCGGCTCGGCCGAAGCCATGGATTTCGAGGACCATTGCTTCGACGCGGTTGTCTTTGCCGTCTCGCTGCAGTTCGTCGAGGACTACCATGAGGCCATCAAGGAATCGAGGCGGGTTTTGACGGCAAACGGCAAGCTTGTCGTCATGCTGCTGAACCCAAGAAGTGAGTTCTTCCAATCCAAGATGCGCGATCCGAGCTCGTACGTGCAGCGCATCAAACATCTTGACTTGAGAGCTATCGCCAATGCGATGAGCGACGGCTTCTCCATCCGCACGGAGTACTTCCTGGGGATTCAGGGTGGCCGGGTCTTCGAGACGAGTCGCCCTGATTGGGCGAGCCTCTACGTCATCACAGGCAGGAAGAAAGCGTGATGTTGCCGGGAGCGGTCAACGTGAAGGAAATCGTTGTCATTAGCGGAAAAGGGGGGACCGGAAAGACGAGCCTGGTGGCCTCGTTCGCGGCGCTGGCGCGTGACGCGGTGCTGGCGGACTGCGATGTGGATGCGGCGGACCTGCATCTGATCGTCGCGCCCGAGGTGCGACAGACGCAGGACTTCAGCGGCGGCAAGGTCGCCCGCGTCATCGCGGCCAAATGTGTCGGCTGCGGGCGGTGTGCGGAGTTGTGTCGCTTCGAGGCGATCGCGCTCGACGGCCCGGGGAACGACGTCGTGGCGAAGACCTATCGCATCGACCCGGTCGCCTGTGAGGGCTGCGGCGTCTGCGCCCGCTTTTGCCCCGTGGACGCCATCGCGCTGGAAACCGCCATCAACGGAAAGTGGTTCATCTCCGAGACGCGGCACGGGCCGATGGTCCACGCCAGATTGACGCCGGGCGCCGAGAACAGCGGCAAGCTCGTCACTCTCATCCGCCAGGAGGCGAAACGCATCGCCGACGAGCGGGCGACGGGTCTCGTCATCGTCGACGGCTCGCCCGGGGTCGGCTGTCCGGTGATTGCGTCCGTGACGGGCGCGGATTTCGCGCTGGTCGTCACCGAGCCGACGCTGTCCGGCCGGCACGATCTGGAGCGGGTCCTGGAGCTGACCGCGCATTTCCAAATCGCGACGGCCGTGTGCATCAACAAGTTTGACATCAACCCGAAAATCTCAGAGAGTATCGAGCAAACGGCTGCGTGCCGACAGGTCCCTGTACTCGGCAGGATCCCCTACGACACGGCGGTCACCAGGGCGCAGCTCGCGGGCCAGAGCGTTGCGGAGCACGGGAACGGTCCGCTGAGACAGCAGATCGAGTCGTTGTGGCAAGCCGTTGTTGAGACGGCGGAGAGCAGGAAGAAGGAAGACTGAGCCATGTCGGAGATCGCACACACATTCATCGTCCTGAGCGGCAAGGGCGGCGTCGGCAAGAGCAGCGTCGCGGCGAACCTGGCCGTCTGGCTGTCCTCGCAGGGCAAGCAGGTCGGCCTGCTCGATGCGGACATCCACGGGCCGAGCGTGCCCAAGCTGCTGGGGGTGGGCGGTCGCAAGCTCACCGCCGACGGCCAGCGAATTCAGCCGATTGAGTACAGTGAGAACCTGAAGGTTATGAGCGTCGGATTCATCCTGCCCAACGAGGACGAGGCCCTGATCTGGCGCGGGCCGATGAAGCACAACCTGATTCAGCAGTTCGTTGAGCAGGTGGATTGGGGACGGCTCGATTTCCTCGTGGTGGACTGCCCGCCGGGGACGGGGGATGAGCCGCTTTCGGTCGTCCAGGTGCTCGGCCATGCCGACGGTGCGGTGATTGTCACGACGCCGCAGGAATTGGCCGCCATCGACGTTCGCAAGTGCATCACGTTCTGCAAGCACGTGGGTCTTGCCGTGCTCGGCATCATCGAGAACATGAGCGGGTTCGTCTGTCCGCACTGCAACGCCAGGAGCGACATCTTCGCCGGCCACAGCGGCGCGGAGATGGCCAGAGACTTCAGAGTTTCGTTCCTCGGCAGTGTCCCCATCGATCCGGCGTTTGCCGACGCCGGCGATCGAGGCCGGCCGTTTGTCGCGGCCGATCCGGACAATCCGACGGCCCAGGCCCTGCGGCATGCGTTCGAGCCTTTGCTCGATTCCCGGCAAGACCAGAGACGTGAGCCAACCGAAGAACCATCGTTCGATCAGGAGAACCATAACGTGATGAGAGTAGCGATTCCATTGACGGCCGGAAAATTGTCGTCGCATTTCGGCCATTGCGAGCAGTTTGCCATTGTCCAGGTTGACCGCGAGAGCAAGGAGATCCTGGGGCAGGAGCTGGTCACACCGCCCGCGCACGAGCCGGGCCTGCTGCCACGATGGCTCGCTGAGCGGCAGGTCAATGTGGTGATTGCCGGCGGCATGGGCCAGCGCGCTCAAGGCCTCTTCGCGCAGCAGGGCATCGAGGTGCTGACCGGCGCGCCGGAGAAAATGTCGGAGCGATTGGTGCGCGATTTTCTGGCCGGGACGCTCGAAGTGGGCGACAACGTCTGTGACCACTGAGCGATTCGTGGCCCGCGGCACCGAGAACGGGCACGCTTACTGCCTGATCTGCGGCACCCGCAACCCCGACTCGCTCGGCCTGTGCTTTCGGGACGTGGACGCAAGTACCGTGTGCGCGCGGTTTCAGGCGCATCCGCGTCTTCAGGGCTACGATGGGATTCTGCACGGCGGGGTGGTCAGCGCGCTGCTCGACGCCGCGATGACCCACTGCCTGTTCCACCGCGGCGTGCAGGCGGTGACAGGCGACCTGCGCGTCCGGTTCCTGGCGCCGATTCCCTGCGATCTCGCCCTGGACGTTCGAGGGTGGATCGTGTCCGATACGCCGCCCTTGTATCAACTGAAGGCCGAGCTGCTTCACGACGGGCGGGTCCTGGCGTGGGCCCAGGCGAAGTTCGTAGATCGCGAATGGTCTCTTGACGCGTGACCGTGCGGCTCTTATGTTGCCGGTTGTGAGCGCGGGCCGATGGACCGGCGATCGATGGTGCAAGTAGATGTTGCGCTGCGAAGGGAATTTCCGGCATGCCCAGACCGAGACAATGCAGACGGGTGGCCCGGCTTCCGGAGGTCACCTACTACAAGCCGCGCGGGATTCCCCTGTCGGTCCTGCAGCAGGTGGAGCTGACCGTCGATGAGTTCGAGGCGATCCGTTTGGCGGACCTGGAGCATCTGTACCAGGAAGAGGCGGCCCGGCGGATGAACATATCGAGGCAGACCTTCGGGCGAATTCTCGATGCGGCACACGCCAAGGTCGCCGACGCGCTCGTCAACGGCAAGGCGCTCTCGATCGACGGCGGCCCTGTCGAGATCGGCGCCGCCGAGCGCTCGCGACGAGGCGGTCAGGGGCCGTACCGGGGCATGCGAGGCAGAGGACGCTGCCGGCGAAGAGGGCGTGGCGGAGCCGCAAACGCGAACGAGCCCTGAACTCTCACGGTCGCCATGAGAGTGGCTGGATCTTCGCGGGGTTCGTGGCTGGAAAGAAGCGGTTTCTCTGTGGCTTGGTGGCTTTGTGTGAGCCAGTCCAGTCTCGGCCGAGCGCCGGGTTGTTTTCGTGAATCATCTCTCCAGGACTCGGAGGAATTCATCCACCGTCAGACCTGCTCGTGCAATGAGGCTGCGCAGCGTACCGCGTGCCACTTCCGGATGGTTTGGCACCGATAAGGTCGCGATGTGGCCGGTCTTGGTCAAGATGATGTGACTGCTTCGCTGACGGGAGACTTCCCATCCGAGTTTCTCGAATGTCTTGACAACCTCGCGAGGCTTCAGGACGGGCACAGGAGGCATTATAAGGCGACCTCTACTTGCCGCGTGCTTACGGTCAAAGGCATCCCCTTCTCCGCGCGGACCTCCAGACACTCCTTGATCGCCTCCCGAATATTCGCCTCCGCCTCCGCCTCGGTCTTGCCCTGGCTGACACAGCCCGGGATGGATGGGCATTCGGTGACAAAGACGCCGTCTTCATCCTGAAAGAGCGTGATAATGAACTTCATGGTCCGTTCTCCAAATTGATCGGTACCCATGTATTATACCGAAATCCGCGGCATCGGCAAATGCCCTTTGGAGACCGTGGATTGAGAGATTGCCGTGTCGTTTCGCTCCGCGCGATGAGGATGGAGGTATGCGTGCCAGGCGCGTCTATCGGGGGCGTGGGGTACGGCGGACGGCCTTGTTGCCGGGGCCGTGTGTGAGCGACTTCGGTGATTCTCGATTGGTGACGTCTTCCAGTCGAGCTTTGACGTATTCGCGAATCTTCTCCCGGACCGCCAGGACGTCCGGCGTCTGAGGCAGATAGGCGAATAACGTTTCAAGGTGCCCGCGTTCGGTGAGTCTCTCCAGGGCGGCGGCGAAGTTCATGTCGTAGACCCACCCGATCTGGCAAAGCCGCATGTCGTTGAGCGTACGCAGCTTCGCATAGTCAACGAGCCGGCCGTTCATGACGGCCGCGAGCACCTCCGGCGAGACCTCGGGCTTCTCCGGCAGCTCGGTCTCGAACGAGAATCCGTCGGGGTCTTCTCGCCGCCGCTCGTGGAGCTCCAAGACCACGCGAAAGACGTCGAGCTTGTCGGCGTCGCGGATCAGCTTCGCGAAGAGCAAAGCCTGGCCGCTGAGGTCCTTCGGCAGCGACTTTCGGCTGTGATGCTCGATGGCCGTGGCCACCCACTGTCGCTCTTCGCGCCGGAGGCTATCCAGCACGCACTCCCGGCCGAGGGTCTCGACGCTCAGCCGGGCGTGATCGACACTCCTGGCGTCGTTGTACGTTCGGTACTCGGCGAACTGCGGGAATCGGCCGATATCGTGAAGCAGGGCGACCGCCTCGGCGATCCGTTTCTGATGGTCGTCCAGCGTGAGCCGCTCGGCCAGATAGAGGATCTCCTCACGCGTTCGTCGCGTGTGCTCCTGCTTGAGTCGCAAATGCGCGTTCACATATTCATCTTCGCCGAAGAATCGCTGCGTATAGCTGTCAAACCAGCACCTGAAGTTGTCCAATTGACACGGCTCCACGGGTAGTATGCCTCCAGACGACCGACCGAGTGGAAAGGCATAAGTGTACCGGCGAAGGGGATCGCGGGCCAGCGGCTGCCGAGAAAAATCTCGCGATTGTTTTCAGGACCGCCGGGGCCTGATACAATGGGCCCGCCGTATATGGCGTCTGGTACAGTGGTCGAAAGCATAGGAGTACACCGGTCATGCCAACGATCAAGGATGTCGTCGTGCGCAAGCCGACGGAGGAAGAGGTCAATCGGTGCAAGAGCTGGCCGATCTGGACGTGTGAGCCCAGCACCTTCGACTGGTCCTACACGGAGAAGGAGACCTGCCTTATCCTCGAAGGGCGAGTCAGCGTCTCGGACGGCGAGGAATCCGTGAGCTTCGGGTCGGGCGATCTGGTCGTCTTCCCGCAGGATCTCGATTGCGTGTGGAACGTGGAGCAGGCCGTCCGCAAGCACTACAATTTCGGGTGATCTGGTGCGCAGTTCTGCGCGAGTGCCGCATTTCAGAGATCGTGCGATTGTAGATTGCTTCGCTGCGCTCGCAATGACATGCT
>CBFDBY010000126.1:0-17526 GCA_965603165.1 uncultured Phycisphaerae bacterium
TGGCCAGACCGGTGCGCGAGTGCATGAAGAACCCGCCGAAGCCCATCTCCTTGATCACGTGGATCTGGCGAATCAGTTCGTCTTCCTTCAACTCGCCGTTCCACGACCAGAAAGGCTTTCCCCGATACGCCGGGGCCGGCTCAAGAAAACTCTGGTACAACTCCTCCGTCTCCAACGCCTGCCCCGCGACGGCTGAATGGCCAAGGTGCGTTGAGAAGAGAAAGACCCACACCAGGCTGAGACCCCATCGACCCATTCCGTTCATGCATATTCTCCAAAACACACTATGTTCCTTTGCCCTGCTACTTGGGTATGGCGACGTTGACCGAAGTGATGTCCAGGGCTTTAGGCAGGTCGCGAGGGTCGATGCGCACCAGAAGGCCTCGGCGACCGCCATTGATATAGATGCGATCCAAGCTGAGAATGCCGGCCTCGCAATAGACCGGCATGGGCCGTCTGGTCCCGAACGGACTGGTCCCGCCGACGAGATAGCCGCTGTGCCGGCCGGCCGTCTTGGGATCGCACGGACGGACCGCTTTGACGTTCAGGGTCCGCGCCAGTTGCTTCGTCGAGACCTCGCAATCCCCGTGCATGAGCACAATCAGCGGCCGGCCTGCGTCCGTCTCCATGACCAGGGTCTTGACCACCGTGTGCTCGTCGACGCCCAGCTCCCTGGAGGAAACGCGGGTGCCGCCTCGCTCCTCGTACGGGTACGTAAAGACCTCGAACTCGATCTCATGCTCGAGCAGACAACGAATGGCATTGGTCGCCGGATAGTCTTTCTGTGTCATCGTGCGTTATTGTAAGAGCGGATCACGCCGCTGCCAATGGAAGAAGCTGGCGATTCGCCACCGGGACAGCTTCTTCAAGACGCCAGATGTCACTCTGATTTGTCCCTCTTTTCTGTTGACAAATGACCGGAGTCGTGCTTACATCGGCCCGTGTATTATGCCGGTGGCCTGTGTGCATGGAGGGGCCGCCGCAAAGACGAGAAGCCAGGACGGACGACAACGTAGACGCGTGCTTCGTTATGCGACACGAGACAACGGCTTTTGTCTTGCATGGTCGACACGCCGGGGACGGTGCGTGGGGCCTCCCGTATGGGCGCGGCCCACCCGTCCGCCACTCCCAAGAGCGAGGGAACGACTTGGTGAGTCTGCCTTAGCGTCCGATATTGTCCCTTTAGACGAGACGATGCCCTTCGTGGCATCCAGATAAGGAGTGTGAGAAGATGGTTCAGAGGTTCGGTAGATGGATGAGCTTGCCCGGATTGGTCTTCCTCATGTTTGCCATACTGGCGGTGCTTCCCGCCAACTCGGCCATGGCGGGCTTTCGATTTCGGTTGGCCCTCACCTATGTGGATGGTCTCCAGGATCTCGCAGATGCGTATGAGGACAACATAGAAATCGAGGAGAGCGGCCCGTTCACTTATGTAGATGTGGACACGATGGTCTGGCCGGTAGGGATTTCCCTCCTTCCCTACTACCAGTGGGACAATGGCCTGCTGATGGGGGTCGGAGTGGGCCCCTTCATCTACGGCCAGTTCGAAGGGTGGGATGATGACTACACGCACTGGCAAGTTCCGGTGAATTTCAACATAGGATACGTGGTCGGCCCGGACAACCCCGTATCTTTCTACGTACGTGGCGGCCCTTCCTACCATTTCGCCGGCGGAGACTACTACGACGGCAGCAGCCTGGGTTTCCTCGGCGCGATCGGTGTCGAGTTTTTTGAGAACAGTCACTTCCGGGTGGGTCTGGAAGCCTCCTATGACAGTGCGGAGGTGGATATCGACAATCTGCAAACAGGTGGCACCGACGGAATCAGGGTCGCAGAGTTTTCCGCGGGTGTGTTCTTTCTGTTCAAATAACCGTCTGCTCGGCTAAACGGATCACGCAGGGGACGGCTCATGAACCACGAGCCGTCCCCTTGGTTACAGGAGGTGTGCATGGAAGATAGCGGAGAGAAGCCCACATCAGAACCTTGGTCCTGTGCTGCGGTCCGTCTCCACCTCTGTTATGAGCATTTTCCTGCCGATACCGCCTAAGATTACTCCGGAAGGCTGTCCTGCGGCGCGAGCGTCTCGTATCGGCCCCTGCCCGACTGAAACTCCGACTTGGCCCTCAGCACCTCGGCACGGCGCGGTTGCGCATAGGCCTCAGACTGCCCGGGATCGGGCGAAACAGGCTCCAGATTGGCCAGCCATTTCCGCACATCTTTGAGTTGGCTCTGATAGTCCGCTGCCGTGATGGGGTCGAAAGCCACTCTGGCTTTCCACACACCGAACATCGGGTTTGTCTTGATGACGTAATGCTTGCCCGGCGCCAGGTCGGCTTTCACACACGACCAGTTCTCCGCCCTGCCGAGGAAGTAATGCTCTCCGGGCGCAGCCTGATACTGAATGCACTTACCGGCGTTCATCACCCCCACGAGATTCTCGCTGTCCCAGATGCCGAATGTGACAGCCCCTCCAACGATGCTGGGACGTACGAAAGTCACCAAGGCCTGGTCCTGCGGCGGCTGCGAAATCCTCGGCACCTTGGTCATGATGTTGCCGGCGCTGCCGCACCCGGAGGCAAGCAGCGCCACGAGAGCAAACAAGGCCAACAGGCGGACAACAGACGACACGTACCTGCCATTCACTCCATTTCTCATTTCTCCGTCTCCTAAAACAGGTTACCAGTATTACTCCCGCGGCGGCAGGCAACAATTCCGCCAAGGTCGTTCACAACGCACCGCTCGGGTACGCCCGCCGCCAGTGTAAGATCTTCTGTCATTGCTCAGTTCTCGATGTACTCTTGAAGGGCTGTATTCTCCAACATCGACTTAATGAGGTCTCTAAACGCCGCATCCAGCGGCTTGGTGGGACCCGTGCTGACATTCCAACCCGAGGCGTAGGAGGCCCTTGTGGCCGAGAAACTCTCCGTATGCCCATTTCCTGTTTTCACCTCCGCATTAATCGTTCCCCTGAAGGCCATGGGGCCGGGCGTCATGCCTACTGATGTGACAGTCACGTACAGCACCTTCTCCGCTTCACTTCTGACGCGCGTGCCGCCATGCTCAAGTTCTGCCCTTAGAGCATCCACCACCGACTGGGTAACCTCACGATGATCCACCGTAATACCCTGGAAACCCAGAGCGTGTTCTTCCCTGGAATCCTGGGCATTGACAACGGCCACTGCCTGTGAAAACGAGATACCCTCTGCGACACCCGCTGCTGTCCCCGGATTTGGGATGTACCTTCCATATCCGTGACAGGACGACAGAAACAGTGTGCAAGAGGCCAGTAACACAACCTGTTGGACCTTTGTCTGGTCTCGCACAAGCCGTGAAGCATAGATACCCTTGACCCTCATTTCATCATCTCCTTGAAACGGTACCACATTCGCCCCCCTTAGAACCCAAAGCCTCAGCACGGCAACTTCGCGAGTGGTACCATCAGTTGCGCGTCCTTGTCAAGGAGAATTTGTCCCACAGACATTCCAGATAATGTTGGGCCACCTTCAGGCCAAGGAGGCTTCATCGTCATCCGGGAATACACACTTTTAGGTGTTGACAAAACATCTTTATCCTGCTCTCATGCTGGGCCACGGACCGACCTTGTGAAAGGAGAAATATGATGGTTGGAGAAACGGCATCCGTAGCGTGCATCCTGCTTGCCGCGATTGTTCAGGCTCAGGAAGTCCCTGGCGAGCTTTCCGAGGCCATGAGGACACATGCCTGGGAGGTGGCTCCCGAGATCTACAATTTCACTTACGAGGAGCCCGGCGTGATGGAGGACGAGGGGACGTTCTACGGGGTCCTCGTCTCCTACACGGGCCGCCGCGAGAGAACCCGCGTCCGGCGTAACCCCGACACCGCCAGCGACGATTCGGTCCGCTGGTCCACATTCAAAATCGAGGGCCGCTACAGTTGGGGCGAGGTGGACTATGATGGCGGGATCTATGACCCGGACACCCAGACGACCACCCCATATGAGATAAAGGGTATAGACGATCATGTGTTTGGCATCGGGTTCCTGTGGGGCCAGGAGTGGGACCCGGCCACGTTCCTCAACGGCATCCACGTCGGTATCGCCTATCGATACCTGAACGACGACACTTCATTCGATCCATACGGCTATGAACGCGAGTCGAACTACGTCTATGTGCCCATACGGCTGAACGCCGTGGTCGGATCGCGGAACACGTGGCAGTTGGGATTCATGGCCGAGCTCGACGTCATGCTGGTCGGATGTCAGATCTCCCACATCGAGCCGACGATCTACAACTGGCAGTACGGCGGCGTGGGCGCCCAGGGCGCCATCGCCCTGACGTACCGGAGTAACGCAATCGACTTCGCTGTTGCGCCGTTCATTCGATACTGGTGGGTTCCCGAATCGGAAACGGATGAGGTCTACTACGAAGACTACTACGTGGAGTACGTGGAACCTGAAAACAACACGACCGAATACGGCTTGCGCTTCATCATCCGCTTTTGAACCCGGTAGGCCGCCGACCCCGATTATGCTTCGTGGGACTTCCGCGAGGAATCATCTGTTGGGGCCTCCTGCCACATGTCGTGGAAGTTGAGGAACTGCCAGGGGTGGGAAGAGGCGAACCCCTCCAGGGCGTCGGCGAACTGCTGCAGATAAGGAGCATAAGCCGCGTTGGACCGCCCGAGATCCACGGGGACGCGGATGACACGTGCCAGATCGATGCGGTAGGTGGAAGAACCGGTCTTGTAGCTGAAGACCACGGCGATGGGCGTGCCCTGCATGGAGGCAAGGCGGTAGGGACTGACGGGAAAGTGAACGGGCTCCCCGAGGAACGCTGCTTCCAGCGTATTCGGATCGTCCCCGAAGACTCGATCCGCCATCAGTCCAAGGATCTGGTTCTGCTTGAGCGCGCCGATCATCTGCAAAACTCCCCCCATGGGTTGTGCCGGGTCGATGATCGAGAACGGGACTTCCCGGCCGCCGCTGTGAAACCATCGCGGATCAATATCGGCGGCACGCTGGTGGATGACGATACTCACCGGCGTGCGAAGATAACTGAACGCGGACATGGCCACCTGCCAGCACCCAACGTGACTGTTGAGCAGGATCAAGCCCCGGCCTTCCTCCACAAGCTCCCGCAGGCGAAGGCCTTCCGGAAAATCCACCTGCAGCGCCTTCGGTCCGAGGAAGCCATAGGCGGCACGGTCAATCAGTGATTCACCGAGGGCTTCAATGCGACGGTAATCGTGCCACAGGCGAACCAGCGGATTGCGAACCTCGGGGAAACGCCGGTTCAGGTAGTATCGGCAGCGACGACGCACGAACGGGCGAAACAGCACGTACCAGGCGACAACCACGTACATACACAGGTAGGCCACGCGGCGTCCTCCCGTTCGGATCAGCACGGCGAAGAAGGCGTACTGCCAGCGTTTGCCCACGCTGCGCGAATCCCATTGGGCGTTCGACACCCTCGCCGTCTGAGACTCAGAATGCATTTCGGACCCTCTGCAGCACTCGCGCGGCGGCGTAGGTGAACAAGCCCAATATCACCGCCAGGACCGTCCCGACGACCAGCGAGCCGACAAACCAGTCCAACAGGCCTTCCAGACCCATATACCCTAATTCGAGAAAGGAGGCGTCGCGAAGACTATGAGCGCTCTGAAGTGTCAGGAACCGGCCGTAGCGCAGGAAGTGCCCCATCTCAATGCATAATGCCGGTACCACGGGCGGCATACAGAGCTGGCTGGCCGCCACCGCCGCCACGCGATTCAACCGCAACAGCGCCGCGGCAACGAGGATGGCCAGAGTGTGACAGGCGATTAGCGGAACGGCCCCGAGGAATATACCCAGCGCCACGGCGAAGGCCAGCTCCCGCGGCGTCGCCCGTTCCGTCAGCAACGCTCGAATGGAACGCAGCGGATGCCAGACCGTGATCGCCGCTTCCGCATCGGGTCCGGCGATCGGCCGGTGAGGCCAAGGGGCCAGGGCCCGCAAGGTCAGGCGCGTGTTCAGCAGAACCAACCGGGCATTGTCACGCAGCTTATGGAAATGAGAGTTGCGGTCTTCCGCCTGCGGGTAGTGCACACGCACGTTCACCTCATGCACCTTCGCGCCACCCCACAGGGCGAGTACCACCGCCTCGACCTCGAAGGCATAGTGCTGCGTCCGACAGGACAAACGCTCCAACAGAGAAATCGGGTAGGCGCGGAAGCCGCTCTGGATGTCGCGTACTCTTGTGCCCGTCTGGAGCCGCACCCAGAAATTGCCGAACGCCCGACCAAACCGGGAACTTCCGGGCACGGCGGCATCTGCGAAGTCCCGCACGCCGATGATCAGGTCCTCAGGATGCTCGTGAATCGCCTCGATGAATCGGGGCAGATCCTCGGGATAGTGCTGGCCGTCGGCATCGAGGGTGATCATGTGTGTGGCCCCCTGTTCGCGCAGACGGCGCGCGGCCGTCCTGATCGCCGCCCCCTTGCCCCGGTTGACCTCGTGACGGAGCACCTCGACGGGCAGGTCCGCCAGAGAGGAAGCCACTTCCCGGTCGCTGCCGTCGTCCACGACGAGGACCCGTGGACATACCTCCAGGCACCGGCAGACGACCTCTCGGAGTCGGCCGGGCTGGTTGTAGACGGGGATTACGACGGCAATCTGCCCCACGGCGCACACGATCTCACGTTTGTCCAACAATTCGGCGGTTCGCACAGGCAAATCTCACGAAACTGCCGGCGTTGGCCAGGAACCGCTTCCAACTGTCCGGCGATTTCCATACCATGCTCACGAAATTCCAAAGGGTCTTTGGACGCGTATAATAGCGTTTGTAGAACTTGTAAAACAGTTTCTCCAACTGCTCGGCGGTCATGCCATGCGGCACGAACACCGTATTCATGCAGTCCATCTTCTCCCAGTTCTCCTCGAACTGACCCAGCGAGTGGATGTTCTCATACAGGGGCGAGCCGGGGAAGGGCGTAAACTTGGCGACGTTGAGGTCGTCTATGGGCAGAGAGAATACGTACTTCATCGTCCGGCGAAACGTCTGCTCCGTCTCTCCCGGCAAGCCGATCATAAAGAGCCCCTTGACACGGATCCCCACCCGGTGGATGTCGTGAATGGTCCGACTCATCAACTCCAGGTCCGCGTTCTGGCGGTGCTGGGCCAGCAGGTCCGGGTCGCCGGTTTCGATCCCCAGGCTGATCATCCAACAGCCCGCCCTCTTCATCAGCGCCAGCAGCTCCGGGTCCACGTGCTCGGCCCGCACGGCGCAGTTGAAGGTCATGCCCAGCGGCTTGTCGATCATCTTCCGGCAGAACGCCTCCACGCGATCCCGGTTGAACGTGAACTGGTCGTCATAGAAGTTGATGTGCCGAATCCCGAACTGCTTTTTCAGGGAATGCACGTGGTCATAAAGGTAATCGGCGGAATTGTACCGAAAGCTGCGTCGAAACACCGAGCGATCGCAATAGCTGCACTGATAGGGACAGCCCCGGCTGGAGATGCAGCTCGTGTTGGGCGTCTTTGGATAATTGAAGATCGGCAACTGGTACTGTCGGGGAAACCCTTCGATCTTGTCATAAGCGGGCAGCGGAAGCGTATCCAGATCCAGCAACTTCTTCTGAACGCCGGAGAAGACAACCTGCCCGTTGTCACGGTACACGAGCCCGGCGATGCCTTCGGGCTTGCCGTCGGCTTCCATGAGGCTGCGCAGGGCCTGTTCTCCCTCGCCAGCCACGACGTAATCCACCTCGTGATAGTCTTGCACGATCTTCTCGCGCAAGGCCGAGACGTGGGGTCCGCCGGCAATGCAGCAGGTGTCGGGGCTGAACTCCTTGATCCGACGGAAGATGCGGGCTGCATCGAGAAAGCCCGCCGTCGTACAGGTCGCCCCCAGAAACCGGGGGTGATATCGGCGCACGTATTCATCGATCATGCCATCCGAATCCGGATGGGCGAAGCAGTCGATGATGTCCGCGCGGAGGCCGTGCTGCTCCAGGTAGGCCGCGATGCCGGCCAGACCCAGCGGCGGCATGAGATTGGCCATGCGGGAAATGTCGCGATTCGCCGCCCGTGCGTCATAGCCCAGCGGGTGAATCAGCAGAATCCGTTGTGCATCCATCTCCATCCGGCGCCTACCCTTCCGCGACTCGCGGGATCTCATCCGGTGGAAAACTGATCATACACTCCCAAAGCAGGCCCTTCCATCCGGAGGCTCGGAGCATCGCCACGATGCGCTGCCCTTGCTGGGGCGGGAACACCCGATCCCGCCGACCGGCCCAGGCTTCCGTCACACGGCGATCCATCCATGTCTTATCCACGGCGGGCGAGACGTAGTAAGCCGGTTCGAACAACAGGTCGTCTTCTTGCAGGACGCCCTCGGCGAGCGAGCGCTTGTGAAGGACCGTCCCCGGATAGACCCGAATCCCCGAGAACCCGAAGACAATACAATGCTCGAGGTTCGTGATGTTATCGAGGCCTTCCCGGACCGTCACGGCCGTTTCCCCGGGCCCGCCGAAGATGATGAAATGCGCACAGGCAACCTTCGCCTGTACGAGCGTCCGATTCATGCGTTCGACATCCGCCCACCGGAAAGGCTTACCCATCGCCTCCAACGTGGTGTCGGTAGCGGCGTCGGTGCCGAGCTCCACGGCATAGAGACCGGCCCGCTTACAGAGCGTCGCGGCCTCTCGGGTGATTCCCCGAGGAGACATATAGGAGGCCCATCTCATGCCCAGATCCCGCACGGCCAGCGCCTCGGCCAATTCAAGATACCGATCGTCCGGATCATTGAATACGGAATCGACAAAGAAGATCGTATCGACTCCAAAATCGCACTTGAGGCGCTCGATGTCCGCGATGATCGCTTCCACGGGGCGGGGCCGAAACCTGGTGCCTTCCAGGTCGGGGTAGCTACAGTAGCAGCAGCGGTACGGACAGCCGCGCTTGCTCTGAACACCGACGATTCCACTCTTCTCCCAGTAGAACGCAATCAGCGATGAATCGAAGCAGGGCGAGCTCTGGCGAGCCCCGCAAAGCCGCTCGTGCGCGACGGGCCAGACGGCCGGAATGGGCTGACCGCGCAACACACCTTCCACGGCATCGACGATGCAGAGTTCTCCCTCACCCACCACAGCCGTATCGGCACCGACGTATCCCCGCACGCACTCCGGCATCATCGAAACCGCCGATCCACCAATGATCACCGGAGCGCTCGTAAGACGGCGGACCAGCGCGACCACGTCCCGGGCCTCCTTCAACTCCCATGTATCATCGAAGGCGGCCATGGAATCAGCGTGGTCGACGTTGCGGATCGACACGGCAACCACGTCCGGGCCAAATGCGACAATGGCCTGCTCCAGTACCTTCGGATCCCGATCGGCGACGAGCCAGTCAAATTGATGGATCTGATGGCCGGCGTCGATCAGAGCGCCGGCCACGGTCGCCATCCCCAAAGGATACACCGGATAGGGTGTGCAGCAGGTATTCGCGGATATCAGGAATACTCGGCTCACGTGCTTTTCAACTCCTTGTTTTGAAACCGCCTTTTGATGCGTGGATTGTACCGGCGATAGGTCCCGTCCGCCATCTCTCGCTCGATGACCCGCTGGAACAACTGGCCCATGCGAAGCTGGTACCCCGCATCGGCATAGAACGTGTCCCAGGCGTACTCATACATGGCCTGCAACTCATCCACGGACATGTTCTTCGGCTGGAACACGACCTTGCCCGCCGTGTAGTCGATCCAATTGTTGTGCAGGATCCGCCCTTCCCGCTCCAACTGCTCGCGGATCGGCGTGTGGGGGAACGGCGTCACGATCGTAAATTCTGCGACATCCAGATGAATCTCACACAGGAAGTCCACGAGCCGCTTGATATAGTCCACGTCGTGGTCATCCACACCGAGCAGCACCGTGCCTTCGACGCCGATACCGTTATCCTGCAACATGCGAATGCGATCCCGTATCACATCCGATGTATCGAACACGGCCTGGTACACGTACCAACATCCGGCTTCGGCCGCCAGGCGAATAATCTCCTCGTCGTAAAAGATCGGATGCGAGACCCACTTCTTCTTCAGCGGCTTCATGGCGTGGAACAGCTCCACCAGCCAGTGGCGGTCCTGCGAAAGAGAGTTATCGACGACAAAGAGACGGTTGTTTGGAATCTGCTCAAGCTCCTCGATGACCTTGTCGATCGGACGGGGGCGGAATTGCCTGCCACCGAGAAACGCGCTGCAGCAGGGAAAGCAGTTGAACTTGCAGCCGCGTGAGGCGTGCACGAGATCCACCATTTGCACGCCGCGATAGTTATAGAGGTCGCGATGCAGGATGTCTCGCCGGGCCGGACCGATCCATTCCGTGGGCGGCGGGTCGGCCATGAAATCGTACACCGGCTTGAGCTGACCCGCCTTGAAATCGGCGATCACTTGTCCGAAGCGCCCTTCGGCCTCCCCCAGGAACACGCTGTCGGCGTGCTGGGCAACCTCCTCGCTGTGGAGCATGGTCGAGATCCCGCCGAAGATGACCGGCAGCCCCTTCGACCGGAAGGTATCCGCGATCTCGAAGGCGCGCGGAAGCTGGGACGTCAGCATCGTCGAGATCGCCACCAAATCTACCGGCTCATCGAAATCGATATCCTGCACGTTATCATCTTCAAAGATAATCTCCACGTCTTCCGGCACAGTCGCCGCGAAGACAACCGGGCCGTGTGGTGGCAAGTGAAACGTGGTCTGGCGCTCCAGCTTGGGCCACGTCGGATAAATCAGCTTCATCTTCATCATTCAGAACCACCTGTATATTGGACTCTACGATCGTGTCCTACTCATTCGAATGTCTGTCTTTCAAAACGATGCGAGCCAACTGCGCGAGGTCGTTGATCCGCTCCGTACCGAACGTCAATTCTCCACCGTTCCATTGCCAGGAGCCTGCGTCCGCATTCCTCTCCAGCAGAACAAACACGGCCCCGCACGGCTCCTTCCCGCTGCCGCTCATGATCTCGGAATCGACATCACACCAGCCCGCCGCCGCGGTTTCACAGAGCCCCCAGTGCATCAGGTCCAGAGCGGCGTGGACTCCGGCCAAGTGTCCCTCGGAGTCGTCGATCACAAAGCTCGGGCCGGTCAGCCCGAACTGGATGGACGCTTCACCGAGTACGGTGCTGGACAACGTGTACGCAAACAGATTGGGACTGGCCATGGTCCCGCCGTGGAAGGCCGCGGTCTTGAAGTAGGCCAGGTCCGCCGCCAGACAGCCTCGGCGCGTGCCTGCGACCAAACCGATAGCTCTCTTCTGTGTCCACCGATCCAGCCCGGCGCTCTTCATCGCCAGCGCGATCGCTCCGAACCCGGCCTTGGCGTACAGATCGAAGCGGCCGAATCGAGGATGGGGCGTCTCCAGAAACAGTCTGCTCTTCAGAGCCGGCAGTTTCCCTGGCGCGAGGACGAGCGTCTCGTCGCGTTGACCGCTGCCGATGCCTGAAGGGGTCACCCACCCGATTCCCTTGATGTCCAGCCTCACGATTCGGCGCTCCTTTGCAGGATGATGCTCGCGTTGACACCGCCGAAGCCGGAGTTGGTGGTCAGCAGGTAGTTGCCGGAAATTGCCTGCACCTCTGAGGAGACGCGAGCCTGGCCGCTCGGTTCGGGCGTCTGCAGCCCTACGGTCGGGGGAATACACTGATGCTCCAGGCTGCACAGCGCGACAATCGTCTCAATGGCCCCGCAGGCCCCCATGGTGTGGCCGACCGCTCCTTTGACGGAGTGAAACGGCGGCAGCGAGTCAAAAAGCGTATTGAAGGCGGTCAGCTCCATGGCGTCATTATACACCGATCCCGTCCCGTGGGCACTCACTGCCGCGATGTCGGCCGGCGCCAGTCCGGCGTGGCCAAGGGCTTGACGAATCGCCAGGATCAGGCCCTCGCCGGTTCTCGACGGCGCCGTGATGTGATGGGCGTCCGAGGCGATGCCCCAGCCGGCAATGCGACCGAGACTGCGATGTCCCGCTTGCCGGCAGCGGCGCTCACTGGCCAGCAGCAGAAAGGCCGCGCCTTCCCCCAGGAGCAAGCCGTCCCGATTCACGTCGAACGGACGACACGAGCTCTCAGACAGAGCGTGCAGGGCGGAGAAGCCGGAGAAGACAAACTCCGAGACCAGATCCATCCCACACACCAGAACCGATTCGGCCTCGCCCTGCTCGATACACGAGGCGCCCAATGTAAGGGCAATGGTGGCGGACGCACACGCCGCACTGATGTTGCGCCGTGCCCCATTCAGACCCAGTCGGTCGCCTATCAAATCCGTCACCTGATGGCCAAGAACCTTGTCCAGCGCGGTACTCTGTTTGCGCACCGATCGCTCCAACTGGTCGATCCCGGCTTTCGTCGTCGCCGTGAACAGCATCGTGTCCGCCGGAACTGAGCGAGTCCCATCGAAGAGCATCTGCACCAATGTGTCCAGCCGCGAGTCCGGACGCTCGGCGTCCAACGCGGGGATGCAGCCGGCCAAGTTGGAAATGTAGCCGTCCGTGGCGAATCGCCGCACGGGGGCGAGCCCTGTACGCCCCGCCGATAGACCATCCCACACGGCATCTACATTCCGGCCCAGCGCCGTCACGACCCCTATGTCCACCACGTGCACTGCGTTCAAGCCAGTTCCCCCTGTTTCCATCTGGTCAGAAAGGCGGCGAAGAACGGCGGTGGCGCGAGAAGGACGTTCAAGTCGTGGTCGAGCATCAACTGCACCGTACAGCCGGTACACGCCAATTTCCCCTGGGCGTTGCGGATCTCGTATTCAAAATTGATACGGGCGGCGTCCGACCAGTGCAGGAGCGTCTTGACCTCAAATTCCTCTTCAAACTGCAGTGGGTAATGGTAGTCGATCTGCATCTGCCGCACAGGCACAGGAATCTGCTCGCGGATGAAATCACTGTAGCTGATCCCATACCGATGCCCCAGAGCCACCCGCCCGTCCTCGAAATAGCTGGGATAGCGGCCATGCCAGACCACGCCCATGGAGTCCACCTCTTCGAACCGGACGTGTCGTCGCACGGTCAGGCACAGAGGGGCCGGGGCATCGGTCACGACAGGAAAGTACGACTTACGCATGGCGGTCTTCCCCTGAGGCAAACTCGATTCGGAAGAGGGCCGCTTTGTCATCGTTCACCAACAGCGTAAAACTGCATCGCAGGCCATCATCGGCCAGCGGCTGTTCCTGCCAGCGGATCGTCACAGGCTGATTGGGCTGGATCGTTTTGAGAAACTTGCCTCGATCAACCTTGCGCAGGCTCCAGTTCCGAGCACTGCGGATCTGCAGCGCGCACTGTCCCGTCAGCAACTGCACGAACGCCGGCAGGATAGGATGCCCCGGAAAATGGCCTCGAAAGCCGGTGAAGTCATCGTCGAAACGGAACGTCAATTCGTAGCTCCCTTCCGGCTCCAGAGTCCGGACGGATGTTCCGGCACATGCCATGATTTCTTCTCGTAACGTACGCATTGCTACCTCAGTCTGCCAAACCACGGTACTGCAGGGCGGGCACCACAACCAGCGCGCAGATCATAGAAGGAATGATACCCAAAACGACGGTAATGCCAAGGGAGAACATCGCCGGGTGGTGGGCCAGCGACAGGGCGCCGAAGCCGCTGAGCGTCGTCAAGGCCGAGGCAACGACGGCCAGATCCGTCGCCTCGTTCGGCTCGTGTATCCGTCGCACCATGAATACGCCATAGTCGATGCTGAGCCCCACGACAAGGACGCTGGCGGCCATGTTGAACAGGTTCACCTTCATGCCCAGCAGCGCCATGATCGCGAGCATCACCACCAGGCCGGTGACGGCCGGCAGCAGACTCAGGACGACCTGCGGCACACGCCGAAGCGCCACGGCCAGCACAAGCACGACCATAATTGCCGCACTGAGAAGAAACCGCCGGAAGTCACGCTCCAGCGATTGCTGGAGGATGGCGGCGAACCGGCTCTGTGAGACCATTTCAACACCTGGCGGCAGACGTGAGCCTGACGTGCCGAAAACCTCCACGGTCTGCTCGTTATCGGGCACGAGGTTGATGAGGCCCAGGCCCTGCTCCTGCCGCATGAACAGCGATTCCAACAGCAATCCGGCGGCCTGCTTCAACTCCGCGACATCGAACGGCGCCCGTTCCTCGCCCACCCACTTCAAGAACGGCTCGAACGTGCCTTCTGAGAAGTGGAACTTCGGGCCCTGCTCCTCCAGGGCCTGCCGCAACTGCTCCAAGCGTCCGTTCTCCCGCCAGAACTGCCGCCACCGGGCCAGGTTGGCCGACTGCGTGGCACGGCTGGGCAACAGCGGCGCCAGGCTGACCAACTCGCCCAGACCCCAGACGCCGGCCAACTGGGCATAGACCTGTTCGTTCGTCTGCAGCGCGGATTCGGCATCCGTAGATCGGACGACCACTAAGGCCCGGCCGCGCGGGTCGCTCCATACGTCGCGCACACAGTACTCATCCGCGAGCACCTCTTCGGGGGTCACGCCCACGTTGCGGAGATCGCCATCGAACCGCACACGGAAGCACAGGGGCAGCGAGAGCAACATCAGCACGGCCCAACCGGCCAGGATCCAATACCGTCGTCGCCCGTCGAGGGAGGGGAGAGGGATTCGGTGGTTCTGCCTGCCGCCGGCCACCCAGGGAGGCAGCCATACAAAGGCGAGAATCAAGGCCGTGGCGAGACCCGCGATCGCAAAGATGGCGAGTTGGCGTTGGATCGGGATGCCGGACCACAGCAATACCACAAACACACCGATGGTCGTCGCGCAGGACACAACGGCGGGCACGGCCAGACGGCCCAAGCGTACCGCGGGCTCGGATTGCTCTCGACGGAGAGTGAAGAACACGTGTAGACCGTAGTCCACGGAAATCCCCAGCAGAACGGCCCCGAACCCCACCGTTATGGCCGAAATCCGGCGAAAGACCCCCGCGGTCAGCAACACACCCGCAAGCACCGCCAGCAAGGGAACCATAAAGACGAATGCGGCCCGCCAGTGACGCAGCAACAACAGGAAGAGCGTCGCAAGGCCGATACAGGAAACCGCGAAGACCACCAGCAAATCCTTCTTGATCGTGCGGGCGTTGGCGACCGTGTAGCGGTGGGCGCACACGACATGCGCGCGGATCGTCTCGGGCAGGGTCTCCGAGATCACTTTATCCAGGTACAGCAGCAATTCTTCACCCGCCTGAGAATCGCCCATCGAAACCGGCGTCTCGGCGATCAGCAGAGTGTGCCTGCCGGTCGGATCCACGAGGAACCCGCCTTCGATCCGGGCATCGGGGAGCATGGCCACGGCCCCCAGTTTCCGGAACGCCTGATTTCGGAATCCGAGCGGGTCCTTGCCGAGCCACTTCCTCAGCCATACTCCCTCCGGCCCCATGAGGGCATTGAGATTGTCTTGCAGCGTTTTGGCCACCTCTTCCGGCGTGACCTTCGAGGCCAGAGCCGCCGCGTCCTGCTCGGTGAACAACTGCGGCATATGCGCGTAGAGCCAGTCGAGCAGATCGGCGCCCGTTTCCATCGACATACCACCGATCACGCGTGAGATCATGGGAGGCTCGAGCCGCTCGCTCAGGCGCTCCGCCGCCTCGATCAGCAAGGGGACCTGGTCCGGCTCCTGGGCCTCCAGGTCAATGAGAACGTTCCGGGTGAAGGGCGCCGCCTCGAGCAAGCGGTAACTGCGGACAAATGCCGGATCCCCGTCCGGGAGCATCACGGTAATATCCTCCTGCATGGGTATGTGCGTCGCAAGCAGGGTACCCATCAGGGCCAGGGCCGCCAGGGAGATCGTGAGCGCATATCGTCGGCGCGCCCCAATCCGATAGATTCGCTGGGCCGTTTGCTCCAGGAGGTTTGCGTTTGTCCGGCTGAAGAATTTCAATCGTCATCCCAAAATGACATGCACACCAGCAGTATCCCGCTGTTTCGAAGTGGCCCGTTCACTGCCTCGGCTGTTTCGTCTGGGGCTGCACCCAGATCTTGAGGGCCCCACTCGCTGCCACATGGCCGTCGCAGAGTACCTGTCCCTCGAGAACGTAGAAATCCTCGAATGAGCAGGAAGATTCGACCTTGATCAGGAGCCGCTGTCCCGCGGAGGGCACGCGTTCTATCTGGAAGTTGCTGGCGCCCACAAGATATCCGAGCGAGGTCGGCTTGCCACTGAGTCGATCCCGATATCCCTTGGCGGCCGCATAGGTCTGCGCTACGAGCTCGAAAAGAGCCGCCGCCTCAACTTTCCCATCCGCGTCGACGCCGACATCCCCGACATTCAGAGTCGTTTCGCCTTCGGCGTAGTCCCCATCGACGCACAGCAGCCGCTGCACCAATCGCAGAGGCGGGCGGTGGAGCATGTAAGCCTCCGTATCCTCGGGCAGGCTCATCGCGTGGGTCCTCCATCGCAGTACACCCTAAGATCATCAAACAACTGACTGGAGAAGAGCAATTTGCGGAACCTCACAAGCTCATCGTGGAAGATCTTGCTATTGTCGTAAACCTCAAAGTGCTGCGAGAGCAATTCGTAGATGCGACGGCATCCGTCCCCGAGACCGGGGGCGTTGCGAAACGACAACGCCTGCAAATCGGCGAGCACTTCCACCGTGAGGATATGCTTGGCGTTGCTCACCGCCTTGAAGGCCTTTCGCGCCGCCACCGTCCCCATGCTGACCACGTCCTGATTCGAGGCGTTGCAAGAGATCGACAGCGTTCCCACGGGATTCGCCAAGTGCCGATTCTCGGCCGTGGTTGACGTGGCCACGTACTGGGCCCCCATGAATCCCATCGTCAGCCCCACCTTCCCGGCAATCAGGAGCTCGGGCAAGCCTTCGTTGAGGTGCTTGTCGAGCAGCTTATTGATCCGCCGCTCCGAGAGCGTGCTCATTTCGGCCACCGCCATGCACAGGGAATCCATCGCAAACGCGATGCTCTGCCCATGGAAGTTGCCCCCGTGAATTACTTTCTCCTTCTCCGGAATGATCACGGGATTGTCATTGACCGAATTGGCCTCTATGGTGACCGTCTTGGTTACCTGCTCGACGGTCTCCTGGACGGGCGCGAGAATCTGAGGCGTACAGCGAATGGAATACACGTCCTGGACGTTAATATCTGTTTCGAAGGAGGTCAGTTCGGCATTCGCGCCGCGGATGCGGTCATGAATATCCTTTCGGAGGGTGATATTCCCCGAGCCGTCGTAGAGCCGACGAATCGTCTCTGCGACGCGTTGCTGGCCCGGGTGCGGCTTGACCCGGTGCAGGTCCTCATCGAAGGCATCGTCGATCCCGCCAAAAATCTCGAGCCCGAACGCGGCCGTCACACAGCTCAGCGACAGCAGTTTCCTGGCCCCGAACAGGGCGAACGCCGCTAAGGCGGTCATGGCACTGGTGCCGTTGATCAAGGCCAGGCCCTCTTTGAAACTCAGTCGGCTGGGTTTCAGGCCCTCGGCTTTCAGCGCCTCCCTGGCGGTGGTCAACTGGCCTTTGTGGTAGACCGCCCCCTCGCCGATGATGGCCAGAGCCACGTGCGCCAGATGCACCAGATCGCCCGA
>CBFDBY010000127.1:0-17313 GCA_965603165.1 uncultured Phycisphaerae bacterium
GGTGGCGGTCTATGAGGCGCACCGGCAAGACGAGGACCAGTTCGGCCGCGTCATCGGGCCCGTTGTACGGACGGATCAGCAAGGGTGCTTTGCGCTGGAGGCCGACGTGACGTCGCAGCGTGACACCTATGTCGTGGCTCGAAAAGAGGGGCTGGCCCTCGCGTGGGACGGCCTGAACTACGGTATCAACACCAAGAACCGAGGCCGCTTCCTGCTCGTTCTGGAGCGACCGGCTGAATTGACTGGCGTTGTCGTCGATCACGCCGGCAATCCGGTGGCCGGCGCACGGGTGCGGGCGCTGCCCAAGACGAGCTACCATTCGCGTCTCAGGCAACGGCCTATCGTCGCTCCGGAAGAGTGGTTCACCACGCAGACCGATGCCGCCGGGAGGTTTCGTTTCGATGCGTGCTGTACCGACGTCAGCTCAGATTTCTGGATCGGAGCGTCCGGCTGGGCGAGCACGTATAAGTTCACGACGCACCGCCTGAGCTCCTGCGGCTTCGAGGTGGGGCGCACGGATATCCGCTTGAGTCTTCCGCAGGAGGGCAAGGTCACCGGCCGGACCGTCGACCGCCAAACCGGTGAGCCGGTCCCGAATGTGCCCCTCGTGATCAGCGCCGAACGGCAGCGCGAGGATATCTCGAACCTTTACGTTCCCAGCCGCACGCGGTCGGACGCAAAAGGCAATTTCCAATTCCCCGCGATGCCCGCGGGCAAGCACTCTGTGGAGGTCTATGTCCCGCCGGACGGCACCGCCGAATGGGCGGGGCTGCCCGTGGAGATTGAGACGCAAGCCGGAGCCCTGCTCAGCGGCGTGGAAGTGCCGGTCACGAGCGGCGGCCTCATTGAAGTTGCCGTACGTGGTGCGTATACGGGAAACCCGCTGAGGCACATCCGCGTCTATGCGTCGCAGAAAGAGCCTCGTTTCTGGGCGAGCACCCCAACCGACGCGGACGGCAACGCTCGCCTTCGCGTACTCCCGGGCGATTTCGAAGTTTCGGCGTGGGGCACGGGCTTTCTCTCTTGGCAAACCACCGAACCGATCTCCGTGGCCGACGGACAGACGGTCCGGCTTGAGGCACAGCTCACACCCTGCGACCACGTTGCGGGAACCGTGCGCGACGGGCACGGGAAGCCGGTTCCGGACATCCTTGTGACGATGCATCCGTTCGGCGACCAGATATACACGGACGAAACCGGGCGTTTCATCGTGGCCGCCAACCGGGAGGCACGAGCGGAAGGCGCCTGGCTGATTGCCCTGGACCCTGACCACGACCGAGCGGCGGCCGGACAGGTGGTAGAGAAGACTAAGCCTGTGGATCTCACGCTGGAGCCGGCACTGACCGTGACGGGTCGCATAGCCGATGAGAACGACGTTCCTATTCCGGCCGTGAGAGTCGCCCTGTGTGCCAGTATAGGCGGTCTGTCCGACCTGGGAATGGAGACATTGACCGATCCGAACGGCCGGTTCACGACGGTGGTAGCCCCTGCCCCGGCGGGCGAGTTCGAGCATCGTGCCTCCTTCCATGCGACGGACTACGCCCCCAAGCGGTATGAGAAGCTGCCCATCGAAGGCAAGCCCGGCGACACATGCGAGCTTGGAACGATTACCCTGCTGGCGGCCGACCAGTCGATCTCCGGCGTGGTCGTTGATGCCGATGGTATGCCGGCTCCTCACATCCCGATCTTCCTGCGCGGGCGTGAGGGCATCGATCAGCCCGACAAGAACACCGCCACCGATGACCGAGGCCGCTTCCGGATCACCCGGATCTGCAAGGGGCCGCTGAGATTGCAGGCGAATTTCAGCAGCAGTCCCGGCGGCCAGGCCTTCATCCAAGCCCAGGCGGGAAAGCAGGACATCCGGATTGTCCTGCCCGGCCATCTGGCCAAGTACGAATCCCTCGTGGGCAAGCCGTTGCCCGAATTGACCGAGATTGCCGCACTATCCTCGCTCGGCGATATTGAGAATCGGGCCTTGCTGGTCTGCTTCTTCGATATGGCACAGCGACCGTCGCGCCACTGCCTGAGCCTTCTGACAAAGAAAGCGAACGAACTCAGGCAAAAAGACGTCGGCATCCTGGCCATCCAGGCGGCCGAGGCGGATGCCGGCGCACTCGACGGATGGGCCAGGGATCAGAACATCCCCTTCCCCCTCACAACGATCGAGGCCGATGTCACGAAGGTGAGATACTCGTGGGGCGTGCAGTCGTTGCCGTGGCTGATCCTGACGGATGTGGCGCATGTCATTCAGGCAGAAGGGTTTACGGTTGCTGAACTGCCCCGGAAGCTGGGATCGATCGCGGAAGACGAGTAGCCGCGGCGGCGCTATTTGGCCTGTCGGATACGGGTGCCTCCCGACAGGACCGAGTTGGCGCCTGGAGCGCCGCTTTTTGGCCAGGAAGCTTGCCGTAATCCCACAAATCCTGTAACATAATCATACCAGCGACGTCTTGATATGCGAGAGAGCAAGATGGAAGGGCTAATGGTGTGCCCGAAACTGGCCGGGTTTGGGAGGCATTGCTTATGAAGAGGCACGTCCTGATTGCCGCAGTGATTCTCGCTTTCTGGCCGTTTTTGACGTCGAGGGCAGGGGCACAAGAGGAACAATGGCTGCAGTACCGTTCCGCCGCGGAAGCCAGCCAAATCGTGGGCGATATGAACTATCTGTACAAGACCCCCACCGGCAGCAAGCCCGAGGGAATCGATCTGCCGGGTTTTGCCTCTGATGCTCCGTTGTTTCTGCTCTGGGAGACCCCGATGGCGAAGTCGGGCCGGGTCTGCCTGGCCTTCGACAGGAGCAGCGGCGGCGGGCAGTACGATCGGCTGTACATCGACGCCAACGCTGATGGGGACCTCTCCGATGAGACGACCCACGAGCCTTCCCGCCGCAACAGCAACAACTCGTCTTTCGGGCCGATAAAGATCGTCTTTGACACCGAAGACGGTCCCATTACGTACCATTTGAACGTCAGTCACTACTGGCGGCCGGACCGGACGTACTGTCTGCTGCGGTCGGCCTGCTGGTACGAAGGCCCGATCACGGTCGGCGGCGTCAAGAAGCACTGCACGCTCATCGATTACAGCATCAACGGGCTGTTCAACGACAAGTCCACCGACTTCAGCAAGTGCGACCGTATCCGCATCGGCGAGCCGGAGGGTCGCGATACCCGCTTCGTGGGCAACTACATCGAGGTGGATGATAAGCTGTTCAGGCCGCAGATCGCCCGCGACGGCGCCTTCATCGTACTCACCGAGGCCGACGACGTGGCGTATGGCGCGATCCGCGTGGCCGACAACATCACGAGCTTTGCCGTTGGCGGTGAGAACGGCCTGTTCACCCGCACACCCAAGGAAGGGCTCGCCCGCCTGCCGGTCGGCGACTATCGCTTCGATTACTGGAGCATCGTGAAGGACGACAAAGGCGCAAAATGGGAACTGCGGGGCAACCGTGGGGGCGGTCTCTTTGCCGTCACACAAGATGAAGAAATCGCCCTGGGGATCGGCGAGCCTGTCTATTCCTCGGTTGCGGTCAGGCAGAGCGGCTCCTACTACTCGTTCAGTCAGAACCTTGAGGGTCGCCGCGAGGAGCGGATCGAGCTGTTGCGCAACGGCTCGCGCCCCCAGCCGCCCAAACTCCGGATCAGGAATCGCGACGGAACCTACGACCGGGGCATGAGCTTTGAGTACGGCTGAGGCGGCACCTGCTCGCTCCGGTGGCCGGAGCCCAAAGACGCGGACAGACCGTTCATCGCAAGCGTGGAAATCCCCGGACCGTTCGAGGTCCTGACGCGACAGATTTGGATCAAACCCGCGGACCGAAGACCGCCGCTGACGGGCGAGGCCATCGTACCCAAGGCGGTGCAGGCCGCCAGCGACCCCGATGCCAAGGCGGCCAACCTGATCAACCGAAGCGGCCTGAGCGACCGCGATCTTGACGGCTTGGACGAGCACAGCGGCAGCCTGGATCACATGTGGCTCAGCGCCAAAGGCCAGACCCAAGGCTGGCTCGAGTTCGACCTGGGCGAGCCGCAGCCGGTCAGCACGATCTGCATCTGGAACTACAACGATACGTGGCGGACGGAGCGCGGCGTCCGCAAGGCCGACATCTCCATCTGGACGCAGGAGAAAGGCTGGCAGAAGCTGCGCGACGACATGCCACTCGAACGGGCCGAGGGTGGGAATGATTACGATGAGGCAACGCTCGTGAGTCTCGATGCCGTCCAGGCGCAGAAGGTTCGTCTGGATGATCTTGAGAACTTCGGAGATGCCGATCACATCGGCCTGAGCGAGGTGCAGTTCTTCCGGCCTCGCGGGCCGGAAGCCGTCAGGCCGGACCCGATTGCCGGGGCTCAAGGTATCGGCGGCTCCGGCCTGACCCTGCAGTGGCAGCCGGGCCCCGGTGCCGTCGCCCACGACATATACGTTGGCCATGATCCCGCCAATCTTAAGCCGCTTGGACGGGTGCATGACGCCGGCGAAGCGACATTGTCGCCGCTGGCCGCAGACACAGAGTATTACTGGCGAGTTGATGAAATTCAGCAAGATGATACGGTCGCGACGGGCACGGTCTGGAGTTTCACCACCGGCGGCTTGGTCGGATGGTGGAAGCTGGACGAATCCGAAGGCAAGGACGCAGCCGATGCCTCCGGGAACGACCATACCGGTAGACTCATCGACGGCGCTAAGTGGCAACCGAACGGCGGGAGGCTGGGCGGGGCCCTGGAACTCGATGGGGACGGCAGTCTCGTCGATCTTGGCAATAACCCGGTTTTCAACTGCACGGATGAGGTCACGATTGCCGCCTGGGTCAAAGTGAACGAATTTGACAAAGTCTGGCAGACCATCGTCGCCAAGGGCGATACCACGTGGCGCCTCTCGCGAAACTCGAGTACGAACGCCACCCATCTGGGTATCGGCTATCCTCAGGATATGCGTCTCGTCGAAGGCCGGGTCGCGGTGAACGACGGCCAGTGGCATCATATCGCAGGCGTTTACGACGGCCAGAGAATCTGCCTGTACGTGGACGGGAGGTTGGATCACTCAACGTCCGCCTCGGGCAAGATGCCGGCCAACAAGTATCCGGTCTATATCGGCGAGAATTCGGAGGCTCGGGGACGATACTGGAACGGTCTGATCGATGATGTCCGTCTCTACAACTGCGCCCTGGCGCCGGCCCAGATTCAGGCGCTCGTGCGCGGGGAAACGCCGCCGCCGGTGATCCGTGAGGTGAGTCTCGTATCGCCGGGCGACGAGAAGCACGCCGAGCCGGCCGTGCAACTGGTGGGCGATGCCGACGCCGGGCAACCACAGGCGCAAACGGGTAGCCGAAATTGGATTGCGATTGTGGTCGTCGTTGTGGCCGTCGGTGTGATCGCGGGCGCTTCCATGATGGGTAGGAGCAAGCCGACCGGCGGATCGTGACGGGCGAAAGCCATCGCCGGATTCCCGGCCTCGAAGACTGAAACAAACGGTTCAAAGGAGACGATGTGACAACCGATAAGGAGACATCAATGCACCGGATCGGTCTTGCGTGGCTGTGCATCGTTGTGCTGCCGTCGGCCGTTCTCAACGGCGCCGACCAAGCCGCTCAACTCACTTTCACCGGCAGAGTGCTCGACGCGCAGGGCGGGCCAATCGGCGATGTGAAGGTGACGCGGTATCAGCTCGATTACGGCACATCGCCCTATCTGCGAAAGGCCAATCTGATGGACAAGAAGACCACAGGCGCGGACGGTGCATTCACGTTCACCGCGCCCGCAGAGTCGGACGTCTACAGGGAGAGCTCAATCATCGCTCAGAAGGACGGTTTGGCAATGGGCTGGGCCGTTTGGCGTATGCGAGAGAACGCGCAGACCGACATCACGCTGGGCGAGCCGAAGGAGCTCGCGGGCGAGGTCGTTGATGAGGACGGCGCGGCTGTCGCGGATGCCCAGGTCAGCATTGTGCTGGCCATTATCGGTGAGCAGGAAGACCGCCGGTACGTGACGAGCTATGTCGCGCCCGATCTGTTCAATGTCAAGACGGACGACAGCGGCCGTTTCGCGTTCACCAACATGCCCGGCGAGGCGAGCTTTGAGTTTCTCGTTGAGAAACCGGGAAAGGCGACCCTCTGCACGTTTGAGTATGCAGTGAATCGCGAGGCCAAGCTTCATTTTGCCGCGGGCCAGGCGGACATCCGGCTGGTCGTATCTCCTGAGGCGAAGATCGCAGGAGTGGTCGTGGCGAAAGCTGACGGCAAGCCCGTTGCAGGTGCCGAGCTGATGGCCCAGGCAGACGAGCGGAGGCTGCCCCTGCCGCCCGAACCGATTGTCTCGGCCACCGACGGGACGTTCTCCATTGGCGGCCTTGCCGCCGGGGGCTATTCCGTACAACTCATGCCGCCCATGAAGGGAGTCGCCGAATGGGTGGCGGTGCCGGCGCACGTTACGTTGGAGGCCGGCCAGACCGGTGGCGACGTCAAGATCGAGGTGAGCAAAGGCGGACTGGTGGAAGTGGTGGTCAATGACGACGACAACAAACGGATCGAAGGGGTACGAGTCAGCGTCCGCGATCCGCAAAGCAACCAGTATCACACCGGCAGTACCGACCCGAATGGCGTCGCTCGAATCCGTCTCATACCTGGCGATTATGAGTTGGCCGGCGCGTATAAGGAAGGATATACGCGTCCGGGCGACAGGGAATCGTTCACCATCGAAGACGAGGAGACGAAGCAGTTTGAGCGGACGCTCAGCGGGCTGCCGAGCATTACAGGGGTTGTCTACGATGACGCCGGCAAGCCCCTGGAAGGTGTAGAAGTCAAGATCATGCCGGGAGGAGGAATCCGCGAGACGACCACCTCGGATGCCGAGGGCAAGTTCACAGCCACCTGGGACCCGCGCAACTGGTCTTCCGACACGGTGCGCTGTCTGGTCGCACGGCATAAGGGACGCAACTTAGCCGTGGCCGAGGTCGCAGGGGAGGCCGGCAGCACAGCCGAGTTGAAACTTCGTCCGGGCGTGACGCTCACCGGGGAAGTGGTGGATCCCAACGGCGGGGCAATCGCAGGCGCCGAGCTGCGGATCATGCTGCGCGTGTCCAACTGGGGCTCGTCGCTGGGGCGAAACCGCGACGTGAAGACGAATGCCGAAGGGAAGTTCGAGGTCGCGGCGATCCCGGCGAACCAGCGGTACAATGTCACGGCACTGGCCCAGGGCTACGGACAGGCCGAGATCGATCTGGAAGAAGGCAGGGTCACCGGCGACCGCGTTGACGTGGGCCGCTTCGAGCTGGCCGTCGCGAATCTCTCGGTCACCGGCCAGGTGGTCGATGCCGAGGGCGAGCCCGTGCCCAAGGCCGACGTGCACTGCTATGGCGACGGCCGAACCGGCCAGCCGGATGTCCGGACGCAGGCGGATGCCGAAGGCAAGTTTACGCTCGCCGGGGTCTGCACGGGGCGGATTCGCATCAGTGCCAACAGCCGCGTCGAGGGAACGTATATCTACGGAAACGTCGAAACCGACGGCGGCGCGACCGACGTCGAGATCATCCTCGCCGAGCGAAGCTCGGGACAGCGGTACGTACCCAAGAAACCGAGGCCGCTGGCCGGCAAGCCCCTGCCCGAGTTGAAGGAGTTGGGCATTGAGCTGCCCGCCGAGGCGGAAGGCAAGATGCTGCTCGTATGCTTCTGGGATATGAACCAGCGACCTTCCCGCTATTGTGTCAGGCAATTGATGAATCGCGCGGCACAGTGGGAGGAGAAGAAGGTTGCGGTTATCCTCGTGCAGGCGGCGGAGACCGAAGAGGGTGCCCTCGAGCAATGGGCCGAGAAGTCTGAGGTCTCCTTCCCGCTGGGGCGGATCGCCGGCGACGTCGAGAAAACAAGATTCAAGTGGGCAGTGGTTTCTCTGCCGCATTTGATTCTGACCGATGCGGCCCACAAGGTCGTCGCGGAAGGGTTCAGCGTGCGTGAGGTTGATGAGAAGATCGAGAAGGCCTCCAGTCAGTAGGAGTCAACCATGAGAACGTTGCGGATAGCTGCCGCAGTTGTGATGCTCGCCTCAATATGGGCGGCCTCGACCGCACCGGCAGATACGTACTCACCCGGCCTGAGTCTACCGTCGGCCGAGCCGGCTTGTGCGTGCGAGATGCCGGGCGTCGACGCGGCGGCCCTCGTGCAGGCGGTGCGCGATAGTGAACGTTGGATTCATGAAGCGCGCAGTGTATCCCTGCGCATCGAGAGCGTCTGGGCGCGAGCGGCTGCACAACAGAGTCCCGAAGGGAGCAACGAGGGAGACCCTGCATCGTGCGGCTGCGCGCAGTTGGTGACCGGCGCCAAGGGGCTTCTCGAATACGCCTTCGACGGCAGCCGGTTTCGGTTCATGGAGGATCGGCCGGGTCAGTCCCAGTCGCTGAAGATATGGGATGGCAAGCAGTTCGTCTCTCATGAAGCGCCGTCCGGCCGCCGGGCGTACTACCTCCTCGACCGCACGGCACACGGCAACTTTGAGGACGTCCTGACCTCGAAGACCGCCTGGCTGAGATCGCAGCCTCATTCGTTCTGGTGGGACTCCAAGGACGTGGCGGGCCTGCTCGCCTACTATGGCCAACCGAAAGACTTCACGTGCGTCGCGCAGGAGGACTATCGCGGCGTCGCATGTCACGTCCTCGAGCTGCGGCCGACCGAGGTCCGAGCCATCCTGCACGGGCAATCCTACGGCTGCGACTCAGGCACGGACGATTACCAACAGCAGGGCTTTATCGGCGAAGTGCGCGGGCTGGCGGATCAATCGTGCCGCTGGTACATCGGCGTCGCAGACGGCCGGCTGCGAGGCATCGTCTGGCGGATCGCGGAGCGGCCGCGCATCGAACACTGGATGCTCGACTACTGCGAGGCGGCGCCCGGCTGGTGGTTCCCGATGGCCCAGGGCTATCAGGTCTACAACAAAGACGCCGAGGGCCGGGCCTACGTCGAATCCCGGCGCGACTTGAAGGTGCTGGAGATTAAAGTCAATGAGCCGCTGTCGGAGGAGCTGTTCCAACTTGAGATCGAGCAGGGCGCCCCCGTGCAGGATTGTCGCAGCGGCAGCCTTGTCACGTACGAGTACAGGCCCGAGCCGCCCGAGCTGCTCGGCAAGCCCCTGCCGCCCCTGAACGGGTCGTTCGCACAAATCGATCCGGCTTCGCTCGACGGAAAGCCGGTCCTTCTGTGCTTCTGGGACATGCACCAGCGGCCCAGCCGCCACTGCATCCGACAGCTCTCGCGACAGGCGTCTCGCCTGCAGGGCGTGGAGGTCATCGCGATCCAGACCGCCGGTGTCGACGCGATTGCGATCAACGAGTGGGCTCAGGAAAACGATATCTCCTTCCCGGTCCTGGCGATGGCGGGCAAGCAAGACGACATCCTATTTGCCTGGAACGTTCAGTCGCTCCCCTGGCTGATCCTGACAGACCGCAACCATGTCGTCAAGGCGCGCGGCTTCCCGATGCAGGAGCTCGGCACACAGTTGGCGAACGTGACCGGCCAATCCGACCAATGGGCCGCAGCGCCATATGCAGAGTAGGGCTATGGCTTGGCCGGTATGATCCGCACCGTGGCGATACCGAATGCGTCGACCGGCACAGTGACCTCATGATCCATGCAGCTCAGCGGCGCCTGGATCTCTTCCACGAGGTTCGTCCTCCACGCCTGCCGAATTGTCAGGGCCGGGACCATCAGCGTCGCGGTCGTTTGCTGGCCGTCGGTTTCAATGAGGCGCACGATGAACCCATTGCCGTCCTCGGCCTGTTTGATGGTCGTGAGAAAGACATTGGGCTTGTCCAACTGACAGAAGGTGGCCTGCCTGTCGAGCAATCCCAGCCTGTCGCCCTGAACGACCGTCGCGATGAGCGGATTGTGTATAGACCAGCCGAAATCCCGATGCCTGCTGTTCGCCTGCGGTCCGCTGTGGCTCGTCAACGAATAGCGGAACAAGATGTCACTCTGCTGAACGGGCTGGAAGTTCGTGCGGAAGTTGCTGTTGAGGACGAAGGAGTACATGTGGCCCTTCGTGAGCTGCTCAGCGGTGACGAACGGGCGGCCGAAATCGGGAGACGTCAGGCCGTGGTGGGCCTGGGAAACGTAGCAAGGCCACAGGCCGCCAAACTCCAGGAGATGCGATTCCACCGGCGAGAGCGTAATTCCCACGTCGGCGTTCGACACGTTCGCCCAATGCTGCACGGCGTAGTAGTTCGTGTTCGAGCCCGGGAACTGGTCCCGCAGCGGCTCGATCACTGAGTTCGAGCCTTCGAAGCGGAACTTCGGCTCATCCACCTTGAACGGGAACGCGAAATAGACCTCCTGCAGCGGCGTCGAATCCTTCAGGACGCGGTTGAACAGATCGATCCGTTTGATGTTTGCGTAGAGGACTATCTCCTGGGTCAACTGCGGGCAGCCGGGGCCGGAACCGCGCGTGACGAGGCTTCCGTAGATGCGCCCTTTGGGCCCGATCCGGACCTCGGCCGGCGCAGCCGGACCGTGACGCTCGGCCGTCTTGACCCATTTCACCACAAGCTGATTCAGTTTGTCCGGGGCCTCCTGGTCCACCAGCTCGCGCGACAATTCCTTGTCGAAGACGCTCGCGATGGCGCCCGTGCGTGGGTCGAGGGTGACTTTGAAGAACCGGTTCTCGATATACTCCTTTGTGACGAGCACATCGCTCTTGCCATCGGGCCATTCGTTTCGCGGGGCAAGCCGATAGGTCTTGTACCCCATGGACGGGACGTTCTCCGCGACGAATACGAGATCGAACAACTCGTGCCTCTCATACTGGCCGCGCGCCCAGCGGTGCGGGGCGTAGGGCGCGGCCGCCAGCGGGCCGTCCAGCTCGACGATCTGGTAAGGGACGGCCTGCCCCGTCTGGTCGTCGATCAGCTCGAAAGGCGTCTCCGGCGGGAATCGCGTCACGCGCACCACGTCCGTTCGGTCGAGAGCGAGAGGATTGAAGACCACGATGTGCCGCTGCTTCTCTTCGAGTCGAATGCTGTGGGCGATTTCGTCGAGACTGCCGGACAGCACCGATTGAGTCAGCCCGGCCGCCCGATAGGCATAATGACTCTTCTCGTTCCAGGCCCAGTCCTGGGCCGGACCGGTCGGATAATCCTTGCCCCAGGTGTGTTCGTCGTAGAGGAGCATATCGTCATAGGCCCGCGAGATCTGGTCGGCCGGATAGGCCCGATCACAAACGAGCGACGCCACCGTCGCCGCCTTCTCAGCCGAGAGGAGTTTGTCGTGCGTCAGACGATTGATGGTCGTTTCCTTGGCCGTCGAAATAGCGCCGACGACGTAATCCGTGTGCGGCAGCTCGCCCCGGAACGTACGGACGTCGTCGCACTGTTTCTCCAGGGCCTCGAAGAACATGGCGTTGGTCGCAACGACGAGCTTCGGATACGCCCACTTCTCATTCCATTCCCTGACGATGTCGCTGATCTTCACATCGGGCGGGTAGTTGTCGACGCCGTTGTGGATGAACCGCATCACGTCGAAAGGCGAATTCTTGTTCTCCAGGTCCTTGAGCACGCCGGGCAAATAGCCCAGAACCTCCTCATAAGAGTCCGGCCCGATCACGCGTTTGAAGAACCCGTACGTGCCCTGATAGTAGACGAGCACGCTCTTGCCGTCGGGCCCCTGCCATCGGAAGGCGTCGGGCCGGCCGTGACGCAGGATGGCCGATTCATCCCAGAACGTGTGGATATCGTTGCGGCCCCACTCGAAGTACGTCGGCAAACCGGCGAAGAAATACTTGACGCCCGCTCCCGCCAGGACCGTCGGCAGCCCCCAGCTCAGGCCGGGCAAGTCGGTGATCGAGCCCACGGAGATCTCGCCGCCGTACTTGCGCGTGAAGCGGAAGGATGGATACATCAGGCGGATCTGCTCCTCGTGCCCGCAGAGGGCGTCGATCTCGTTGCCGAACAGCGCCCCGATCTCGATCCGGCCCTCCTTGACGTAGCGGCCGAGCTTGTCGACGACCTCCTGAGGTCGGTTCGCCACGAAATGCTCCAGCGACCACGTCCCTTCGAACGTGTACCGGTATTTCGATTCTTCGGACCAGTCGCTTGTCTCGTCGCAGTAGCGCAGCACGTCATCGTAGAAGCCGGCGTATCGGTTCAATACGTTCTCGATCGTGTCGGTGTAGCCAAGATCGTGGTGTGTAATCGGCACAAAGAACACCGTCCAGTGCCTGCCCGGCCGCCAATCCATCAGGTGAACGTCCGTCGTGTTCCCGCCCACGGTGAGAATGAACCGCGCCGGCGCCGGCTGTCTCCGATCCACCATGGACACTTCGAGCGTCGTTTCACCTTGCTTGAGGTTCTCCAGGAGGACATATCGCGTCAGCGGGCCGATCCGAACTTCGAGGCCCGCCCGCACCGGCTGACCTTCGTTCGCGATCGTGACTTCGACAACCTGAAGAAGGGTTTCCCGATTGCGCGTGAACAGGACCGTCGGCTTGACAGACACGAATTTCACCGATGGGCCCTTCGGCTGGTTCGCAGCCGATTCGGCTCCACCGGCGTTCGGCGCGGCTACGGCCGCCAGAAATATGACGCAGAGAAGCCGGCACAGCAAACGAGGCCGTCTCTCAGTTTTCATGTGAATGTGATTCATAGATCGTCCTCACCAGAAGAAGATATAGAAAGCGGCCACCGCCGCCAACACCAAAGCCCCCACGAGTTTCACCACAGGTGCGGTTCTGACTTCAATTCCCGCGCGGACGGGCAATTCCCTCGGTTTCTCCAGCGGCTTGAAGAACGTGATCAGCGCCATGAGGGTCAGCACGATCACAAACGTCAGAGCGACCTGGATCAGGAAATGCAACTCCGGCGTGAATTGCTGAAACAACCCGTAAATGATCGGGCCTGAGATAAGTGCGGCGACACCCGCAGCGCCAGGCGCCTTGTGGACTACCATCCCGAACAGGAACGCTGCCACGACGCCGGGCCAAATGTATCCCTGAAACTGCTGAATGTACTGGAAGACCCCCCCGAACTTCGGATCGGCCAATCGGGGCGCAAGCAAGCAGCCTGCGACCACGAAGACCGCCGTGCCGATGCGACCGAGAAGCAACAACCGTCTCTGCGAAGCATTGCGGTCGAACAACCGGTTGTAGACGTCCATCGTGAAGATCGTGGAGGCGGAGTTCAGCATGGAGGCGAGAGAGCTGATGACCGCGCCGGCAATCGCCGCGAACATGAACCCGCGCAGGCCGGCCGGAATCAGGTTGCGAATCAGCATCGGGAACGCCTCGTCGGCCGCTTCCATCTGGCTACCGTAAAGTTGATAGGACATGATTCCGGGCAGCACGATGGCGAACGGGATCAGCAACCACAGCGCCCCGGCAAAGATCACCCCGAGCTGCCCATCGCGCAGGGTCCGCGCGGCCAGGTTCCGCTGGACGATGAACTGGTTCAAGCCGCAGTAGTAAATGATCACGATCGGCATGCCCGAGAGGACTCCCGTCCAGGGCAATCCTTTATTACCGGCGGGAAGAACCATGTGGAGCTTGTCTGCGTTGATCGCGGAGAACTGCTCCCACCCGCCACAGGCCCGCAAGCCGAGCCAGAACGTCATGAGCCCCCCGACCAGCAGCGCAGCGCCCTGAAACAGGTCGGCCCAGGCCACGGCCTTAAGCCCCCCCCATACGGTGTAGGCCGCGGCGATCAAACCGATGAGCCAGACGCCTTGTGTCAGGTTCATATCGAAGATCTTGTTCAGCGTCAGCCCGCCGGAGTAGAGCACGGCGGTCAGCAGGACGGCGACGTAGATCACCACGGTGGTCAGCGCCATGAGCGCGCGAGCCGTGGAGTTGTAGCGATACTCAAGAAACTCCGGCATGGTGTAGATGCCCGCTCTCAGGAAACGGGGCAATAGCGTGAACGCGATCAGGACGATGCCGATGCTGCCGAACAACTGCCAGTTGCTGACCGCCAGCCCCACGTCGCCCGCGCCCTGCCCCGCCATGCCGACGAATTGCTCCGTGGAGATATTCGCGGCGACGATGGACAGGCCGATGAGCGGCCAGGTCAGACCGCGACTGGCGAGGAAATAATCCTCGCTGGTCCGCTCCCGGCGGCTCTTGAACATGCTGAACGCGACGACCGCGCCGATGAAGGCGAGGAAGACGCCAATATCAAACACGTTGAGGTCCATAGACCAGCCCATCTCATGGGAAAACAGAAGGTCAAGGGCGGCCTCGACCGATGCCGAGGGTCCTCATCCGGCCTTTTGTTACTTGGCGTGCTATTATAGGCAGCGATGCGCACGGCACAATGTTAAACACGCGGGCGTTCTTGCACATCGCGGAGGGCCTGAACGCGGCGATCCACAGTCCTCCGCACCGCCGGGAGTTTGCACGGCCCCTTCTTCTGTGGTACAAGAAGGCCTCTGGACAACAGAATCGGTGATTGTGGAAAGGATGTGCATATGTCTGAGGGCCTTGGCCATGGGATAAGCAGACGACAATTCCTTCACGCCGGGCTGGCGGCCGCCGGCGGGGCTGTCCTGCTCGGATCCTGCCGGAGCCTTGATGAGAGCCAACAGAAGCATACGCGATGGGCCTTCGCATCGGATACTCACATCGACGGAGACCCCGAAAACAACTATCGCGGCTTCTATCCCTATCGAAACCTGCAGACGACCATTGAACAGATCACGGCCGAGATGCCCGAAGGGCTCGTGATCACAGGCGATCTGGCCAGACTGACGGGCCAGATGGAGGATTATGGGAACCTCCGCAATCTGCTCGGCCCGGTCACCGGTCAACGGCCCGTCTGCCTGGCCATGGGCAACCACGATGATCGCGCGAATTTCCTGCAGGTGTTCGAAGGTCCGACGGAGAATGAGCAGGCGGTCAAGGGCAAACATGTGGTTACCGTGGAGGCGGGACCGGTCCGGTTCATGGTCCTTGATTCACTGCTATACGTGAACAAGACCCCGGGATTGCTCGGAAAAGCACAGCGCACCTGGCTGGAAACCAGCCTGCGCGAGAGCGACGACAGGCCGACGATCCTGTTCTTCCATCACACGCTCGGGGATGCCGACGGCGACCTGCTGGACGTGCTGCGGCTTTTCGAGATGGTCAAATCCGTCAGGAAGGTCAAAGCCATCGTATACGGGCACTCGCACGTGTACGGCTTCTCGCAATTCGAAGGGATTCACCTGATCAATCTGCCGGCGACGGCGTATAACTTCCGTGACGACCAGCCGCTGGGTTGGGTCGAGGCACGGCTGACGGCGCGCGGCGGCGAGTTCATCCTGCACGCCGTCGGCGGCGACAAGAAAGCCGACGGAGATCGCGTGCGGCTTCGCTGGCGGGCCTGACGGGCGGCCGAAGAGATCCACCCCGCGATGAGATGACAGGATCAAAGTCTTGCAGAATGCCACCGCTTGTGGTAAAAAGGCGGCCTAAGGATAAGACCATCGCATCCCAATCGCGCCGCTGAGGCGTGTGATGCCAATCATGCCGTGAAGGGTCTTTGGGGTGTCTGCCGTACAGCGCTCGTACGGCTCGGGCTGGGGGGAAGACCCTCGGGTCATATCACGGGCGGGAGGCCCGCGAGCGGCGGGGGCAAACTGTTTGCGCAGGGCCTCGAACGCGCGGATACAATGGTTCCCGGCCACAGACAATTGTGAAGCAACAGAAAGGCAGTCTTGCATGTCCGACCGTTTTGCGGACCAGATAAACAGACGACAATTTCTCACGATCGGGCTGGCCGTCGCGGGCGGCGCCGTCACGCTGCAACCGGACGGAGAGCCGGCCGACGCGCAACGCAGCGAAAAGGACTTCACCCGCTGGGCCTTCTTGTCGGACACACATATCGGCGCACGTCCCGGCGTTCGCTTCCGAGGCTTCTATCCCCATCAGAATCTCCAGAGAACAACCGACCAGATCGGCGCCGCCCTGCCGGACGGCCTCGTCATCACGGGAGATCTCACGCGCTCGAGAGGCAGCGTCGAGGCATACGAGAACGTCAAGGCATTGCTCGCTCCGATCGCAGAGCGGCGACCGATCCACCTCGGTATCGGCAATCACGACAACCGCGATAATTTCCTGCGTGCGTTCGCGCCTTCCCGCGGCTGTGGCAACGGTCTGAGGAACAGGCACATCATCGCTACCGACGCCGGTCCCGTCCGGCTGGTCGTCCTCGACACTCACCTCTACAGCAATGTCTTTCCCGGCCTGCTCGGCAAACTGCAACGGATCTGGCTCGAGACATTCCTCGAAGCGAGTGACGACAAACCGACGCTCCTGTTCCTCCACCACTCCCCGCGGGCCGATCTGCTCGACGCCGGACGATTGCTCGATATCATCGCCCCGGCCAGGAAGGTCAAGGCCGTCATTTTCGGGCACTCGCACAAGTACAAGTTCTCCACGTTTGACGGGGTTCACTTCATCAATCTCCCGGCGGTGGGGTACAATTTCACCGGCGCCCAGCCGGTGGGATGGGTCGAGGCCCGCCTGACCGGCGCGGGCGGAGAATTCATCCTGCACGCCGTCGGCGGCAACCGCAATCGCCACGGCCGAGTCACAACGGTTCGCTGGCGCACACAGAGCGCGGCAAAACCCGCCACGGCCCAAATGATCACCGGGCTTGCATAAGGCAGCGAACACCGACCTCTTTCAACTGGGCCATCCGCTAAGAGTCTCTGTGCTGCTCATAGAAGACCATGGCGGGCGAGCCCGCGAAGCTGATGCCCATCCAGGCGGCCTCGTCGATCTCGTCCTGGGTGAATCCCTTTTTCCGGGCGTTTTGCAGGTGCATCTTCAGGCAGGGCTCGCACCGCGTCGCGACGGAGAGAGCAATCGCCATGGCCTGCTTCGTGTAAGCGTCCAGTCCGTGCGGCGAGGAGGCCGCGCCGAGAAACGCCTTGAATTTGGCCTTGATTTGCCCCACCTCTGCGCCCCCGCCGGCGACGGATGAAGCCGGTCCGACGGCATCGGCGCAGCAGGCGACCTCCTCACTCGCAGGCGATGTCACCTCGCTTGGGGCCGGCTCGACGACGGGCTCGGCGGGCTCTTTGGTCGTGGTCTCCACGGTCGGGATGGTCCGTGAGCCGGTCCGGGTGAGGTGCACCAGGCCCGTGCCCTTGGCACGTACATGACCGACGACGGTCGCACTCGTCACGCCGACATCGACCAGGGCCTTGAGGAAGCGGTCGGCCTTCTTGCGTTCGAGCGCGATCAGCAAGCCGCCGGAGGTCTGGGCGTCGTAGCACAGATCAATCATCTCCTGTGGCAATGAGGCATCGGGCACGACGCGATGGCTGCACGATTCCTTGTTGCGCTCGATCGCGCCGGGCAG
>CBFDBY010000128.1:0-17093 GCA_965603165.1 uncultured Phycisphaerae bacterium
CATTTCAGAGATCGTGCGATTGTAGATTGCTTCGCTGCGCTCGCAATGACATGCTATAGCCTTGCGATGTCATTGCGAGGAGCGCAGCAAGCCTGCCCTCGCGAAGGCGGGGGAAGCAATCTCTGCCCCCGATAGTCGCACAACTTGCGAAATGCGCGATTATTGACGACTGAACAGCCCATTGAATCACGGAACTGACCATGTCATTCCCACGGAGGCGGGAATCCGGTATCTTCCGCGACTTTCCTGGCCCCCCGCCTGCGCGGGGGTGACATCATCGGTGGCGGTTGACTATTCAATAGTCACTAAGTCGCGAATTCATCAGGGGTGAATTCGAGTCGGCGGCCGGCCTCGGCGGCTTCGTTGACCTTCAGGACCGTCACGGCGGTCTCGTAACCGACCTCGGCGGGACAGTTCAATTTCGCCTTGCCTCGGATCGCGTCGAAGAAGTTCTCCAGGTGCGGCTGATGGAGTAGCGTGTCGGCCTGGACCGGCAGATAGTACGCCGGCGGCGGGACGGATTCGCGGCTGTCGAGCACCGCCGTCGTTTGCACCTTCGGCTTCTGCTCGTTCTCCACCGGATCGCCTAAGTAGCCCTTCCGCGCCCACGGCTCCCATTTGCCCTCGTCGACCCACTTCTCGCGATAGATGCGGCAGCGCGAGGCGCGCTCCGAGAGCAGCAGCGTCCCCTCGTGGCCCATGAACATCTCGAAGTAGCCCTGCCCGCTATTGGTGCTGATCGTCTGGTAGTACGCGCTGACCGGGCCCTGCGGCGTGTCGTACTCGTAGATGGTCATCACCGTGTCGTACCACTCGTGCGTGCCGCGGTCATAGTAGTTGGTCCGCCCGCTGGCGAGCACCGACTTCGGGCGAGCGCCGAGGAACCAGTTGTAGATGTCGATCTGGTGCGAGCCGAGATCCACGATGGGCCCGCCGCCCAGGTGCTTGTACCAGCGCCAGTTGCGAAGCTGCTCCATGGATTCGTAGCCGTACTTGCACAGCGTGGTCTCGTCCATCTCGGCCTTCTTCGGGCAGCCGAGCGGCTCCTGCACCGAGCGGTTCCACTGCCCGTTGATCGCGGTGATCTGTCCCAGCAGCTTCGCTTCGTTCAGGATCTTGTCGTGGCACAGGATGTAGTTCGGATTGCTGCGGCGCTGGTGTCCGATCTGGAGGAGCTTGCCGGTCTTGCGGGCCGCCTCGACCATCTTGCGGGCGCCTTCGAGCGTGTTGGACATCTCCTTCTCGCAGTAGACGTGCAGGCCGGCGTTCAGGCAGGCGACCGTGTGTTCGGCGTGCCAGCAATCGGGCGTCGCGACGATGACGGCGTGCAGACCCTTTTCCTTGTCGAGCATCTCGCGGTAGTCTTCGTAGGCGTTGGACCCGTGCCGGTACGCCCGCAACCGGCCGGAGACCCACTTGCGATTGTACGGCCAGATGTCGCACACCGCCTGGAACCGCACCCCCGGAATCCGCCGGGCCGCCTCCATGAGGGTCTTGCCCTGCTCGCCCGCCCCGATCAGGGCCACATTGATGGTCTCTTTCGCATCGGCCGCATAGAGCCGGCTGAACACCATCGGTGCAAACGTCAGCGCCGCCCCCGCTCCCGCCGCCGATTTCAGGAATTGCCGCCGATCCAACCTCTGCTGTACCTCGTTCGCGTTCATGGCTTGCTCCTTCTGAATCCCCGGACGGCCCCGGCCGTCACACGACGTACTGTCTCCGTAATAATCTGTACAGGAGCTCCCCGACCGGACCCGGCAGGCGTGCGCTCAAGCGATCTTGCCGGTCCACGAGTGAAATTGCGCTCATCGAGCGATCGTTACAGAGAATTCACAGTCCGGCGATGGAATCTCTTTGGGTAGCAGCAGTCAGCCACTTCAACGAAGTACATGGGTCGCTTGTCGCCATCGGTAACGTATTCAGCCTCTCCCTGGATCGGAAATGACGAATTGCTGAGTGTCACGGGCCTGCCTCTCGCGACGTTCGCCACATCACGAGGTGCCAATACGACCGGACGTTCGTCGGTCAGTACAGTAGACCGGGGAACGGAGCCCAGACTATCGTACGGGGGTCGGGCCGGGCTCAGCGTAATCGACCTGCAGCGGTATTGTCGCGGCCTGGAATGTGTTGAGAAGAGGCGTCTGCCGCACGAGCGCGTCGAGTTGTTCGAGCGTCGGGGCGGCCAGGAGAAGCACGTTCAAGTTCCGAGCGCTGCCTTGCGCTTCCACGAGTTCGCCCTTCTTGATGCGGCCTTCAATCTCGGGCCAGGGCAGCGGCAGGAGGTCCGCGTATTGCGGCGGTATCGCTACGGACTGGTCGAAGGCGAGCATGAGTGCGAGCGTGTCGCTGGGGGCTGTCCAGGAGAGCACCTGCGCAAAGTATTCGCGGCATCGCTTCTCATTCGTGCTGAACCCCCCGATGGTGCCGCTGTAGCGTTTGCCTGCGCGGTCTTTCAACGCTTCCCATGCGGGGCCGATACCGCAGATCTTCTCCTGGCCGGGGGCCCGCCGGCTCGAAAGCATCATCGTTTCGGTATCCATCAGCTCGATGGTGACGTCGGTCTCGCGGCCCGGGTCAAGCGAGACGTCCCGATACGCGACCCAGGTGTAGGGCCGCATCTCAAAGCGTAGCTCTCGTATCTGATCGAGGGGCACATCGAATCGGGACGTGCCGCTGTGGAGCACGTTTCCGCCGTATCCCGTCCCGCCGGCGACGTGCTGATCGCCGTTGACATCCACCGCAATCAGCCGGCGGTTCGCCTCCTTGCTCTTCAGGCTCGTCGTGACCGGGACGAGGGTCTCGCTGCCTTTCATATAGGCGATGCCGAACGCGATGGCCTTGTTGTCCTCGAGTGTATAGGAGCCCTCGCGCGACAGGGTCTTGTGGACGGCGCGGGTCTCCCACGCGCCGCTCGCCACGCCGATGAACACGTTCGCCCGCTCGGCGTCGGCGCTTTGATTCGAGGTGTACGCGTAGATGTCGTCGAGGGCTTGCCCATCCGCGTCTCGGGCCCGGCCGGTGTAGGAGCCCCGATTGCCCCCGGGGACGATCCAGGCGATCGCCGTGTCGGAGGGCCCGGACACGCGCAGGGCGAACTCGTAGTCCTCGTAACCTTCCTCACGGTCCAAGCGACTGCCGGTGGTCCGGTAGGGGGCTGTTTCCATGGGGGAGCCGTCGGGTCGCCACCAGAGCCCGCCTTCGCTGGGATGGTCGCAGATGCCGAGCAGCTCGATTTCCACGTTCTCGTTCACTCGTACCGCGAATGGGGCCGAAGGCGGCGACACGGGCTCCGACGGTCGGTTGTCTTGCTCTTCGGTGGGTGTTCCCGGTGCGCGAAGGAGCTTCGAGTTCCGGACCAGCGGCGCGAGTTCGTCTTTCGTCGGCGCGGCCAGGAGGATGACGTTCATGTCGCGGGCCTTGCCGCTCAGCTCGACGGTCCGGCCCTGCTTGAGTTGCGATTCGATTTCCGTCCACGACTTGGGCAAGAGGTCTTCGTAGCCTGGCGGCACGCGCTCCGGCGTGTCGAGCGAGAACAGCAGCACGAGGATGTCCCCCGGCTTCTTGAACCAGACGCCTTCGAAGAGGTTCTCGTAGTACTCTGGTGCGTGCGGCCGGCCCGTCTTGTCCCACGTGCGATCTTTCACAGTCTCCATCAACTCGTCCCAGACGCTGATCCCCGACGGGTACAGAATGAAGATGTTCGGCAGGCGACTCGACGAGAGCTCCTGCGTGGCGAACGGTGGGTTCGCGATGTTGCCGTGTGAACCGAAACGCTCTGAGATTTCGACGGCCGTGTAGGGGTTGCTGTGTTTGAAGGTGTCGTTGCGCTCGCCTCTGGCGTATCGAACGCCCCAGGTGGCCGCCAGGTTGATGTCGCTGAGATCGTTGAACGTGTAGACGTGCGTCTGCAGGCCGAAGCGATGCAGGCCCAAGATGCCGCAGCCAAGCTGCGTATAATCGAGCCGGCACCAGCGGTTACCCACGTAAACCTCGTTGAACGTGTGGTTGGTGAAGCCGCGACTCGACCGGCGCAGGCCCGTCAGGATCGTCTCGCGCACGCGGTTGTGCGTCAGGGCGTTCTTGACCATGAGGATCTGTTCGCGGTCCGAGGCGTCCACCGCCGGCGTCACGAGCACCATGCGCGTCGGGATCCCCAGGGCGCGCAGGACGGTCGTCAGGTACACGGCGACCGAGGTGCACGAGCCGTGGGTCTTGTTGTAGAACATCCCCTTGCCTAACAGCTCGTGGTCGAAGTGCTGCTCGATGGGCCAGTCGTAGTTGCTGCTGTCGCGGTTGAACTCGTTCTGGAAGGCCTCCTCAAGGCCGGGGTACACCTGAGGCCGCCCGTTCGCACAGTAAACATAGAACGTGGTGAAGACGTTGTCGAGCGATCGCGATCTCTTCATCAGCCAACGTGAGACCTGCTCGACGACCTGCTTGTCGGTGAGCGTCTCGACGTCGATGCCGTCCGCCTTGAGCGCGGCCAGCAGGTCGCGCTTCATCGGCTCATCCCAATTGGTGGTCACGCCGGGGGCGAGGTGCTCGCTCATGTGCGCATAGTCCTGCCGCCAGTTCGCATTCTCAGGAATCGACTCCTGCGAGGTGGCCAGCGGATAGTGAACGACTTCGATCTCGACGTAGTCATCGGTCTGCTTCAGGAGGCGCGCATCCTGGAAATCATCGTTGAGCCCGCCGTCGTTGAAGGGCGGCAAGTAGCGCAGGACCGTGCGAATGGAATAGGCGTACTCGCGTCGCTCATCCCAGTCGCCGTCCGGCGTGCCATCGCCGTCGCTGTCCTGCTGCGCCGGGTCCGTGAGGTACTTGTGCACTTCCTGGAAATCGGACAGCCCATCGCCGTCCGTGTCGGCGGAGGGTATGGACACAGTCGGTCCGGTCGTTGGCTCGTCTGCCCTGCTCGCGTCCGCTCTGCCCGGACGAACGAGCTTGAGGATTTCCGCCCGGATCTGTGGGGTCGTTAGACCCAGGCCGTGGAGCATCTGTGTGGCCACGCTCTCGCGATCCTTCGCCAGAGCGAGAAGCAGGTGCTCCGTGCCGATATAATCGTGTCCGAGTGAGCGGGCCTCGTCCACTGCGCGCTTGAGTGCTTGTTTGGCGCGGGGTGTTTGCGGCAGCTTGCCGGCGCCAGAGGGTTCGGACCCCGGCTTGAACAGTGTCCGCATCTGCGCCCGCAACGCATCCGTGTCGACGCCGAGGTTCTCCAGAACCTTGGCGCTGACGGCGTCACTGCGGCGCGACAGCGCCACGAGAATATGCTCGGTCCCGACGTATCCGTGGTTGAACGAGCGAGCCTCGTCCTCGGCCAGCGCGAGGACGTCACGCGTGCGGTCGGTCATGGGCCGGGCCTTTGCCATCGGCAGCATGACCGCGGCGACGAGGACGACTACGAGCAGGCCCAGCAGCCCGAGCCTGGCCGTCTTCGGGATGGGCCGATTCAGGATGTGTTTGATGCGGCCGGCGAGCGCGCTCTTCGATTCGACCACGCCGATCAGACGCAGGCTCAATACGGGTCGCCGACGGAAGGCCAGCTTCGCCACGTGCAGCAGGGTTTCCGGATAGTGCCGCGCGGTCTCGCCCATGGCGACGAGCACGGTCTCATCGACCGCCTGCTCGCGCGCCCGGCGGATCGCCGTGTTCGCAACCCACAGCAGCGGATTGTAGAAGTAGACGATTTGCAGCAGGGTCTGGGCGAGGTTGACCCAGAGGTCGCCCCGCTTGACGTGCGCCAGCTCGTGCAAGAGCACCCCCTGCACGTCGCGCCCGTGCAGCTTGGGCGCGAGATTGTGCGGAATCAGAACCACCGGGTGGACGAGCCCGCATACGGCCGGGCTGCTCGCGTTCGGCGAGATCTTCAGCGCAATCGGTCCGCGCAGGGCGAGCCGGCCCCGGCATTCTGCCAGCGCGTTCAACAGGGCTTGATTCGGCTCCTCCGCCTGGGCGACGAGGCCCTGCACAAAAAACGCACGCTGGAGGAGCAACAACAACAGGGCCATAACAGCCGCCGACCAGAACAACAGCACCAGACCTTGCCACGTCAGCGCTGTGGCCGGCGGTTGTGTAGGTGCTGCCGCCTTGATCTGGGACGCCGGTGGGCTTGCCTCCACGGCTGTCCTGTCGGTGGGTGACGTGGGTTGCCGCGTGGGTGTCTCTGTGGCCGGCGCCGGGGGCGCAACGAATGTGGGGACCGGCCGGGACACGATGCGGTCTGCGATGACCGGGGCCTGCGTTGTCAGCGGCTCTTCAGGCTCGAACAGATTCGTCGTCGAGACTTCCAGCTTGTCGCCGAACCAGGTGCCGATACTCACCGGCGAGCCCAGCGACGGCGGCAGCACCAGCTTGACCAGCACGAGCATCCAGATCCAGTAGCGAAAGATCGCGCGCACTTTCCGCCGCAGCACGAGATTGACCGCCAGCAGGATCAGGATGAGCACGCCGGATTGGATGAGCATCGGCAACGCGGACGCGACAAATCTTTGGCCGGCCGCATTGATGATCTCTACAATCGCATTCATAATCGGACCTCCGCTCGCAAACGACGCTTGATCGACGGTTCCGTTACAGACGGGCTATCGCTTCGGCCCCTTCTTCTCCCGGCGGCGTTTCTTCCGGATCATCCCCTCCAGCTCGCTGATCTCTCCTTGCGATAGGGCGTCGCTGTCGAGCATGAACTCCATCATCGGGGTGAACGCGCCGCCGAACGCCCGTTTGAGCGTCCGCATCAGCTCGCCATGTTGCGCCTGCTCGCGACTGACGGCCGAGCGATACAGGATCAGGTTGCGGATGCGCTCGGTCGTGAGCAGGCCCTTGCCCACCATGCGGTCCATGAGAGTCTTGACCGTGCTGTAGGTCCATTTCTTGTGGGCCGCCAGCTCCTCCTGGACGGTGGGCGCCGCGCAGGGCTCGCGCTGCCACACCACCTGGATGATCGCCCATTCGGCCTCGGTCAGCTCGTGATTCTTGACGGCCATGAAAATCTCCTTTCTCTCTAACAATGACGAGGCTACTCTACAGTTGTAGAGATTGCAAGGGGAATCTTCGGGATTTTCCCAGATTTGTTTTGGCACCCGCCGGGCGTTGAATCGCTCCGGCAGGCGACATACGGACCTGTGGGCTGACAACTGGCAGGCGAGGAAGACTCCCCGATCCCCAGCCGGCAACGACCGGCCTTGCTACCTGCACATCTTCTGCGACGCAATCGAAGCCGCCCGTGCCTGCGATCGCAAGGCGGTCGAGTTCCTCGGCGAATCCACCCGCTTGAACGTCGCTGAAGAGTGATCGCTGCGCCCCATGCAAGCCGAACCGCACGACGAATCGCGCCACCCCAGAGGGCCCGAAGACTACAGAGAAAGACACGAAGGCGGACACCGATAGATACTGACGACACGGAAATGGCTTCACACGGGGCCACCAAAGCACGAAGAGAATGCGAACGACGGCTGTGTATGTTCCATCCCAGCGGGCGTCAGAGCATCCTGTGCATCCGGACGGCGTCGAGCGGCATGCCGCAATTCTTGTATGTTACGCTCATCTCGGACATCACCGAAGCCACCGTAGCCCCGAACATCGGTGTGCGCGAATTTCTATCGGATACCGTCAACATCAGTTATCGGATAACGCTGCTGTGATGGAAGGCATGAGAACCGGCCATGGAATCGGGGACGGTGAGCCCTCTGTCAAGTGCAAAAACTGTGGATACACAAGGAGATGAAGAGATTGGGTTTTCCAGGTAAGACTTTGCCTGCGAAATGACAGTTCTTATCCGAGATCGCAGCTGACGACGAAAGCAGGCGCTCTCCCGGCGGCAGGACGGCCAGAAGAGGACTAATATGCCGGGAAAGACACGAATTCGTGGAATCATCCAGAAGGATGTCGGAGCTATCCTGCTCATCGCAGCGGCTCTGAAAGCTCACGAGCTTCTGGCAAAGCCGGTTACCGGCCGAAACGTGTGTATCCGGTGTCCATTTCTGATCCTGCTGTCTGGGCTCGAACTGGGCCTGGTCATCTGGCTGATTTCCCGGCTCTTTCCCCAAGCCGACCGATTTGCGACTATCACGCGTTTGTCCTTCTTTTCGCCGGTCATGCCGCATAAGGTCCCGACCGGAGCCAGTTCCTGCAACTGTTTCGGCTCGGTCCATGTCAGCCCAAGGATCACGTTGTCGGCGATTGATCTGCCCGCCGCGCCTGCGCGCAGTCTGCATCGACCGATTCCCCTCCAGGTCTCACCATCTTCCTTTCACCGTCGGCAAAGATCCACGATAGCGAACGTGTCACAGGATTTTGCGTTCTGGTAGATGGGCTATCGTCAAGGCTCTCCATAACATTGAGGGGGCCGTATCCGAGTACTGGACAAAACTGGGAGTTGCAGCAAGCATAGAAAAAAGAGGTGCAAAATGAAATACTTCGTGAGCATTATCATCTTCTCATTGGTCTTCACTTCCGCGATTTGGGCGCATCCGTGGGATACTGCGATCACGTACAAGGAGCCCGCGTATAACTCAGGAGAAGTGGATCTCTCGGGTGGCCCAGGGCTGGGGGGACCTGGCTGGAAGAAGTGGTACTGGACTACGAGCGGGAAGAGCTATGCACAAGTGGAGCTTGATTGGAACGCGATAGACGATGACGCCAGTGGCAGTTGTTCGGCTGACTCATGGTGGAAAAAGAGATGGACATGGGTAGGCTCGCCCAGCGATGGATACAAGTGCTATCGTTTCGATGCATCCATATCCGGAAAGGGTTACGCCTATGCCAAGATAGATGCCCAGAACTTGAGTTCCTCGACGGCCAGTGGAAAGGCAAAATGCACTGTTGATTGTGCCTCCATGGACAGTCCTGTCGTCGACGACAAGAAGCAATGGGCCGGAGCCCAGATCACGGCTGAGGGCGGTCTAAAGGGTATTGGTGTTGGAGAGACTTCCGCTTCCATTAGCTGGACAAGTGCCAGTGGCACCATTGAAGACAGCGACCAGGTGACACCCGTGGCCAGCAAGATCAAGGACGACCCGGGCTCCGCAGCTGAGATCAGAATCGATACAAGCGCTTATGCGAGCTCATACATGGATGAAGGCTGGGACGGAAAGGCAACGGGCTATGGCGAAAAGACCGCCGGTAGCGGCAGCATGACCTATATTGGCCCGTGAGTGATCGAACCGTCCACCCGGTATCAGGCCGGCCTGTACGGGCAGGCCGGCCTTTTTCCCCAGACTTGCTGCGGACCGCTGCGCATCGGGAACGCTCGCCGAATGCGATCCATGCTTCGCGTATTCGGTGTAGGATCATCGGCTCGGTCGTGACGTTGCTGGGGTACTGCCAGGGTATCTGTTGCTGCTGATGCTTCTCTTACCACAGATCAGGTCTTTGCACTTTGGGTTTGGATATGCAGAATTCTATCGAGGACCACATTGCGGCAGTCAGCGGCATCGGATTCAACTGGCTGTTCAGACATACCCTATCCCAGCTAATATGTGTGCTTTCGCTGCTGGCGTGGTTCGTCGGGATCGGCGCGGCGGGTGTATCCACCCCATGGGTGCCGCTACAACAGTGGATGACTGAAGAATACGAGCAGTGGCCGCAGGAAGACATTCGGAGATTCGCCTCGGCCGTGGAGAACGTGATGCCGGCAAGTCTGGCCAACCTTCCGATCGTCGAGCGCGCCGCCCTACAAGAGGATCTTCGCCAGTATCTGCAGTGGCGATTACCGCGGGACAAGATGGTCGAGCAGCAAATGACGATGGAAGTCGAAGAACTCGGACTGCTTGTCGATGACTATCTCATGCGAGGGCCGCTTGATGCACGGCAGAGAGAACTGGCGGGCCAACAAATTCAAGGCATCATCTCGAGCGTGAGAGACCAGATAGAACAGCACGTCTCTGAGAAGACGGGGGCCTTGTCGGAATCTGAAAGTGCGATGCCGCTTATGGCCGAACTGGCGCGAGTTCAGAAACAAATGCAGACTGCCTCAGACAACAGGCTGTGTATCGCTCACAAACACCCGTTTTCCAACGAAGAATTTCAGCAGATCCTGCTGAGTATTGACAAAACGGCAAGGATGGTCTTAGCAGGCAAGACTCCTGAGACGCTGCGCCATCTCTCCTTGTACCAGGCCTCTGAGCTGATTCAAGAAATCTTCCGGGCAGTTCCAAGAGAGAAGGTGAGTTCGGAGCGGCTCGCAGAGGCGAAGCGGGTGTACTTCAACTACTGGCAGAAGGAAGATATTCAACGCCAGAAGGAACATTATGCGAAAGTCACCAGGCGGGAATATCGGGACATACTTGACAAACTGGCCGACGAGACAATTCGGAGCGATGACATGCTGGGCAATCATGCGGATCTGTTGACGCGTGGTAACTCACAGGGTCAGGGCTCTGATGCTTTGTCACCGCTATCGCGGGATGCTCAAGTAGCCACGGCCCAGGTGCCGGCAAATCAGGCCCCTCAGGACGAGTCTGATTCTCCTGACAGCAGGGCCAGGGCAAACAGGATACTGGGACAGCACCGCGTGACGGTCTGTCTGGTCGTTGGGGTGATCTTCTCTCTGCTACTTGGGAGGCGGCTGTATTCGCGTGGGGGGAAGACCTCCTGTGGGCCACGGTGATTGCGGATGAATCCAACGACGTCGACGAGCGCGCGATCCGCACGCACAGCCCGGATGGGCAAGCCGAGATTTGCATCAATGGAGCGACAATGAAGAAGAGACGATACTTGCCTTGGGTGTTGGCTGTCATCGTGATCGTGCTTGAGGGACCTGCCGTCGACGGGCTCCATGGCGCACAGGCAAACGACAAAGAGATTGCTCTCATCGCACTCAGGGTCCGCGAGCTGTTCGAGCGGCATTCGCTGGGCTGGCCCGAGACGGTCAAGGACGGATATGTCGAACTTGTCACGGAAACACTGCAGGACTGCACGAAGGACGGCCGCCTGCCTCGAACGTGGTGTGAACTGCTTCTCGATTCCCTGGACCACTACATGGGGACTCTGCCCACATGGGACAAGATGACGCCCCCACGCGTGGACCTCAAGTACAAGTATATCGAGTGTCGGATCAGAGCGTTTTTCGAGTTGGGCCCACCGGCCCATCAGGTCAAGGAGAGAATCGCTCAACAGAATGCCGAAGCAGTCGAGATCGCCGAGCAATGGCTGGTCGGAAACGCAGATGTTCCCGCTACGGTGAGTAGGCAAGCACTCGATGCCTTTCGGACCGGACTGAGCAAATTCGCCAATAATGTTCTTGTCACAGCCTATCTTCGCGCGTTGGAGGAGCAAGAGCAGCAGGAACTTCTGCGGCAATGGCGTGACCATCTTCGTGCCGTGAATGTCGCGGAAGACTTCACCTGGGTCAAGGGAAACGAGGAAAGGGCCAGGTTGCTGGGTATGCGACTGTCACACTTCTTCAGGTTCCGTAAAAGGCTGGGCCCGCAGCTCCCGAAAGAAATATCCGATGAACTTCAAACGTACTACGCCTCGTGGATGGAAGATGAACGGGAACGAAGAGAGTTGCAGGAGTTCGAAAATGAGCAGCGTCGAATTCATACGGTTCATGCTCCAGAAGTCCAGGTCTATGAGTGCGTTGGCTCCCTTCTCAATAGCATAGGGCTCGTGCACAGCGAGACGTCTGTTCCGGGTCTCGCGTCGACTGTCGCTTTTCTGCCGTCGACACCGATCGCATCCCTGATGGCGACAAGTCAGGAAGCAGATGTCGTTTCTATCCCTTTTACGATGCGCGTCTCACGGCATGAGACCGCTGACCTGGGCGATGAGACCCTTGAGAGTGAAATGACCGGGGTGATCTTCTATGCAGATCGCCTCATTCGCTTGGAGATTGTCTCCAGATTTCCGTCGTGGCGCGGGGCCGGTCTCATCTATGAGCCAATCGGGCTCACCGTCGTCATCAATGACTGCGAGGTGAAATGGTACTCCCCGGGACAGTTCATACAGGATGTGCGATCACTATCGTTGAATGTTGATTCACAGCCCGCTGCCGAAGTCGCCCGCAACGACGTTTTCAGAGCCTGTTTTCTGAACCGGCTTCGCTTTGCACAAGGGAAGGTTGATGTCTGTGATTCCAGCAACATCTCGAAAGACCTTACCCTAAAATGGGATCCACCAGAACCGTGTGTCTACAATGCGACCATTAGGGAAGGGCAGCTCAGGCACAGTCCAGACCGTCTGGAGATAGCCCTGCATTCTGATGCGAACGACACGTCCCTCACCGTCGTCTTCACCGATCCCGTGAGTGCCGGTAGTTGCACGTACTACTCTCGGGCCACCCTCGAAGTTGACAAAACGGCGCTCCAAGACATGCGTTCCGGCCACGAGTACGCTACACCATTCACTATCACCACTCCACGCTTCATGTCTGCGGATTTTGTCCTGAGCACGTTCTTCGGGAAAGACTACCTGAGAGTGCAGTCTCTCAGGCTGACCGACCGGGAAATGAATCACCTGATCAGTATTGATTTTGGAGCGCCACGGGAAATGACCTTGTCCTGTCGTGAACGTGCTGTGCTGGGCGGCGTTCTGGAGGAAGCGATGCCCTATGACGAGAGCAGTGCCCGGTTCGCCTACTACCGCCTGCTGAAAGAGCATTATCAGGTCCTCAGGCTTGACTCGCCGGCGCGCGAAAGAGGAGTTGAACATTTGCTGTCGAAGGCCGGCGGCATTATGAAAGAATGGCAGACCGAGGATTCAGATCTTGCAGTAGGCCTTGGATCGTTGATGATGGATTACGCGGGTATGCTGAATGATCGTTCTACCTGGGAACGGATAGCCCGAAGCCACATCGAGCATGTGAAGTTGCTCTGTGATGACAGGCAGTACACAATGGAATTACGGCTGGCCCTTACGGCCTCCGGCGAGAACGGGCTCCATGACTTGTTCGGACATCTGTCTTCGCTGCTCTATGGATACGCGACAGACAAGTACCTGTTCGAGGAGGCTTTCATGTTGGGCCGAGAGTACCGGGCCGATCGGCCGGAGTATTCGGTCCCACTCTTGCGAGCGGCCCGAGAAAAGGCAGAAGGGGTGGAGGCAGGGCTAGCCGCCGGCCTGGAGTTCGCTCATGCCTTACTGCGGCTGTCAGAGAAAGCATCGGTGGACTGGAAATGGCCCGTCAGTGCTTGTCGGGGCTACTATGATGCTGCTCTCGAAGAACATGACTCCTTGCGCGGCGAGACGGACGCGGAATCCCTGGCACCATTCCATGATAAGACGAGTGAGATTGAACAATTGAGGGATTCGCTCTCAAATCGTCTCCTCCAAGGGAGATAGCTTGGGCCAGTCGTATCGTACCAGGCACCTGCGGGCGCGCCTTCATGAAGATTCTCAGCCCATTCCCAGCTATCCGTAGAAGGGATAAACAGGTGAAGAGAGCAGGATCGGGCTCCGGTAGCCGGACAGTGCTCTCGAATCTCGGACCCTGAGCCGGATGGTTCGGTTGCTTGCCAAGCAGCCAGTTTAGCGGGTCAGCGCACTCGGACGCCGGCGCTGGGGACGATCAGGGCGTGTCGGCGTCGTTGTTGCGGCGGCGGGGGCGGAAGAAGTCCTGGAGCAGGCGGGCGCAGTCGTCGGCTAAGACGCCGGCGGTGACTTCGAGGCGGTGGTTGAGGCGGTCGTCGCGGACGATGTCGTAGAGCGAGCCGCAGGCGCCGGCCTTCGGATCGGAACAGCCGAAGACGAGCCGGTCGAGCCGGGCCAGGACCAGCGCGCCGGCGCACATCGGGCACGGCTCGAGCGTGACGTAGATCGTCGCGCCGTGGAGCCGCCAGATTTCCAGGGCGGCGGCCGCCTGGGTCAGGGCGATAATCTCGGCGTGCGCGGTCGGGTCCTGGAGCTGCTCGCGCTGGTTCCAGCCCCGGCCGATGACGCGATCCTGATGAACGATGACGGCCCCGATCGGCACGTCGCCGTTCTCCTCGGCCACGCACGCCGCGTCGATCGCCTGCCGCATGTAACGCTCGTCGATTTCTTGTTGTGTCCGTTCCATCATTGCCGAAAGTCCAAACGCCTGTGCACACTTACGATTGTCGGAACTGCATGCTCGACTCCGGCACAGATCGAACGAAACGTTCCCGCAATTCGCCTAATTTGTCAAGCCTTGTTCGCCGCAGCAGGCCGGATCGCAGTTCCGCTACGGCGGAAACCACAGCGCCAGAAGTCTGAAGATCCATAGCCATTCTGGTGGTATGTGCCCGAATCTCGTGGCGGACCTTTTGTTATTGGTCAAATGGAGCCAGGTCTCTTCCTTCTCTTGTCATGTCGAGTGGAGCGAAGCGGAATCGAGACATCCGCCTGCGGACGGGCCGTGCTTGGCCTTCGCGGCCGGACCTCTCGACTGCGCTCGGGGTGACAAGAGGGGCGTTCGGCGTGTCAGAGAAAACCTGTTCTGCCCCAAGACGTAGTCGCACCCTTCTGGCGGGCATAGGCGTTTTCTGCTTGACAAATCCGGGGCAAAGACCAGAATAGAACGAGAGTAATACAGCGGACCCTGCGACGCCGATTTGCGATTCACACCTTCGGCGAGCAGAGTCCTGACCGGCAGAAGTGAGCCTTTGGATAACGGGAGAGGCGCCCATGGGTCGCCGGAAGGGAAATGGCGGGAGCATACAACGCGGCTTTGCCCGAGTCGGGCATTCTGCACCGGCCAATCATCCATCATCAATCATCAATTCCAAGGGCTTTACGCTCATCGAGTTGCTGGTCGTGATCGCCTGCATCGCGGTTCTGATCGCGATCCTTGTTCCAGTGATCCGCGCGGCACGCGAACGGGCCCAGCGTGCGGTCTGCCTGGGCAATCTCCGCCAACTGACTCAGGCATGGATCCTATATGCCGACGACCACGACGGCAAGATCGTCTATGGGACGGCCTTTACACGGGGGATCTCGGGATCTGTGACAGTCGTAGACACCTGGCTGGGCTCAGCTTTCCTATTTCCTGAAAGCCGTTCTGTGGTGACGGAGAATCCCGACAAGGGCGCCCTGTGGCGCTATGTACAGGACATTGACGTTTACCGTTGCCCGAGAGGGGGGCGCGAGCACGCCGCCACGTACGCGACCGTCGCCAGCGTCAACAACCGCAAAGTGGAAGGGACGTACGTGCGTGGCACAGGTTACCCGTGGGACACGCCGGGCATACGGATTGGCAAGACCGCGCTGAGGCTGCTGCGCCTGACAGATATCGTAAGTCCGGGTGCGGGCCAGCGGGCCGTCTTCCTGGATCAGGGCTGTACACCAAGTGGGGAGGATTTCTGGGTTTACTACCTGCAACCGCAGTGGTATCGACACAGCCCCCCCGCGTTACTCCACGCCAGCGGTACAACGGTTTCGATGGCGGACGGCCATGCGGAATACTGGAAATGGAAGGGGCGCGAGACCGTGGCGATGCCTCGCGAGTTGGTCCCCTATGGTCGCTTCTACAACGAAGCGCTGACCGAACACTATGAGCCACGAACCGAGGACGGGCTGTACGATCTGCAGAGGCTGCAGAGGGCCACCTGGGGCCGGCTCGGCTATCCGTCCGAGGAGACTCCATAGCGTCGTGGAGGTGATGCCTGTGCGAGGACCACGAATCCTGCGGATCGGCAAATATACGCTCGTTCCTTTGATTCGTGGCATTCGCCCGATTCGTGGTTCAGGAGAAAGGCCGATACGCGGGATGAGGACAGCCGGCATGCAGTTGGAGAACTGGCCGCAGTGAATGCAGGGATCCAAGGATTGCTGGGTGCTCCCGCTCAAGCCCGGCGGGGGCTTCGGGCAAATACTGCAGATGGCGAGACGCTCGGTGTTTGCCTCGCCACATCACAGCTTTGCGGGATTACCGGATTGCGATTCCTGGCGAGATTTGGTATGGATGGTCGCGGTGCGCGGGGATCGGCCGACAGCCGGTTGCTCGCGGCCGGATGATGTGGCGTTGGATATTGACACGATCAAAAGGAGAGCCTTGTGAGCATCGAACTCAAGAAGGATTGCCGCTACGCTCTGCTCGTGCCGACCAGCATGGGCGGGCGTTTGACCCCCGATAACGGCCAGCCGTTCCATTGCAGCCGGCGGTTCACCCTGCAGGCGACCAGCGCCGAGACGAACGTCGCCAGCGTCTCGTCGTACCTCGGCCTGCCGGTCAAGGTGCTGACGACCTTCGTTAAGGGCAGCCCGGTCGCCCGCTTCATCAGGGACGATCTGGCGAGCCGGCACATCGACGTCGAGGGTCCGCAGGTCGATCAGGGCGGCCCGTGGGGGTACCGGCATCAATTCAACTTAGCCGACTGCGGCGCGGGCTCTCGCGGCCCGCGGGTCTGCAACGACCGTGCGGGCGAGGTCGGCCGGACGTTGAGCGTCAAGGATTTTGACCTCGAACGGATCTTCGGCCGCGAGGGCGTGCAGATTGTGCATCTTTCGGGCCTGATCGGGGCGCTGTCGCCTGAGACGGGCGCCTTCTGCCTGGAGATCGCCCGGGCCGCGAAGAAGCACGGCACGAGAATCTCCTTCGACCTGAACTACCGCGCGTCGTTCTGGAAAGGCCGCGAGAAGGACCTTCGCGCGATCTTCCACGAGATCGCCGGCATCGCCGACATCCTCGTCGGCAACGAGGAGGACTTCCAGCTCGCGCTGGGGATTGCGGGCCCCGAGGCCGGCGGTACGGGTCTGGCCAAAAAGATCGAGAGCTTTAAGGTGATGATCGAGCGGGCCGGCAAGGCCTACCCCAACGCCTCGGTCTTTGCGACGACGTTGCGCGAGGTTGTCCACGCCAACTGCCACCGCTGGGGCGCCGTGATGGCCGAGAGCGGCAACTGGCACGTGATCGAGCCCCGCGAGATCGGCGTGCTCGACCGCATCGGTGGCGGCGACGGCTTCGTCGGCGGCATGCTCTACGCCGTCTTGCGCGGCTGGGAGCCCGAGAAGTGGGTCCAGTTCGGCTGGGCCACCGGCGCCCTGGTCACCACGCTGCTGACCGACTACGCCCAAGCGGCCGACGAGGACCAGATCTGGAGCGTCTGGGAAGGCAACGCACGCGTCAAACGCTGAGCGGCGCTACAGCATCTTCTGCATCCAGACGACGTCGAAGGGCGTGCCCCGCTTGATGCAGA
>CBFDBY010000129.1:0-16857 GCA_965603165.1 uncultured Phycisphaerae bacterium
GCCTACGGCGGCACCGTCGGCGCGAGCAAGTCCTGGCTCAGCAAGCCAACCTTTTAGCCGTCATCGCCGGCAACATCGGCGTGGATACCCGGACGGCCCGTCAAGTCTGCCCGTACGAATGCCGCGATCTTCAGAATCTCGATCTCCTTCGCGTGGCCGGTTGTGTTCGCTGTTGATGCACGTCCATACGATGTGGGGATTGACTGATTGTCGATTCTCTGTTATGTGCGGGGCCGTGGTACGCCGGATTCGAAGAGCGGCATGGCGACGCGCGAAGAATCGCGGATATGACGGCGGGAAGCTTTATGATGAATGCTGCGACGGGAACAGAGAGCGGACGAGGCCGGCTTGGCAAGCCGGGGATTGGCGTGCTGGTGGGGACCTTTCTGGGAGCGTTCGTTGAGGGGGCGTTGCTGTTCGCGGCGGCGGGGCGGCTCGATCTGCCGCGCGCGTGGCTCTTTCTCGTCGTGAGTTTCATCGGTATGTTCGGCGGGGTTGTCCCGGTGGCGATCACCGATCCCGAGCTGGTCAACCATCGCGGCCGGTGGAAACAGAAGAAAGACACCAAGCCCGGGGACCGGACGCTGCTGATTCTGTACGGTGTCTTCGCATTCTACATCCTCCCCGTGGTGATGGGTTTGGATGTCGGCCGCTATGGCTGGTCGCAGCTCGGCCTGTGGGCCGGCGTCGTGGGCACGCTGTTGTTTCTGGTCGGTTCGGCCGTCCTGACCTGGGCCATGCTCGTCAACACGCACTTCGAGGTAACCGTCCGCATCCAGACCGACCGCCACCACGAGGTCATCACCACCGGTCCCTACGCCTTCATTCGCCACCCGGGGTACGCCGGCGTCGCCCTCTGGGCGTTGGGGGCGCCGCTGATCGTCGGCTCGATCTTCGGTCTGCTCCCGGCCGGGCTTGCTGTCGCGGTCCTCGTCATACGAACTGGCCGCGAGGACTCGATCCTCCACGCAGAACTGCCCGGCTATGCCGAATACGCCCAGCGAGTCCCATACCGCCTCCTGCCCGGAATCTGGTGAGCGATCTCCGGTCCGTTCTCCGGCTCGGCGGAGTACACCCGGAATCAGGCGATTTGGCCAGAGCTGCGCACTCCACAGGCAGAACGTCTGACAGGTGGTAACCGGAGCCGATCGATTCAGACAGATCGGCTGCCCGTGTTTGTCATGAAGCCGGCGCGACTTCATCGCCGGGGCTTCCGGCAAGCGGGCCTTTCGTCCTCGGCTGAGCCGACATTCGCGGAGCGGTAAAGGCATGCGGCGCTTGGGCCGCGCGCTTTCCTGCTTGACGACACCCTCTCGATATAAGAAGCAACGAATGGTCAAGATTCTTCTTGCAGCGGCGGGCGCGGTGGTGTATTGCATGAAATGTGGCTCGACAATCGGTCGTCCGGGGAGTCGATGAATTGTGGTGTGGCTCGCTGCCGGTGTTGGGCGTCGCTGGACGGGATCGTGGGAGAAAGGAGAAGCTTCGTGAGAATTCACCCAAGAGCAATTCATTGTGTGGTGTGTGTGGCGTTTCTTGCAGGATGTGCGGCCTCACCCCGAGCGCCCCAAACGAGCACAGGGGAGCCGGTTGAGATCATGGTTCTGTGCGATCAGACTTGTCCAACCGAATTGAGCGAAGGGAACCAAGCGTACTTTGTCAGGCTTACGCAATGGATGGGGCGTGATTTGGTCAACCGGTTGACCAGGTCCGGCTACAAGGCCGCACCCGTCGAGACCCGAGACGAATTTGAGCCCCGCGAGGGTCGATATCTTCTCACAACGAAGAACACCGGGTACCGCCCGGGAAGTAAAGCGGCGCGGGCAATCGTGGGCTTCGGTGCGGGATTCGCGACGCTCGACGTTCACTACGAGTTCTACGGCATGGAGGCCCAACCCCTCATGGAATGGGATGATGGCGCCAGCACCGGCCGGGTGAGCCTGACCGGGATCGCCAAGAAGATCGACCAGCACGCGGTTGAAAGAATCACGGAAATGCTGGTCTCATCAAAGACACAGTGATCGGGCGGCCCTGCAAGCGTCCATGATCGGCAATCACCGGCATGAGAGGTGCATTTGATTCTGCCGAGCGGGCACTCGAGAATCGACCGCCTGTAGGCCCATTGCGAACCGTCATGGGACACCCTTAGCTGCAGTCTCCTTCTGCAAGTATCTGTCACACAGGCGGTTAGGAGAGTGTCAGACGCGTCACTTCCTCCGTCCCTGAAGGAGGCCACATAGGGCGAATTGCGGCCCAGATTCGTTCTCACCGCAATTTCTTGTTTGACCTGTCACTCGCTATTTGGTACATTACCGATTGTATCTGAGCGCAACAGGACATAGATTTCACGGTCTGGGGACGTAGTCGTCTGCGTTTCGTTGGTCCGTGTCACGTGGTGAAGAGGAGGAAGATATGAGAGTAAGAAGCACCGTCGCCTGTTTTTTGATCGTTGGACTGACCGCGGGTTGGGCCTCTGCGGCCCCGGTTAATCTGCTCACGAATCCGAGCTTCGAAACCGGCGATTTGACCGGCTGGACGATGGGCGGAGTCAATGGGGGCTACGGCGTGCTGACGGACGGCGCTACGATCCCGGGCGTAACCTACGTCCAATTCTTGCCTTCGAACCAGAACGTGCACAGCGGCTCCTATGGGGCATACGCCGTGGCCGCCAACAGCGAGGGCGAGTTTGTGTCGTTCAGCCAGAACGTCGTTCTCGCGCCCGGCGATTACACCGCCAGTTTCTACATGGGCAACGACCAGGGGGCGACATTTGGAATCAATCAGGCCATAACCGACGGCAACCTGGGAATCCGGATCGACGGCACTCTTGTTCCTTTCAATTCCTTGTATCCGAACAGTTTCCCGACCGGCAGCGGTCCGGCGGATTTCACGCTGTTCGACGCCGACTTCACCAGCGCCGGCGGGTCCACGCTGATCGAGTTCCGGATTTCCGGCAGCGGCACCGCGCGGGCGGGCATCTCGGTGGATGATTTCGCCGTGTTTGGGGACGCGATCGCTACTATCCCGGCCCCGGGCGCCGTCGTGCTTGCTGGCTTCGGTGTTGGCCTCGTATCCTGGCTGCGCAAGCGCAGGGCCCTGTGACGCGATCGCCGAGGACCTCATTCTGAAAATGGTCGCTCGGTTTCAGAGGTAAGAACGCAGATGGGGATTCCCTGTCACATGGGCAGGGCTATTCCAGGTGGATGACACCGCGTTTCTTGTCGGCCTTGAGGCCGGCCTCTTTGATGATGTTATAGAGGTGACGGCAGCGGTGCACCTTGACGAACTGGAAGTGCGGGTCGGATTCGTCCTTGCTTGTGACGACGACGGTCCCGATGCCGAGCAGGCACTCGACGAGCGAGCGGCGGAGTTTCAGGTCGATGACGCGGAACATGTCGATATTGTCCACCTGGCGATCGAAGATGCCGCGCGACCACTCGATCCGGTCCGGCGTGACCTCGTAGTAGATGCTCTTGAGCGCCAGCGCCTTCCACGCCAGCGCGAAGAGAGCGGCCGCGGCGAGGCCCAGCGCGCCAAGATCCAGCCAGGCCTCGATCCGCGTCAGCCGCTCGGCACTTATCGTGAGCTTGGGAACATACGTGAGCAGGGCCGTCACGGGGTAGCGGTACACCGCCCAGCACACGGCGATGAAGCAGGCGGCCTTGAGGAAGCTGCCGGCCAGGGCGTACAGGCTCGGCCGCCCATACCACAGGATTTCATAGCCCTCCTCGTTGGTTGGCGTCGGCTCGCTCGTCTCTTGTGGCTCTGGCTCCGGGACGACCGGCTCCGGCTGCGCCGCCGTTTGCCGCCGATTCCTGGGGAGGAACTCACCGCAGTAGCGGCATTTGACCGCCTCGAAGCGGATCGTCTCGGCGCAGAAAGGGCAGGCCTTCGTTCGATGTCGTGTCCGCGGCACCTTGGGCACCGGCACGGGTTCCGCCTGCTGCGGCATAGCCAGATCATCCATAACGGCAGAGAATACGATCGTATGCGGTCCCCGCGTGCAGCCGAACACAACGCGGACCCCGACTGTTGTATTCATCGGCCGTCGACGTACGAAAAGGCCAGCGGCGCAGGCTGGTTGCGGGCATTTTTCATTATCGGACCCATGGGCGTCCAAGCGAGTGAAGAGGTCGGCGGTGGTGGCCTGTGCGGTCAGGCCCCGATGAGGTCCCACGCGCGGCGGAGCGCCGCGGCGGTTTTCTCCACGGCCGCAGCGTCGTCCATCTCGCGCAAGTCCCGATCGAACGGCTCGCATTCCACGGGGCCGTCGTAGCCGATCTTCACCAGCGCGTTCAGGAATCCCTTCATGTCGATCACGCCGGTGGTGGCGGGCAGTGCACGCCGGCTGTCGATCTGCTCGTCGACCGCGACGCCGGACGGTGCGTCGTTGATGTGAACGTGGACGATGTCCTTCGCGGACAGCCCGAGCAGCTCAGCCACCGTCCCGTGCGAGGTGTACCAGTGCCAGCTATCCAGCAGCAGGCCGACGTTTCCCGTGCCGATCGCCTCGGCCAGCTCCATCATGCCCGGGTGCGTGCAGATGAACGGGAAGCGGAATCGCGACCGGGAGGTCCGCGGGCCTACGAATTCCAGGCCCAGCCGGATATCGTTGTCCTTCAGGATCTTCGCCACCTCGCGGAAACGCCGCTCCAGCATTTTGAAATTCTGCAGGTACGTCAGTTCGTTGTGGCCCGGCATGACCCATGTCGCGACACGCGTCACGCCCAACTGCTTCATGAGACCGGCGGTCTTCGGCAACCCGGCAAGATCGCTGCGGAATCGTTCCTCATCCCGGCGGAATTCCACGGGCAGGCCGGCGGCGCCGTACCGAACACCGCGTGCCTTCATCGTCTCCACCCAATCGCGAATCTCCGCGGCGGACTTGTTTCCGAATTCGCCTGGGCTGGGGGAGATGCCCTCGAATCCGTACTTGACGGCATAGTCGAGCGCCTGCCGCTGATCGGCCCGCACGCCAATATGTCCCGGGGCCAGGTTCCTGTAGAATTGGACGGTTTGCGCCGCCCGGGCGGACGGCTTCGCCCAGTGGACGGCGACGGCCGCCGCGACGGCCGACCGGCAGAATGCACGCCTCGACATCGTTTCGGAACATTTCGTGCTTTCGCGCATCATCGTCTCTCCAATGGGCGTCCGGCAATTCCGGAAGCCTTGCAGTTGCCCGGCGGGCGTTTCTTTTCTTCACTCCTACGACGGGCCAGTGTAAGGCAGAACGCGGCAGGCGTCAAAGGAATCCCCGCCTTCAAGCCGTCCAGCCCGGACCGGGACCCGCGTGTGGGTGCCTGACCATCGTGGCGTGCCTTCTGCGATTGGTCATGTGGAGCCAAGTCCCTCCTGTTTCTTGTCATGTCGAGCGCAGCCGAGACATCTGCCTGCGGCCGCAGGACGCCTTCGGCTCCCAGCCAGACCCCTCGACTGCGCTCGGGGTGACAGAAGTGCACCGGCGTGACAGAAGGAACCTACCCTGCCATAAAACGCAGTTACACATGGACCGGTGCCTTTCACATCCGTGTGTTGACAGGACCGGTCGTTATGGTGTATGGATACGGTCCGCAGGACATCTATGAAGTGATGTATTACCTATTTGGGGGACCTCGCAGCAGATGACTATGACTGATGGGAAACGTGTTTTGATCGTGGGGGGCGTCGCAGGCGGCGCTTCGGCGGCGGCGCGGCTCAGACGCCTGTCCGAAGACGCGCAGATCGTGCTCTTCGAGCGAGGGGAGTACATCTCCTTTGCGAACTGCGGGCTGCCGTACCATATTGGCAACGTCATCCAGGATCGGGACCGCCTGCTGGTGCAGACACCGGGCCAAATGAGCAAGCGATTCCGCATCGATGTGCGGACCCGCTCTGAGGTCCTCCGGATCGACGGCGAGAAGCGCTCCGTCGTTGTCCGGGACCTTGACGCCGGCAGGGAATACACCGAGCCCTATGATGCCCTGGTCCTCAGTCCGGGGGCCGAGCCCATTCGGCCGAACATTCCCGGGATCAGTGCAGAACGCGTTTTCACCTTGCGCACGATGACGGATATGGATGCGATCAAGAAGGTTGTCGATGACGAGCATCCGACGCGGGCGGTCGTCGTCGGCGGCGGATACATCGGCCTGGAGATGACCGAAGCGCTGGTTGAACGGGGGCTGCAGGTCTGCCTGGTCGAGCTGGAGCCGCAGGTGATGGGGACGGTGGACCCGGAGATGGCGTTCCCGCTCCATCAGGAGCTCGGCGCACGCGGAGTCGAGCTGCTCGTGAATACCGGCGTTACCGAGATTCGGGAAACGGCAGCCAACGGACTTGAGGTGCGGCTGAGCAATGGGGAAGCGCGAGAAGCGGACCTGGTGCTGCTGTCGGTCGGGGTGCGCCCGGAGGTGAAATTGGCGCGCGAGGCGCAACTGACGATCGGCGGTCGCGGCGGGATCGTCGTCAACGAGCGCATGCAGACGAGCGATCCCGATATCTACGCTGTCGGCGACGCCATCGAGGTGGTGGACTTTGTAGGCGGGACGCCGGCGTTGATTCCGTTGGCCGGTCCGGCGAATCGGCAGGGACGCATCGCTGCCGACAACATCTGCGGCAGGCCCAGCGCGTATCACCGCACCCAGGGTACGGCAATCTGCAAGGTCTTCAATCTGGCCGTGGCTGTCACCGGGCTCAACGAGAAGGCCCTGAAACGAGCGGGCCGGCAGTACGAGAAGGTCTACGTACACCCGGCTCACCACGCGGGCTATTACCCCGGTGCGAGCCAGATGAGCCTGAAGCTCCTCTTCGATCCCCAGGATGGGAGGATCCTCGGGGCGCAGGCGGTCGGGGCGAGCGGCGTGGACAAGCGCATCGACGTCCTCGCCGTCGCCATGCGAGCGGGGATGACCGTCCGGGACCTGCAGGATGTGGAGCTCTGCTACGCTCCGGCGTTCGGCTCGGCCAAGGACCCTGTCAACTACGCGGGTTTTGTCGCTTCAAACGTCCTGGCCGGAGATATGCGAATCTGCCACGTGGAGGATGTGGTCGAGCCCGGCGACGACAAGCTGCTTCTCGACGTGCGCAGTCCGAGGGAGTTCAAGGCCGGCTCGATCCCCGGCGCGGTGAACGTTCCCCTCGATGAGCTGCGCGATCATCTGCACGAGCTGCCACGGGACAAGAAGTTGCTGGTGCTCTGCCAGGTCGGGCTGCGCGGCTACCTGGCCTGCCGAATCTTGAACCAGGCGGGCTTCCAGTGCCGGAATCTCACGGGCGGATACAAGACCTACTGTGCGGTCCAGGCCATCGGGGCCAAGGCGGCATCGCCGACGAGAGACCTGAAAAGCGACACGGGAGAGAAGGGCTCCTGACGTTTCATCAACGGTCAGGAACGCGCTGGGGGAGAAGCTCCAGACCTCGCCTTCCCAGACCGCCGGTGTCTCGCCCTGGTTGACCTCGTCGACGCGCGCCTCGCGCGTGACGTGCCCTCCCCATCAAACCAGCTTTGGCCGAAGCCGCAGTTTTGCATTCTGACCTTTGATTTGCCTTCTATCTGGCTCGAGCATCCCCTGTGACTCATTGGGCGGTTTTGTCCTAAACGGCCCGGCGTTTTGCTGCTCTGCGGGGTCGTTTGCGAGCGGCGTGCGGCCATTTGCCCGCTGAAGCCCTGCTCTTGGGCGGGACGGACGCGGACTTCTGGCCAGATTTTGCTGGTGACAGATTCGATGGCTTGCAGGTGAAGCCGGGACAGGTCTCCATGTCGTATTGGCATCCGATGAGCTTCTCAATCTGGTGGAGGTGCTTGTACTCTTCGGGCGCCAGAAGGGTGATCGCGTCGCCCGTGGCGGCAGCGCGTCCGGTGCGGCCGATGCGATGGATATAGTCCTCGGCATAGGCGGGCACGTCGAAGTTGACCACGTGTGAGATCCCCTCGATGTCGATCCCGCGCGCGGCGATATCGGTGGCCACCATGACCTGGAATCGGCCTCGTTTGAAGCCGTCCATCGCGCGTTTTCGCTGGCCCTGGTTGCGCCCGGAGTGCATCGACACCGAGCCCACGCCGGCCCGTTCGAGCCGCCGGTGGATCTTGTCCGCCCCGTGCTTCGTGCGGGAGAAGACCAGCACGCTGTCCATCTGCCCATCCTTCAGCATGTGCAGCAGGAGGTCGATCTTCTGCTGCTTCGGGACGGGGAACCAATGTTGGGTGATCGTCTCAATGGGGTTGTGCGGCCGGCCGACCTGGATGATGACCGGGTCCTTCTGGATGCCGGCGGTAAGCCTTTCGATCTCCGGCGAGATCGTGGCCGAAAAGAGCAGCGTCTGGCGCTTGCGGGGCACTGCGGCGACGATCTTTCGCACGTCGTTGATGAAGCCCATGTCGAGCATGCGATCCGCTTCGTCGAGGACGAGGACCTCGACGTGCTTGAGATCGACCGTTCCTTGTCGCATGTGGTCCATCAGTCGCCCGGGGGTGGCCACGACGACATCCACGCCGCGACGCAGAGCGCTGAATTGCCCCTTGATCTTGACGCCGCCATAAATGGCGACGGGACGCAGATGCACGAATCGACCATAGTCGAGGATGGCTCGTTCAATTTGGACCGCTAACTCGCGTGTCGGGGTGAGAATGAGCGACCGGATCGTCTTCTTTTTCTTCTTGCCGGGGTCGGGCCGGCCGGCCAGCCGGTTCAGGATCGGCAGCACGAAGGCGGCCGTTTTGCCGGTGCCGGTCTGGGCACAACCGATGATGTCTCTGCCCTCCACGGCGGGGGGAATGGCTTCGGATTGAATGGGTGTTGGAGTCGTAAAGCCGGTCGCAAGAATTCCCTGGACCAGCGGGTCGGTAAGACCAAAGGTCTTAAATGGCATTATGGTATCCTAACTGTAGTGAGTGTGTGCCCACCCCGCGAACCCGCGGCGTGTGACGATTCGAGCCGGACAAGAGGACGGAGCCCCGGGAGCCTTGGGTGCGGCTCACGGCGGACGCCCGTTGTACCGGGTGTCTACTTACGTGTGGTTTGCTTTTCGCGTCGCTGATTGATGATCTCCTCGGCCAATTTGACCGGGACCCGTGCGTAGCGGGACATTTCCATAGAGAAGGTCGCCATACCCTTGCTCAGGCCGCGGACGACCGTCGCGTAGCCAAACATGCTGGCCAACGGGACCTCGGCTCGAACGACGGCGGCGGTGTCCCGCGCCTCGGTTTCCATGATGATGCCGCGGCGGCTGTTCAGATCGCCGACGATGGGGCCCTGGTACTCGCGAGGCATCTCGATCTCGACTTTCATGATCGGTTCCATCAGGCACGGCCGCGATTTGCGGAAGGCCTCGATGAAGGCATCGCGGGCCGCCGTGCGGAACGCCATCTCGCTGGAATCGACCGGATGGTAGGAGCCGTCGTCGAGGCACATCTTGCAGCCGACGACCTCATAGCCGGCCAGCGGGCCCTTCTTCATCGCGGCCTGGAAGCCCTTGTTCACGGCGGGGATGTACTCGCTGGGGATGCGTCCGCTGGTGATGTTGTCTTCGAACTCGTAGCTGGACTCGGCGTCTGTGGTAAGGGGAACCAACCGGCCCACCACGTGGGCGAACTGGCCGGCGCCGCCGGTCTGTTTCTTGTGGCGATAGTTGAACGTGGCTTCGGCCGTCGGGGCCTCGCGATAGCTCACGCTCGGCGCGCCGACGGTGACGTTGGCTTTGTACTCACGCCGCATCCGCTCGATGTAGATGTCGAGGTGCAGCTCGCCCATGCCCGCGATGACCGTCTCGCCCGTTTCCGGGTCCGTCGAGACGCGGAACGTCGGGTCCTCCTTCATGAACCGGCTCAGCGCCTTGGCCATGCGCTCCTGGTCGGCGTTGCTGGCCGGGATGACGGACAGGCTGATGACCGGATCGGCCACGAAGATGCTTTCGAGCGAGTAGTTGATGCCCTCGCCGCAGAGCGTGTCGCCGCTGGCACAGTCCACGGCCAGCAGGGCGACGATATCGCCCGGGCCGGCGTCGGTGACTTCCTCGCGGTCGTTTGCGTGCATGCGGACAATGCGGCCGACCCGCAGGGTGCGGTTCGTGCGGGCGTTGCGATACTGCCCGCCCTTGAGCATCGTGCCCTGGTACACGCGGGCGTAGCTGAGCTGCCCGAACGATTCGTCGGTGATTTTGAAAACCATCGCGACCAGCGGGGCGTCCGGGTCGCCGGCGAGCGGCGTCTCTGTGCCTTCGTTGTTGTGGTCGCGCGCAAAGTACGAGCGGTCCAGCGGGCTGGGCAGGTAGTCGCAGACGGCGTCCATCAGCGGCTGCACGCCCTTGTTCTTGAACGCCGAGCCCACCATCGTCGGCACGATGTCGCGATTGATCGTGGCCTCGCGGATCGTCCGGCGGATCATATCGTTACTAACCGGCTGCTCTTCGAGAAGCAGCTCCATCATTTCGTCGTTGAACATGCTCAGGGCGTCGAGCATGTCGTGCCGGGCCTTCTCAGCGGCGTCGGTCCATGCCTCCGGGATCGTCTTGCGTACCACCTTCTCGCCGCCGTCACCTTCGAACGCAATGGCTTCCATCGCGACCAGGTCGATCACGCCTGCGAAGCTCTCGCCGGCGCCCATGGGAAGCTGGATGGGCACGACGTTCAGCCCGAGCTTCTCGCGCAGGTCCCTTCGGACGCGCTGAGGGTCGGCGCCGACGCGATCCATCTTATTGATGAACGCGATGCGCGGGACGCGGTAGCGTTTCATCTGCTGATCGACGGTGAACGACTGGCTTTGCACGCCGCCGACGGCGCAGAGGATCATGATCGCGCCATCGAGCACGCGCAGCGACCGCTCGACCTCGACGGTGAAGTCGACGTGTCCCGGCGTGTCGATCAGGTTGACGCTCTTGCCGTTCCAGTCAACTTGCGTGGCGGCCGAAGTGATCGTAATGCCGCGTTCCCGCTCGAGCTCCATGAAGTCCATGGTGGCCCCGCCTTTGTCGGCGTGGACCTCCTGCATGCGGTGAATGCGGCCGGCATAATACAAGATGCGCTCGCTCAGGGTCGTCTTACCCGAGTCGATGTGCGCCGAGATACCGATGTTCCGAATCTTACTGGTCTTTTCCATATTCCTTCAACGCTATGATCTAACCACAACTATCGGTTGCCTGCCGGATCGGACAGACGGCCGGTTCTATATGCTCACTCGCCCATCCGTTGGCGACCCTTTGTGAGTCCCGAGCCCTACCTTGGAATGCAGGGGATTGGCAGGTAGTCGCACCCCCCGTCTATCGCCGGAAGTAGATAAACCCTTATCATGCCTCAAAATCGGCGCAAAGGCAAGAAGAATTTCGCTTCTTCCTACGAAAATTCGCCTCGCAGGTTCACTTTTGGCCCGATTTACCCTGTTTTCCGGGCGTCACCCGGTCCCGGCGCTTGTCTGGCGGGGGTGTCCAGAGCCGTCGGACGGCCTCGGCACGGGCGTTACAGGACGTTCCTGCCGGGGATCGGCCGGGAACGGGGCCGTCAATATTTGGAGACGTTCAGCTCGCCCGGCGTGCCCGTGACCAGATAGACCACGCTTTCCGAGATGTTCGTCGCGCGGTCGGCGATCCGCTCGATATTATGGGCCGCCCAGATCAGATAAGTGGCCCGTGTGATGACGGCGGGCTTCTCGATCATGCGGCTCAGCAGGTCGTGATAGGCTTGGTCGTAGAGCCGGTCGACCTCATCGTCTTCGATGCAGATCTGCCGGGCCTTGTCGGCGTCCCGGTTGACGAAGGCTTCGAGGCTCCGCCGCAGCATGCTGACGCCCTTCTCGGCCATCTGCGGCAGATAGACCAGCGGTCGAACCAGCGGCTGATCCCCGTGCAGCAGGGCGATTTTGCTGATCCCCTCGGCATAATCCCCGATCCGTTCGAGGTCGCGAACGATGCTCAACGTCGCGATGATCTCGCGCAGGTCGGACGCCACCGGCTGCTGCAGCGCGATCAGGTCCACGCACTTGTCCTCCAGCGCCCAACGCTGCGCATTGACCTTCGCGTCGTTGTCGATGACTTCTTTGGCCTCCTTGGCGTCCAGACTTCCCAGCGCCTCGACGGAACGATTGATCGCCTCGACCACCATCTCGCCCATGTGCAGGACGTCGCGTTCGAGCTCTTTGATGCGATTATGGAATCCTTCTCTTGGCATAACACTTTCCCATTGATTAGGGATGATTGATTATTGATACACGCGACCGAATCTTCTGTCTCTTGCGATTATCAATCATCAGTCATCAATTATCAATTATCCAAAGGCCCCCCGGATGTAATCTTCGGTCAGTTTTTCCTTGGGGTTTGTGAAAATCTGCTGGGTCTGGCCGAACTCGGCCAGCTTGCCGAGGTACATGAGGGCCGTATAATCGGAGCAGCGGGCGGCCTGCTGCATGTTGTGCGTCACGATCACGAGCGAGTAATCCTTGCACAGCTCGCGGAGGAGTTCCTCGATTCGCAAGGTCGAGACGGGATCGAGGGTGGAGCAGGGCTCGTCCAGCAGGACGATCTCCGGGCGGAGGATCAGCACGCGGGCGATGCACAGCCGCTGCTGCTGCTCGAGCGTCAGCGACTGGGCGTTTGTCTTGAGCTTGTCCTTGAGGTCGTCCCAGAGCCCGACGTGCTCCAGGCCTTCCTGGATGGCCTGCATGATATCGGCCTTCTTCTTCATCATGCCGTGAATTCGCAGGCCGAACTTCAGGTTGTTGTAGACCGAGAGGGAAAAGACGTTGGGCCGCTGGAAGACCATGCCGACCTTGCGTCGCAGGGCGATGAGGTCGGTGTCGGGTTCGAGGATGTTCTCGCCGTCGATCGTGATCCGGCCCTTGACCTGAACCGTCTCGATCAGGTCGTTCATGCGGTTGAAGCAGCGCAGGAGGGTGGACTTGCCGCAGCCGGAAGGGCCGATGATTGCCGTGACGTTGCGGGCGGGAATCTGGATGTCCACATCCGTCAGGGCGCGGAACGTCCCGTAGTAGAGATTCAGATCGGTCGTTTCGATGCTCGATTCGAATTCCATGCTATCCGAAGCGCCCGGTAATGTAGTCGTCTGTGCGTTCATCTTTCGGGTTCGTAAAAAGTGTATGGGTGTCGTCGATTTCGACCAGCTCGCCCATCAGGAAAAAGGCGCACCGCTCGCTGACGCGGGACGCCTGCTTCGTGTTGTTCGTGACGAGGATCTGGGTGTAGTCGGCCTTGAGCTTCTGCATGGCGTCCTCGACCATGGCGGTGGAGATGGGGTCGAGGCCGGAGCAGGGCTCGTCGTAGAGGATGACCTCCGGCTCGACGGCCAGGGTCCGGGCGATGCAGAGCCGCTGCTGCTGCCCGCCGGACAGGCGGATGGCCGGTTCGTGCAGCCGATCCTTCACCTCGTCCCAGAGATACGCTTTCTTGAGGGCCTCCTCGACGGTATGCGCGACGACCGCTTTGTTCCTCGTCCCGTGCACCTTCGGGCCGTACGCGACGTTCTCGAAGATCGTCACCGGCAGCACCTGCGGCAGGGCGAAGATGACCCCAATCCTCTTGCGCAGGAGATTGTCGCCGACCTCCCTGATCTCCCGGCCGCCGAGATAGATCTCGCCGGTCTGCGAGTAGTTTCTGTGGAGGTAGTTGAGCCGGTTGAGGGCCCGGAGAAAGGTGGTCTTGCCGCTGTTGGCCGGCCCGATGACCCCGAGAATCTCGTTCGGCGGGATCTCGACGTTCACGCCCTTTAGGACGTGGTCCGAGCCGAAGTAGCAGTTCAGATCGACGGTTTTGATGACCGGTTCTACCATAGCCTCTTTTTTCGATAGTGGGCCCGCAGGAAGATGCTGACGACGTTCATGAGAAAAACCAGCGCCACGAGCACGAGGGCCGTGGCGAAGCTCAATTCGAGGGGGATGTTCGGCACCTGGGTCGAGATGACGTACAGATGGTACGGCAGTGCCATGACCTGGTCGAAGGCGGATCGTGGCAGTCGCGGCAGATAGAAGGCCGCGACGGTGAAGAGGATCGGCGCCGTCTCCCCCGCCGCCCGGCTCAGGCTCAGGACCGTCCCGGTGAGGATGCCGGGGATCGCGTAGGGCAGCACGCAATAGCGGACGGTCTGCCATCGGCTGGCCCCTAACGACAGGCTGATCTCGCGGTACGTGAAGGGCACCGACTCCAGCGCCTCCTTGGCGGCGGTGATAATGACGGGCAGACTCATGATCGCCAGGGTCAGCGAGCCGGCGAGGATCGACGTCCCGAAGCGCAGCAGCAGGACAAACAGCGTGAAGCCGAACAGGCCGTACACGATCGATGGGATGCCCGAGAGGTTCACCACCGACAGCTTGATCATCCGCGTGAACAGGTTGTCACGGGCGTACTCCACGAGGTAGATGGCCGAGAGCACGCCCAGCGGCAGCGAGAACAGCATCGTCCCGACGACCAGCAGGATCGTGCCCACGATCGCGGGGAAGATGCCGCCGGCCTTCATTCCTTGTCGCGGGGCCGCCGTGAGGAACTCCCACGTGACCGCCCCGGCCCCGTTGATCGCGATATACACGATCACGCCCAGGATCGGCACGACGATCAACAGCGTCAACGCGCCCAGGACAGAGAAAGCAATCGTCTGACGGATCTTGGCTCCGTTCATTTCCGGGCCCTTCGCAGAAACACATCGGCGACGAGGTTGATGCTGAACGTGATGGCGAACAGGACGAGCCCGACGGCGAACAGAGCGAAGTAGTGCTCCGAGCCGCCCACGGTCTCACCCATCTCGCCGGCGATCGTCGCCGTGAGGGTTCGCAACGGCTGGAGGATCGAGTGCGGGACGACCGGGGCGTTGCCGGTGACCATCAGGACAACCATCGTCTCACCTACGACCCGGCCGATTCCAAGCATCACCGCGGCCACGATGCCGGGCGAGGCGGCAGGAAGGATGACCCGCCAGAGCGTTTGCCAGCGGGTGGCGCCCAGGCCGAAAGCGGCCTCGCGGTACGTCTTCGGCACGCCCACCAGGGCGTCCTCCGAGATGCTGATGATGGTCGGCAGGGCCATAAAGGCCAGCAGCAAGCTGCCCGTCAGGCCGCACATCCCCGTCGGCAGCCCGAAAACGTCCCGCAGCACCGGGCCCAGCCAGATGATCCCCAGGAACCCCAGGACCACACTCGGGATCGCCGCCAGGATCTCCACCAGCGACTTGAGCACGTGCTTCAGCATTTTCGGAGCGACCTCTGCGATGAACATGGCCGCACCAACGCCCAGCGGCACGCAGATCACGATCGCCCAGAACGTCACGAGAACCGAGCCAAGCAGCAGCGGGATCACCCCGAACTTCGGCGGGTCCGAGATCGGCAGCCACTCCGTCCCGAACAGGAACTGCTTGAGCGGGTACTCCCGGAACAGCGATAGCGAATCCCGCAGCAAGAACAGGAAAATCAAGAAGACGAAACCGACGACGGCAAAGCCGCTCAGCTTGATGCACCACTCAACGATCGGCTCGCCGATCCCTCGTGGCAACCGGCGACCGGCGCCGGCCGGGCGCTCTATGTCATTGCGAGCGAAGCGAAGCAATCTCAATGCCCGGGATGGGAGATTGCCTCGTCGCTGCGCTCCTCGCAATGACGTCTTTTGGGGTTTGGTCATTCGTGCTTGTTTCGGATTTCGGGTTTCGGATTTTGGGTTTCCTGCGCCACCGGCACAAACCCGGTATCCATGAATTGCGTCTGGCCCGCCGGGCCCAGGGTGTAATCGACGAACAGCTTGACGACGCCCTCCGGCTCGCCGTCCGTATAGATAAAGAGCGGCCGCGAGAGCGGATAGGCCTTCTTCACGACGTTCTCGACGTCCGGCGGGTGGAACTCATCGCCCTGGCCGACCTGCACCGGTTTCGTCCGGTCGGACAGATAGCCCATGCCCAAGTACCCGATGGCGGCCTCGTTGTTCGCCACCTCCTCGACAATCGCCTGCGAGGAGGTCAGCAGCAGCGTCTTCTTGGAGAATTCCTGCGTGTTGCCCTTCTGGCCGAGTTGGATGACCTCTTCCTTGAAGTACAGGTGCGTGCCCGAACTGACCTCGCGCGACAGGGTCACAAAGGGCATGTCCTTGCCGCCGAACTCTTTCCAGCTCGTGGCCTTTCCCGTGAAGATCTTGTGCAGGTCCTCGATGGACAGCTTGTCGACGGGATTGTTCAGGTTCACGATGACGGCCACCCCGTCGTAGGCGACGACGAATTCCTTGGGATAGACGCCGCGTTTCTCGGCCATCTCGATTTCCTTGGCCTTCATCTCGCGGGAGGCGGTGGCGATGTCGGTGGTCTTATTGATCAGCGAGGCGATCCCGACGCCGCTGCCGCCGCCGGTGACGGCGACGAACACGTGCGGGTAGACCTTCATGAACTCCTCGGCCGTCTGCTGGATCGCGTTGACGATCGTATCCGAGCCCTTCGTCTGAATGAACCCTTGCGGCTCATTCGGGTCGATACTCTCTCCGCAGCCGGCCAGGGCCACGGCGACGAGCGAAAGCACAGCAGCGATCTCAGTCCTCAGCCCCATAAAGCACCAATTCTAACTCCCGAGCGGCCAACAGCAAGTCGTTTCCGGGTCCTCTGATCGGCCAATTCGGCGTTTTCGGGTACCCTCTCTGCCGCTATCTACTCCACGAGTGTTACGGTTGTGTTGGGATTTTGTTAAAATTGTGTTAGCGTAGGGTGGATCCTTGACCCACGCGGTCACGTCACAGCCGGTGGACGCGGTACAGCTCCGTCGTGCGCCGGCACAGGGGACAGGCCGGCAGGGCCGCTCCGGGCCGCCCGGCGGAATTTCCGCCCTCGCGGTTGACATCGCCCGATCGGGGCGATAGCATCCCCTCGAACGTATAGCGGCATTCGAAGCAGTATAGAGGGATGCGAGCCGGCGCCTC
>CBFDBY010000130.1:0-16807 GCA_965603165.1 uncultured Phycisphaerae bacterium
TCCTTCTCCACATTTTACCGAATTTTCCCGATATTCTTTTATGGGACTGTCACTCGATCGCGGCGTAATTCAAAGCAGCAGAGGCACTTGCGCAATTCCGGGCTTTCCGCACACCCCATAGCTCGCTGACGATCATACCTCGGCCCCGTTCGAGCGCGCCGCCAGAGCCGCCTGCACCGGTTGGACCCGAGAACCGCGTTTTCACACTGTCTTCCAGGCGCACGGGCGCGGCTGAATCCACTTCGGAGTCAACTGAAGCCCCTGTGCCAGACTTTCCCAAGACCGCCCTGCCGGTGGCGGCTTTTTTCCACATTCGGCCATGTCGGGCATGAACTCACACAAGAGGCACGCAAGTCACAGGCCGCCTGTGAAGAGACCTGATGTGCGTAAAGGTTCACTCACAGGATCCACCCCAAGACTGGCGAACTGGAACATTCCACGATCAATAGTACTTAATCAACCGAGCCCAATCGGGTACACTACCGGCGTTGTCTGCGACAGAAACGCAGTCGATCTCGACAGGCATGGAAAGGTAACATGATGGAAATCTTTCAGATAACGGCCCAGGAGCTGCTGGACTCGCGTGGCAACCCCACAGTGGAGGCGACCGTGCATCTGGATCGCTGGACGCGGGTCTCGGCCATGGTGCCTTCGGGCGCGTCGACCGGCAAGTACGAGGCCGTCGAGCTGAGAGACAACGAGCCGCAACGGTACCTCGGCAAAGGTGTTCTCAAGGCGGTGCGGAATATCAGCGGGACCATCGCGCCGGCACTGATCGGATTCGACGTGACCGATCAGAAGGGCATCGACCGCAAGATGCTCGAACTCGACGGAACCGACGACAAGTCGCACCTTGGGGCCAACGCCATTCTGGCCGTTTCCATCGCCTGCCTGCGCGCCGGGGCCGTGGCGCGGCGGCTGCAGTTCTATGAGTACGTCGCCGAGGTCTTCGGCAAGCCCGCGAATGAGCCGTACACGATGCCCATTCCTCTAATCAATGTCCTCAACGGCGGCAAGCACGCCGTCGGCTCGTCCGACATCCAGGAATATATGATCGTCCCCATCGGGGCCCCTACCTTCGCCGAGGCCACCCGCTGGGCGGCGGAGACGTTTCATGAGCTCAAGACCATCATTCGAGAGAGGGGCTGGCCCACGACCGTCGGCGACGAAGGCGGCTACGCCCCGCCGGTCGAATCCAACGAAGAGCCGCTGAAGCTGATCATGGAGGCGCTGGAGCGTGCCGGTCACACGCCGGGCGAGGATATCGCCATCGCCCTGGACCTGGCCGCCTCCGAACTGCACAAGGATGGCAAGTACCACCTCACCAAGGACGGCCTGACGCTCAGTTCCGCCGAGCTGGTCGACCTGCTCGTGGAATGGACCCAGCGGTACCCGATCATTTCCATCGAAGACGGTCTGGACGAGGAAGACTGGGATGGGTTCGCCCTGCTCAAGCAGAAGACCGGCAACAAGATTCAAATCGTCGGCGACGACCTGTTCGCCACGAACCCCGAGCGGGTGAAGCTCGGCATTGAGAGGGAAACCGCCAACTGCGTCCTGATCAAGGCCAACCAGATCGGGACGATCACGGAGACCCTGGACACCATCCACCTGTCGCTGAAGCACGGCTTGACGGCCATCGTCTCGCACCGTTCCGGCGAGACCGAGATGCCCTTCGAGGCCGACTTCTCCGTCGGCACAGGCGTCGGCCAGGTCAAGATCGGCTCTGTCTCGCGCTCCGAGCGCGTGGCCGAATACAACGAGTTGATGCGTATCGAGCGTTACCTGGGCGGCAAAGCCGTCCTCGCCAGCTTCCCCTTCCCGACTGGCGCACAGAAGAACACCTGAGCATCCACGGTCGAGGGCCGCCTGCAGCGACCATAGAACAAGCAAGATGCGTCTCGAAGGGACGCTCCGGGGTCACCGGAGTGCAAGAGCGGAAGGACTCCCCACAACCCTCCTGCCCCTCCAATCCATCGTGTCGTCACCGAGCGGCCGCCAGGGCGGACGGAGTGCGCGGGGTGGAGACAAGTGTGCGGAACAGTTGCCAGCGTCGGGCCGCGTCGGCGTCCGGACCGACCTGTCGATCCATGTAGTCAGCGATGAGCCGATATCCGACGGTGTAGGTGACCATATAGCTGCGATACCGCTCTATGAACGTGATCAGGTTCTCGGCCGCACTGGGCGTTATGAGGCAGTAACGACAGAGCCAGACGCGCGTCTGGTCTCTGTCCAATCGCCCGCCGAGATAGCGTCGCGCCGCTTCGACCATCGCGGCGTCCAGCTCATCCTTCAACTCCATCACCCGGCCGTAGCGCTCCGCCTCCGCAGGGTCGATGCCGAGCAGCGGAAACAAGACCTTGCGATGGAACTCCACCCGCTCATCACGGGGCATGACCAAGTCCCGCATGCCATACTCCGCGAACCCCTCGGAGATCAGGGCCAGCGGGCTGTGCAGCAGCAGAATCGAATGCTCGACCCAGCCTTTGTCCCTCACGAGAGACCTATCGAGCGAACTGAGATGGACGTGATGGCCTGGGTAGATCTCATGCCCCGCGATTTTGAGTACGTCGGCTACGCAGAACGGCGCGGCGGAGTTGATCTCGACCAGACTGCGTTCGGCTCCTTGATAGGTCACGGCCGCCCCCCACGGCTTGCCGGTCACGAAACGCATCTCGAAGCCCTCGTCGGCCGGCAGCGTCAGATGTTCCACCGTCCGCCGCCGGTATTCTGCAATCGTGGTTCGCAACGCCGTCTCCAGCTTGTCGGCGGGGACCGTGAACCGGATGCGATAGCTGTTGAACCGTGAGTACACGCTCCCCTCCTCCGGCAGGATCTCGTCGAGTTGCCTCAGGATATCCTGGAAATGCGTCTCCTCATAGGATGGAGCGATCACGCCGTAGAGGGCCTTTGATTCCTCGTCAAACGACATCTTCGCGCCCGCCAGCAAGTCGATCTTGGCCCGTACCGCCAGCAATTGTTCCTCCAGGTAGGCGTGCCTGCGCAGCTCCTCCTTCGGGAGCCGACGACGGCCGGCCGCCTTCAATTGTCCGAGCAGCGTATCGGCGGTCGCGCCAAGCCGCTCGGCGGGAAACGGCTTCTGCCTGTCGGCGTCGGAAGGCCGCCACTCGGCCGGGCCGAAGTAGGCATCCACGTAATCTGCGTCGTACAATCCGAGCGTGAGCGCCAGCCGCACATACGATTCCGCTATCTCGTTGACATCGGCGCCGCGGGCGCCGGCTCGTACACCGGCCGGAAGCAACCCCACCATCAACACAACCACCAGGTGTCTAAGGATACTGCTCATTTCTCACCTCGGTTCACATCCGATGATACGGGCGTAGTTTGTCTATTTATAGACACTACGACCGGCAAGAGCAATACAGGACCGTACGGCGGGCCCTTGATTCGGTCCGAATTCTCTCGTACAATCAACGGCAGGCAGATATAGATATCGCGACGATAGGGAGAGGTCGTCGGAGATCAAAGCGATTGCAAAGCCACAGCGATGAGATCATGCTCCCGGCAGACCCGTTTGCTCTTGTCCGTTCTTGCTGTGTCGGTCTTGGGATCCCTGCCCAGCCTTGCCCAACCGGCTGCGGGAGGCGTGGCTGAGGGCCGCCGAGGAGCAGCGTGGAGCCATCGACGGTGAAGAGGCTTTCCTGAGCGTATGCGGCAAGGGATTTGATGCGCTCGACCGCGAATGGCGGCAGTTCTATCGCTGGCCGGCCAGTCTGAATCTTGAGGCTTATCCGAAACCAGAGATGTTTGCACAGCGAATTGTGCAGGAGCTTTGTGAAGCGGCCTATGCCGGGCGTGCGGCGGGTGGCCCCGGCGAGGAGAAGGCCGCTGTCTTTCTCAGGCAGTGTCTCGTGGAAATGTCTCTGGCGCCGATCCGCAAAGGAGAGGGCTACTTGCAGCATTTCGGCGTGGCTTCCCGGGACCTGGTCGGCCCCATCGGTCTGAAGATCGACGGCCGGGACTATGCCTACCCGACAGACTTCGGCATTCTCAACGGCGGGCCCAGAGAGTGGCTGACGGCAGAGATGGTCTTCCTGGGTACCGGCGTAGAGCCCACGGACCTGGACCGGTGGCCACAGGCCGCGGGAAAGATCGGCGTGGCATTCCGATCCCAATCGGAGTCATCGCAATCCGCACGACGCCTGGAGCTGGCGCAGCAACACGCCGCCCTTGCACTATTGGAAATCGACCCGCCGGGCCATGACGCACAAGACGCCTATGCCACGAAGAACTGTAAACTCAACAACAAACCTCTTGACCCACGCATGGCAGTCAAGCCCGTCCGGCCCGGCACACGACGCCACGGCGGCCCAATACCAGAATCAACCGGTTACCGTGGCAGCGGCCAAGGCCAGTATCCAGACCCTCGTTCAACAAATGGCGGAACAAATCGATCTTCGTTACGATTGGAGTGGTTCCGCCGAGCAGACCGACGGGCGCTGCCGGCTGTTCGTGTACGACTTCTCCGTGACCAACACGCCCCTCGAAGAGGCCCTGGAGAAACTGCTCGCGCCTCATCACCTGACTTACGTCATTCGCAATCACACGATAACCCTCATGCTGCCGTAGCTGAAAACTCATAGGGATCGTAGGAATTGGGAGAATAGACAAGAGGCGCGCAGTCGCACGTCGACTCGGCCGCATGTTCCGCTCGATCCAGCTCGCGGCCAGCCCGATGTCGCAAGTGCCGAAGGAGGGAATCGAACCCTCACCCCCTATTACGGGGACGGGATTTTGAATCCCGCGCGTCTGCCAGTTCCGCCACTTCGGCGTCGAAGCTGGATTATCGAGGATCGACGGTCGCCTGTCAACCACCAATCGGCCCAATGGAACGATGGACTTCGCGGACTGCGCTGCGAGCACCAAGTCCTTTGGCGCACAGACTTGGGAAATGGGCAAAGTGGCCTCGGGTTCACCGGCATCGTAGGTGCTTCCACACGTGCCCTTTCTGTTAGTTTGGGCAGTGTATTTGAACTCGGACAGCTCCGGCATTTTAACAGGCACATGGCCATTCTGACGACGGAGGGTTTTGACGCCCGCACCGTCAATCCAGAGACGATGCGCTTGGGGCCGGATGAAGCAGAGCCCGTTCAGTGGGCCTGTGAGGATGTCGATGGCGACGGCGATGGCAACATGGCCTCGCATTTCAAGACTCGGGAGACTGGAATCCAACCCGGCGATACAGAAGCCACCGTAACCGGTCAGACCTCTGGGGTATGGATATTGTGGCCGGCGATTCGGTTCGGACCGTCCTCCCCAAGCAGGTCGACATTCGGGTCCATCATGACGAACTCTCCGGCACATTCGAGAAGGGGCTGCGACATGACTCGCAGCCCTTTTCGTTTGAATGACCGACCTGGGTGCGCCGAGGGCGCCAAAGAAAGAGGCGGGGCTATCAAGCAAGCCTTCCTCTGATCACACATCGCTCAAAGTCTGTTAGGAGAGCTTTCTCCTGAGGCCGACAAGCGTCATGAGGCCCGGCGCCAACAGTAACAGCGCCCCGGGTGCCGGTATCGCATTGGTGAGCAGGAAATTGGGACCAAAGTATCCTACGATCCCATCGCTGCCATTGGGATATGCTAACACTCCGCCGGCAGGGGTCCTGTAGGCGTCCGCCAGGTAGTTGACTTGGGGATCGGCGACAAAACCGGTGGGTTCCCATGCGTAGTTCTCATCGCCTGTTACAGCGACGATCTCGTACTGGACGCCCGGATCCAGCACGACCGGCTGCACCTGTGTCCACCGCCACCAACTAACCAGTGGATCGCCAGGTACGACCTGTCCGGAAACCACGATCTGCTGCTGGGCGTCGTAAATCGCCACATCGTGCGGCTGAGTCAGGCCGTTCTGCAGATCATCATAGAAACCCAGGGCTGTGACCGTGACGGGCTGTTCCACAGTGAACGACCAGCCGAGTGACCAGTTGCCGTTGTTAGAACTCATTGTGATCTCGGCGAAATCAACGGCCAGCCCGGCTTGAGCGTAGTCCACCCCGACGGCCAGAATCAACCCGGCCATCAGGAACACCACTCCATAGCTCTTCATCATGGGGTACCTCCTCCTGAACACAAAACCCATCTCCGAAACACATCAACCCGGTCTGGGCCGACAATCGAGATCGCTGCGAGCATCAATTCCGCGGTGCGATCCACGCGGCGATTCAACCATACTCCGCATTAGGCCTCGTCAGATGGCCCCACCGACCCGGCTCAACTACATCTATTGTCCCCGCGTGTTTCCATCAAGTAGAGCAAAAATAGAGAGGTTGTCAAGGGCTTATATAAAAAATTGGCGATTTTGCGTAATATGGGGCATGGCAATAGTGGCGGCCTCGGTCAACTCCAGAGAAGTCCTTATGCCATAGCCACTTATCGGCCCAGGCACCGTTCCGGACGCAGCGTAGGAGGGGCGAAAGACTTGCGAAGATTCGTCCGAATCCACACCCACCACGCCCACGGAACTTAACGCCTTTCTTAAAAAGGACTTATCGGAGGCACGGACACTCAGGGGCCGTCTGCAAACTGCGTTAGGCTCGCCAAGCCAACCTCCCTTGGCGAGTTCAACCAGATCTGCCGTCGGACACAGTCATCACGAACCGTGCATCGTCCATCGATTCAACGTGTGGCGGCCTGGACGAAGGGAGAAAGCTCCCGCAGGCGCTCGATGATCTCGGGCATCTTTGCGATGGTGAAATCGACCTGGTCTTCGGTATTGTAGCGGCTGAGGCTGAATCGGATCGAGCCGTGGGCGGCGGTAAACGGGACGCCCATGGCGCGCAGTACGTGCGACGGTTCGAGCGAGCCGGAGGTACAGGCCGACCCGCTGCTGGCGCAGATGCCGTAACGGTCGAGCAGCAGCAGAATTGCCTCGCCCTCGACGTACTCGAAGCTGATGTTCGTCGTGTTGGGAAGCCGGTGCTCGCGGTCGCCGTTGACCCGGCTGTCCGGGCAGCTCTTGAGGATCGCACTCTCCAGCTTGTCTCGCAATCGTTTGACGCGGGTGTTCTCTTCCTTCATGTGCTCGGCCGCCAGTTCACAGGCCTTGCCCAAGGCGATGATGCCGGGGACGTTTTCGGTCCCCGCGCGTCGGCCGCCCTCCTGGTGGCCCCCAAGCAGGAACGGGGCGATCCGCGTGCCTTTCTTCACATACAGTACGCCGGCGCCTTTTGGCGCGTGCAGCTTGTGTCCCGACAGGCTGAGCAGGTTAATCGGGCTCTCCGACAGATTGAGGGGCATCTTGCCTGCGATCTGGACGCCATCCGTGTGGAGCGTGATCCCCCGGCTCGTGACCATCTCAGCGATCTGCTCGATGGGAAAGACCACACCGGTCTCATTGTTGGCGTACATGATGGTGACGAGCGCCGTGTCGTCGTCGAGTTCGGACTCAAGCTCGTTCAGGTCGAGGCGCCCGAGCTTGTCCACGCCCAGCTCGACCACGTGGTAGCCGTGGCTCTCCAGCTCTCGGCAGACGGTCAGGACCGCCGGATGCTCCACGCGGGTCGTGATGACTTTGCGGCGGTGCGGCACGGCGGCCAATGTCCCGTGGATGGCCGTGCTGTCGCTTTCGGTGCCGCAGCTTGTGAAGATGATCTCGCTCGGGTCACAGCCGAGCAGCCGAGCCACTTGCTCACGGGCCTCGCGGATCTTGACGCCGACCTGCCCGCCGAACGTGTGCATGCTCGACGGGTTGCCGTAGAGGCGGCAGAAGTATGGCTGCATCTCCTCGAAGACCTCGTCGGCCACTCTCGTCGTCGCGTTATTGTCGAAATAGATTTCCTTCATCGCTTATCCTCTGTGCTCGTGCCCCTCGTCCACCGAATCGGTATCTTCCTCAACGTATAGGTCACCGGAGACAAACTCGCGCAGCTTGGCCTCCACGACGTCCTTCATGGTGTACTCGGCGAGCTTGCATTGGGCGCACATGCCGCGAAAGGCAACGGTCACCTTGTTGCCCTCGACGTCGACGAGCTCGATATTGCCGCCGTGGGTGCGCAGGGCCGGCCGTACCTGCTCATTGATCGTCTGCTGGACGAGTTGAATCTTCTGGATGGTAGTCAGCTTCTTGCCCTTGCGAGGCGGAGTAACTGCCTGCTCTTTCACGCGCTCACCCTGCACGGCCTCGATGATCTTCTCGATCTCGCCATGACAGCCGCCGCAGCCGCCGCCGGCCTTGCAGTAGTTGGTCACCTGCTCGACGCTCGTCAGGTCGTTCTCCCGGATGACGCGCTCGATCTCCTGGTCGGTGACGCCGAAGCACGTACAGACGACCCTTCCTTCGAGCTCGTGTTTGGTGGTGCCGCCGCCTCGATAGTTGTCAACCGCGGCCTCGAGCGCCTCGCGGCCCATGACGGAGCAGTGCATCTTTTGCTCGGGCAGACCGCCCAGATAGTCGGCGATATCCTTGTTCGTCACTTGCATCGCCTCGTCGAGCGTCTTGCCCTTGATCAGTTCCGTCAGTACGGAGGAGGTGGCGATCGCGCTGGCGCAACCGAACGTCTTGAACTTCGCGTCCTTGATCCGCCCGTTCTTGTCGAGCTTGAACGTCAGCTTCAGGGCGTCCCCACACGCCAGCGAGCCGACCTCACCCACTCCGTCCGCGTCTTCCACCTCGCCCACGTTGCGCGGGTTGAAGAAATGATCTTTCAGCTTTTCCGTATACTCCCACATGGCGGTGTTGCGTCCTTCATTCTGGTTCCTGGATCCTCTTTGAACACGTCAGTAACCTGGGCCGGGGTTTTCACTGGCGGCTGGATAGGACGCATGGGACCTATCCGGCCCCGGCTTTCATCGCCTGCTCGAAGTCGGCGAGGATATCGTCAATGTGCTCGGTCCCCGCCGATACACGAATATAGTCGGGCGTCACGCCGGCAGCAAGCTGCTCTTCGTCGCTCAACTGCTGATGCGTCGTGCTGGCCGGGTGGATCACCAGCGTCTTGCTGTCGCCGATGTTGGCTAAGTGGCTGGCGAGCTTGACGCTGTTGATGAACCCGATGCCGGCCTCCCTGCCGCCCCGGATGCCAAAGCCGAGAATCGCGCCCTGCCCATTGGGCAGATACTTCCCGGCAAGGTCGTGGTTCCGATGCGAGGGCAGGCCCGGATAGTTGACCCAGGTCACCTCCGGCCGCTTCTCAAGCCATTGGGCCAGCTTCAGGGCATTTTCGCAATGCCGGGGCATGCGCAGGTGGATCGTCTCCAATCCCAGGAGGAACAGCCAGGCATTGAACGGCGACATGCAGCTTCCCATATCCCGCAGGAACTGGGTCCGGGCCTTGATGATGTAAGCCAGGTTGCCGAAGCTTTCGACGTATTTGACGCCGTGGTAGCTCGGGTCGGGCTCGGTCAGCTCCGGGTAGCGGCCGTTGGTCCAGTCGAAGTTGCCGGAATCGACAATCGCGCCGCCGATGCTGTTGCCGTGGCCGCCGATGAACTTCGTGCAGCTATGAACGACGATGTCGATCCCGTGCTCGATGGGCCGGAAGAGGATCGGCGTGGCCACCGTATTGTCGCAGATCACCGGCATCCCGTGCTGATGCGCGATCTTGGCGATCTTTTCGTAATCCAGAATATCGTTCTTCGGATTGCCGATCGTCTCGATGTAAATCAATCGCGTGTTGTCCTTGATGGCCCGGGCGAAATTCTGCGGGTCGCTCGGATCGACGAACGTCACCTCGATGCCCAGCTTGGCGAAGGTATGGCTGAACAACGTAATGGTGCCGCCATAGAGCGAATTCGAGGCAACGACATGGCCCCCCGCGCCGCAGATATTGAAGATGCTGACGTAGATGGCCGACTGGCCCGAGCTTAGGGCCAGCCCGCCGACGCCGCCTTCCAGGGCGGCCAGCCGCTTTTCGAGCACGTCCGTGGTCGGGTTCATCAGTCGCGTGTAGATATTCCCGAACTCCTGCAGCGCGAACAGCCGGCCGGCGTGATCGGTGTCCTTGAAACAGTAACTCGTCGTCTGGTAGATCGGCACGGCTCGGCTCAGCGTGTCGGAATCGACGCTCTGCCCGGCGTGTAGCGCCAGTGTCTCCAGGTGATGTCCTTCCTGTCCCATTGTATCCTTCCCTTGTGCTATCCTTCGGTGCAAGTTGTCATTTGTCAGGCAGAATCTCGACCATGCGTTGCAGCGCGGCGGCTGCCTCGTGTCGAATCTCTTGCGAAACGTCGATCTGGAATTGCAGGTGGGCCAGCGAGGCCAGCACCTTCTCCAGGGTGATCTTCTTCATATTCGGGCAGACGCCCCTGTCGCTGGCCGGGATGAACTCGGCATCGGGCCGGGCCTTCTTCAGCGGATGGATCATGCCGACCTCGGTCGCCACGATGAACCGCTTCGCCGGGCTGTCCTTGACGAACGAGAGCATCTGGCCGGTGCTGAGCAGCGCATCGGCGAGCTTCTTCACCGGCTCCGAGCACTCCGGATGAGCGATGACCAGGGCATCCCGATGCTGCTCCCTCGCTTTGCCGATATCCTCTTCCGAGATCAGAACGTGCGTGGTGCAATAGCCGGGCCAGAGAATCAGGTCCCGGCCGGTCTGCTCTTCAACGAACCGACCGAGATGCTGATCGGGCACAAAAATCACCGGTTTGTCCTTCGGCAATGACCGGACGACCGCGACGGCGTTGGCACTGGTGCAGCAGTAATCGCTTTCGGCTTTGACCTCGGCGGTGCTGTTGACGTAGCAGACGACGATCGCATTCGGATGCTCGCTCTTGAGGCCGCGCAACTGCTCGGCCGTGATCATCTCAGCCATCGGGCACCCGGCGAACCGCTCCGGAAGCAGCACAAGCTTGTCGGGCGAGAGAATCTTCGCCGTCTCCGCCATGAAACGAACGCCGCAAAACACGATGGTCTCGGCGTCCGTTTTCGACGCCTGGATGCTCAGGCCCAGGGAATCGCCGCAACAATCGGCCAGGTCCTGGATCTCCCCGGGTTGATAATTGTGCGCAAGGATGACGGCGTTGCGCTTCGCCTTGAGGTCCCGAATCTCGTCAAGCAGCTTCTGGTCCAACGTGCTCTCCACGGCGTCTATCCATCCTTCTTCGCTTTGGTCTTATGCTTGCGATACACGAGGTCCGGGTGGGGGCTCGCAACCGTCACCCCAGGTGGCACCGATTCCTTGATCCACGTGTTGCCGCCGATGACGGCGCCTCTGCCGATCGTCACGTCACCGAGGATCGTGGCCTCGGCATAGATGGTTACATTGTCCTCGATCGTTGGATGGCGTTTGCCCCCCTTGATGATCCGACCGCGCTGGTCCTTTCGGAAGCTCAGTGCCCCCAGGGTCGTGCCTTGATAGATTTTGACATTATTGCCGATGACGCTGGTTTCGCCGATCACGACGCCCGTGCCGTGATCGATGAAGAAACTCCTGCCGATCCTCGCCCCCGGATGGATATCGATTCCGGTCCTGGCGTGAGCGCATTCCGACATAATCCGCGGGATCAACGGCACCTGGCGGATGCAGAGCTCGTGGGCAATGCGATAGGTCGCAATCGCCGTGATACAGGGATAGCTCATCACGATCTCTTCGTAGGATTTCGCCGCCGGGTCGCCCTCGAAGGCCGCACGCACGTCGCCCTTGAGCCGCTCGCGAATTTGCGGCAACTCGATAAGGAGTTCGCCCGTCACTTTTTCCGCCATCGTCTGGCAGTCACAGTGCCCACAGTCGTCGATCCGGCACTGGTACTGGTAGGCTCGCTCGATCTGATCGGAGAGCCCCACGTAGATCTGGCTCAGGAGGTCCCCGACGACGTACTTGACGTTGCCTCGGGTCACGGCCTTATTGCCCGTGTGGCCCGGAAATAGCACTTCGAACACCAGATCGAGGACGTGAAGAATCTGGCCTCGCACGGGCAGATTCGCCGCATCGATGAAATTGATGCCCGAGTCCCCCTTGTAAGTCTCGGTAATCTTGTCAACCAGCTTCTCGAACTGCTTGTTCGTAAACCGCTTTCTCACCATCCCGGGGCCTCACGCCTATACTTGCACCTTTTCGGGCTCGCGCAGGTTGTCATAGAGTTCAGTTGACAGATAGCGTTCCCCGGTATCGCAGATGAAGGTGACGACCGTCTTTCCCTCGTTCTCCGGGCGGTTCGCCACGTGCAGGGCAGCCCAGACGTTAGCCCCGCCACTGATGCCGGACAGGATGCCTTCCGCCAACGCCAGTTGCCTGGCCGTATCCATCGCATCCTGATTCGAAACCTGGACGATCTCATCAATCAGGTCCACCTTGAGAACGTCCGGAACGAAGCCGGCGCCGATTCCCTGGATCTTGTGGGGCCCGGGCTTGCCGCCCGACAGGACGGGCGAGTCTTTCGGCTCGACCGCCACGACCTTTACTTCAGGGTTCCTTTCCTTGAGCACCTCGGCACAGCCGGTCAGGGTGCCGCCGGTGCCGACCCCAGCCACCAGCATGTCCACTTGGCCGTCCGTATCGACCCAAATCTCCTTGGCCGTGGTCTCCCGGTGCGCCTTCGGATTTGCGGGGTTCTTGAACTGCTGGAGCATGATGGCATTCGGGTTCTCCGCCACCAGCTCGTTGGCTTTCTCGATGGCGCCGGCCATTCCCCGCTCGGCCGGCGTAAGGAGGATTCTCGCGCCAAAGACCTGCAGCAGCTTTCGTCGCTCCAGACTCATCGATTCCGGCATGGTCAGCGTCAGGGAGATGCCCTTAGCGGCACAGATGAACGCCAGCCCGATGCCGGTGTTTCCGCTGGTCGGCTCGACAATCGTGGTATCCGGCTTGATGAGCCCGGCCTCTTGGGCCGCCCGGATCATGTACTTGGCGATCCGATCCTTGACACTGCCACAGGGATTCTTCGACTCGAGCTTGACAAGAACCTGAGCTTTGCCCGAGCCCAATCGATTGATACGCACCAATGGCGTATATCCCACGGCCGCCGCAATATCCTCGAATACAGCGCTCATAGTCGCCTCCAAACGGCTAAATCTGATAGTTCGATGCGTGCGATCTGGTCTTTTTCACCAGGTCGGCCAGTGTAATCCCGCTCAGGACGCCCTGGATCGCCGCTTCCACCTTCAACCAGACCTCCCGTGCGACGCAATCCACTGAGCGCTGGCAATACTCCTCATCCTCGGTGCACTCAGCCGTGGTTACCGCCCCTTCGAGAGAACGGAAGATCTCGCTCAGCGTGATCTGCTCCGGCGGTCGGGCCAGGATGTACCCGCCCTTCGAGCCCCGGACGCTCCGTACGAACCCCGCCGAACGGAGCAAGCTCATCAACTGCTCCAGGTACTTGACCGAGATCTCCTGCCGTTCCGCGATGGCCCTCAGTTGGAGCGGGCGATCACCCTCGTACCCGGCCAATTCGATAATGGCCCTCATGCCATAACGTGTACGCGTCGAAAGCTTCATTCCAGCACACTCCTATAATTCCCATTTTATTACTATGTTATCCTACGGACTTGTCAAGCCCCTGTGCCCACAAAAACGCAAAAAAAATCTCGACCACCTGCAAATCCTTGCGCCCGTTGCCTATCTGAATCGCGTCTTATCAATGCCAGTACAGACGAAGTGCGGCCAGAGTTCATAATTCCCGACCATTACCTTCATGTTGCTATACATACCATACTACCGGCGTATCGGCCACAGACAAGAGCCGCCGGCAATGCAAGGACAATCAGGTTGGATTCCTGAGGCAATCGCCCCAGACCGGATGGCTTGACAAGCAGGTATCAGCCCTATATCATGGCGCCTATGGCAAAGGATGCAAAGAAGAGAGTTGTCTTCATTTCCACCTTTCCTCCAAGAAAATGCGGTATCGCAACCTTCACCTCAGACCTGATCAGGAGCGCCGGCGCAGCGGCCAAAGGCGATTTTGAGCCTCTCGTCGTCACCATGCGGTCCGACGACAGTCTCCGGTACAGCGACCCGGTCAAGTTCGAGATCCGCCAGAACGTCCGAAGCGATTACCTCTGCGCCGCCGACTACATCAACTTCAGCCATGTGGACCTGGTCTCGGTGCAGCACGAGTTCGGCCTGTTTGGGGGATCGGCGGGCTCCTACCTGACGCTCCTGCTCAAGCGGCTGAAGGCCCCGATTATCACGACGCTGCATACGGTCCTCGACGAGCCGACGCCGGATTACCATAGTGCCCTGGTGGACGTCTGCGAGTGCTCGCACAAAGTCGTCACGATGAACGAGCGGGGCGTCACGATGCTCCAGGAAATCTATGGCATCCGCGATCGGCAAATCGGCCTGATCGCCCACGGCATCCCCGACCTGCCCTTCGTCGACAGCAACTACTACAAGAGCAAGTTCAGCCTTGAGGGACGCAAGACGATCCTGACCTTCGGCCTCATCAGCAAAAACAAGGGGATCGAGCTGATGTTGAGGGCCATGCCCCAGATCATTGAGGCCGATCCTTCGGTCATGTATATCGTGCTTGGAATGACGCACCCGGCCGTGTTGAAACATGAGGGTGAGTCGTATCGCTTCAGTCTGCAGCAACTCGTCAAGGATCTCGATCTCCAGGACCACGTCATCTTTCAAAACCGGTTCGTGGATGATGAGGAGCTGCACAACTTCCTGTGCGCCGCGGATATCTACGTTACGCCCTACCTCAGCCGGGAGCAGTTGACCAGCGGCACATTAGCCTTCGCCGTCGGCACGGGCAAGGCGGTTGTTTCCACTCCCTACTGGGCGGCGACGGAGCTGCTCGCCGACGACCGCGGTAAGCTCGTTGCGTTTGGGGACTCCACGAAACTGGCAGAGGCCATCATCGGTATCCTCCAGGATGACACTCTGTTCTACTCCCTGCGGAGGCAGGCCTACGATTACGGGCGCTCACGGACGTGGCCGAAGGTCGGACAAGCCTACTGGAAGCTGTTCCGTGACATCCGACTGCCAATCCGGATCGCCGGGGGGAACACACTGACGGCCGCCGAGACGATCTCCAGTATTGAGGTCCCCGAGCCTGCTCTCGACCACCTGATCAAGCTCACGGATGACACCGGCCTCTTCCAGCACGCCAAGTTCACGATTCCCATTCGGGCCCACGGCTACTGCACCGACGACAACGCGCGGGGCGCCCTCGCCATGATCAAGTACTACACGCAGTATCCCGATCCACAGGCGCTGAGGCTCCTGGACATCTACCTTTCCTTCCTGATGAACGCCCAGAACGCCGACGGCACGATCCGGAACTTCATGGACTTCAATCGAAGCTGGCGGGCGCATGGGCCTGCCCATGACGGTTTCGGCCGAACCCTCTGGGCCCTGGGCACGGTCCTGGCGAACCCGCCATCCCCGGCGTATCTGTCCGTCGTAAAGGACTGCTTCGACAAGTCCGGCGGGCACGTCCCACGGCAGGCGCCCAGGGGGCTGGCATACTCCATCCTCGGGATGTGTGACTATCTGAAACAGTTCCCGGGAGCCAGCGATATCAAGCGGCAGCTCGAGCAGGCGGCGGACGAGCTGCTCGCCCAGCACCGCGAGTCGCACGATCCCGACTGGGACTGGTTCGAGGACATCCTCACGTATGACAACGCGGTTCTGCCGCACGCGCTCTTTGCCGCCGGGATAACCCTCGAAGATGAAAAGTACATCGAGGTGGCAACGAGAACAGCCGACTTCCTCCTCGAAACGACATTCGACGGCGACCACTTTAGTTTCATCGGCTGCCGGGGCTGGTATGAACGAGGCGAAGCCCGCGCCACATTCGACCAACAGCCGATCGATGCCGCCGCCATGGTCATGATGCTCCGCGCCGCGTACGACGTCACGAATAATGCGAAGTTTCTCACCCTTCAGCGAACGGCCTTCGACTGGTTCCTCGGCACGAACGATCTGCGCGTGCCGCTGTACGATTTCCGCACGAAGGGCTGCTCCGACGGCCTCATGCCCGGCGGCGTCAACGGCAATCAAGGAGCCGAAAGCATGGTCAGCTTCCTGGCGAGCTTGCTGTCCATTATCGAGAGCTACGCCATCATCGACAGAATACAGGGCCACAAGGACGCGCTGCGCCGGCCGATGAGCGCATTCGATGCCATCGCCGCAGATTCCGTGAACACGCAGGACGTGACCAACGAAGAAGACTCGCCCCAGAGCCAACTCAGCGAGCCAAAGTAGACGGCGTTCGGCTGTCCGCCCCCCCCTGCTCCCCTGCCATTGAAAGAAACGACATGAAGATCGCCAGCTTCAACGTCAATTCCATCCGAGCCCGACTGCCCATCGTCGTCGGGTGGCTCGAGAAGGACCGGCCGGACGTGCTGGCCGTTCAGGAAACCAAGGTCCAGGACCCTGATTTCCCGACCGAGGCCTTCGAAGACATCGGGTACCAGGCCGTCTTTCGAGGCCAGAAGAGCTACAACGGCGTCGCACTGTTCTCACGCCAACCGATTCAGGGCACCGAGTTCGGCCTCAGTGACGAGCCCAAAGACGAGCCGCGACTCCTGAAGGCCTCCGTGAACGGATTGACCATCGTCAACACCTATGTCCCGCAAGGCTACTTAGCCGATTCGGACAAGTTCCGCTACAAGCTGGCGTGGTTCGACCGCCTCCTGGCGTACTTCCGCGAACGCTTCGCGCCGACCGATCCGGTCATCTGGCTGGGCGACCTCAACGTCGCCCCCTCACCGATCGATGTCCACGATCCCGAGACAAAGCTCGAACACGTCTGTTTTCACCCTCAGGCCCGCGAGGCGCTGGAGCGGGTCGTGGCCTGGGGTTTTACCGATCTGTTCCGCCTGCACTGCCGGGACGCGGGCCAGTACACGTTCTGGGACTACCGCGGCCCCAGAACCTTCGAGCAGAATCGCGGCTGGC
>CBFDBY010000131.1:0-16642 GCA_965603165.1 uncultured Phycisphaerae bacterium
GACCTTCGCGTGGCAGGGTTCGTGCGGTCGTTAGCGCCAGGACGTTCGCAGGAATTGTGGCGCCGATCACGCCCCTGAACCGCCTCTTGAAACCGGGCGAACGGCCCTTCTGTCAAAGACGCATCAGGGGTTGGCCCGGCGACAAATAGCGGCCGTTGGGGCGGCTGAGGCCCAAGACCCACCGAAGTACGCTAAGACCGGATGAGCCGGAAATGATGATCGATTCAATCCCCCGGGCCGTAGTAGCAGCAGTACGTCCGGTCGGATTCCCAAACGGTGACGCAGTGGAGCGTGGCGGGGCCGAACCGGTCCGCCAGACGTTCCCACGCGAAAACGGCCAGGTTCTCGACCGTCGCAATGCGTCCCTGGAACTCGGGGATATCGAGATTCAGGTTCTTGTGGTCGATGAGCTCCATCAGATTTGTGTCGACGATCCGCTCGAACTCGCCGATCTTCAGCGGCGGGTCATCGGTGGCCGTCTTGACCGTGACCTCAACGAGATAGTTGTGGCCGTGGCCCGTCGGATTCGCACACTTGCCGAACACGTCACGGTTCCACTGCTCGTCGAAGGCATCGTTCCACAGCGTGTGCGTGGCGGCGAACTCGAATTTCTCGCTGAAGTACATCAGGCCCGGGGCTTGGGTATCCATCGTGAGATTCCTGAAGGGATTGAGTTTCAGGGTAAGCCGGTCGACCCGTGCAGCGCCGAACTTGTCGTGCAGGTGCTCGTAGGCCGACCGCAGGATGTCTGCGACGGCGCAGAGTGGTATGTGTTCGCCGCGACGCAGATGATCGCGAATCTTTGCGGCGAAAACGGGGACGGCGAACTGTCGCACGGCCTCGTCGATCTCGGTGACGTTCACCAGCAGACCGGTCTGAGGCGTAACGGGCCCGACCAGCTCGACGGCCAGCTCGAGGAAGAGCGTCAACCCCTCGCCGGCGGGTTTGGAGGCGTACGAGTTAAAGCCGGGGCTATCACAATCCAGGAACGGATTGATCGAGAACCGCACCTGCCTGCCCAAGCGCACCATAGGAAAGCCCCCTGCTACGGCATATCGTTGTGCATCAGGCTCAGCACTTCGTTGCGGCTGCGGGCATCCTTCTTGAAGATGCCGCGCAGGGCCGAGGTGACCATCATCGAGCCCGGCTTGCGAATCCCGCGAATCGTCATGCAACTGTGCGAGGCCTGCAGCACGACCGCCACGCCCATCGGCTTGAGGTTCTGCATGAGAAAGTCGGCGATTTGACCGGTGAGACGCTCCTGGGCCTGGAGCCGGTGGGCGAAGTTGTCCACGATCCGCGCCAGTTTGCTCACACCGAGGACCTTGCCCGTCGGCAGATAGGCCACGTGGGCCTTGCCGATGAACGGCAGCAGGTGGTGCTCGCAGATGCTGTAGAACGGAATGTCGCGCAGGAGCACGATCTCGTCGTAGTTCTCGGTGAAGACGCTCCGGATGTGGAGGTTGGGGTCCTCGAACTTTCCGCCGAGCAGCTCGCCGTACATCCGCGCGACGCGCTCGGGCGTTTTGCGGAGCCCTTCGCGCGTCGGGTCCTCGCCGACCGCGAGCAGAATCTCCTCCACGGCCTTGTGGATGCGCTCGACGTCGATTGTCTTCTGTTGTTCCGCCATGATTCCACCGCCTGTGCTTGGCCCGGCTGCGAGGCCGTCAAAACGCTCTCTATTTCTTTTCAATCAGGTTCATCAAGTACGTGGTCAGGAGCCGGACGCCGAACCCGGTGCCGCCCTGCGTTGCGTATTCGGTCGGTTTCTGGAGGACATCCAGGCCGGCGATATCCAGGTGCGCCCACTTCGCGTCGCCCGCGAACTGCCGCAGGAAGGCCGCGGCGGTGCAGGCGCCGCCCCATCGGCCCCCGATGTTCTTGAGGTCGGCGATCTTGCTCTTCATCTCCTCGGCGTACTCGTCGCCGCTCGGCATGTGCCAGACGCTCTCACCGCTGTCGGCCGCTGCCTGCTCGAGCCGTTCGAGCAGATCGTCGTCGTTGCTCATCAGGCCGGCCTTGTGCGCGCCGAGCGCAACCAGGCACGCGCCTGTCAGGGTCGCGATGTCGACGATCACATCGTACTTCTGTTTCGCGGCGTAGGCGATCGCGTCGCACAGGATCATCCGCCCTTCGGCATCGGTGTTCAGGATCTCGACGGTCTTGCCGCTGTAGGTCGTGACGATATCGCCCGGGCGATAGCTCGACCCGCTCGGCAGGTTCTCCGCCGACGGGATCAGGCCCAGCACGTTCACCGGCAGCCCCAGCTCGGCCAGCGCCTTGATCGTGGCCAGTACGGAGATGCCGCCCGTCTTGTCGAGCTTCATCTGGTCCATGTCCTGCGACGGCTTGATGCTGATGCCGCCGGAGTCGAACGTCACGGCCTTGCCCACCAGCGCGATCGTCGGCAGGCCCCTCTTGGGCTTCTTCGCGGGCGTGTACTTCAGCGCGATCAGTCGCGGCTCCTTCTTGCTCCCGGCGCCCACGGCGAGGATGCCGCCCATCTTGTTCGCTCGGAGTTTCTTCTCGTCGAAGATGGTGCAGCTCACGGTCTTCAGTCCGCGCGCCAGGTCCCGGGCCTCCTTCGCCAGCGCCGGCGGATCGATCACGTTGCCCGGGCGATTGGCGATCGTTCGCGCGTAGCTCTGGGCCCGCCCGACGATCGTGCCGGCCGAGATGCCGGGGGCAAGGCTCTTGAGCTGCGATGCGTCCGGGTCCACGATTTCCGCCGCAAGCGAACGGCGCCGGCCGTTGTCGGCCGCGCCGACGTACTCGTCGTAGCGATAGGCGCCGAGGTAGACCCCCTCGGCCAGCGCCCGGCCCATCGCGGAGGCATCGAGAGCGCCGCCCGGCGCACGGTGCAGGGCTACCGAGAGGCGCTTAACCTTCATCTCGACCGCACGATTGGCCGCGGCGGCCGCCGCCTTGCGCAGCGTGTCGAGCGTGACCTTTTCCCGCTCGCCGAGACCGACGAGCAGAACGCGCTGGGCGCCGATTCGGCCCTCACTGTAAAGAACGGCCTGCGTCCCGGACTTGCCCGTGAAGTCACCGAGCCTGACGAGCCGGTCGATGGCGCCGCCCAGCTTCTTGTCGAGGGCGCGGATGATCTTATCGGGGCCCGCGTCGGAGACTCGTCCCACCACGAGCATGTCCGTCTTGCACGCACCGTACTCGGCCTTCGCGGTTTTGACGTCAACGTGAATGATCTGCTTCATTGCCCGACTTTCTATCCTCTCATTCTGTTCTTGGTGCGGTGATGCAAATAGCTTTCGATGAAGGGATCGAGCTCGCCGTCGAGGACGGCCTCGACGTTGCCGGTCTGGTGGTCGGTGCGATGGTCCTTGACCATTTGATACGGCTGGAGGACGTAGCTGCGGATCTGGTTGCCCCAGGCGATCTCGCCCTTGTCGCCGTAGAGTTTGTTCATCTCGTCGTCGCGCTTCTGCCGCTCCAGCATGTACAGCCGGCTCTTGAGCACCTTCATCGCCTGGGCGCGGTTCTTGTGCTGGCTGCGCTCGTTCTGACACTGCACGACGATTCCGGTCGCAATGTGCGTGATGCGCACGGCAGAGCTGACCTTATTGACGTGCTGGCCGCCGGCGCCGCTGGCGCGGTAGAAATCAATGCGGATATCGTCCTCGCCGATCTCGGTGTCGATATCCTCGTCGAATTCGGGCATGACGTCCACGGCGGCAAAACTCGTATGCCTTCGGCTTTGCGAGTCGAACGGGCTGATCCGGACCAGCCGGTGCACGCCCGTCTCACACGAGAGCTTGCCGAACGCAAACGGGCCCATCACCCGCAGCGTGATCGAGCGGATGCCGGCCTCTTCGCCCGGCGTGATGTCCAGCTCCTCGTACTTGAACTTGTGCTCGTCGAAATACCGGGTGTACATGCGCAGCAGCATGTTGGCCCAGTCGCAGCTCTCGGTGCCGCCGGCCCCGGCGTGGATGCCGAAGTAGCAGTTCTTCATATCCTCCGGCCGCGACAGCAACCCCTGAAGCTCCACCTGCTGGCACCGCCGTTCCAGGGTATTGAAGTCCTCCTGAAGCTGCGCCAATTCCTCCGCGTCGGCTTCCTCGGCCGCCAGCTCGCAGAGCTCCGCCAGGTCTCCTACTTCATGCTGCAGCTCCTCGACCGGCTCGACCACGCCCTTCAGCGCGCTCAACTGCGTGACGACGCCCTGGGCTGCATCGGGGCTATCCCAGAACCCCGGCTTCGACATCTGGTTGCCCAATTCCTCCAACTGGCTCTTCTTGTTCGGCAAGTCAAAGCCAGTCCCGGATCTTTTTCACCCGGGCCTCTAAGTCCTCGATCATCGTTTTCAGTTCGGCAGCTTCCATAGGTCCTTCGCCTTCTTCTCTTTTCTTCTCTTTCCATTGATTTCACGGAAACGACAGGCAGGCTTATACCACAAACACCCTCTATATGCAACTTGCGCCCGCCGGGTTCACCGTCAAAGCGATAAACTCCCGGCCCGAAGGGCCGGAACCTCGGGAAGCGAAGTACCCAGCGCGGCCCGTTCGACTTCGCTCAGGGCAGGCTCTTCGGCCGCAACCAGAAACCTATCCTCTCGCCAAAGCCTGCCCTGAGCGAAGCCGAACGGGGCGTCAGGAACGCCAAGAGGACAGAATTGTGACGTACTCACACTCTGCGATCCTGGGGCCTTGGCGAGGAACTCAATCCGTTGTATCTGCCAAGCTTACGTCATCCTGGCGAGGAAATTTGCGCAAGAAGACGAGACTTCAACAAGTAGCAATGTGGGATCAGATGTTTTCTTCTTGCCCTGCTCGGTGTGGCGCGTTATCACCACGGCTGTAGGCGAAGGAGAATCGGATGTTGGGCGTGCAGGAGACGTGCGTCCTGAACAAGGGAGGTCACGGCGTGTGAAGTCCGATGGCTGGGAAAACCGTGAGAAGAGTCGGGACCTTCCTATACAGAAGCATGCGGCCTGTCTTTCCCGTCTTATGCGGACTGTATGATCATTGTTGGTGAGAAGAAGATAATGCACATGAATATTGGACGAGTTATTCCGAAATACATCAGATTGCAGTGCTGCTGTAAGTGCGCTGTTCCTCTGTTTCTTGTTCTGTGTCTTGCGGGCGAGGCAACCGCCTCCATGATGGTCGCATATCCGGCAGATGGATCCCTACAAGAGCGTATGGCTGCAAAGGAAGTGAGGAGGTACGTGTATCTGACGACCGGGAAGCTTCTCCCCATCTCCGAAGTACAAGCCCTGCCGGCCAAGGACGACCTGATCCTGGTAGTCGAAGACGGTGATCCCCTGCTGAAGAAGCTGAGTGGTTTGGCGGGAACAAAGGCTCCTCGCGGTGGATACTATCTCAAGACGATCTCTAACAACAACCGGCATATCCTTGTTATCGCCGGGGCTGGTCCCGTTGAAACGCTGTATGCGGCTTGTCGTTTTGCCGAGCGCCTCGGCGTCCGCTTCTACCTTCACGGTGATACCATTCCCGACGAACGGGAGAAACTACAACTTGCCGGTATCGACGAAGTATCGGCGCCGGTCTTCGAGACTCGCGGAATTATCCCGTTTCACAACTTTCCCGAGGGGCCCGACTGGTGGAATACGGACGATTACCTCCTCGTCATTTCCCAGCTCTCCAAGATGGGAATGAATTTCATTGGCCTGCACTGGTATCCGCGGTGGGGACACGGCGACATGAACGAACAAGAGGGGCCTGAACCCACCGTGTGGATCGGTCTACCGCAGGACGTTGCGGACGACGGAAAGGTCACGTTCTCATACCCGTCCTTTTATGCGCACACTCAACGATCTGGACGATGGGGTTTCAAGCCCATGAGAACGGATGCTTTCCACGGAGGAGTTGCACAGCTCTTTGAGAAGAACGGATACGGCCCGGCCGTCATGGAAGAGAAGATGCCGGACATGGCGGATCAGGAGAGTTGTCATCGCATCTTCGAGCGCACCGGGCAGATGTTCCGAACCGCCTTCACGCACGCGCGTCATGTTGGTGTGAAGACTTGCCTGGGCACGGAGCTGCCCCTCGGCCTCGAGACCAAGAGCCATGAAGTTCCTCGGAACTGGATCCGGGGGATCCCTCCCGAGGTTCAGAAACGCCTGAAGGAACTCGGGAAAGACCCGGCCAACCCCGCCGTCGTGAAGGAGGTATACAGGGGAATCTTCAAACGCGTCATGAAGACACATCCCCTGGATTACTACTGGCTCTGGACCTACGAGATGTGGGGTGATTTTGGTCTGACCCCCACTCAGCTCGCGGATGTGAAGGCCGAACTCGTACTCGCCCACGAGGTTCTGCAGGAAATGAATGCGCCATTCAAACTCGCCCTCTGCGGATGGCGGCCGGGAACACCGGATGACCCAGCAGCATTTGACAACGTACTTCCAAAGAACGTGCCTTTCGCGGGCCTGTGGGATAGGGCCGAAGGTTTCGAACAAATGCAAGCAGATCGTGTCAAGTGGCCGGCCACGTGGTTAGAGGAAGATTGGGGCCTGGTGCAGCCTCAACTGGAAGTGCGTCGGGCGTATTACGATGTCAAGGCGGCATACGAGAAGAAGTGTCACGGAATGGTTGCAAAACACTGGCGTACGCGCGTCCTGGGGCCGAATATTGGCGCATTGAGTAGTCTCCTCTGGTTCCGCGGCCCCGACGGTTCCGTAAAGAACCTCCCCCAGAATCGAGATGGTTGGGTCGATGAATTCTACGCTGATTGGGCCCGGCAATCGTTCGGCTCCGAGGCGGCAGACGACATTGCGGCCATCTTCGCCGGGTTGGACAAGTCAGGCGAGTCCGGTCCCGGAAAGATCCCAGGAGCCACAGGATGGGATGAGGGCGGCCCCGGCGCGATTGCCGTCAATGAGAAGCCGTGGGAATCGGAACGCGGGAAATACGCCTTCGTCGACAGACTTGCCGCAGTGCGACCAAGGATCAGGGGTGCGGGGAACCTCGAGCGCTTCGATTACTGGCTGCACACCTTCGAAAGCTTGCGGATCATAGGCGAATTCGGGTGCCTCCGCGGACAGCTTGAGAAGGCGTTGCACCGCGACAGGCCGACCACGGGACTGAAGGTGCGGATCAAGATGGCGCGGCTTTGGGAGCGGCTGATGTCCTTACAGATTCAACGGGTCACGAACTCAAGCGAGTTGGGGGAGATCGCCAACCTGGAACAGCTCACCTGGAACACAATTATCGTCGGCGAGTTTGACAAGGAACTGATCGATGCGACTAAGCGGAGACTTCCGAAAGAGGCAGAGCCTTCTACTATCTACGCTGGACCGGCGTGCCTGATCGTTACCCCCAAGAGATCGCAGGCATACAGCGACGAGGTGCTCAATCTGAGAGTCCTGACGGCAGGCAAGGTGGAGTCTCCCATGCTGTACTGGCGCCAACTGGGAAGCGGCCGATTTCAGAGCAAGCCGCTAACCCACGTTGCACGTGGGGTGTACGAGGTTTCCCTGGACCCGCAGAAGGATGACTTTGAGTACTACGTGGAAGCAAAGAGCGGTAAGGGGGAGGTCCTTTTCCCCGTGACAGCGCCAAAGATATGCCAGTCAGTAATCGTGGTGAGCTCAGATTGAAGGTCTTCACCAGAAGAGCCCAGGGGCCAGGCTGTGATTTGTGACATTGTCTTTAACGGCCTTCGCGGCGGCGCCGTAGTCTGCTGTTATGCCAAGGCAGCCGCGCATCGAGTTCGCAGGCGCCTGTTCGCAAACTCACGAAATGTTGATTGTCATAGCCCGACCCCTTTCCCCGGTACCTGTCGCCGGGCCAACTTCTGATGAGTCTTTGACAGAAGCCCGGTTCGCCAGGTTTCCAGAGGCGGTTCAGGGGCGTGATCGGCGCCACCATTCCTGCGAACGTCCTGGCGCTAACGACCGCACGAACCCTGCCACGCGAAGGTCGGTTCATGGGCCGAAATCTTTAGAAGACGGCCCATAGGCGGCTGGCAAAGAGCTCTCATACGTGTGTGCCCAAATATCGTCGGGGGCCTCCTGTCATTCGCCCTGTGGAGCCGAGCCGCTCCTTTCTGTTGTCATGTCGAGCCCAGCGAAGCGTAGTCGAGACATCTGCCCGCGACCGCAGGCCGCCTCCGACTCTCAGCCAGAGGCCTCGACTGCGCTCGGGGTGACAGAAGAGACCTATCCTGCCACGAAAAGTAGTCAGGCACTCTTATGCCGGCGCAGCCGAAGCGATTCAGTCCTCCTTCCGCAAGTGTCCGGTTCCTATCTTTCCGGGCACGAATGACCCCCTACGCCCCGACCGCATGGGCTCGTGTTTGCGGCGGCTCCAGGGCGCCAGACAAACCTCCCGACCTTCCCCCTGAACAGCCTCTTGTCTTCTCTGGGCCATCCAAAACCTCCCAGTACGCTAAGACCGGATCAGCCACTTGTAGTATTTAAGACTCGACGTGAAATCTTCCCGGTAGAAAATAGGGTCCGTCCCCAGTATTCCCCAGTATTCCGTCCCTATGTTTCCCAAACTCAGTAGTCCTGAAAGCGTTCATCAGCGATGCGTCGCATTACTTCAAAAGGAATTACATGTCGCCCACGTCTATCTTTCTTGCAGGATGAATACAGGTCGTCTGTGACCTTGTTAAGTTGAATTTGCTTCCACCTCCGTATCTTCGATCCAGAGATCCCCCAGATTCTAATAGAATTATTATCTGGGAAACTGAAACTACGAGAATTGGTCTCTGCAACGCGGAATGTTACATACCGCTTAGGCCCCCTGACGGCACTCTCTATTTTTTCGAGTGTACCTTCCGGTTTACGCAGTCCCTCGCGGCCATCGACCTCATAGCACTTTCCGCCTTCCAGGATCTGAGTGATATCTACCCAATCTATTGTCGCGCGTGTACGGCTATGGCTTACGTATTTTAGATTAAATGTGTAGGTTCCAGCGGGGACAGCCACAATATCACCAGAGGAGATTACGTACCCCTCATACGGTGGTATATTAGGGTCGCTGGGTAGTGTCACTACGATGTCACCCGGTAGCGAGCCTGTGCCTTCGGCGTTGACAGGGTCGTTCACATAGAAATAGGATATTCTGGATTCTGGAATCTGTTGTCGCAGATAGCCACGTAGGAAGTTCGTTGACGGTGAACAGCCAGAACTTGCTGCGATCGACATTAACAAGGTCACGATAAGGCTACTACGTGTTCGCATCGGGACAACCTCCAACATCTTGAGAGACCATTTGTTGGCAGTTTCTGTTCGCCTTCATACGCGCTGATTCCTCACAATAGGCCGATATGGAATTGCATTGTGACAGCGATTGTCTTCTCTGTCAACCAGACCGGAGATTTCCCATCTGGCACCATGAGTGGTTCTCCTGCACGCCATGTGGTCGATAATAGCACAATCGGAACGGCGATTTCAACGCTTCTGGCCATCCCTTCGGTCAAGACATGGGATATACAGGGACGGACCCTATTTTCCTGTTTCTTTTCATCGGCTTTCCGGCCATCTCGTCTGGCAACAATGGGGCCCGCCACTATTGTTAGACATCACACATCCCCTGTTCCTTGTTAAGGCTAACAACCGATATTATCTCCATCACAGTATTCGAATCTGCAAGCATTTGGGCGTGGAACATGACTGGTTGTGCAGCATCACGATCATGATAAGAATGTAGAAATGCCCCACAGATTGATCCGATTGAATCTTGATCCCTCCTTAGCTTGTCAATACTATCGAAATCCCCTGCCAGCATCCGTCCAGATATTGTAAGATCATAATCTCTATATCTGTGCGCATGTCTTGGGTCCACAGTATATGGGGGAACATAAGGTGGAATTCGATGAGCTAGTGCATCGCGATAGTTCTTAGCATAGTCACCATACCAAGCCTGTATGCGATCAGCATTCAAGTATTGCCTTATTCTCTCAGGAAAATGCTTCATCGTATGCTGCGAGAATAAACCAACCCCGCGCCTGCCTCCTCGAATATCGCCTTCAAGACTATTCTCAAGAATAAAGACCCAAGCGACATTGTCAAGCAGGCCATATACGTTAATTGTGAATGCATGAAGATTTATTTCAATGTTAGAGCGTTCGGCATCGGTCAGGTGCTCTTCTCTCGTGACAGGAAAGATATCAAAGACATTTTCTATGCTCTGATGAAGGACACCAAGGCGTCTGCATATTCCATGAAGCAGGTACTCTCGTGCTCTTTCGGATTTTAGTGTAGGCGATAGCTGGCCCCACAGAACCATTCGCAGTTCGATAAGTCGCCCCAATACCTTGGTCTTTTCAATTGCTATTTGGTCAACTTGGTCAGCCGAGTAGATCATTGATGCATTTCCTGATCCGTAGGGACCGACCCCATGTTACTGTTTCTCTGTTGCGACTTTCCGCGCATCTCGTTTGGGATATCCGGGGACACAATACTTACTTCTCCAGTCGTTTGGCCTTGCGGCCTGGCTTGGTGGGCCGCGCGATTTGGTGCGATGTTCGCTCGATACGATCCGCAAATGCGCTCTTGCCCAGGGGCCGTCCCGGTCGTGTGTGACGGCGCAACAGTTCGGCTTCTTTCATCGCCATGACCTGATGTCTCGGGCACTTCTAGCATCCGATTCTCCTTCGCCCATCGCTGTGGTGATACCGCGCCACGCCGGGCAGGGCCAGAAAAAAGTGTCCGATTCCGCGTTTTCTTGCGTGCATTGGCGGGGAAAGGGGGCAGTCCATATTCAAGAAGAGAAGAGGCGGTTCAAGGGAAGGGTTGTGGCCGTCGCCCTGCCCCTACGCCTCATAGCCAACTTCGCTCCGTCCGGCGCCACGCGGGATGTCGTCCGTGGGCGGAAAGATCAAAGAACCGCCCACAAGCGGACGCCTTCGGCGGGCCATTCAAAGTCACACCCCTGCGTCTCACAAGTCCCCCTCCGTCTATGGCCGGTCTGTTCCTCTTTCCGGCCATGAACCGCCTCCTTACCCCCGTTGACAGAGACCGCGCGAGACGCCTTGAACGCGGAAGCAGCCCAAACGCCACCCCACTGCCCTGAACCGCTTCTTCTTCCCCGGGCCAAGCAGGGGGCATGATCTCAATTGCGCTCGCGCCAGAGGATCTCCAAGGCTCGACCGGCTGCGCTCTTTAGCAAGGCTTGCACAATCCTCTCGCGTTCCTCGTTTGTCGCGGTATCGACGCCTCGCTCTAACTGCGAAATCCTGATCTGGCGCAGGCCGCACAAGTTGCCTAAGTCCTGTTGCGTCAGGCTTAGTTCGTAGCGGAGGTACCGTAGTAGCCAATTCTCTTCCATCTTTGCCTCCTGGTCGAAAGACATGATCCTCCGGGTGGCGACTTACGCCTCTGGGGTTAGCTTCTTGTACTCCAGGGTCGCCTCGTATTCCATCCAAGCGTCGTCGACCTGAGGGGAGAGAACCAGGGTATCGCCCCGGATATCTACGCCGGGCCAGCAAGCCACCCCAAAGAATGGGTGACGATCGTGCTGTTTCAGATCCTTTACAGCTTGCTCCAGCTCCGCTATGCCATCAAATCCCAGCTTCTGGCAAAGGGCCTGGTCGATCAGATGGTTGGTTTGGCCTGTCTCTTGTATCAGTGCCGCGCCGTTCTTCAAGAGCTTCTCGGCGTTCGGAGAAAGGCTGGGTGGCCGTAAGCTGTTCGATTTGGAACCGCACATGGCCGCTCCTTTCAAGAAGGGTGACCTCTGGAAGGGAGACCGCGCCTCCCTCCTTATCCGACATCGGCGGCTTCATGGGGTGACTTTAGCTGGCACGGCTCAGGGGACCCAGCGTCCAAGAACCACAGGGGTCAGACGGCGATTTATGACATTGTTTTTGACGGCCTTCGCGGCGGCGGTGTAGTCTGCTGTTATGCCAAGGCAGCCGCGCATCGAGTTCGCAGGCACCCGTTCGCAAACTCACGAAATGTTGGTTATCATAGCCTGCTGACCCCCTTTCCCCCTATACAGAGCAGGTGCGCCCCTATTCAACACAGAACGCCCGAGAGCTTGTATGAGGGTGACGAAGAGGTCACCCTCCGCCTGCCTTGGGCCGAGTTGATGGCCGGATGTGTTGAAATCGAGCCCCTTTTTGCGGTATTATTGACAGGCTGGTGTGCAGGAGCACCGATTGTGACGGTAGATGACGAATCCCGGCTGAAGCAGAACTGAATAATGCACGCGATATGTGAGCGCTAATGATACCCAGACAAGAACATGTCAAGGTGTATGAAAGAAAGGAACGATATGAACGATTGGTTGCGATTCTGCACGATACCTTGCGCTCTGACAATTTGCCTTCTTCAAGGTTGTGTGTCTCCCAAAGTCACAGTAGATTTCCAGTCATCTATCAGTAGCCGTGGTGGGCAATCCGTGCGTGTTGCCGTTATGCCTTTTTCTAATGCTGAAGGTAAAAGCAGAGCAAACTTGTTCGAGACCTGGAACGTGCCGCCCAATAACGGAGAGACCGTGGCGTCTATTCTTGCGGAGGCTCTTGTCAAAGTACCCAATTACCAAGTATTGGACCGTTCTAAACTAAAGAGCGTACTTGATGAGTATGGACTATCCGCAGCAGAATTCATTGAAAGGAAAGGAGCGAGCGAACTCGGCCGCTTACTTCAGGCGGATGCCATCGTAATTGGAAGCACACATCGTTATTGTCAGGTCCGCTCTCCCGCATGGAGAGCTGACATTGCCTTTACGGCGCGTTGTATCGATGTAAGTACTGGAGAAACTACCTGGTCGGTCTCTCCGGGTTGTAAAGGCCCGGGTTTTGTTATTGATTATATTAGACAGTATTCTCAGCAAATAGCAAAGCAGGTCAGTAAAAAGAACACAGGGCCGAATTAGTGTAGTGTTCTACTCTGATGTGTAGTAGCCAGTACCTGATCCGGCAGTCACGCTACCTCGGCGACTGTCTGTACGGTTTGATTCAGCCTCTTGCCTTTGGCTAACGAAACGCTGTCCCGGAACGTTTGCGCGGGAGTTTTGCCGAAGCCGTATTTCCCACTGTGCGGTCGCGACTCATTGTATTCGTATAGCCAGGTATTCAGATCGGCCTGCAACTCGTCAAGCGTGTGATAGATCTTCTTGCGGAGAGGATGCACGCGGCAGTTTTGCTCTCTTGCTTTTGCATAGGCGACGGCCGAGCGCCATGGCTACGCTCGCGCAGTCGTGCGCGATCGGGGCGATACGCCGATGCAAGCGCAGGCACGGCGCCCGCGTTTGGGGGCCGGGGCCCGACGCCCGTGCTGCTCAGGGCGAGGAGGTCCCGCCGATGTAGCGATAGTTGCAGCGGACGCGGTTGCCTTCCTTGGACAGGTATTCCTTCGTCATCGACTGGCCGTCCTTGGCGATGAAATAGTCCACCCGCTCGAAACAGACCACGCGCTGCACGTACTCCCACATGGCAAGATTCGTGCCGGAGCGGTCTTCGGAGAGGATCCGGTAGTCGACGGCGTGGCTGTTGTCGGCGGTATAGCCCGTGTAGGTGCCGGTCCCGCGGGGCTCGTGGGCGGGGCCGTAGCATACCCGCGTGAACATCATGTCGTTGTCGCTTTCCCACAGGCCGACCAGGCGGCTCGATGGGGTGGACAGGTCCCGCTGGCCGTTCCTGAGCAGTTGCATGGCCATCGTGCGAAGCGGCTCGGTCAGGCCGGCCATGTGGGCCAGGCCGATGGCCGCTGCGAGCACACACAGAGCAAGCCCCCACGATGTTTTCGGGCGTCGCCGGTGCGAATATCCGGTGATTTCCTCGCGGTCCATTCCGACCCCTTTCACAACAGCGGGAGGGCCCGGCCCGATTCGCCGGCACTCACCCCGCATTATCCGACCAAAATCCGGGCCCCACGGGCCATGTATCGCCTGTGGGAGCCCTATAACGCGACCCATCGCGCTTGCGAACCCATGCAGATGTCTGCTCTTGGGGCGCAAGACATTCGACATCCGGTGTATCGGCCGTTTTCAGGGGGTACTTCAGCCCGAACCAGCGGACCGCATTCGTTCTCCGGCACTTCGAGGATCTGTCCGTCTGGCAAGTCGCCAGAACGCTCGGCCGCCGGCAGAGTTGGTGGCCGATGCCGTCGACTGCTCAGAACAGGCGTATTCTGGGAAGGGTCTGGGATGCAATCCTGCTGGTGGTCCGCAAAGCGAAGAAACGCGTGTTGGTTGTAGCCGAAGACTGCGATCGCTACGGATTTCAGTGGGGAGCCGTGCCGGAGCAGCGGATACACGAATTCGAGACAGGAGAGTTGGACAAGAGCCCGGAATGGGGTGCGGATTTTCGAACTCGCACAAAATCTTTCAAAATAATGGGCTGTATTCCCGGAGTCCCACGAGCCATGGATCGCCCATTCTGTGTTCTCAAACGTGTGGCTTAATGACGCAACTCTTTGTGGGAACGATAGGTTACGGTCCGCAATACTTGCTAAAACCGCCCACCGCCCGTTCAATCGGGGTGACTGGATTTGAACCAGCGACCTCCTGCTCCCAAAGCAGGCGCTCCGGCCAAGCTGAGCTACACCCCGGCGAACCCGTGGGTCGCGGGTGGCATTATACCATCGGCGGCCGAAGAGATGCAATAGGCAGGACGCCGGAGTAGAAAGGCGAGTTCCTCGAATCCCAGGTTCCGCAGAGGATAGAGGCGGAGGGCGGACAAGCCGTCAGCCACTTGCGGGTGGGCTATGTGACCGCCGGCGGGCCGCAGGCCGCACCTCGCCGGGGCCCCTCCACGGCTTCGATTCAGCCGTCAGATCCAATGCGTGCCTCGCCCGCACGACGCGGCCCCGCCTGGCAGATGTGGTATCCCGAAGGTTATAGGACTCCGCCGGCCGCTGCCGGCCGCACATTGCATAAAAAGAGTTGCATAAATCGCCCGATGGCGGTAAAATACGGTAACATACGGGTCTTAGGAAATGCATATCGGGGATTCCAGACGCGGCCCGGCCCGCGTTTGCAGGCATTGGAGAAGGCAGTTATGGCTGGTATGTTCTACTCACTGAAAGAGACGGCAGAACGACTGGGCAAGACCGAGGACGAGGTAAAGCGGCTGGCCGAGCAAGGCAGACTCCGCGAGTTCCGCGACGGGTCGAGCCTGCTGTTCAAGATCGACGAGGTCAACGCCCTGATCGCCGAGGGGACAGACGCCGTGGGTATCGACGTCGACCTGGACCTGGGGACAGAGGCCTTTGAACTCGAGCAAGTCACCGACCAGGAGCAGCCCGCCGAGGCCGCCGAGGAGCCCGCCGAGGCTGAGCCGGCGGCCGCGGACCTCGGGACAGAGGCGCTCGAACTCGAGCAAGTCACCGACCAGGAGCAGCCCGCCGAGGTCGCCGAGGAGCCCGCAGAGGCTGAGCCTGCGGCCGCTGACCTGGGGGCAGAGGCGCTCGAACTCGAGCAAGTCACCGACCAAGAGCAGCCCGCCGAGCCCGCTGAGGAGCCTGCAGAGGCCGAGCCCGCAGAAATGGACCTGGGGACAGATATCTTCGAGTTCGATCAGATCGCCGACGAAGAGCAGCCGACCGGGGCCGAGGAGGAAGAGCCGGCGGCCGCAGAGGAAGGCGAGTCCGTCCCAACACTGGAGGAACCCGTCGAGACCGAGCCCGCCGCGGCGGCCGATGAATCCTTCGACGAAGACATATTCAAAATGGATGAGGAGCAGGCCCCTGCGCTGGAAGCGACGGACGAAGGCGACGCGACCTCGGAATTGGGCCTGGCCCCCGTGGGCGAGGAGTCAACTGCGGACGCACCCAGCGACGAGGACCTCTTCCTGTTGGACGAGGAGCAGCAGCCGGCGGCCGCACCGCCGGAAGGTTCGTCGGAGGAAATCTCGCTGGCCCCCGAGTCCGGCATCCTCGCCTCCGAGAGTGACATCACGGATATGGACACCGCCCTGACGGGAGAGGGTGTCAACGTGCTCGGCGAGTCGGACGTCGATTACGAGGTGACGGATGACTCGATGGCCGAGACGGCGGGAGCCGCCGGCACCGGTTCGGAAGCCTCTTTGGAGGAGATCGAGGACGACGTGAACCTCGACAGCTTCGGCAGCGGCTCCGGCCTGCTGGACCTCTCGCTCCAGGCCGACGACACCTCGCTCGGCGGCATCCTCGACGAAATCTACACCGCCGAAGGCGGCGAAGAGGGGCAGCCCCCGGCCGACGAGGCTTCCTTCGAGGACCTCACGGCCGAGGTCGAGCATCCGGTGGCCGAGGAGGAATTGGCCGTGCCCGAGCCCGTTCCCATGATGCCGGCCCCGATGGCGGCGGTCTACGCCGAGGCAGCGCCGGACACGCAGAGCAACATCCTCGGCGGATTGCTGTTCCTGCCCATGCTGGCCCTGCTCTACACGGCCATTGTCACGCTCGCCGCGATGCGGAACGTCACGCCCTCGATCCTCGCATCGGTCCAGGGCCTCGTCTGGTACATCACCGGCGGCGCCATCGCCGTGGCGGTGCTCGTCGCCGGCGCGTCATTCGTCGTAGGCGGCGAGAAGGCCCCGAAGGCCGCCAGGCCGAAGAAGGAAAAGAAGGCCAAGGCCGAGAAGCCCAAGAAAGAAAAGAAGGCCAAAGCCGAAAAACCCAAAAAGGAAAAGAAGGGTCTCTTCGGAAAGAAGAAGTAGCCCACCCCGGCACGACCCCAGCACGGCCTTCGGCCGGAACCAGGACTATCGCTCGCCAAGCACG
>CBFDBY010000132.1:0-15928 GCA_965603165.1 uncultured Phycisphaerae bacterium
TGTATATCATGGCGGACCTCCTGATTAGGTTCTCTGCCGACTCGGTCGGCTGCAGTCCCGACAGGATTATCGAGGTCGTGCCCGCGTTTGTCAATCTTGGTCCGTACGTGAACCGTGGCGGGTCTTCTGTCATTGGGCATGTCGCACGCGCTTCGTGTCTTCTCTTGTCATGTCGAGCGGAGCGAAGCGCAGCCGAGACATCTGGCTGCGGACAAGGCGCACCTCGCGTTCGCGGCCAGACCCCTCGGCTTCGCTCGGGGTGACAGAAGAAGACATGTTCCGCCACACAAGGTAGTTGCACTCGAAGTGCATATGGCCGCTTGACAGGATGGGCGACTTTGAGTAAACGTACGACCATGGCAGATTGGCTGACTATGGATGAGCAGGCGCTGGAGGATCGGCTGAGTGAGCCGTGTGCGGGGACGCGCGAGATGCTCGCGAAGATCCCCGGCGACGTGGTGATTCTGGGGGCAGGCGGCAAGATGGGACCGACGCTGGCCATGATGCTCAAGAGGGCCGGGCCGGACCGAAAGGTGTATGCGGTCTCCCGCTTCAGCAACCGGCAGGTCAGGGAGCGAATCCGGATGCGAGGCATCGAGATCGTCGAGGCGGACCTTCTCGATGAGTCCGTATACGATTCGCTGCCGGATTGTCCCAATGTGTATTATCTCGTCGGCATGAAGTTCGGGGCGACGGCCGATCAGCCTCTGACGTGGGCGATGAATACGTACGTGCCGATGCTCGTCGCCCGACGGTACTGCCAATCCCAGATCGTGGCGCTGTCCACGGGCAATGTCTATCCGTTCGTCGATCCGCACGGCGGGGGATCGAAGGAAGGCGACGTCCTCGGGCCGGTCGGCGAATATGCGCAATCCTGCCTTGGTCGGGAGAGGATGTTCGAGTACTTCTCCTTGCGGTTCGGCACGCCGATGACCTTGATTCGGCTCAACTACGCAAACGAGCCCCGGTATGGCATCATCGTCGATCTGACGGTCAAGATCTTGCACGATGAGCCGATCGACGTGACGATGGGCGCGGTGAACCTGATCTGGCAGGGTGACGCCAACAACTACATCCTCCGGGCGTTGGGCCTGGTCGAGAGCCCGCCGGCGATTCTCAATGTCACGGGGCCCGAGACCGTCTTCGTTCGTGATCTTGCAGGTCGGATCGGCGGGTTGCTCGGGAGGGAACCTCGCTTTGTCTCGAGCGAAGCGACGACGGCACTGCTCTCCAATGCGTCGGCATGCTTCGAGCGTTTTGGGCATCCCGCGATGAGTCTTGACGAGATGATCCGGGTCATTGCCCGGTGGGTGGCCGCGGGCAAGGCGACTCTGGGCAAGCCGACGAAGTATGCGGCTCGTGACGGCCGGTTCTGAAAGGCTTTCAGCGGCGAGGGCATCTTGCCCTCGCCACATTGTCTGCGACGGATGGTCTTGAAAGGGACCTGGATGAGCGAATCGAGCGTCTTTGGGAGGCTGCAGGAGGGCTGCGTCATTCCTGCGCATCCGCTTGCCCTGACGCCGGAGAACAAGCTGGACGAGCGCTGCCAGAGGGCTCTGACCCGTTACTATCTGGCGGCCGGCGCGGGCGGACTGGCGGTGGGCGTACACACGACCCAGTTCGCCATCCATGACGAGAAGGTCGGGCTGTACAAGCCCGTGCTGGAACTGGCGATGGAGGCGGCCCGAGAACGGGTCGAATCAGGCGGCGTTGGGCGGCCGATCATGATTGCCGGCCTGGTGGGTGAGACAGCGCAGGCCGTCCGCGAGGCGGAATTGGCGGCGGAACTTGGATACCATCTTGGCCTGCTGTCTCTGACGGCCCTGCAGGGACGGTCGATTGACGATTTGATCGACCACACCCGCCGCGTTGCGGATGTCATGCCGGTCATGGGTTTCTACCTGCAGCCGGCGTTGAGCCGGATGGTCCTGCCGAAGGAATTCTGGTCGCGCCTGCTGGAGATCCCGAACGTACGGGCGATTAAGATCGCTCCGTTCAACCGGTATCAGACGCTTGATGTGCTGGAGGCCGTCGCCCACTCGGGGCGCGAGGGTGAAATCGCTCTGTATACGGGCAATGACGACCATATCATCGTGGACCTCGTGACGCCGTATGTGTTCCGGACCGAGCGGGGCGAGGTGACGCTACGGCTTGTCGGCGGATTGTTGGGCCAGTGGGCCTGCTGGACGAGACGCGCCGTCGAGCACCTCGACACCATCCGGGAGATTCGTCGAACGAAAGGGCCTGTCCCACAGGAAATGCTCGCCTTGGCGAGCCAACTGACGTTGGCTAACAAAGCGATCTTCGACGCCGACAACAGTTTCATCGGTTGCATCCCCGGCGTCTCCTACGTTCTCAAGCAGCAGGGCCTGATGAGTCACATTGGCGCACTGGACCCCACCGAGCGTTTGTCCCCGGGCCAGGTGGAGCAGATCGACACCGTCATGCGCCGGTATCCGCATCTGACCGATAATGACTTCGTCGAGGCTAATTTAGCCCGGTGGCTCTCGGCGTAATGCCTTCAGGCAATCACTGTTGATGTGCTGCAGCTCGCTGAGTCGAAGTGGCGGATGGTCCTGCTGTACTCTTCACGAAAGGAAGAAGACGGTCACAGCCCACAACAGCGACCAGCCGCTGGGTCTTTCACTGCCCAGAACCGCGCGAGAACCGGAAGAGAAGAGGCTTTCTTCTTCGGCCGTTGGCTGATATGCTCACAATAATGGAAGGTAAGGTCTTCATTTTGCGGGTGAGTCAAGTGAGGCGCGGGCAATCGCCGCGACATAAGATCGAAAGGCAGGGTACGTCAATGAGCGGATCATCCATCAGGAAAGGTCGATCTCTTCTGGTACTGTCTATATTGGTCTTATCTACGGCCACGTACGCTGGTTTTCGGGGGGAGTATCATGTCATCGTACAGACCGAAATCAAAAGTCCAAGCTCGGTCTACGCGGCGGACCTGGATGGGGACGGTGACCTGGACGTGCTGTCCGCTTCTTCCTCGGAGGACAAGATAGCCTGGTATGCGAACGATGGATCGGGCCATTTCGGCCGCCAGCAGGTGATCACGACAGAGGCCGATGGCGTATGGTCTGTCTACGCGGCGGACCTGGATGGGGACGGTGACCTGGACGTGCTGTCCGCTTCTTCCTCGGAGGACAAGATAGCCTGGTATGCGAACGATGGATCGGGCCATTTCGGCCGCCAGCAGGTGATCACGACAGCGGCTCATGGGCCACAGGTCGTCTCCGCGGCGGACCTGGATGGTGACGGTGACCTGGACGTGCTGTTCGCTTCTGCTGTGGACGACAGAATTGCGTGGTACGCGAACGATGGGTCAGGCCATTTCGGCCGCCAGCAGGTGATCACGACAGAGGCCGATGGCGTATGGTCTGTCTACGCGGCGGACCTGGATGGTGACGGTGACCTGGACGTGCTGTCCGCCTCCGTGCTGGACGACAAAATCGCCTGGTATGGCAACGACGGATCGGGCCGTTTCGGCAGCCGGCAGGCGATCACCACAAAGGCCGGCCGGCCGTCGGCCGTCTACGCGGCGGACCTGGATGGTGACGGTGACCTGGACGTGCTGTCCGCTTCTGCTGATCGCCCCAAAATTGCCTGGTACGCGAACGATGGATCGGGCCGTTTCGGCGCCGAGCAGGTGATCGCCATAGCGGCTCTTGGGCTGTTGGCCGTCTCCGCAGCGGACCTGGATGGCGATGGTGACCTGGATGTGCTGTCCGCTTCTTCCTGGGACGACAGGATAGCCTGGTACGAGAACGACGAATCGGGCCGTTTCGGCGCCCAGCAGGTGATCACGACAGCAGCCGATGGGGCAACCGCCGTCTGTGCGGCGGACCTGGATGGGGACGGTGACCTGGACGTGCTGTCGGCCTCTATGCTGGACGACAAGATTGCGTGGTATGCGAACGATGGATCGGGCCGTTTCGGGGCCCAGCAGGTGATTACGACTGCGGCGGATGGGGCAACCGCCGTCTGTGCGGCGGACCTGGATGGTGACGGTGACTTGGACGTGCTGTCCGCTTCTGCTGATGACCACAAAATCGCCTGGTATGGGAACGACGGATCGAGCCGTTTCGGCAGCCAGCGGGTAATCACCACAGCAACTGACGGGCCATTGTCTGTCTGCGCGGCGGACCTGGATGGGGACGGTGGCTTGGACGTGCTGTTTGCTTCTGCTGGGAACCACAAAATTGCCTGGCATGCGAACGGTGGATCGGGTCGTTTCGGTGCCCAGCAGGTGATTACGACAGCGGCTCTTGGGCCATTGGCCGTCTACGCAGCGGACCTGGATGGTGACGGTGACCTGGACGTGCTGTCCGCTTCCTCTGATGACGACAAGATTGCCTGGTATGCGAACGATGGATCGGGCCGTTTCGGCGCCCAGCAGCTCATCACCACAGCGGCGGATGGGGCAACCACCGTCTGCGCGGCGGACCTGGATGGGGACGGCGACCTGGACGTGCTGTCCGCCTCTATGCTGGACGACAGAATTGCCTGGTATGCGAACGATGGATCGGGTGCTTTCGGCAGCCAGCACATCATCACCACAAAGGCTGGTATGGCATCGGCCGTCTGCGCGGCGGACCTGGATGGGGACGGTGACCTGGACGTGCTGTCGGTTCTTGTTGCTCGCAGCACAATTGCCTGGTACGCGAACGATGGATCGGGCGGTTTCAGCAACCAGCAGGTCATCACCGCAGCGCCCGCCTTGCCAAGCTCCGTCCACGCAGCGGACCTGGATGGCGATGGCGACCTGGACGTGCTGTCTGCTTCCTTGTCGGACGACAAGGTTGCGTGGTACAAGAACGAGTGAAGTGGCCGGTGACTGTTGGTCGGCGGTTGACAAGTATCGTTCAGGCGCGCCCCAGGCTTCTTCGGCAAGATGAGAGCGCGATCCTTGCTTCGCTCGGGATGATCATGAATACGCTGTTGGTTACTTGTCCGGGGCACGCGCCGTCCCGTGCGTCGCGAGGCGTGCCCCCCCCTGTGATCGGAGGATCTGGATGATCTTGAGGCAGTCACGTGATCGGGGCGCATGGACGACATTGACGGCACGATAGATACCTATCCCCATTTGAGCGATCACGACTTTGTCCGGGCCCATCTGTACTGGTGGCTATCGCCGTGACATCGGCTGGTCGCATCAGTCCTGTTCGAGCGCGGCAAGGATGGTTTGGGTCACCTGTTCGGCGAGTAGACGCGAGCCGGCCGGCGTGAAATGAACGTTGCGTGGACGCTGGATGGAATCGAGACGAGCAAGGGCATATGCATAGAGATCGTTAATGCACACGCCGTGTTTCTTCATGATCCGCACCGCCACCTGATTGTACCGTTCGGCGTCGCCCTTGATACGGCCCATAGACCCCTCAGGCACGGGCGTAGTCGTCGCGAAGATCAGCGTCGCTTCCGTCTTTCGGAGCCGCTTGACAAGCTCCTGTAGGTTGCGTGCATAATCCTCGACGTGGATCTGCTGCCGCCCCTCCGCCGGCGCGACCATCCGGCCCGTGTCATCGATGTACTTCAAATCGTGCAATCCGTGGTTGAAGTGGATCACGTCCCACTTTGTGTCGCCGAGCCACTCGTCGAGCTTGGCGAGGCCATGGGCCGTGTGCTGAGCGTTGCCTTCGTTGTGGTAGACCTCCGCCTTGCCTTCGAGAAGCTGCTTCGTCGGTTCGAAATAGCCGATAGAGATGGAATCCCCGATGATCAGCACGTTGGGTAGACCGGCCGTCGGGCTTTGCACGAGCGGCGCATCCGTCGGAGCAGAGGCAGTTACGCGATCGTCGGGTGTTGAGCATCCGAGCAAAGTCGCGGAGATCAGGATCACAACAGCGGTCCATCGGAAGACAAGCGTTTTCATCTTCTATTCTCCTTGTGGGTATCGACGCACCGAATGGTAGAGGATTCGAGCAGAGAAGGCAAGTCGCCGTGTCTCATTTGTCTCGTGTCGTGCCTTTGTCGGGCGACCGCAGAGTTCGGATGATCTTGTTGTTCGCGGCGGGGAAGGCGTAGCGACCCAGGTCCCGGAGGCGGACCCATTTGACATCGTCGCAGGTGATGCACTGCGGCCGGCCCGAGACATGCGTGCACTCGAAGGCGTGAATCCGGACGTGGAAATGTGAATATGTGTGGTCCACGATGGTGAGCGGTCGCCTGACGCGGATTCTGATGGCAAGTTCCTCGCGAACCTCGCGTCGCAGCGCGGCTTCGAGCGACTCACCGGTCCGGACTTTGCCGCCGGGGAATTCCCAGAGGCCGCCCAGCAGTCCTTGGGGCTTTCGTTTGTCGATCAGAATGCGGTCCTCTTTATAGATAATCCCGACCACAACGCTGTGTCTGGGCAGCGGTTTCTTCGCGCTCCGCACGGGCAGCGAATTCTGCTCGCCGTGCAGTCTCGCCCCGCAGACTCGCCGGAGCGGGCAGTCCTCGCATCGGGGATTTCGAGGCGTGCAGATCTCTGAGCCCAGCTCCATCAGCGCCTGGTTGAAATGACCAACTCTTCGCCGGGGCAGCAAGTCTTCGGCGATGGACCAGATTCTCTTGCGGACGGCGGTGTCCTTCGGGTTCTCGCGGATGCGAAAGACTCGACACAACACACGTTCGATGTTGCCGTCCACGATCGGCTCGCGCTGGTCGAAGGCGATGCTGGCGATCGCGCCGGCGGTGTAGGCGCCGATGCCGGGCAGCGACAACAGCTCGGGCGTCGTCTGCGGAACCCGCCCATTGAATCTCGCGACGATGTCTTTCGCTGCTCGATGAAGGTTTCGAGCGCGGGAATAATATCCGAGACCTTCCCAATGCTTGAGTACAGTGTCGAGCCGCGCGCGGGCCAGCTTCTCGACCGTGGGGAATCGCTTCAGGAACCGCTCGTAGTAGCCGATGGCGGTCTGAACGCGCGTCTGCTGGAGCATGATTTCAGATATGCAGATCGCGTAGGGGTCTGTCGTTCTGCGCCAGGGCAGGTCTCGTGCATTGGCGGCGAACCATGCCATGAGGGCCTGCTGTATTCGTCTGTGGGGCGTCGAGCGGTTCATCCGGGAAGTACGAAGCTGACGGTGACGGGGCGGAGTTCTCGTGATGTTCCTCCGCCGGTCCTCGGTGCGTGTGGCTACTGGTGCGCGGCGAATGTCTCAGTTTCGGGCAGGCGCCCCGATTTGATCCTTCTTTCGATAGACCATTCCTTCGAAGATGGCGACGATCTCGCCGGCCTCGTCGGTGACCTCGATCGCATAAGTGGCCAGCTTGGGGTTGCGCGAGACCTCTTTCGCCTCGGCGAACAATGTTCCTTCCCGTCCGGCCTTGACGAACCAGATGCTGGCGTTGATCGCGACGGCCACGGTGCCGTGCGAGTTGGAGGCCGCGGCGAACGCGAGATCGGCCAGGGTGAAAATGGCCCCGCCATGGACGACGTTCACGCCGTTCAGGTGCGCGTCCGTCACGACCATTCTTGTCTTCGCCCGGCCTTCGGCGATCTCCAGCAGCTCGATTCCGCTGTGCTTTGCAAACCGGTCGTTCTTGAAAAAGTCCCAAATTGCCTGCATCGCAAACCTCCAAATGCTATCCGTGGTGTACAGAAGCTGAATACAACCACTCGGATGTTACTCGAACTGCCCCGTGTTATCAACGAAGTGTGCGTTGGCGGTCATGCATTTCTCGGTTGATGCCGGACGGAGTGACCGGTATCATGCTGCCGAGCTTGCAGGCAACCTGATCGATATCTGGTGACGACCGTATGAACCGACGAATCATCGACTTCCACGCTCACGCCTTTCCCGATGCACTGGCGCCGCGCGCCATGAAGGCTCTCCTGGAAGAGGCGCCGGACGTGAGAGCTTATCTGGATGGGACCGTGGGCGACCTGCTGCGGTCGATGGATGAGGCGGGCATCGAGAAAAGCGTCATCTGCTGCATCGCGACCCGGCCGGAGCAGTTCGAGCCGATCCTTCGTTGGTGTGCAGAGATTCGCTCGGAGCGCCTCGTTCTGTTCCCGTCGGTCCATCCGGGGGACCCCGACTGCATCGGCCATATCCGGCAGATCAGGGCCGAGGGCTTTCAGGGAATTAAGCTGCATCCGTTCTATCAGGATTTCTTCGCCGATGAGGATCGGATGCTTCGCTTCTATGAGGAAACGATGCGGCAGAACCTGCTTCTGGTGATGCACACGGGGTACGATATCGCCTTTCCGAGGATTCGGAGAGCCGACCCGGAGAAGCTATTGCGCATCACCGAATTGTTTCCGGACCTTAAGTTTGTGACCACCCATCTGGGCGCGTGGCGGCAGTGGGAGGAGGTGCGACGATATCTTCTCGGACGTGCGATCTACATGGAGATCTCGTTCGCGATGGAGGAGCTTGGCCCGGAGCAGGCGCGGGAGATGATCATGGGGCACCCGGGCGACTACGTGCTCTTCGGGACGGATTCTCCCTGGACAGACCAAGCGAAGACGCTGTGTTTGTTGGAAGAAGTGGGTCTTCCGGAGGAAAAGTTGAGGCGGATCCTGGGTGGTAATGCGCGGCGGCTCTTGGGGTTGGAGTAGGGAGGCTCGCGGGGCCAGTGTGCGGTATTAAGATTTTTTTACACAAGGACTTAGCGGTGCGACGGTAGTGGCGCAGCCAAGGACGCAAGAGGGTCACAGATGGCCCCCGGTGCGATGTGGACGGCGGGGGATCAGGCAAATTTTATAGGATTGTCCGAAAAGATACTTTCTTTTTGTACTGATGTTGGGCATGATTATCCGATTAAAGAGTGTTGGAGGCCGGTTGCACTGAAGGGGTGCAACTGCGCACGGGCCCCCGGGTGGGGCGAGTGATAAGGTAGTGGGAGTATGTAGTATGTGCGGAATCCTGGTCATGGGGGGATTACGCGGGCGCTGGGGGTGTGGAGGCGAAGTCGGCCTGGTGACGTTCTATGCACCGGCTGAAGTGGGTCACAGCAAAAAGTCTCATAACTGTTTCGATTGAGCTGTTCACATCAGATACTCCGCTGAGAAAAAGGAGACGCAAATGAAGGAAGGAAAGTGGACAATCGGATTCGCTGTCGTACTGTTGATGGCAATGGGTGGCACCGTGGCCGTGGCGGGTGCCGGGGCCCCCGGGGAGAAGGATCGATTCTGGCCGAAGTCGGGGTTCCATAATCCGACGGACTGGCTGAGCATGGGGCTCGATCATCGATTCCGGTCGGTCTGGGGAGACAATATCGACACCTTGGGCGATGATAAGTCGGAGGTTCCTTTTCAGGTTAATCACGAATATGAGTATCAGCGGTACCGCACGAGGTGGTGGACGAAGTGGATGCTGGGCGACGATGTGAGCTTCAATACGCGTTTGACCTGGGAGTTCCGGACGTGGGATGAGCCGCCACGGAAGCCGCAGGACGTCGATTTCGACGAAGCGTTGTTCGATTGGCTCAACATTCGCGTGGAGAATGTGGGGGGCATGCCTTTAACGGCGACAGTCGGTCGTCAGGACGTGATTCTCGGCGTGGGCTGGCTGGTCCTTGATGGGACGCCGCTGGATGGCTCGCGGACGATCTTCATGGATGCCGCCCGGTTCACGTATATGCTGGATGAGAAGGACACGAAGGTCGATCTTATTTACATCGATCAAGCGTCGGAATCGGATCGCTGGCTGGAGCCCATATCCGACGAGGACCGGGCGCTGGCCAAGGCGGATGAACGCGGCGCCATTCTCTATCTGACGAATAAGTCGTTCGAGAATACCCAGCTCGAAGGGTTCTTCATGTACAAGAATGATAACCCGGTCGACGTCACGTTCACCGAAGATCCTGCCTTGCCCGGGCTGTGGAGCCAGAAGGCGGAGATCTACACATTCGGTGCGGCGATAGCCGGGACGGAGGGCGAGCACTGGAAGTACCGTGCGGAAGGGGCCATGCAGACGGGTAACAAGACGTCCAATATGCCCGGCATGGTGGGGACGGAGCAGGATATCTGGGCGTTCGGCGTCTTGACGAACCTTGAATACCTATTCAAGGATTCCGCCAACAGCAGTGTCCACGTTGGATATGAGTATGCTTCGGGCGACGATCCGAGTACGAGCGACAACGAGCAGTTTGATTTGCTGTGGGCGGAGTGGCCGCGATGGAGCGAGTTGTTCATCTATAGCTACACCTTTGAGACCTCGATCGCCGAGAGCACGAACCTGCACCGGGCAAACTTCGGTCACAAATTCAACGTCAACAAGCAGTGGCAGATCAGCCTGGACTACCATGCCCTCTGGGCGGATGAGAACTCGGGTTCGGTTATTCCGGGAGTGCTCCAGGTTTCCAACGACGAGAAGTTTCGAGGGAATCTGGTTACGATGTGGGCGAAGTACAAATTCAACAGCCAGTTGAGCGGACACCTGCTGGCGGAATACTTCTGCCCAGGCGATTACTATCCGAAGCAGAACAACGACAGCGCATACTTCCTGCGGTTCAATTTGGAATTGACGTTCTGATGAGGATGACCGTCCCGACGTGAAGTGATAAAAAAAGGGTGATATTTAAGGACGGCCGGCTATTGAAACGAGAGACGGCGCGCATATAATAAGGCCCTATGGCCAAGATAGATATTTCGAAAAAGGCGTTGCTCTCTGGAAATGAAGCGTTGGCGTACGGGGCCTGGGAGGCGGGCTTGGGTGTGGCCTGTGCCTACCCGGGGACGCCCTCCACGGAGATCCTGGAGGCCCTGGCGAAGTTCCCGGACATCGATGCGCAGTGGTCGGTCAACGAGAAAGTGGCATTCGAGGTGGCCCTGGGGGCCGCCGTCGCGGGTAAGCGCAGCCTCTTCGCCTGCAAGCATGTGGGGCTGAACGTAGCGATGGACCCGCTGATGACGGCCTCCTACACCGGGGTGCTGGCGGGCTTCGTCATCGTAGTGTGCGACGATCCGGGGATGCATTCCTCGCAGAACGAGCAGGATACGCGCTGGGTCGCCCTGTACTCCAAGATGCCGATGCTGGAGCCCGCCAGTCCGGCCGAGGCGAAGGAGTACGTCAAAGAGGCGTTCCGGATCAGTGAACGGTACGACACGCCGGTCCTGCTACGGATGACCACCCGCATCTCCCACACGAAAGAGGATGTCGTCCTCAAGGACCGGCAAGTTCCCGACGCGCCAAGCTTCGAGAGGAACATCGCCAAGTACGTCATGGTGCCGGGCAACGCCTACCGGCGGCACATCCTCGTCGAGAAACGGCTGGGTAAGCTCAAGTCGCTGGCCGAACGCACGCGTCTGAACCGAATGGAGCCGGGTAATCGCAAGCTTGGATTCATCACCTCCAGCGTGAGCTATCAGTATCTAAAGGAAACGTACCCGGACGCGTCATACCTGAAGCTCGGCATGAGCTACCCCTTCTGCGACGACAAGATCAGGGCTTTTGCCAAGAGCGTGCGGAAGGTCTTCGTGATGGAGGAGCTGGATCCCTTCCTCGAAGAGCACATCAAAACGCTCGGCATCAAGATCACAGCGAAGGATCCCACGTACCGGATTGGAGAGCTGACGCCGGAACTCATCCCCGATGTTGTGGCGGGCCGGCCGAAGAAGGAGAAGAAGTCCGCTAAACGCAAGCCTCGTCTGTGCCCCGGCTGTCCCCACTGGGGCAGCTTCGCCGCACTGAAGAAGATGGACGCCTACGTGGCGGGCGATATCGGCTGTTATACGTTGGCCTGTCTGCCGCCGACCTCGGCCCTGCACTCGTGCCTTTGCATGGGGGCGGGCGTCACGTTCCATGAGGGCTGGCGCAAGGGCGCGCCGGACAAGCCGATCGTCGGGGTCGTCGGGGATTCGACGTTCGTCCATTCGGGCGTCACCGGGCTCATCAACGCTGCCTACAACAAGGTCAAAGGCGTGATCATGATCCTGGACAACTCCACGACGGCCATGACGGGCGGACAGCAGCATCCCGCCACCGGCCTGACGATTCGCAACGAGCCGACGAAGAAGCTCGTGCTGGAGGACCTCTGTCGGGCGTGCGGTGCGGACAACGTCGACGTCGTGGACCCGATGAACGTCCAGGAATTCCGGGCGATTCTGGAGAAACGAATGAGCGAGGATGCCCTCTCGGTCATCATCTCAAGGCATCCGTGCAGGTTGTTGAAGAGGTAGGCGGCTCAATCCTATGGAGAATAGAACGTACAACATCACTTTCGGCGGGACCGGAGGGCAGGGCGTATTGAAGGCCTCGGAGGTTTGCGGCTGGGCCGCCATGTTTGCCGGCTATCACGTGAAGAAATCCGAGGTTCATGGCATGGCCCAGCGCGGCGGGTCCGTGGAATCCCACCTGCGATTCGGCCGCAAGGTCTATTCCCCGCTGGTGGCGGCGGGGGCCGCCGACTTTCTCGTTTGCTTCCACCACGAGGAGCATCCACGATTGAAGGCCTTTCTCCGGAAGGGCGGCGTGGATCTGACGGTACATCTCGACAAGGCCGTCGAGGCGGTCGAGAACCCCCGGTATCTCAATACGTGTCTCATCGGTGTGCTGTCGGCCAGGCTGCCGATCAAGGAAGAGCACTGGATGAAAGCGCTCGAGGTGGTCTTCAAAGGCAAGGGGATCGAACAGAACAGGAAGGTCTTTCTGGATGGAAGGGAGATCGGTCAATCATGATCTGGAAAGAAGATATCGAGACGCTGGAGCCGGCGGCGCTCAAGGCGCTGCAGGGCGACTATCTCAAGAAGCTCATTCCGTACATCTATGAGAACTGTGCCGTCTACAAGGGCAAGCTCGACGCGGCCGGTGTTGCGCCGGATAGCATCAGTTCCATCGACGACATCAAGAGGCTGCCCTTCACGACGAAGGAGGACATGCGGGACAACTACCCCTACGGCCTGTTCGCGGCGCCGCAGGACCGCATCAACGAGATTCACGTTTCCAGCGGCACGACGGGCAACCCGACCCTCGTCGGCTACACGAAAGACGACCTGGGCTTATGGAGCGACGTGATGGCCCGCGTTCTGTGCTGTGCCGGCGCGGTGCCGGGCGACACGATTCAGATCGCGTATGGGTATGGGCTGTTCACGGGCGGTCTGGGATTCCATTACGGGGCCCTCGAGATGGGGCTTCGCATCATCCCGACCTCGTCCGGACAGACGGCCCGCCAGCTCAAGATCATGCAGGATTTCAAGCCGAGGATCATTGCCTGTACGCCCAGCTACGCTCTCTATATGGCCGAGGAGGCCAAGGAGATGGGCCTCGACCCGACGCAGGGGAACTGGAAGATCGGGATCTTCGGGGCCGAGCCCTGGAGCGATTCGATGCGCGATGAGATCGAGTCGATCTGGAACATGTTAGCGACGGATGTCTACGGGCTCTCCGAGATCATCGGCCCGGGCGTCGCCCAGGAATGCCATCACAAGGACGGCCTGCACATCTTCAGCGACGTGTTTTATCCCGAGATCATCGACCCCCAGACCGGCGAGGAGGTGCCCGAGGGCGCCGACGGCGAGTTGGTCATTACGACGCTGACGAAGCAGGGGATTCCGTTGCTCCGCTACCGGACGCGGGACATCGTCAGCATTCGGCGGGAGAAGTGCCGTTGCGGCCGGACCAGCCCGCGGATCAGCAAGATCAGAGGCCGAACCGACGACATGATCGTCGTCCGCGGCATCAACGTCTTCCCGTCGCAGATCGAGCACGTGCTCGTCGGGATCGAGGGCACGCAGCCGCACTACCAGATCATCGTGGATCGTGCCGCCCACAAGCTCGATCAGGTGGAAGTGCTCGTCGAGGTTGACCAGAAGTTCTTCTCCGATGAGATCAAACGGCTCAACGAGATCCGCGACCAGATCCGCAAGGAAATCCAGGCCGTCCTCTCCGTCGGCGTCAAGGTCACGCTCGTGGAGCCCAAGACCATCGAGCGGAGCATGGGAAAGTCGAAGCGAATCGTAGACAAGCGTACGCTATAGGGGTTCCGAGATGAAGATAACGCAAATATCGGTGTTCCTGGAGAACCGCAAAGGCCGGCTTTCTGACGTCTGCTCGCTTCTGGGCAGCAACGGCGTGAACATCCGCGCGCTGACCATCGCGGAGACGGAGAGCTTCGGCGTCCTGCGCATCGTTGTGGACAAGTCCGACTCTGCCATCAAGCTGCTGCGAGAGAATCAGTTCGTCGCAAACTTTACCGACGTGGTGGCCATTGAGGTGCCGGACCAGCCCGGCGGCCTGGCTTCCGTGCTGAAGGTGTTTGCCGATAACGACGTGAACATCGAGTACATGTACGGGTTCGTCGAGAAGTTCAGCGACAAGGCCCTGCTGGTCATGCGGTTCGAAGATACCGATTTCGCCCAGCAGATCCTCGCCAAGCACAATGTTCCGGTCGTGACGGAGAAGGAGATCGAAGGGCTCTGAGCCCGCTTTCGACCCCGATGCGACCCTCGTGCCACGCGCCTCCGCGGGCCCCCGATCCAGTTAAGAGATGATGGATGGATATTCCCTTTTGGAACCGAGTGATTGAGACGGCCGAGCGAAGTCGCCTCGAACAGCTCCAGCTCGAACGTTTGAAGCAGACCGTTGCGTGGGCGCTGAAGACGCCTTTCTACCGGAAACGGCTCGGCCAGGCCGGAATCGGCTCGCCGGATGACGTCAAGAGCCTGCAGGATCTCAAACGCATCCCCTTCACAAACAAAGACGATCTGCGACTGAGCTTCCCGAAGGGTTTGCTGGCCGTGGAGATGAGTGATGTGCTGCGGATTCATTCGTCCAGCGGCACGACGGGCATCCCTACGGTCATCTACTACGCGCGTGACGATCTGGACAACTGGACCGATCTTCTCGCGCGGAGCATCGTCGGGACCGGGGCCGGGCCGGGCGATGTGTTCCAGAACATGATGACCTACGGCTTGTTCACGGGCGGGCTGGGCCTGCACTACGGGGCCGAGCGCGTCGGCATGACCGTGATCCCCATCGGCGGCGGCAACACGAAGCGACAGATCCAGACCATGAAGGACTTCCAGTCGACGGTCCTGCACATCACGCCGAGCTACCTGCTTCACGTTCATTCCAGGCTGGGCGAGGACGCAATCGACCGCAAGGACCTCGCGCTGCGAAAGGCGTTCATCGGGGCCGAGCCGCACTCAGAGAACACGCGCCGCAAGCTCCAGGACCTGCTGCAGATCGACGCCTACAACTCCTACGGCCTGAGCGAGCTGAACGGGCCCGGCGTCGCGTTCGAGTGCGTCTGCAAGAAGGACATGCACGTCTGGGAGGACGCCTTCATCGCCGAGATCGTCGACCCGAAGACCGGGGAGACCCGAAAGGACGGCGAGGAGGGCGAACTGGTCCTGACGAACCTCGTGCGCCGGGCGACGCCGATCCTCCGCTACCGCACGCGCGATCTTGCGTTTCTCCATCCCGAAGGCTGCGATTGCGGCCGGACGCACCGGCGGCTCTCCAGGATCCTCGGACGCACCGACGATATGCTCATCATCAACGGCGTCAATGTCTTCCCCTCGCAGATCGAGGAGAAGATCATGAAGGTTCCCGAGGTGGCGACGAACTACCAGATCCACGTCGAGAAGAAGGGCGCCCTGGACCGGCTGACCGTTCAGGTGGAGATCTATCCGAAGCTGTTCCTTGGTGAGGTCTCGAAGCTGGAGGCCCTGCGGGAACGGATCAAGGAGGAGCTGCGTTCGTCCATTACGATCACGCCGGTCGTCGAGCTCCACGAGCCGGGGTCGCTGCCCGTCTTCGAGGGCAAGGCCAAGCGCGTGGTGGATGACAGGCCCAAGGATTGAGGTCGGGCGAGCGTCCCCGCTCGCCTATAGAAGTCGTGCGAGGACGCACGATCTACGAAGACAAGGCCAAGATGGCCTCGCCACGAAAGAAGGGCGCCATGGCAAAACAAGTGACGATCTTCGTCGAGAATCGGGCCGGCAGACTGAAATCGATTTCCGAGAACCTCTTCAAGAGCAACATCG
>CBFDBY010000133.1:0-15680 GCA_965603165.1 uncultured Phycisphaerae bacterium
TAACATAGGATACTCTGATTTATTCTGAAACAATCGGAATTCTGCTTCGCGTTTTCTGTCGGCGGGTGGTTGACTTGGGGCGGGGCATCGCGACACTATGGTCATCATGACGAACGCAAAGGACAAAACGCCCAGTGAGAGTGCGGTTGAGACACGGTACCTGGTGATGCCGCAGCAGGCGAATCCACAGGGAACGGCCTTCGGCGGGGCTATCGTCGGCTGGATCGATATGACGGCTGCGATGGCCGCCCAGCGCCATTGCGGCCGGGAGGTCGTCACGGCCGGTATCGATTCGCTCATCTTCCGGCACCCGATCCGCATCGGCGATCACGTCATCTTGCGGGCGGCGGTCAACTACGTGAGCCGGTCCTCCATGGAGGTAGGCGTGCAGGTCATTCGCGAGGACCCGTACAGCGGCGCGCAAGTCCTCGCGACCACGGCCCACTTGACGTTGGTCGTGCTCGACGAGGACAAGAAGCCCGTGCCCGCGCCGCCCCTGCGGCCGGAGACGGCGGAAGAAGAACGCCGCTACGAAAACGCCCGCCTCCGCGTCCAGGCGCGGAAGGAAAGGCTCAGGACGCTCCACGAAAGCGGGGAGGAGCACCTGGGCACCTAAATTCGAATGTCGAGATCCGAAATACGAAACAAATCCGAATGACCAAAATCCGAAACCTCACGATCCCAAGGATCGGATGATCCCGCTCGTATGGGTGGCCTCGGGGCTTCTGCGCAACAACTGGGACGCGAAAAGAGTCGCCCCTTCGGTTTCTGTCATTAGGATTTCGAGATTTGAATTTGTTTCGCATTTTGAAATTCGTGCTTCGGATTTCTTTCACAGAAGGAACGACTATGACAACTTACAAGATGATTTGCATGCTGCTTGTGCTGAGTGTGCCCGGCGTTGTTAACGGGGCGAACGAGCCGCAGCGGACGGAGTGGTTCATGGACCAGGGGCTGGGGATGTTCGTGCACTGGAGCGTCGATTCGCAGTTGGGTTCGGTCATCAGCCACTCGATGGTCGGCGCGTCCGACGATTACCTCGACCGGTTCATCAACGAGCTGCCCAAGACGTTTTACCCACAGCGGTTCGACCCCGAGGAGTGGGCGCGCCTCGCGAAGGTCGCGCAGATGAAGTACGTGGTCTTCACGACGAAGCACCACAGCGGCTTTTGCATGTTCGATACGAAGACCACCGACTTCAGTATCATGAACACGCCCTATGGCAAAGACATCACGCGCCAGGTCGTCGATGCCTTTCGCAGACAGGGGATCGGGATCGGCTTCTACTTCTCGCCCGACGATTTCTGGATGCTGCACAAGCAGGGCAAGGACGTCAGCCGGCGGCGCCCGGAGGCCCTGCCGCACAACAATTCCGAGCTGATGGCGCACAACAAGGCCCAGCTCCGCGAGCTGTTCACGAACTACGGGCCGATCGACGTGCTGTTCATCGACGGCGAGCCGAACGAGCTGAAAGAGCTGGCGTGGGAGCTGCAGCCGAACTGCATCGTCACGCGGGGCGAAATGGAGACGCCCGAGCAGAAGACGCCCGATGAGCCCATGCCCGGGCCGTGGGAGGCCTGCTACACGCTCGGCACACAGTGGCAGTTCAAGCCGACGAACGAACAATACAAGTCCGGCACGCAACTGATCGAGATGCTCATCGAGATCCGCGCCAAGGGCGGCAACTTTCTGCTGAACGTCGGCCCCCAGCCCGACGGCGTCATCCCGTTCGAGCAGGAGCGGCGCATCCGCGAAATGGCCCTGTGGCTCTTCATCAACGGCGAGTCGATGTACCACATCCGCCCGTGGCACGTCATCCGCGAAGGTGACATCTGGTTCACCCAGGCCAAGGACAGCGACACGGTCTACACGATTCTCACGAAGCAGCCCGACTGGAAGAAGGGCGCGCGTAAGGAGTTCACGATCAAGAGCGTCCGGGCGACGGACCGGACCATAGTCAGCGTGCTCGGCCAGTCCGGCCGGGTACTCGAATACAATACGAAGGTCATCCCCGAGACGCGCTGGCAGCAAGAGAACGACGGCCTGCATGTCTCCGTCATGCGGGCCCAGCGGATCTACAACGACACAAAGTGGCCCAACCCGCTCGTGCTGAAGATCACGCACGCCAAGCCCGCGCAATGAGAGTGGAGGAGAAGTTCATGAAGAGACGAGCCGTACTTGCCTGTTGCCTGTTTCTTGCGCTCGGCGGACCGCTGGAGGCGGAGCATTATTCTGTCTCGATTCCGCCGGCAGCCGGGGCCAAGTACAAGGAGGCGAATTTCGCGTTGTGGATCCCGGAGGACGTGGACATGCTGCGGGCGGTGATCGTACACCAGCACGGCTGCGGCGAACCCGCGGAGATGGCCGGCGCCACTGCGACCTTCGATCTGCAGTGGCAGGCGCTGGCGAAGAAGTGGGACTGCGCGCTGATGGGGTCGAGCTATCGGATGAATACCGCGTGCAACGATTGGTGCTCCCCGGAGAACGGCTCGGGCCCCGCATTTCTCAGGGCGCTGGCCCACTTCGCCGAGCAGAGCGGTCACGAAGAACTCACGCGCATCCCCTGGGCCTTGTGGGGCCATTCGGGCGGCGCCGAGTGGGTCTACCGGATGTTCGCGCAACATTCGCAGCGCGTGCTCGTTCTCGTCCTTCGTTCGGGACCGCCGTTCATGGAGAGACTGTACACGGAATCGTCGGCGACGCCGGTACTCTACAACATCGGCGTCAAAGAGAAGGAGGATAGACAGTTCGGCGGGATCTGGCGAAAGGCCACGGAACTCTTCGAGGCACGCCGGGCGCTCGGGGCCCTGGACACCTGGGCGCCGGACCCAGAGGCGTCGCACGACTGCCGTTTCGGCCGATTCTTCGTGATTCCCTATATCGATGCCTGCTTGGCCCAGCGTCTCGGCCCGCCGGGCAGCCGCCTGATGAAGCCCGTGGACATGGCCCGGTCGTGGTTCGGAAACATCAAGACCGGCGAGACAGGCCCCGCCGCTCGATATGATGGCGAGCCGCACGAAACCACCTGGCTGCCCAACGAGCGCATCGCCCTGATGTGGCAGGAATTTGTGAGGACTGGGTGGGTCATGGACAAAACGCCGCCGCCTTCGCCGACGAACCTTGAGGCAACCGTGGTGGAGCCAAATGCCGTGACGCTGCGATGGCAAGCCGAGGCCGACCTCGACAGCGGTATCAAGACGTTTCGCATCTACCGAAACGGGGCTCGTATCACGACAAACGCAGGGTCAGGCCAGGACCTCTTCCAAAAACCGAACTACCACGATACACTCGATAAGCCCCTCCATGAAATGGTCTGCGCGGACTCCGACGTGGCGGTCGGCACTGCGTACACGTACGAGGTCACCGCCGTGAACTGGTGCGATCTCGAATCCATTAAGAGCGAGCCGCTGACAGTCACTATCGGCCGGTAACCAGGGTCTTGCCTGACTGGCGTGAGCAATACGGATCATCACCTACCGTCCGGCGCGGGTCTCGGTGTCCACATGTTTGTGGCCGGCTACGGCCGAACGGATGTCCGGCTTGTGAGATGCGGAAACCGCGTGCTTGCTGCGCAGCAGATCGCGCTTCTGGTAGCACTGCTCGCGGAAGACGGCGATCTCGGCGGCGAGGTTTGCGTTAGGCGAGTCGCCGAAGAAGGCGTGGATGATCGGGAAGACCAAGTCGGGCTTCTGCTTGCGGTGCTCCTTGACCATGGCTTCGATCTTCGCGGTGGCAACGCCTTCCTGCATACACGTGAACGGACCGACGTGGAAGATGCCGGAGATGCAGGCGTCGCCCTGCGGCTGCATCAGCTCGTGCATGAAGTAGTAGGCGATCCCGGTGCTCAAGGGTGACTCGCCCTCGATGTTGCCGTGGGTTTCGTGCGCGCGTTCGAGGGTCTCGATGATCTCCATCGGGTGTGGCAGGACGTGCCGGCCCGCAAGCACCTCGTGGAACGGCTCGGCCAGCTTCGCGGCCACACTCGCCATGTATCGACCCTTCAGAATCGACCGGGTCGCTTTGCCCATCGACCGGAACGCCCGCCCGAAATCGAGGTCCCTGAAGCCCAGGGCCGTGTCGCGCCGGGCGTTGCGCAGATTCATTTTGTTCACGTACAACAGCCAGTCTGTGATCGGATCGCGCACGACCTCCAGCCCGTTGTCCTCGAGCCGCCGCACGACGTAATCCGTGTAGGGATCGTGTTGGCGCATGTAGATCTCGCCAATGTAGAGGACCAACGGGAACCGCTCATGACGCCGGAGCTTGGCGGACTGAAACGCCGCGACGGTTTCGCGCCCCCATTGCGTCAGGCGGTCGATCTCAGCGCCGGCCGCGACGAGCTGCGCCAGGGCCTCGAGCCTGCTCTGCTTCAGCGCGTCCATGCCGGCCTTGTCCTCGGCGTACGGCCGGAAGCGCCGCAGGATGTCCTCCAACAGATCGGCTGCATTGATTCCCTTGAAGAGGACCTGCTGCATCTTAATCTTGGCGGCCGTCCCCGAACCGCTGGGCAGAGGAATATCGACGTAGTCCGTCTCCGACGACGGGCCGACAACCGGGACTTTCTCCAGGCCCTCGAGCCTCATGAACTGCCGCACGACCTCCGTGTACTTGCCGAAGCGGCACGGGCCGCTGGTCGTCGGGAGTACCACGAGGTAGTTGTTCTCCACGAACTTGCGGCTTGTCTTGGCGATCTCCTCCTGCAGAAACCCGATCGCGTCGCCCACCACGCCCTTCAGCGGGTGGCAGACCTCGGTGTAGACGTGCTTTCGCGCGACCTCGTAGCCGCGCGGCGTGTCGGTGGGCAGGACGCGCCCGTCGATGCCGAAGGATTGCAGGCCCGCGGCGGCAATGTGGCTGGCATCGCCCATGTACGGGAGCAGCCACGTGCGCTTGTCGTAGGTGTCTGCCGAGCGCGTCTTCAGCTTTCCCACATCCAGCCGGACCGGCCGGCTTTGGCTCACCACCCGCTCATGCGCCTCCGTCCGCGTCACAAACGGCGCGTTGTTGGTCTGCGCATCGGTGAGCAGCACAAGCAGCGGCTTGTTCACCGCTAAGTGGATCTGTTCCTCCTGGTAAATCTTCAGGCTGTCCGGGCCGCAGGCGAAATTCACCATCCGAATCGCAAACAGGTTCGGATGGTCCGCTACGAAGACGTTCGCCTTTAGAATCTTGACACTCTGCACCCAGAACTCGTTTTCCACAAAGCTATCGATGGGAACATCCTGTGACTTGTGTTCGAGGAACTGCTGCGGGATGTAGTCGAGGCCGCGCACCTGGGAGAACATGGTGCCGGAGCTGGAGCTGGCCTCCGGATCCAGCAGGACGTAGTCCCTGCCGATCCCAACGTAAGCCCGTGTGTTCTCGCGTTCGATCCGTTCCAGGAACTTGTCTCCCTCGGCGTAGAGTTCGGCCTGGAAGCGGCCCTCCGCCTCCTCCGCATACGCAATCGCCGCGCGCATCTGTTTCTCGGAGTAGGGGAAGCCCACCCTGTCGAACTCGCGTCGCAGCTCGCGCACGAGCAGAGGCATGTCGCCGAAGTGGATAATCGGGTTGATCTGACGATCCTTATCGAGCGAGAGGACGTCATTGAGGACGTAGCCCTCGGACTCGGTGTAGATGCAGTACTTGAGGTCCGGCGGGTCGGGCTTTCGGACTTCGATGAAGCTCGGATTGAAAAGGTATCGGATCGCCGGGTGATCGTTCAGCACGGCGGCGTGACCGGTTGCCAGCTTACGGGCGATGCAAAACTCGGTTCGTGAATTATCGACGCCGATTTTGGCGATCTCCTTGTCGCTCCGCGGCGAGACGACCGGGTAAAACCCGAGCTTGCGGAACAGAGCCGCGCTCCAGATCCCCTTCGTGCCGAGCGTCGCCATGCTTCGCTTGATGCCGACCGTCGGCCCATCCGCCTTCGCGGAAGTCAGCTCGTCCAACAGGCATCCCTGCTTCTTGAAGTGCTTCTCGTAGATGCGGTGATAGCGGTCTACATAGTTGGTCTTGGGCCTGCGGACGGCTTCGGAGTTGCCGCGCGGGCAAAAGCCCCCCGTGATGATCTCGTCATCCTCGATGCTGAAGACCTCAAGCTGGCAGTCTCTGGTGCCGCACGACTTCTCGCCGAACAGCTCGCGGCAGAGGACTTTCCGCTTGTGGAAGCTCATGTCCATGAGTTGCCACCCGCGAAAAGCCGTCCCATACGGCTTACCCTCTTGTTCGAGCCGCTTGATACCTTCGATGATATCGAGGGCCTGCCCCCAGGCGCCGAACATTTCCCGATGGGGGTAGGCCTCGATCTGCCTCTCGGTCACCTGAGCGACAGCGGCCAGGAAGGCTTTTCCCAGAGCCGGACCGCCCTGGGCGGAACACTTCTCGCCGACGTGTTGCGCGCCGCCGACGAATTTGTAGTAGTAGCTGGCCGCAGTACCCCGCACGATCGCAGCGGCAATCTCATCACGGCTGAACCCCTCGGCAATGAGCCTGTTCTCATCCATTTCCATAAAGACGCCGCAGGTCGAGTCGATGATCGGGACGCGCTCGGCATGCAGCGCCGCCTCCTGCAACGTGCTCTCCACATTCAGGTTGATCACATCAGCCATGTTCTCCAGGGTCTGCCCAGAACCGGCCTGGCAGCTATAGTTCATCTTCGCTTCCTTGACCGTGCCGTCCCGGCCGAAGCTGGTGAACTTCATGTCCTGCCCGCCGACCTCGAAGATCGTGTCCACATCCGGATTGTTGTGCTTTACGCCCAGCGCGTGGCAGGTGATCTCGTCGGTGATCCGATCGCTGAGCGCCATCCCCTGCTCGGCCAGGTCCCGCGCCTTGCTCTTGCTCAGCAGGACTTTCTCGTACAGCTTGCGGGCCGAGCCGGTCGCGCCAACCCCCTTGATCACAACCTTGTCTCTGTGCCTCGAAAGGTATCGCAGGACGCGTTTGAGCGATTCCTCCGGATTGCCATGGGTCTTGATATAGAGCTTGTCGAGCAGTCTGCCCGTTTTGATCTCAACGAGCGCCCCTTTGGTTGTGGTGCTGCCGCCGTCGATGCCGAGCACGACTTCGGTCCCGGGGGGGATCTCGGACGTAAGGTCTTCGCTTTTCTCGTGGACACGGGCGAGGCTGTCGGACAATGCCGGGGCAAAATTCCTCTTCTCGCGGCTGTGCTCGGCCACGCTCCTGAGCCGGTCCGGATCGAGAACAAACGCATTCTTTTCTTCTATCGCCTTCAGGGCGGCTCCGATCGCGGCGATGTTCTGGTGATACTCTGACCTCACCACCATTGTACCGAGCAGCTCGGACAGATTCTGCCTGACGAGGTCATTCGAGAACACGCCGCCTGTGGCGACGGCTTGCCCCGATTTGGCTTCTGCGGCGAATTCGCTTGTGCCCAGAACGTCAATTACGTAGTTCCTGGCCACGGTCCTGAAGAGGCCGGCCAGATTGTCGATCCGTGTCGCCCCCTCATTCTGCTTGTGGATAAGGTCCGACTGCACGACCACGCCGCAGCGGGCGAGGAATTCGCTCGGTTCCTCGGATCGTGCCGCTTCCTCCTCGGCCCTGCGGAACATCTCTTCCAGCCGCGCCTGGAGTCGCGCACGGTTGCGCGCGGTGGTCTGGCGTTTCTCGGATTCATCGCCAGCCGCACCCGCGTCTTCGAGTTCCGGGGCGAGTACCTCTCCCTCGAACATCCGCCGGCACTGCTTCTCGACGAGCATACCGGAGCCGCCGCCGCACTTTGTCCCGGTACGCCATTCGGAAATGATCTTGCGACTGCCCGTCGCCCCGATATGGAAGAAATAGGCGTCCTTGGCTCCAATGTGGAATATCCACTTCGCCGCCGGCGCCGCAAGCTCGGCGCCCGTCGGAATGGCCACACTGTCATAGACGTACAAAGCGCCCTGCATCACCCGCGGGCACGATTCGGCGGCACTACCCGTAAAGGCTGTGCTGGCTATGGAGGAAAGGTCGAACCGACCGCTGATGTCGCGCCAGACCTCTTCAACGGCCGCCAGCGGGTTCGCGAAGTGCATGATAGGCTCAGGGGAATAGACAATCGCCCCGGTCGCGTCCAAAACTGCAGAATGAACGAAACTGCTGCCGACATCCAATCCCACGTACAACTTCTTAGTACCGACTGTCGCTGTGTGGTCCTTGCTAACCATCATGGTTTCTTGCCTATTTGCTGGCCCTGGCTGCACCTGCGCCTCGATAGTGAGAGGAGCCACGGCAGTACGGTGTAGCCGGTGGATCCGTCGGTCCGACGCGGCGACTCAATCAGCACGTTTGTTAACAGTCCTTGTTAATTGAGACTCACCGTCCTGTGAAAAGACAACGGGTAAACCTTCTTGTTACCGGCGGCATGTGACTTTGTCAAGCCACCTAACAAAACCATCAACGTTTTTTCCACACTCCAAGACGATGCTGGTTCGCCCTATATCCTTATGCGACAAGAGTTTATAATAAGACCCCCCGCAGCTTTTCACAAAGCCACAGGCTATAAGACTACTATTACTATTCCTTTATCCTATCAACAGTAATAGTAAGTCCATCCCCACCCCAGGTGTAATACCCAGAAGCGCGATTCAGCCTCTATCGAGACGGCACCTACCGAACATAGGAATGTTGCTTCGGGTTTGCACGCGGTTTCAGGGAAAAAGGTTGTCGTGATGGGCTTGTCTGGGTACACTATGGCCCATTGATAGGCGTTAGGGCGTAAGGATCGCCCGTAGGTATTACGAAGGGGTCTACCATGAAGGTTACGTTTAACCGTTCTGCGCTGGCGGAAGCACTCGGGCTGATGACCTCAGTGGTTCCGAGCCGCACACCAAAACCGGTTTTGCGGTGTGTTCGTATCGCGTGTTCGGGCAAGGAGATGCGAATCTATGCCACGAACCTGGAGCTGGGGCTCGACTACCTGGTTTCTGAGGTGGAGGTGGAACAGGACGGCGAAGCTGTCCTGGAAGCAGAACGGCTGGCCGCGATTGTGCGGGAAAGCGCCGAGGATGTTCTTGTCCTGGAATCCAGTGACACCACGTGTGAGATACGAGGTGCCGACAGCCACTTCACGATCTACGGTCAGGATCCGAAACAGTACCCCAAGCTGCCGTCGTTCGGGTCCGGACAGGCGCATATCACCATTAGCCTCGAGCAATTGCACGCGGGGATCGAGCAGTGCCTTTTCGCCACGGCCAAGGAGAGCAGCCGGTATGCGATCAACGGCGTGCTGTGGGAGGTGAAGGGGAAGAAACTACTCTTGGTCGCTACGGATGGCCGTCGGCTCGCGCGTTGCCGGGTCGAGCTCCAGCAGGCTCCGGCAACCGATGTGGCACAGCAGAAGATCATCGTCCCGGCTAAGACGATGGCCCTGCTGCAGAAAGTGGGGGCACACGACAAAGAGAACGTGGCGGTCAAACTCGTGGATAACCACGTGTTGCTGAGTTGTGCGAACGTCGTTGTGAGCTCCAACCTCGTCGAGGGAAACTTTCCCAAATATGAGGATATTATCCCGGCCGACCACGATAAGAAACTGACGTTGTCCACAGAGACGGCATTAAGCGGTGTACGCAGGGCCGCGCTGCTGACGAGCGAGGAGTCCAAGGGGATCAAGCTGTCGCTCAAGAGCGATGCCCTTATGTTCTCGGGCAGTTCTCCTGAGGCCGGGGCGGCGGAAGTGAGCATGCCGGTCGAATACAGCGGGGAGCCGATCGATATTGGGTTCAATCCGGAGTTTCTGAAAGATGTGCTGCGGGTCATACGCACGTCGGACTTTGAACTGGAACTGGGTCAGGCGGACCGGCCCGGTGTTATCAAGAGCGGGGCGGATTTCCTATACGTTCTGATGCCGATCAACCTCGGCTGAGCAAAGCGCTCCGCCCAACCTCGGAGCGGCAACGGGAGAAAGGATCGGGACTGAGCGATGGGCCGGCGTAAAACGTTCGAGGCGCACAGGATTGGCGATCTCGTCTCCGGTTTCGTGGAGACCTTGACGCCGTTGCAGAGTCGGTACGATTCGGTCGCCCAGGCCTGGGATAGCCTCCTGCCGGCCGGTCTTCGCGCCCATTGCCGAATCGCCGGGGTCACCAACGGCTGCCTGAAGGTGGCTGCTGAAGGGTCGAGTTACATGTATGAGCTGCAACTGTGTAAGCCTTTGTTGCTCAAGGAGTTGCAGCGATTGTGCCCGGGGGCGAGGATTTCCCGGATCGAGGTCGGCATGTTGCGGTGAGACCAGCGTTTCGGGGGCCGCCAACGTTTTCGAAGAGATAACTCGATAGCGGGAGGAAGCCTTTTCCGATATGATAAAGGGTTTCCATTCTGATATTCTTGGACGTTCTTGTATGCATGGGATTCATCTTTGAGGGCCGGTATGGAGGTTCATAAATACGACGCGAGTAACATCAAGATTCTCGGGGGCTTGGAGGCGGTACGCAAGCGGCCGGACATGTATATTGGCGACCGCAGCGCGGCGGGGTTGCACCATTTGGTGTACGAGGTCCTGGACAACTCGATCGACGAGGCGCTGGCGGGCTACTGCAGCGACATTACCGTGCGTATCCAGGCAGATGGGAGCTGCAGCGTGGAGGACAACGGCCGCGGCATTCCCGTGGAGAAACATAGAGACGCGAAGATCAGTGCGCTGGAGGTCGTGCTCACGACGCTGCACGCCGGCGGCAAGTTCGATACGGATAGCTACAAGGTCGCCGGGGGCCTGCACGGCGTCGGCGTCAGCGTGGTCAATGCGCTGAGTGAATGGCTCGAAGCGGACGTCTACAGGGATGGTGACCATTGGCACTTTGAGTGCAAGCGCGGCACGCGCGGCGGACCCGTTGAGATGATCGGCTCGACGACGAAGCGAGGCACGAAGATTACCTTCATGCCGGACGAAGAGATCTTCGGCGACGCCGAGTTCTCCTACGATACCCTTCTCAAGAGAATCCGCGAGCTGGCCTATCTCAATGCCGGTCTGAAGATCACGTTCCGGGATGACCGGGCCGACAAGAAGGAGATCTTCCAGTTTGACGAGGGCCTCAAGGCCTTCATCAAACACCTCAATGAGGGCAAGAACACCCTGCACAACGACGTCGTTTACATGGCGAAAGACGACCTTGAGAGCAAGATGAGTTGTGAAGTCGCCATGCAGTACAACGATGGGTACACCGACAATGTGCTCGTCTTTGCGAACGATATCCGCAACATCGACGGCGGCACGCATCTATCTGGCTTCCGGACCGCGCTGACGCGAACCATGAACTTCTATGCCCGGGCCAACAACCTGCTCAAGGAGGGCCAGGGCACGACGGGCGACGATCTTCGCGAGGGTCTGACGGCGGTAGTTGCCGTGAAGCTGTCGAACCCGCACTTCGAGGCGCAAACGAAGGTCCGGCTGACCAACCCGGAGGTAGGCAGCTTTGTGGAGACGACCGTCAACGAGCAGTTAGGGCACTACCTGGAGGAGCATCCGGCCGAAGCCAAGCGGATCCTTAACAAGGCCATCCAGGCAGCGGCCGCCCGCGAGGCGGCGAGGAAGGCCCGCGAGTTGACGCGGCGCAAAGGCGCGCTTGGCAGCGCGAATCTGCCCGGCAAACTGTGGGATTGCGCGAGTAAGGAGAAAACGACGACTGAGATCTTTATCGTCGAGGGCGATTCCGCGGGCGGCTCGGCCAAGGCCGGACGCGACAGGAACATCCAGGCGATCCTGCCGCTCAAGGGTAAGATCCTGAACGTGGAGAAGGCACGCCTGGAGAAGATGCTTGGCCACGACGAGATTCGCACGGTCATCAGTGCCCTGGGCACCGGCATCGGCACGGACGAGTTCGACGTGGAGAAATGCCGCTACGGCAAGGTTATTCTGATGACGGATGCCGATGTCGACGGTGCGCACATTCGAACGCTGTTGCTGACGTTTCTATTCCGGCAGATGCCCGAGTTGTTCAACAGAAGGATGATCTATATTGCCCAGCCGCCGCTGTATGAGGTCAAGACGAAGGGACGGAAGAAGTCTGAGTACGTCCTGACTGAGGGTGAGATGCGTCGTCGGATGACCGCCCGCGGCCTGGAAGGCACGGAGCTGGTGATCCGAAGCGGAAAGGGCAAGGGCGAGAAGCCCGACGAGACAGGCGAACGGAAGGTCACGGCGGCCAAACTCGAGGAACTGGTCAAGGCGCTGGCCGACGTGGAGCGCACCGTCAGCGTGCTGAACCGCCGAGGCATCCGGTTCACGGATTTCATTGCCGCACACTACGACGGCGAAAAACTGCCGCGATATGTAATCCGGCACGAGGGGGCGGAGGAGGTCTTTTACGAGGCGGGCGACTACGAGAAGCGTCTCGAAGAGCTGGGCGGATCGAGGAACGGCGGAAAGGCCAACGGAGAGGAGGACTCGTCCGCCGTCGGCGAAGAACTGCACGAGGTTGTGCGAATCGGGCAGATCAACCAGAAGCTCAAGGATGATTTCTCGCTGGACCTGAGGGACTTTCTGCTCAAGGCCGAGAAAACCGATTCGGGCGAGTCACTCCCCACGAAGTTCCAGCTCGTCCACGGCGAGGACGCGCACGAGGTCGCTTCGCTCGGCGACATTTGCCCCGCCATTCGGCAGATCGGGGGAAAGGGCATCGAGATCAAGCGGTTCAAGGGGCTCGGCGAGATGAATGCGGACCAGCTCTGGGACACCACGATGAATCCGGATACTCGAATGCTTCTCCACGTTCGCCTGGACGACGCCGGCGAGGCCGACCGGCTCTTCAGCATTCTGATGGGAGACGACGTCGAGAAGCGCCGCCGGTTCATCCAGGAGCACGCCCTCGAGGTCCAGAACCTCGACGTCTGATGGGGCCTTCGCGACGGCCTGTCCGAGTGTCCTCCGCGACCTCCGCCAGGCGGAGACCTCGGGGGGGCCGGGCAAGACCGCAGGGCTGACTGTCGTCAGCCCGCCGATCATCTGGTCATCGACTTGGCGGCGCTGGGCTTTCGACCGTGGAGAGGTCGTAGTTGACCAGACTTGTTGCTTTGCGGAACTGCTCCTGCGTCAGGGTTCCCTGGGCATAGTTATCTACCTGGGCCTTCGTTGCCCTCAGGACCAGGAGCTGGGGCGACGACGGCCCGACTGGCTGGCGCTCCATGCCGTATGGTGAGGCGGTCGCGAAGACGTCGTTCAGCAGTACTCCTGGGTGGACCGCGTTGATCGCCACGGCGACGATGCGGTCGGCAGGGTTGAGACCGCGGATGTTGCTGGCGTGCTTGAGTGCGGTCAGAAAGGTCCTCTTAAGGCTCTCGACCTTCAGGTCATCATAGGGGGGCCTGCTGTCAGCGTCGCGGCCTGCGTCCATAGGCGCCGGCTGGCCGCGCATCTCTTGTCGGACCTCGGACCATAGGGCGTCCGCCTCGTCTGGCACGTTCGGCTCGGGCGTGTCCTCAGGTGGTGCCACGAGCGGGAAATCCACGTCCACGAGCAAGACCGCCCCGAACCCCGGCAGGTAAACGCCCCGTGTCGCGCGCCGTTGCTCTTCGGGCACAAAGGGCGGCCAGTCGCGCAGCTTCAGCCCGGAACTCGCCAGCAGCCTGTCCATGACGCGGCACATAATGTTCATATCCTCAGTAAGCCGGGCGAATGTCTCGGTCTCCATGCGCGCTGTCGGCACAACGAGAGCCGCTTGCGCTGCCATCGTTAGAGCCGTAATACTTCTGCTGATCCCAGAGGACCTCTCGTAAAACGCCTTGGCCAAGTCCTGGGCGACGGGGGCTTCCAACGATGCAGGCGGTGCCGAGGTGGAGGGCTGTACGGCAGCGCGTGATGCGGTCACCGCGACAAGCAGAACCAGGTAGAGTTGTATGCGTTTCATGTTCGTCTCCCGGTGTATGGTTCTTGTGTCAGTACTGAATGAGTTCGATACGCTGGCGAAACTCGTCGTCCGTGATCTGCCCCGATGCGAGGGCACGGATGTCCTCCATGCCGGCGCGCAGGGTCAGCATGGACGTTGCGCCCGGGGATTCAGTCGTGTCGGCGACCGGGGCTCCGCGAGGGTTCCAGCGGGCCTGCGACCGCAGAGCCCACTGCCCCGATGAGGGCGGCGCGCCTACCCCGAGCCCTTTGGCGACGACCGTCAGCACTGCGTTCTGATCCACTGCCCGAATGTTCGCGGCGTGCTTCAACGCCCGGGTGAGTGTTTCCTTGAGCTGCTGCACCTTGAGGGGGCTGTACTCGCTGCGCGGGCCCGGCCGGTCAACCGAGCGCGCCGTCTGCGGCGCGTAGGTCTCCTGCCGGACTTGATTCCAGAGCGGGTCCGTCGGTTCGTTCGGCTCGGTTTCGGGTTCCTCCACGGGCGGCGGCAGCAGCGGAAAGTCGACGCTCATCACGAACAGCGGGCCGTACCCTTCGACATACAGGCATTCCGTGCGATCCGACGGTTCGCCGAACATCTGACCCAGCCAACGGCCCTCGTCGCCGGAGCGAAAGTACCTGAAGATCGAACGCGGGTCCGACCCTCTGAGGCCCGCCTGCTCCAGCAATCTGTCGAAGACGCGGCACATGATGTTCAGGTCCTCCGTCAGAACGAGCAGGTCCCCGCGCGCGGACTGACCGCTCGGCACGAGCAGAACCGCGTTGGCCAGGCCCGCAGACGGGGTCTGCCCGGATATGGCGATACTCAAGCCGTACGGATCTGGCGCTGTATCTCTACCCCGTGTCCTGCGCCCGGACGATCGGGATTTGGAAGACGGCGTGCCGTAGAGCCCCAGGCCTGACGTGCTGGACGAGGATGCGGCCGAGGTCTGCACCGGGGCCACTGGCTCAGCGGAGGGAACTACCTGCGCCCGGGCTGCACCGCTGAGGGCGGTCATGGTGGCAAGCAGAACGCAGGTCCATACCGAGATAGTCTTTCGTGTGTACATGATCAGCTCCTGTCATTTGGGTCGTCTGTCACAGGCGCAGGCAGCGGGGCTTCCTGACGCGGGTACGTGTTGGCGAGTAGCTGCACCAGGCCGGTCCTGGTCCGCTGGAGCTCGCCCTCCGTTCGGTAGGCCAGGGTCTCAAGGCCGGTGGCAAGCTGTTTCTTGTCCTGCAGGCGGTTGGTCTCGATCCGATGGAGGGCCAGGGCGATGCTGCGCAAATCCTTGTCCTGTTCGGTCTTGATTGACTGGACGAGTTCGGCGAGGAGCTGGTTCGTCACGGCGTTGGAAGCGGCCAGGGTCTGGACGGCGTAGCGGTTCAGCTCATCGCGGTACTGTGCCGTAAGCTCCTCTTTCAGACGGACATACATATCGGCCAGGGCCACGCGGTAGCCCCGCCGCATCTCGTTGACCAGTCTGTCGCGGATAGCGGGTTCGATCGTGGCGGCTACCGAGGGCGTGAGCGTCTGGCGGAGTTGATCCGGATCCATCGGCGCCGGGCCCGTGATTCTTCCGATGACGTACCCCAGAATGAGGACAGCCGCTGCTGCCAGGGCCGGTTTGATGGTTCGTCTCGCCAGTTCGATCCGGCTTCCGCCCATGCCGCCTGCGAGCCGGATCCTCGCTTCCGCCTCGGCAAGCTGTTTGGCCGTGTCGCTGATAACTGCCTTCGGCACCGGCTCGGAAAGGCCCTCCTCCTTGAGCCGTGCGATTGCTTCGGCCAGACGATCTCTATCTTGTTCCATTGGGCACCTCATCTTCCTCGATCTGCGCCGCGCCAAGGGCCTCGCGAAGCCGGCTTCGGGCAC
>CBFDBY010000134.1:0-15620 GCA_965603165.1 uncultured Phycisphaerae bacterium
GCCCACGCGATGGCCGTGTGCCGCAACGCGGTCCTGCTGGCCACGGACAACGAATTGGTCGCCTTGAACGCATCGAACGGCGGCGTCATGTGGAAGCAGTCGCTGCCGCTGCCGCCCGTCCCGTGGGGTCTTGCGGTGGACAGTGCCGGCAGGGCGGTCGTGACTCTGACGGACGGAAAGGTCGTTTGCTTCGGTCGCGACGAACGGATACAGACAGTGATGGCGGGGCGATTCTGATATCGCAACCGAGGAGTGTCTTGGCGTGAGGAAACTGCAATGGGTTGCCGCCGGCGTCGCGTGCTGTCTGGTTCTTTGCGCCTGCCCGGCGCGTGCGTGCCGGTACAACGTCCGCGAGGTCGGCTTCATCGATACAGGGACCGACCCGTATCAGCTTTTCGTCTACGCGTCGCAAGGGACGGCAGCGAGTGAAACCGCTGGTATGGCAGAGAGGGTGGAAAGTGCGCTGGTGGATACGAACATCCGCTTCGAGCTCATCAACGCCGAAGCCGATGCGAATCATCCCGCCATGGAGATCCTCTCGTCGCACGGTATCAAGCGCTTTCCCGCCGCAGTCTTGGTTTCCCCGGACGGACCTTCCCGACCGCTGCCTTTGCCCGAGAATAGGCAATCCCTTGGAGAGACGGTTGTGTCCGCCCTGGAAGAAGTGCTGCATTCGCCTGTACGCCGGCAGATTCTGGAGAGAGCCGCGAGCAACTATGGGGTCGTGCTGCTGATGGAAGGGCCGGAACAAGGCCCTAATGCGGCGGCGAGAGAAGCCGTCATGGCGGCGATCCGTCGCATCGAAGAGCAATTGGAGTTCCTGCCCAAGCCGATCGCCAAGCCGCCCGAGATGGTCGTACTCGATCGGAAATCTCTGGCCCGCGAGGAGATACTGCTCTGGAGTCTCGGCCTCAAGCCCGAAGATATCAATGAGCCGCACGCAGCGGTCTTCTACGGTCGCGGGCGGTGGATCGGGCCGCTGTTCAAGGCAGACATGCTCAACCCGAACCACCTAAGCGAATTGTTGTACGTCATCGGGGCCGACTGCGAATGCGGGCTGGACCACCGGTGGCTCCAGGGCACGATGCTGCCGGCCCGGTGGGATGAGGGGCTTCAGCAGAAAGTGGTGGAAAGCCTCGGCTTCGATCCCGAGAATCCCATGGTCAAGATGGAAATGGTCTCCATCATTCGTCGCGGCATGGGCGGCTTCGATTATCCGGGCGTCCCCTTCGGCTACCAGGAAATCCAGGTCGGCGGCGATTCTCCCGAGCCGCAGACGGAGCCGAATGTTGTCGTGACGGCGCCGGAGCCGCCGGCGGCTGCACCGCCTCTCGACACGGTCCAAACCAACGACGATCCGCCGCCGGAAAAAACAGAATTCCACATCCTGGCCGCCTCTCTGGGCGCTATGGTTGCAGTGGTCGCATTGCTGTCCGTGCTGGTCCTTTGGAGGGCGAAAAAAACGTGACGCGATTCATCGTGCTGCCGGCATTCTACGTGCTTATCAGTTTCATTGGTCTGGCACATGGCCAGGACTGGCCCACCTACATGCATGACGGCTTCCGCAGCGGCGTGACGGACGCCCAACTGGAATTGCCGCTCAAAGGCGCGTGGACCTTCAAGGCCCTGCATCCGCCCGCGCCGGCCTGGGGCGAGCCGGCCAGGCAAGACTTCTTCCACGATCATTTCGATCTGCGGGCCGTCGAGACGTACGACCGCGCCTTCCATGCGGTCGCGAATGCAGATACCGTTTATTTTGCCTCGTCCTCGCAAAGCAAGATCTATGCGCTCAACGCCGAGACGGGAGCCGTTCGATGGATCTTCTTTGCGGAAGGGCCGATTCGATTCGCGCCGGCCTTGTCGGATGGGCGGCTTTACGTAGGCTCAGACGACGGTTGCGTGTACTGTCTGTCGGGCAAGGACGGGGCACTGCTCTGGAAGCGCCGCGTGGCGCCGGATGAGCGGATGATCCCGGGCAACGGGCGCATGATCTCCCTGTGGCCGGTGCGGACCGGGCTGGTGGTCGATCAGGGCCTGGTCTACTGCACGGCGGGACTGTTCCCGGAGCAGGGGACCTATCTGGCCGCACTTGACGCGCGGACCGGATCGGTGAAGTACAGGCAGCGACTCAAGGTCGCACCCCAGGGTTACATCCTGGCCTCGGCGCAACGGCTGTATCTCCCCACCGGACGGACGAACCCCGCGATCTTCTCGCGCGAACAGGGAAATGCGGAGGGACAGTTGCCCAGTGCCGGCGGCGCCTACGCCGTGCTCACCGAAGACGTCCTCGTCACCGGTCCGGGACGAGGCCCGAAGCGGCTTCAAGCCGACGACGTGCAGGCCAAAGACACCGTCGCCACTTTCGGCGGGCTGAGAATGGTCGTTTCGAGTTCAGTCGCTTATATGCAGTCCGAACAGCAGTTGGCCGCTTTCGACCGCGGACGATACCTTTCGCTTTCGCGGGAACGAACGCAGTTGCAGCGGACGCGCAGCACGCTTCAGAAGTCGCTCAAGAAAATGGAAGCGGCCGAGGCGGAGAAGGCTCGCACGCAGATAGAGGAATTGAACGCGCGGATCAAGCAGCTCGATGCGAAGATGAAGGCCTGCTATCTCTGGACGACGGATTGCGGCTATCCCTATTCCTTGATCGTCGCCGGCAAGACCCTGTTCGCGGGCGGTGACGGTGAAGTCGCGGCCGTCGATAGCGAGACGGGCAGCGTCGTCTGGAAGGGCCAGGTCGAGGGCAGGGCGTATGGGCTTTCCGTCGCCGGCAGGTCGCTGTTCGTCAGTACGGACGGAGGACGCATCCACTGCTTCCGGCGCTCCGGGCTCGGGCAGTGGCAGGCGATCGTTAGCGAAGTTCGTTCCAATCACGGGCCACAGGACGATCTCAGCGAACGATACGAGAAGGCCGCCGATACCATCATCCAGCAGATATCTTCTCGCAAAGGCTATTGCCTCGTCCTCGATTGTGGAGAAGGTCGGCTTGCTTACGAGCTGGCCCGGCGGACCGGACTTGAGATCGTCGCCGTCGAGTCCGACGCCGAAAAGGCGAATAAGGCACGCCGGCTGCTCGACGCGGCCGGGTTCTCCAATCGGGCCGTCGTCCATCATCATGCCGGCGGCAAATTGCCCTACACGAGCTACTTCGCCAACCTCGTAGTCTCCGACGGCATGCTGCGAGGCGACCCCTTGCCGGACGGCCCGCGCGAGCTTCTCCGCGTCCTGCGTCCCTGCGGCGGCACACTGATCCTCGGCACGCCCACTGAGGCCGATGCGGACAGTGAGATGCAGAAATGGGGACAGGCAATCTCTTCGGACTGGCACGTCACCAATGACGGGGATTTCACCTGGGGCCGCTTCACACGGGGCAGTCTGGACGGCTCGGGCGAGTGGACGCATATCTATGCCGAGCCGGGCAACAGTGCCTGTAGCGGCGACCGGCTCGTCAAAGGCCCTCTCACGCCACAATGGTTCGGCGAGCCCGGCCCGCGCGACATGATCGACCGTCACCATCGCAATGTCCCGCCTCTCAGCAGAGACGGCCGGCTCTTCGTCCCCGGCGACAACATGATCTTCGGCATGGACGCCTACAACGGCGCGATCCTATGGCGCGTCGACGTGCCCGTCTCGCGCCGGCTCGGCGCCTTTCTCGACGGCGGCAGCATGGCGGTCGATGAGCACGCCCTGTATCTGGCGGCGGCTGACCGATGTCATGCGTACGACGTACGAGACGGGCAGCTCCGGTCCAGTTTTACGATGCCGCAACTCGGCAACGATGAGACACATGAATGGGGCGTCGTCGCCTACCTCGACACCATCCTGTTGGGCTCGGGCTGCAAGCCCGTGGCGCCGTACAGAGAAACCAGCCGGGCGGCGGACGAGGCCCTGTGGTATCGCGACATGAAGCTGGTGACGAGCGACTGCCTGTTCGCAAAGGACAAACGAAACGATGCGCTGCTCTGGACGTATCGTGACGGCGTCGTGCTCAATACGACGATCGTGATCGCGGCGGGGCGCATCTACTTCCTGGAGACGCACAGTCCCCAGGCGCTGGCGGACGAAACCGGCCGGATGTCGGTAAAGACCCTCTTCGCCGGCGGCGAGCAATACCTGGTCGCTCTGGAACCGGACAGCGGCCGCACGGCGTTCAAGAAGAAGATCGACGTCAGTCATTTCGAGGAGCCCGTCTATCTGAACTTCGGACAGGGTGTTCTGCTGCTGAGCGGCTCGCGCCTTGTCGACAAGTCGATTCGGTATTACTACGATGCGTACGACGCGCAGACCGGCGACGAGCTGTGGCACGCCGAGCACGACAGCGGACTGGCAATCGACGGCGGACACGGCGAGTACAACCGGCATCCGACAATCGTCGGCGGTATCGCCTACGCCTGGCCGTATGCGTACGATCTTCGCACGGGCAAGAGAGTTGACGACTGGAAGTTCGACCGGCGAGGCCACGGCTGCGGCGGTGTCTCCGCGTCCGCCCAGTGTCTGTTCTGGCGGGGCCTCAATCCCTGGATGTACGATCTCGGATCGCAAGGCGGGCCGACCCGGCTCAACTCGGTGACGCGGCCCGGGTGCTGGATCAACATGATCCCCGCGGGCGGATTGCTGCTGATTCCCGAGGCGAGCTCCGGCTGCACCTGCGGCTTCTCCATGCAAACCTCGCTGGCCTATATTCCCGAAAGCAGTCTCAGATGACTTTCACAGGCACAAACGGTATGTCAATTCTCACCATGATCTTCAAAGAGATTCGGCACCGGAAAATCAATTTCCTGCTCGCGGTCCTCGCCGTGATGACCGCCGTGGCGTTTCTCGTCGCGTTCTATACGGCGCGCAAGGCGTCGGCGCGAGAGACGGCCCGTCTCATGCTGTCCATGGGCTACAACCTGCACATCATCGCGCGCGATGCCGACGTGGGCGCCTTTCTGATCACAGGCATTCCCGACAAGACCATGCCCGAGGCCTATCTGGAGAAGCTCGCCTCGCAGAAGAATATCTCCTATAACCACCTGCTCGCGACGCTGGAAGGAAAAATCGAGTGGCGGGGCAAGGAGATCATCCTGACGGGCCTTGCTCCCGAGGTGTGTCCGCCGGGACAGAAGAAACCGCCGATGACGTTTCGCGTCGAGACCGGGACCGCGTACGTGGGCCACCGCATCGCCGAGACGCTGCAAGTCCGCAAGGACGATGCAATCACGCTGAGCGGCAAGACGCTCCGCGTCGAGAGGTGTCTCGGCGAATCCGGCGGCACCGATGACATGCGAATCCAGTGCAGCCTGACCGACGCCCAGGCGATCCTGGATCTGCCTGGGCAGATTACCGCCATCAAGGCGGTGGACTGCCTGTGCTTTGCCAAGGGCGATCCCGTCGCTATTCTCCGCAAGGAAATCGCCTCGATTCTGCCCGAGGCGCAGGTGCTCCAGGTGAAATCTCTGGCGAACGCTCGCGCCAAGCAGCGACAGATGGTCCACAAGATTTTCGCGGTCATGCTGCCGTTCGTGATCGCGGCCTGCGGCGTCTGGATCGGCGTGCTGGCCGTCATGAACGTCCGCGACAGACAGCAGGAGATCGGCCTGCTGCGTGCGCTCGGCTACCACACGGCTAACGTCCTGCTGTTGTTTCTCGGCAGAGCCGTCCTGGTCGGCGTGTTCGGAGCTATTGCCGGCTTTCTCTTGGGGACCGGCCTGGGCCTGCGCTTCGGCCCGGGCATCTTCGAGATCACGGCTCGAACCATGGTCCGCCCGGAGTTCTCCCTTTTCGTTCTCTCCTGCCTGCTGGCGCCGCTGTTCGCCGTCGTGGCCAGTTTCGTCTCGACCATGATCGCCGTCACGTACGATCCGGCCGCAACCCTGAGGGAGGAATAGACGTGCTGACTCTTCAGGATCTGACAAAGACATACCGAACGCGGGTGGGCCAGGTCAAAGCGCTGGAAGGCGTGAACCTTGAGATCGACAAGGGCGAGTTCGTTGTGGCGTGCGGGCCGAGCGGAAGCGGCAAGACCACTCTGCTGATGATGGTCGCCGCGATGCTCCGGCCGAGCGCCGGAGTCGTTCGCTTCGACGGACGCGACGTTTATGAGATGGCCGTACCCGACCGCGCGAGGTTCCGCGCGGACAACATCGGATTCGTCTTCCAGATGTTCCACTTAGTGCCGTATCTGAACGTGCGAGAGAACATCCTCGTGGCAGGGGGGGCTGTTGGGCGAATCGACAAAGGACGTGCCGAAGAGCTTATACAGCAACTCGGCCTCCAGCACCGCGCCTCGCACAGGCCGGCCGAGCTGAGTGCCGGTGAGAAACAACGCACGGCGATTGCGAGGGCCCTTCTGAATCGACCGAAGCTGATCCTCGCCGACGAACCGACGGGCAATCTCGATCCGGAGAACGCTCGTTCGGTCCTCAGGTATCTTCATGATTTCCAACGGGCTGGCGGCACCGTCATCGTGGCCACGCACGGCCCCGCCGCCCGGCAATTCGCCACGAGAACGATCTACCTGCGCGACGGGATGGTGAAAGCTTGACGTAATACTGACGGTGAAACATTCTCGCGAAACGACTCTGTCATTCCGAGCGCAGTCGAGGGATCTGGCCGCGAAAGGGAGGCACGCCACATTCGTTGCCAGATGTCTCGGCTGCGCTCGACATGACAAAACAGGCACAGCCACTCTTGAGGCGACTAGTTGGTGTAGCGGGCCGTGCCGGAATCGTCCACCTCGTAGCCCCACTTCTTGATGTAGTCCCAGCCGGAGAGAAACTCATCACGCGTCTCTTTGAGCCGTTTCGCCAAGAGGGCGTCGAGGCTTGCCTGCAAAGCCGCATGCTCGGGCTTGTTGCATAAGTTGTCGAGCTGATAGGGGTCTCGCTCGTTGTCGTAGAGCAACCAGGGACCCTTGAGGTCGCGAACGTACGTGTGGCGTCTGGTCCTCACGCCGCGATACTCACGACCGCCTCGCGCTCGCGTCCACTGTCCGAACGGGGAGGGGCACATGATCAGTGCGGCGGATTCGCTCGCCGGTGACGTACCTCTCAGGACGCCGGAGAAGTCCGTGCCCTCCACCGTCTCAGGGATGCTCAGCCCACTCAGACCCAGCAGCGTGGGCATGATGTCCGGCGTGTTGATCGGCGTCTCGATGGTCTTGCCTTCCGGGCCCAGGACCCTCGGATAGCGCAGCAAGAGCGGCACGCGGATGGATTCGTCCCACGGCTGCTGTTTCTTCTGGCCGCCGTGCGAATAGAGCATGTCCCCATGATCGGAGGTGAAGACAAGAATGGTGTCTCGCTCGATCGCGCTCTGCCGCAGTGTATCCAGAAGCTCCCCGATGCAATCGTCGAGCGCGGCGATATGCGCGTAGTAGCCGGCAAGCGTCTTCCGGGCCTTGTCCCGGTCCGTCTCGGGCACGTTCGGTCGCAACGTGATGTCTTCGGGCTTGAACAGCTTCCTGTATTTCTCGGGCGCGGTCTGATAGGGCGCGTGAGGCGGGCCCCAGGAGAGAAGAAGGATGAATGGAGAACCGTCCGCGTGCTCGCGGATGTAGCGTTGCGCCTCGCGGGTCTGGGCGATGGCGTCATAGCCGTCCCATCTCTGTTTCACATCCTCATCGCCGTAGTAGAACGAGTTGTTGTAGGCGTGGGTACACTCCAGGGCTTTCCAGAATTCAAACCCCTGGCGCTGCTCGCGCGGGATGAAGGCGCTGCGGCCCTTGCCGTTCAGGTGCCATTTGCCGATGTACGCGGTTCGATAGCCGGCGCGGCGATACACCTTGGCGATCGACACGGCGTCATCGTTCAGCGGCACGTCGTTCAGGAATACGCCGTGCGTCAGTGGGTATTGGCCCGTCAGCAAGCCGGCCCGATAGGGGCAGCAGACCGGACAGCACGAGACGGCGTTCCGGAAGTTCACACTCTCGCCGGCCAGCTTGTCCAGATGCGGCGTCCGCACCTGCCGATTGCCGGCGTAGCCCGTGGCCTCCGCCCGCCACTGATCCGCGAAAACGAAAACGAGGTTGGGCCGCTTCCGTACAGGCGTGCTCGCCCAGCCAAACGCCGGCCTGAGAAAAAGCGAGGCCGTGCCAAGCCCGGCCGCCTTCAGCAATTCTCTTCTCTTCATGCGTTCTTCACCTCTGGTGTCCCCGAACATCTGTGCACCATTCGGCACAACAGGAGACATTATAGGCGTACGGTCGGCTGAAGCAACCTCGCGTGGCCGCCTGAATCTCGTGGGTGGTCCTTCCGTCACCCCATCCGCCACGATACCTCTCCCCTGTCATCTCGAGCGCAGCGAAGCGCAGTCGAGAGATCTGCCTGCGAACGGGGCGCGCCTCTCTTTCGGGGCCAGACCCCTCGACTGCGCTCGGGGTGACAGAACCACAGAACGTAGTGGCATACAACCGTGTGGCCGGTGCAACATCTGGTTGACTGGTCGATATGACCGTTCTACACTGGTCCATGGAACGTCAAGATCGTCCTTTGTCAGGTTGCATCGCATGGATTTGTCACAACGATTGGGAACGAGCTTCGAGTGTGAGTGTGGGCGCGCCCATCAGATACCGGTCCGCCGGTTTCTTTACGACGGCAGCGCGGTCGATTCGCTGCCTCAGATTATCCGCGAGAGCTGCGGCCCGGTGCGGCGCGTGGCCGTCGTCGCTGACGTGCGCACCTGGGAAGTCTGCGGGGCTAAGACACTGAATGCCCTCGCAACGGCCAGGCTCGACACGACTCGAATCATCGTGCCGGACCGCGGCAGTCGCGGCCCCATGTGTGATGATGGAACGCATCAGTCCCTGCTCGATCGGTTGCGCGGCGTGCGACCCGACGTTGTGGCGGCGGTCGGAAGCGGCGTCATCAACGACCTGTCCAAGTGGTCGAGCTTCGAGTTGGGCATTCCCTATCTTGTGGTGGCGACCGCCGCCTCGATGAACGGCTACTCCGCCGCGAACGTCGCGCCGACGATTGCCGGGGTAAAGATGCTCATCCGGGCCAGGGCCCCACTGGCCGTGATCGCGGAACCGTCGATTATCGAGCGGGCGCCCCGGGAGATGACGACCGCAGGTTTCGGCGATGTCATCGCCAAACACCAGAGCAACGCCGACTGGCTCGTGAATCGCCGCCTGTTCGACGAATACTACTGCGGCTTTTGCGCGGGAATCGTAGGCGATATAGAGCACCTCTATCTTGACCACCCCGAAGACATCCGAGACAGCAAGCCGGATGCAGTCAAAGCGTTGTTCGAGGCCCTTTTCGGGACCGGTCTGGCCATGACGCTGGTGGGCACGAGCGCCCCGGCCAGCGGCGGCGAACATCTGCTGAGCCACACGCTGGATATGATGGCCGAAGTGCGCGGAGAAAGTCACGACCTGCACGGCCGGCAGGTCGGTATCGGCACGCTGCTCTCGGCGGCCCTGTATCAGAGGGTGCTGGCCGCCGAGAATCCAACGGCCCGGGACCTGCCCGCCGCCGTCGATGACAACTTCTGGGCCGTGCCGTCAGTCGTCGCCGCCATCAAGGAGCAATACAACGCGAAGAGACAATGTCTGACGCCTGCGCGCGAAACGCTCGGAAAGACCAATGAGTGGGATACACTCAGAGAGAAACTGTCGACGGAAGTGAAATCGCCGCAGGTGATTCGCGACTGGCTGCAACGCGCCGGCGGCGCCGTCTATTACGCCGATATCGGCTGCTCGCGCGAGCGGATCCGCGCGGCCATCCTGCACATGCACGAAATCCGCAAGCGATTCAGCGTCGTCGATCTGGCCTGGCTGGCCGGCGTACTGCCCGGTGCGGTCGATGAGTTGATCGATGAATGGCTTTCGGAGAATTGCTCGTCCACGATGCCATGTTGAAGTTCATCACAGACAGGGACATATACGAAGAGGTCATCTGCGGGGCGATCCCGAAGGCAGGGCGTTTTCTCTGGCTGGCGACGGCCAATCTGAAGGACCTGCACGTGCACCGGGCCGGCGGCATGGTCCCGTTCCTCCAGACGCTCTCGGACCTGGTGTCCCGAAACGTGGAGATTCGCCTGCTGCATGCCAAGGAGCCCGGCCCGGCCTTTCGCCGCGATTTCGACCGCTACCGGAGTCTCTCCAAGGGATTGGAGCGCATGCTCTGCCCGCGAGTCCACGTCAAATGCGCCGTGGTGGACGGCACGTACGCCTACACCGGCAGCGCAAATCTGACCGGGGCCGGCGTCGGGGCCAAGAGTACGCGCCGACGCAACTTCGAGGCGGGGATCGTCACGACCGACCCAACGATCGTCGGCCAGATCATGGAGCAGTTCGACGGGATCTGGCGGGGTTCACATTGCCCGGATTGCGACAGGAAGGAGTACTGCGACGAGCACGCCGCGATTCTGTCCGGCCGGAGAAAAGAAGGCCGCCGTGGGCAGTGACGGCAAAGTGAAATGCTACGGCTACCTGGATATCGAAACGACCGGGCTCAGCGCACGGTACGCGGACCTCACGGTCGTCGGCGTCGCGCTCATGCGAGGCACGCAACATCGGTTTGGGCAGCTCTTTGGCAATCAGGTCGACACCGACGGGGTGCTTGGCCTGCTGGACGGCGTCGACCGGCTTTACACGTACAACGGGAGCCGATTCGATCTGCCCTTCATTCGATACGCACTGGGCCTGGACCTGCGCAAGCATTTCGCACACACCGACCTGATGTACGATTGTTGGCGTCACGACCTCAAAGGCGGCCTGAAGGCGGTCGAGCTTCGCCTCGGGATCGAGCGGCGGCTGCCCGGCATGAACGGGTACATGGCCGTCAAGCTGTGGTGGGAGTACGTCAACAGCAACAACCTCCAGGCCCTCTACAAGCTGCTCGAATACAACAAAGAAGACGTCATGAATCTCCACGTCCTGAGACAAAAGCTCGGCGTGGAATGAACGCGCGTACGGGAAGCAGGATCGTATGGACATACTGATCTACGGCGGCGGGGCGGTGGGGCTGGGGATCGCAAGCTGCCTCGTGCGCCCGGAGAACCGGATCGACATCATCGCCAGGCCCGAGACGGTGGCGGCTTTGCAGGAAACTGGTCTGGTCCGCACGGGTATCTTCGGCGACGCCCGCGCCGAGCCTGGAAGCTTCGGCTGCCTCACCACGCTGGATCAGGTCAGCGGTGAACCCTACGGTTTTGTCCTCGTCTGCACGAAGTCTTTCGATTCCGCCTCGGCCGCGAAAGATCTGGCGGCACACCGAGAGCAGATCGGCAGAAACGTCCGACTCGCGCTGTTCCAAAATGGCTGGGGCAACGCGGAGTTCTTCCGCGCTCATTTTGACGAACGGAAGGTCTACAATGCCCGCGTCATTACCGGCTTCCGCCGGTCCCGGCCCAATGAAGTGGAGATCACGGTCCACGCCGACGCGATCCACATCGGGAGTTTGTTTGCCGGCGACCTTGCGGCCGTCGAGCCTCTGGCCCGCGCCATTCACGCCGGCGGCATACCCTGCGAGACGGCGGCCTCCATCGAAAAAGACCTCTGGGCGAAGATGCTCTACAACTGCGCCCTGAATCCGCTGGGCGCGATCCTGGGCGTCCCTTACGGGGCCCTGGCCGAGCAGCCATCGGCAAGGACGTTGATGGACCGGATCGCCGAAGAGGTCTTCGCCGTCATGACGGCGGCCGGCTATCAGACGCACTGGCGCGAGCCAGCCGAGTTCCTTGATGCGTTCTACGAGCGGCTGGTCCCGGACACGGCGGAGCACAAATCCTCGATGCTCCAGGACATCGCCGCCGGAAAGCGCACGGAGATCGACGCCCTGAACGGCGCCGTCATCGCGCTGGCGCAAGAACACGGCCTGGCCACCCCATACAACCTCGCCGTCTACCACCTCATCAAATTCCTCGAAACCATCCACAACCGTTGACCGACACAGGCGGAGAAGGCAAAGCCGCGAGCAGCCGGGCGATTGCGTTGCCATGGGGCCCCATGCTACACTGGCGGGAAAACCGGTGGTGGATAAGGAGAAAGCCATGTTGATCGTTCATGTGCGCGTACATGTCCAGGCGGATCAGGTGGAAGCCTTTCGGGCCGCGAGCGTCGAGAACGCCCGTCAGAGCGTCCGGGAGCCGGGGGTGGCGCGGTTCGATGTGATCCAGCAGCAGGATGACCCGACGCGATTCCTCCTCATGGAGGTCTATCGCACGCCGGAAGACCCGGCCAAGCACAAACAAACGGCCCACTATCAGAAGTGGCGCGACGCCGTCGAGAGGATGATGGCCGAGCCCCGGGGCAGCGTCAAATACGCCAACGTCTTTCCGGGTGAAGACGGCTGGGACGTGGCGATTCCGGACTGATGATTGCGGATTGCGGATTCGTGCATACCATGAGATTTGAGTTTTCGACGGCTCACAGAATCATCTTCGGTCCGGGTGTGGCCGAGCAAATCCCGGACTTGGTCACGCGGTGCGGCGAGCGGGCGTTCCTCGTCCTGGGCGGCACGCCGGGACGGTTCGGACGGATCGCCGAACAGATCGCTTCTCGCGGCGTCGCCTGTGAAAGCTTCGGCATCGGCGGCGAGCCCACGACCGACATGGTCCGGGCGGCCGTCGCATCGGCGCGTGAGGCCGAGGCGCAAGTGGTCGTCGCCATCGGCGGCGGCAGTGTCCTTGATGCGGGCAAGGCCGTGGCCGCTCTGCTGACGAATGAGGGCGAGCTGCCCGACTATCTTGAGGTCGTGGGCGAGGGCCGGCCGCTGCGGAACGACGCGGCGCCCTGCATCGCCGTGCCGACCACCGCGGGCACCGGCGCCGAGGTCACGTACAACGCGGTCCTCGCCGTTCCCGAGCAGCAGGTGAAGGTCAGTATGCGAAGCCCGCTGATGCTGCCCCGCTGGGCGGTGCTCGATCCGCTCCTGACGCATTCGATGCCGCCGGCGTTGACGGCCAGTACGGGTCTGGACGCCCTGACGCAACTGATCGAAGCCTTCGTCTCCCACAAGGCCAACGCACTGACGGACGGCGTGTGCCGTGAAGGTCTACAGCGCGCGGGCCGGTCGCTGCGACGGGCTTTCGAAGAGGGCGACAACGCCGAGGCACGCGAGGACATGGCCATCGCGAGCCTCTTCAGCGGCATCGCCTTGGCCAACGCCAAGCTCGGTGCGGTGCACGGCTTCGCCGGCCCGCTGGGCGGTATGACCGACGGCCCTCACGGCGTCATCTGCGGGAAGCTGCTACCCTACGTCATGGAAGCTAACGTGCGCACGATCCGGACCCGCGCCGCAGACTCACCCGCTGTGGCTCGCTTCGATGAGGTGGGTCGCATCCTGACCGGCCGGGACAACGCCAAGGCGTCCGACGCCGTCGCCTGGATACAGGAGACCTGCGATCTCTTTCGCTTGCCCGGTCTGCGCAGGTACGGCCTGCGCGAAGGCGACTTTCCCGAGGTTGTGGCGAAGGCCGGCAAGGCCAGCAGCATGAAGGGCAATCCCATCGAGCTGCGCGACGACGAACTCGCCGAGATCCTTCGGCAGGCAATCGATTAGCGCACGCCGTCGGGCTTGGCGACCTCGCGGAACGGCACCTCCACCTGTTTGCTATCGACGAAGACGACGACGGTCCCTCGCTTCCTGCGGACGCGTTCCACGATGCCCTCCCGGCGGAATGGGACGACGTAGACGCTGTCGCCCCTGTGCAAAGCCGCGATGAACTGGGCATGTCGTTCGGCCAGAGGTGTGCCGGCCGCCAACTCGGCGATTCGATCCGCAAATTCCTGCGCCTTGCCGCTCCAGAGGCCCGGGGCGTTCTGCGATTCGGCCGCGAACTCTCCGGTCAGCCGACGTACGGCCTGCATGGCCTCGTCGATCTCGCGGTCCGCCTGCTCCTGAAGCCGCCGGCCCTCTTCCTCGACGTGCCGAAGTCTCTGCGCCGCCTCCTCGCGGACCGTGCCGGCCTCGTCGAGCAGCGACTGCGCCTCGGACCGCTTTCGCTCGGCGTCCTCGCGCGTGGCCTGAATCTGGTTCATCAACTCGGACGAGCCGTCGGATTTGCTGGCGAGCAGCGAGTCCGCCTTGCCGATGACGTCCTTCGGCATTCCCAAACGCTTGGCGATGACGAGCGCGTTGCTGCTGCCGGGCGTGCCGATCATCAGTCGATACGTGGGCTGGAGGGTCTGCGTGTCGAACTGAACCGAGGCATTTTCCGCCCGCGGCGTCGTGTAGGCGAAGGATTTGAGCTGGCCCAGGTGCGTGGTCGCGACGACCCGGCCGCCTTTGTCCATCAGCTTCTCAAGGATCGTCGTCGCCAGGACGGCCCCCTCGATCGGATCGGTCCCGGCGCCCAGCTCGTCCAGCAGCACGAGTGTGCCGTGGCTGGTTCGCTCGATGATCTTGACGACCTGCCGCATGTGGGCCGAGAACGTGCTGAGGCTCTGTTGGAGGCTCTGCTCGTCGCCGATATCCGCGTAGATCTGCCGGAAGACCGAGACGCACGAGCCGGCCCGGGCCGGGATGTGCAGCCCGCTCTGCGCCATCGCCGTCAGCAGGCCGACCGTCTTGAGCACAACGGTCTTGCCGCCCGTGTTCGGACCGGTGACGAGCAGCAGGTCGAAGTCATCGCCCAGGCGAACGTCGATAGGCACGACTTCGTCCGTCAGTTGGGCCACGGCGCAGCCCTTCTGCCGACTCGCCAACTGCAACAGCAGGGGATGCCGGGCCTCGCGCAGTTGCAGCGACGCGTCGGGGCTGAGCTCCGGCGGGCTCATGTTGTAGGCGACGCTGAATCGCGCCTTCGCATACGTCAGGTCCACGAGGGCGAGCATCTTGACACTGTCGAGGATCGCCTTCTGCTCGTCGAGCACGAGCTTGGTAAGCACCCACAGGATCCGGCCGACCTCTTTCTTCTCCTCGAACAGGGCATCCTCCAACTCGTTGCTCAGCTCCACCAGCTCGTCCGGCTCGACGTACAGGGTCGCACCGGTGTTGGAGCGGTCCAGCACGGTGCCCCGGAGGGCGGTGCGGTAGTTCGCCTTGATCGCGACCACGGGGCGGCCGTGACGCATGAGGAACTTGTCGTTCTCAATCGCTCGGCGCAGCGACGGCGAGGCGATGATGCTCACGAACCGATGGTGAATGCTCTCGCTCAACTGCCCGACGCGGCGTCGAATCTCCTTGAGCTTCTCCGACGCATTGTCGCGCACGCGCTTGTCCCCGCCGATGCACCGGCTGATCTCATCTACGATCGCCTGGAAATCACCCAGCTTGGCGCCCATCGCGCACAGATGACGGCACTGGTCCGGCTCCAGATTGGTCAGGTACAGCCTCAGCCTGCCGCTGGCAGCCAACGTATCGGCAATTTCGATCAGTTGCGCCGGTTCGAGAACGGTCTCCTTCTTGCCGAACTCCTTCAGCGTGGCCCGGATATCCCGCAAGCCCGCCATCGGCACGCGTTCGCCGCGATCCAGCACGCTCGTCAGCTCGGTCGTCTCCGCGATCCGCGTTGCCGCCCACCGCCTGTCCACGGATGGATACAGCGTTCGTGCAGCATCTCTGCCCAGATCGCTGGCGGCGTACGACGCGAGGATGGTCTTCACATCCTCGAATTCGAGCACCTTCAGCGTATGTTCGTCGATTCTCTTACCGGCCATCGGCCTCCACTCCGCAGCCGCCGAACCACCC
>CBFDBY010000135.1:0-15482 GCA_965603165.1 uncultured Phycisphaerae bacterium
CGGGATCAATTCAAACGACGTCGACAACTATCCGGAGGACCGGCCGGAGCGAATGCGCCAAATCGCGAAACAGGCGGGCTTTACGTTTCCGTATCTCTATGACGCCACCCAGGAAGTCGCGAAGAGTTATCGGGCTGCCTGCACGCCGGACTTTTTCGTATTCAATAGGGACCGTGGGTTGGTCTATCGGGGGCAGATGGATGACAGTCGGCCGGGCAATAACGTGCCGATTACCGGAGCTGATCTGCACGCCGCGCTGGATGCGGTCCTCGCCGGCGAGCCGGTCCCGGAAGAACAAAAGCCGAGCATGGGCTGTAACATCAAGTGGAAGGCTGGAAACCAGCCGGACTACGCTTGATGGATAGCGCTCGTTGCGGTGATCCTCGTGCGTTCGGCCAAGCTCGAAAGGAAGGCGTCGCATGATCCAGCGCCTCGCATGTGTGACCGTGTTCCTCGCGGCAGGAATGGCGGCTTGTCCTGTTTCAGGAGAGATGCAGTCTGTCTCGGATCCCAATGTCCCGCAGACGCTGCCGGAGTATTTGAAATACGCGGCGCTGCACAACGCCGGTCTGAAGGCGGCCTTCGAGGAGTGGAAAGCGGCACTGGAGGAAATCCCGCAGGCCGGGGCCCTGCCGGACCCGCGCTTCACCTACGGCTACTTCCTCGAAGAAATTGAGACGCGCGTCGGACCGCAACGGCAGAGGGTGAGTCTTACTCAGGCCTTTCCATGGTTCGGTACGATCGAGGCTCGAGAGGATGCGGCGGCCGCCGGGGCCAAGGCCGCCAAGCAGCGATTCGAGGCCGCCAAGCTGCAATTGTTCTACCAAGTCAAGGATGCCTTCCACGAGTATCTGTATCTGCGCCGGGCGATTGAGATCGCGCGGGAGAATCTGGAACTGGTCCGCCACTTCGAAGAGGTAGCTCGGGCGAAGTACATCGCGGCCACGGCACAGCATCCGGACATCATCCGGGCCCAGATGCAGTTGGCCGTGCTGGAGGACAAGGTCAAGGAATTGGAGGAGCTGCAGGCCCCGATCGTGGCCCGGCTGAATGCCGTTCTGAACCCGGTGCGGCCCATTGAGCTGCCCTGGCCGGTCGGGCGCCAGATGGATACGCCCGATATCGACCGGGAAGAGTTACTCGCCATCCTGGTGCGCGAGAATCCCCGGTTGCAGGCCAAGGATTTCGAGCTGTTGGACGCGCAGAGCCGGATCGAATTGGCGAAGAAGAAGTTCTATCCGGACCTGGGCGTTGGCGTCGACTGGATCGACACGGATGACGCAATGACCTCCGGTGTCCCAGACAGCGGTAAGGACCCGGTGATTCTCATGTTCACGATGAATCTGCCCGTCTGGCGGAAGAGCTATCAAGGGGCCCAGCAGCAGGCCCGCGCCAGAGCTCGCAGGACGCAGTTCGAAAGAAAGGACCTCGAAAACAACCTCCTCGCCCAAGCGGCGGGCGTCCTGTATGCCTTCGAGGACAGCGGTCGCAAGATCGCGCTATACGAGGACAGACTGGTGCCGCAGGCCGAGGAGCTGGTCGGGGCATCAGAGACGGCCTATACCGCGGGGACCATCGATTTTCTGAGTCTGATCGACGCCCAGCAGACGCTTCTGCGGCATCAGCTCCTGCTCGAACGGGCCCGGGCTACTCGGCAGCAGAGGCTTGCGGAACTGGAGATGCTCGCCGGGATCGATCTGGGGTGGGTCGAATCCCCGCGTCAATAGGGCGAATCGCCAGAATCTGTCCGGCTGGACTGGGAACGCTCTTTTTGCCTTTTGTCCAGGAAACTGGGTAGAACGAGGCGAACATAAATCCTATGGGAATGGTATTGATTGCTGGCTAATCGTCCGTTATGGAGGTATTGATGCAGTCAAAACGGGTCATCCAGTGGGTCATCACGGCCGCCATGCTGGTGGCGGCCGGGTTCGCCGTGGGATATGTGGTTTCGCCTGCGGGGCAAGGCTCGGCAGTGGCGGGTGATTCACATGCCCATTCAGGGGCCGAGGCGTCTCAGAAATGGTATTGTTCGATGCATCCGCAGATCATTCGGGACGGACCGGGGCTGTGCCCGATTTGTGAGATGGATTTGATCCCGATGCCGGAAGACCTGGCCGTCGAGACGGCCCCCCGCGAGCTGGCGGTCTCCGAAGCGGCGGCCAAGCTGATGGACATTCAGACCTCCCCGGTCGAGCGGAAATTTGTGGCCAGCGAAGTCCGGATGGTGGGGAAAGTCCATTACAATGAAACGCGGGTGAAGGACATCACGGCCTGGGTCTCCGGGCGGCTCGACCGGCTGTATGTCGATTTCACCGGGACGAGCGTCCGGCAGGGAGACCACCTCGTCTATCTCTACAGCCCGGAGCTCATCAGCGCCCAGGCGGAGCTGCTTCAGGCGGCCAAGACCGTGAGCAAGGCCGACCAGGGCGTCTCCGAGTATCTGACCCGGTCGGCGGCGAGCACGCTCGAAGCGGCCCGGGAGAAGCTGCGGCTGCTGGGCCTTAAGCCCGAGCAGGTCGAGCAGATTGAGCAGTCGGGCAAGCCGTTGACGCATCTGACGATCTACTCGCCTATCGGGGGGGTTGTCATTCACAAAATGGCCAACGAGGGGATGTACGTCAAGACCGGCACGCACATCTACACCGTCGCGGATCTCTCGCAGGTCTGGGTGAAGCTGGACGCGTACGAGTCCGACCTGCCCTGGATTCGCTACGGCCAGCCCGTGGAGTTCACCGCCGAGGCCCATCCGGGCGAGGTGTTCGAGGGCCGCATCAGCTTCGTCGACCCGGTTCTCGATCCGAAGACGCGAACGATCAAAGTCCGCGTCGATGTGCCCAACGCCGACGGCCGCTTGAAGCCCGAGATGTTTGTCCGGGCCGTCGTTCGCTCGCAGATCGCCCAGGGCGGCAGGGTGATGGCGCCGGATCTTGCGGGGCAGTGGATTTGCCCGATGCACCCGTCGGTCCTGAAGTCCGAGGAGGGCGACTGCGATATTTGCGGCATGGATCTCGTCACGACGGAGTCGCTCGGATACGTGGCGGCCAAGACCCCGCCGGAGGCCCCGCTCGTGATTCCGGATACGGCGCCGCTGATGACGGGAAAACGGGCGGTCGTCTATGTCCGCAAGCCCGATACCGAGATCCCGACGTTCGAGGGACGCGAGGTCGTGCTCGGCCCGAGAGCGGGGGCGCACTACCTCGTCGAATCCGGGCTGCAAGAGGGCGAACAGGTGGTGACGAACGGCAACTTCAAGATCGACTCGGCCCTGCAGATTCGCGCGAAGCCGAGCATGATGAGCCCGGAAGGCGGGGTCATGCCGGCCGGCCATCAGCACGAGGGACATACGCAGATGGAACGCGGGGCGCTGGCGACGCCCGCCGCGTCGGAGATACTGCAGACCACGTGTCCCGTAATGGGTGGACCCATCAATCCGGCCATCTTCGTCGAGTACAAGGGCAAGAAGGTGTACTTCTGCTGCCAAGGCTGCGACCAGAAGTTCCGGGAAGACCCCGAGAAGTACATCGCCAAGCTCCCGCAGTTTCAGGATGGGCAGGACGAATGAGATGAAGCCAGAACGTGTGAATGTCTGTGGACCGAGTGGAGCGCAGGTGGCCCGGGTAACAAGCACAAACGTTGTTGAGAAGTCCTCTACGTAGAAAGGAAACGGAAATGAACGAAAGAACGAGACTGCAGGGGAAGGCATTGGTAGTGGGGGGCGTTGTATTCGCCTCGTTGGTGGGACTCATCTTTTTCGCCGGCTGCGAGAAGGAGGAACCGGCCGTGCAAGAATCCCAGCCGGTCGAGCAGGCGACGGCCGCGGCCGAGCACCCGACGTCCGAGCATCCTTCGGCCGAACACCCGACGGCAGAGCATCCGACGGTCGAAGCGGTGACGGCGCAGGAGATGTGTCCTATCATGGACGCGCCCATTAACAAGGCGTTGTTTGTGGAGTACCAGGGCAAGAAGGTCTACTTCTGCTGCCCCGGCTGCAAGGAGAAGTTCCTCGCAAATCCGGAGCAGTACGTGGCCAAGTTGCCCCAGTTTCAGCAGTAGCCACACCGCATAACGACGGGCATCGGGAGACGCCGTGAACAACGATCTCAATCAGCGTATGGGAATTCTGGACAGAGTGATTCGTTTCTGTCTGGAGAACAAGCTGGTCGTGGCCCTCGTGGTCATCGCGGTCATTGGGTGGGGCATGCTGGTCGCGCCGTTCGACTGGGACGTGGGCGGCCTGCCGCGCTCGCCCGTGCCGGTGGACGCCATTCCGGACATCGGCGAAAACCAGCAGATCGTCTTCACGGAGTGGATGGGCCGCTCTCCACAGGACGTGGAGGACCAGATCACCTATCCGCTTACGGTTTCACTGCTCGGCCTGCCCGGCGTCAAGACGATCCGGAGCAACTCCTTCTTCGGTTTCTCGAGCATCTACATCATCTTCGAGGAGGGCGTCGATTTTTACTGGTCGCGGAGCCGGGTCCTGGAGAAGCTCAACAGTCTTCCCGCCGGCTCCCTGCCGGAAGGCGTTCAGCCGGCCCTCGGACCCGACGCCACCGGACTCGGGCAGATCTTCTGGTACACGTTGGAAGGCCGCGACCCGAACGGCCAACCGGCGGGTGGATGGGACCTCGATGAGCTCCGGAGCGTACAGGACTGGTACGTCCGGTACGGCCTGCAAAGCGCCGAGGGCATCAGCGAGGTGGCCTCTGTCGGCGGCTTCGTTCGCGAGTACCAGATCGACGTCGATCCGGATGCGATGCGCGCCTTCGGCGTCGGGCTCGATGATATCTTCAAGGCCGTCAAGGCGTCCAACATCGACGTCGGCGCGCGGACCATCGAGATCAACCGCGTCGAATACGTCATCCGCGGCCTGGGCTTCATCGAGCAGATCGAGGATATCGAGAAGACCGTTATCAAGGTCAACGACAACGTCCCGGTCGCGATCAAAGACGTCGCGAAGGTCTCCCACGGGCCGGCCCTGCGCCGCGGGGCCCTCGACAAGAGCGGGGCGGAGGCCGTGGGGGGCGTCGTGGTCGTCCGTCACGGCTACAATCCATTGGCCGCGATCAAGAACGCCAAGGACAAGATCGAAGAGATTTCTCCGGGCCTGCCCGAAAAGGTCCTGGCCGACGGCACCATCTCCAAAGTCGCCATCGTGCCGTTCTACGATCGCACCGGGTTGATCTACGAGACGCTCGGCACGCTGAACACCGCGCTGACGGAGGAGATCCTCGTCACGATCATCGTGGTGATCGTGATGGTGCTGCACTTGCGCAGCTCCATGCTGATCGGCTCGCTGCTGCCGCTGGCGATTCTCATGTGCTTCATCGCGATGAAGACCTTCGGCGTCGATGCCAACATCGTGGCGCTGTCCGGCATCGCCATCGCCATCGGCACCATGGTGGACATGGGGATCATCGTTTGTGAGAACATCCTGCGGCACCTGAGCAAAGCGGACGCGAACGACAACACTCTGGAAGTCGTATTCCGGGCGTCGTCGGAAGTCGGCGGCGCCGTGCTCACAGCCGTGGCGACGACGGTGGTGAGCTTTCTGCCCGTCTTCACGATGACGGGGGCCGAGGGCAAGCTCTTCAAGCCGCTGGCGTTCACAAAGACCTTCGCGCTGCTCGCCTCGATCATTGTGGCGCTGACGATCATCCCTCCCGCAGCCCACGTCCTGTTCACGAGAAGGACCGGTCTGGACAAGGTCCGCCGGTACGTGCTGGGAGGCATGCTCCTCGTCTTGGGCATTGTGGCGGGCCTCCTCGTGGGCTGGTGGCTCGGCGTGATCATCGGGATTATCGCGGCGTACCATCTCACGCACGACTACGTTCCGAAGAAAGCTCGCGGCTGGCTGCCGATACTCGCGAACGTGCTGGCCGTGATTTTCGTCGGAGTCATTCTCACCGGGCACTGGCTGCCCCTGGGACCGGTCAAGGGCCTTGCGCGGAACCTCATCTTCGTGGCCTTGCTGATCGGCGGTCTGCTGGTGTTCTTCCGCATCTTTCAGTACTTCTACGCACGCATCCTGCGCTGGTGTCTCGCGCACAAGGCGGCGTTCTTGTCTCTCCCCGCGTTACTGGTGCTGCTGGCGGCGATGATCTGGCTGGGATTCGGACGCGTCTTCTGGTTCGTGCCCGAGTCGTTGCAGAGCAGCCGTCTCTGGACGGCCGCCGACCGCGCGTTCCCGGGGCTCGGCAAGGAATTCATGCCCGCGCTGGATGAAGGCTCGTTCCTGTACATGCCGACGACCATGCCGCACGCGTCGATCGGCGAGGCCCTGGACGTGCTGCAGAAGCAGGACATGGCCTTCCAGGCGATCCCGGAGGTTGAGTCCGTCGTTGGCAAGATCGGGCGCGTGGATTCACCGCTCGACCCGGCCCCCATCTCCATGATCGAGACCGTGATCAACTACAAGTCCGAGTACATCATCGACGAGGCCGGGCACTGGCTCCGGTTCAAGTACGACAGGGCAAAGGGCGATTTCGTCCGCGACGAGAAGGGCGAACTGATTCCCGATCCGCACGGTCGGCCTTACCGGCAGTGGCGCGAGCATATCGAGAGCCCCGACGACATCTGGAATGAGATCGTCGAGGCCGGCGAGATCCCCGGCACGACCAGCGCGCCGAAGCTTCAGCCCATCGCCGCACGGATCGTGATGCTCCAGAGCGGCATGAGGGCGCCCATGGGCGTCAAGGTTCGAGGGCCGGACCTGGAGACCATTGAAGCCGTCGGCTTGCAGATCGAGCGGTTCCTGAAGGAAGTGCCGAGCGTCGAGCCCGGCGCGGTGATTGCCGACCGGACCGTGGGCAAGCCCTATCTCGAAATCGACATCGACCGCGACGCCATCGCACGTCACGGCATCAGCATTCAGAAGGTGCAGGAAGTGATCGAGGTGGCCGTCGGCGGCAAACGAGTCACGACCACCGTCGAAGGACGCGAGCGCTATCCGGTCCGCGTTCGTTACATGCGCGAGCTGCGCGACCAGATCGAAACCCTGGAGCAGATCCTCGTCCCGGCCGCAGGCGGCGCTCAGATTCCGCTGATCCAGCTTGCCGAGGTTCGCTACGTGCGCGGGCCGCAAGCGATCAAGAGCGAGGATACCTTCCTGACCGGCTACGTCATCTTCGACATGAGGCCGGGCTATGCGGAAGTCGATGTGGTCGAGCAGGCGAAGCAGTATCTGCAGGAGAAGATCGATGCGGGCGAGTTCGTCGTTCCCAAGGGGGTGAATTACAAATTCGCAGGGACGTACGAGAACCAGATCCGCGCCCAGAAGACGCTGACGGTGGTCATTCCGCTGGCCCTTTTCATCATCTTCATCATCCTCTATCTTCAGTTCCGTTCGGTCTCGACGACAACGCTGGTCTTTTCCGGGATCATCGTGGCGTGGTCCGGCGGCTTTCTGCTGATCTGGCTGTACGGTCGGCCGTGGTTTCTCGACTTCGACGTCTTCGGGGTCAACATGCGGGCCCTGTTCCAGGTCCACACGATCAATTTGAGCGTGGCGATCTGGGTGGGCTTTCTGGCCCTGTTCGGCATCGCCTCCGACGACGGCGTCGTGATGAGCACGTACCTCGAACAGACGTTCCGCGACCGGCCCACGAGAGACCGGCGGCAGATTCGCGAGGCCACGATTGAGGCGGGGTCCCGTCGGGTCCGCCCGTGTCTGATGACGACCGCAACCACGATCCTGGCGCTGATCCCCGTCCTGACGAGCACGGGCCGGGGCTCGGACATCATGGTCCCCATGGCTATCCCGTCATTCGGCGGCATGATGATCGAGGTCCTCACCATGCTCGTCGTCCCGGTGCTGTACTGCTGGATTCAGGAACGCCGGTGCGGACGCGCAGCTCCGGCGCCGACAACCGAGTGACCGCAGCAGGAACCGTCGGTCCCGACGATTTGTCCCCGAGCGATTTTCCGCAAAAAACGCTTGTGTACGCGTTCCGATCGCACTACAATGCCAGCACATCGGGGCGTAGCTCAGTTTGGCTAGAGCGTGCGGCTGGGGGCCGCAAGGTCGCTGGTTCGAGTCCAGTCGCCCCGATTTTTTTCGGGATTATCAATAGCCTTCCCTGTCGAGACCTACGCTCTCCGGGAGTAGTCGCAGTACGGCGAAGAGAACGTTGGTTTCGCGCTGACATCGTGCAGGAAGAATGAAAAGGGCCGCGGTGGGTCTGCGGCCCCTTCTTTACGATCAGTGTGCTTGAGACGAGTCTATTGCCATTTCTTCAGCAGGACTTCCATCTTCTGGCCGCCGCCGAAGGCGCCGACGCCGCAGACGAGGTCGCTTTCTTCGAGGTGCCATTGTCCCACCGGCTGAGAGTGGGCGGCCAGGTCGATGCTGGTCAACGTGCTGCCGGCCCGAGTCAGGGCACCGATGCCCCACGGGCTGGAGATGAGGATGTCGTCGCTGCCGTTGCCGTTGAAGTCTCCGGTTGCCTCGATGACGTTGTCGTCCGGGTTGTACCACCAGCCGCCGAAGCTCGTACCCGCGGGTTTGGCGACCATGGCCGCCAGCGTCGAGCCCTGCACCTTCAGCAGTCCGATGCCCCACGGGCTGGAGATCACGATGTCATCGGCGCCGTTGCCGTCGAAGTCGCCCGTGCCTTCGATGACGTTGTCGGCGGGATTGTACAGCCATCCGCTGAAACCGGTCCCGCCGGGCTTGGCGACCATCGCGATGAGGGTCGGGCCCTGCATCTTGAGGATGCGAATTCCCCAGGGGCTCGTGATAAGGATATCGTCGGCGCCGTTGCCGTCGAAGTCGGCCACGTCGTGGATGACATTGTCGTCGGGATTGTCCAGCCATCCATCGACGCCCGTGCCTTTGGGTGCGGTGATGATGCTGCCGAGCGTCGAGCCTTCCAGCGCGAGCACGCCGAGGCCCCACGGACTCGAGATGACGATTTCATCTCCGCCGACGCCGTCGATATTGCCGATGCCCTCAATGACGTTGTCGGCGCCGTTGTACAGCCAACTGCCGAATACGCTGCCGTTGGGCTTGGCGACGAGGGACGTGAGGGTCGAGCCCTGCAGAGTCAGAACGCCGATGCCCCACGGGCTCGTGATGAGGATATCGTCCTTGCCGTTGCCGTCGAAATCGCCAATGCCTTTGATGACGTTATCGTCGGTATTCAACAGCCATCCACCGAATCCGGTGCCGTTCGGCTTGACCATGAGGGCCTGCCACGAGGTTCCGTCATGACAGACGATCCCCATTCCCCACGTGCTGACGAGGATGATGTCCGTTCGGCCGTCGCCGTTGAAATCACCGACCCCGGCGACCGAATTGACGTTTGACGAGTAATTCCAGCCGCCAATCCAGGCATTGTTGGCGTGGATGGCCCGGTCGGTCAACCCAGAGCCGACCACACCGAGGATGCCCAGCCCGTTGCGATAGCGCAGGCGGACGCTCCAGTCGCCGAGCACGCTCCAGGTGTAGCATCTCTTGTTGTCCGCGACGGCGGTCACGAGTCCGGCGTCTTTGCCCTCTTCATCGAAGTAGGCCCGCCAACCGTTGCCGAAGTGCGCCCTTTCATGCGCCCCGAGGGCCTCGGAGAATCCTCTCGGCGTGTCGTAGAACACCTTGGCCCTGGCGGCCAGGGCCACACCGTTGAGGTAGAACAGCACGCCCTCGACGTTCTGGAAGGTGCCGTAATACTCGTTGTTGTAAGGCCAGTCGGCGGCGCGTTCCGGGCTATTGGCCTGGCAGCCGTTGTGGATATAGAGCCGGCCGCCGGTGCCTTGCAGCACGCCGTTCTCCCACAGGGTTCTGTGGAGGTACAGGTCGGCGCCGCCTCCCTGGTCCGCCAGACTGGGTTCGTACAGATTCGTGTTGCCCTGTCTCTTCCAGCGCCAGGGTTGACCGCCAACCGCCGCCTCCAGGGCGGACAGGCTGTAGTTGTCGCCGAATGTCGAGTTCCAGGCATTGGAGTGAGCGGTGATCCCCCGGTAGCCGGCACTTTGCTTCAGCCAGTTCACGTAGGCCAGCAGCGAAGCGTTTTCGACGATGACAGACGTGCCAAAGTCGGAAGAGGCCTTCCGCAACATGTTGTTCATGCTACCTGCCGGGAGGTCCTTGCCCACGGCCGCCGTTCGAAACGGCAGATGAGAGTAACCGCCGACACGATAGGCGTGATTTCGATCGAGGTAGTCGACCAGGACCCGCCGCTCCAGCACGCTGTCTCGCTTCCAGAAAGCCTTGATCCCCAGGTTAACCGGCGTCGTGCTCAGGACGGATTGCGGCTTGCCCTGGCCGTCGAGAAACTTCGCCTCCGGATTGACCGCGATGTGCAGCGGGTTGATCCTCGATACGAAGATGTCGGGCCGGGCCACCGGATTGGCCAACGACAGGTCCTGGTTGTTCATTTCCGGATGGAGCTGGTCTGTGTATATGCGGATCTTCAGCTTGCCCGCCTCCTGCCAGGCCACGTAGTTATCGTCCTGGATCCAGAAGAAGTCCTGAAACGAGACGTTGGTCCGGTCGTAGTGGGTGCAAGTCAGCAGGGCATTGTTCTGATACCATGCGGCCCCGGCCGGTACATCGGGCTTGGCCACGATGGACTCGAGATTCAGCGGCCCTTTCTGGTAAGTCGACGGCCAGTCCCCATCCAGGTCGGCCAGCACAAGGTCGGCCCGCTCGGCGACGATCTCCGGAACGATGCGAAGGTACTCGGTGCCCTTGGGCAGCTTGGTCCCTCCAATGGTAATGCCGCCATCGCCGGCGGTCCTCTGCCACAGCCACCGCCTGGCGAGCATGGGCTCGGGGAAGGACCCGATGAGGACGGCCCCCTGCAGATTATTGTACGTGCCCCTTACGGTCTTGAGGAATTGCCGCAGGGCCAGGACGGTCCGGCCATCCTGGTGCGCGCTGCCGGCATAGACGCTGGTCCATACGACGCGCGCGACATAGCCCTCTGCCTCCAGGTCCCCCTTGAGACGCTGCAACCGATGCATTACGTCCGGTCCGGTTATCGCCGAGCCCGCGAGGGAAGCCAGCAGCCGCGGCTCGACCAGAACCAGCACCAGCCGGGCGTTTCCCGGAATGGCCTCGAATGCCGACTCGAAGGAGGCCAGTTCCAGGCTGTTGATTTCCTTGACGCCATCGGTGTCATAATCATACGGAGAAAACTGGTTGAGAACGTTTTGGAGTGCGTCATTCGCTAAGCAGGCGGATTGCCACGGAACCGCAATCAGGCTGAGCAGCAAGACCAGTGCAGTCGCATGCAGGCTTGGCATGGACGTGGGTGTGTTCGTGGTCGTCTTCATGGAATCTTCCTCCCGTTCAAATGTGAACATTCTGTCTCGTGCAAGGTGTTTGCCGGATGTCCGTCTTCTTCTTCAGCGTCACCTCCTTCTTCCCGAGCCGTGGCGTCTGTGCACGTGTGCTGATTCTCCTCGCCGGCGTTGCGCGAGACGGCGCAGGCTGCTTATCGGCACTAATACAAGAATAGGCGTGTCACAGTGACGGCGTCAATTGTGGATTTTGCCTAATTTTGCGAGAAATCGGCCCCGCCAGCTTGAGCGGGGCCAAAAGGCCGGACGAGCCCAAATCCGCCAGTTCAGATGATTGCACACCGTCCGACATTACGATATACTAACGGTTGCCAGGAGAGACTGTTGGGGACATATGTCGTCCGTTGGCTGGATGCTGAGTTTCTTGGCGGTATTCGGATACGTGGAGGCGACCGTCCCGTCGGCAGAATCTCCTGATGAGTCAAGCGGAGCTCAAAGATGCGTCGAGCGAAGATGTACGCGTTCTTCCTGTCGCTGGTCCTTGTCTTGGCATTCGCCTGGGCAGCCTCGACCTATTGGCTCTTGCCTCCCAGAGTGTTCCGCAAGGCACTCCTGGACCCCATTCCGGCATCCGTTCGGAGAATAGGAGGGACCGCTTCCAACCACGGGCCCGGCCATATGTACGTCTTGCGTTTCGATATCAGCGAGGCGGACCTGCAATTGATCCTGGCTTCCGATCAATTCGAAGAAGTGGGATACGCCGCATGTCATGGCAACAGGCTGGTGTACGGCGAGACTCAGGAGACAGCGAGGCCATGGGAGTTCTCTGGGGCCTTGCCTGAGATGCGTCCACCTCACTGGTGCGCGTCCGCTGACCCCAACGCGCTCAAAGCGTATGTCATTGAGGACATAGACGTGGAATCCACCGGACTCCTCGTTCGTCTCCTTCTCTATAACCAGCGTATTGGCCAGGCTTACTATGTCGAGTACGACGGGGGAGGAACCTGAGTGGATGTCAATCGTATACGCGAGGCGACGTCGCGGGCCGTTCTTCAACGTTCGGTATCGCACATCGCTGCACGCTCTCTCGGTGTCGCGTGGGTGCTTTGTGTGGTGACTTTGCCGCTGTGCTTCGGTTGTCGTCGCGAGCCCCCTGACCTGACGGCCTGTACCCGCCTTGACGTCCAGTATGGAAACGGAGCGCTCGACTACTTCTTCCCCGGCACATCCATGCAAGGACGGATACTGAATGAAGAAGAAAGGGCGTACATCGGATCTTTCGACAAGTGGACTGTGGCCGACGAAGAACAAATCAAGGCCTTTGCGCACCCTATCAGCCAGGGAACATACCGGGGCAGACACTCGGGCGTTTGCGGGTGCATTCCGGTCGACGTCATCGGCTATAAGGGGAACGACCGCGTGACATCATTCCGCGTACATTCCTCGAACATAGTCACCAAGAACAAGCGTCGCTTCGCATATCCGCCGGGCGTTCTGAGCCTGGAAAGTCTTATTCCGCCTGGCATCAAACCGCTGAAGGCGCGGTGGGATTGCGCCGTGAATCTCAATAGGCTGATCTTTGGGGGGCTGTGGGTCGGGCGCAATCGCCGTCCGTATCCAGACCCGGATCAGTGGTGCGACGTGATTGTCGAAGCCTGTCGTCGCCAGACCATCATCTATGCCGATCAGGACAACAAGGAGGTACGCGCGTATCCTGACATGGCCATAGCGAGAGGGCTTGCCTGCCCGAGCGTGCATGAGGCGACCGACGTGAACGCCCCTCTTTCTCGAGTCGATAAAGCCAATTCATCGAGTCAGACCCCCGACAGGTGGATATCCGACTATGCGATGAACTCACATTGCACAAAGGATTCACCGAAGGACACGGTCTTTCTCTTTGAATCGAAGCCGGGTTGGAACCAGCACGGTGGGCCGGAACTGTTTGTGTTCGACAATCACGACCCGCGCGGCGGCTGCGTCATGCTCAGCGACGGCAGCGTGAGGTTCATTCGCTCCGAAGAGGAACTGAAGCAGCTTCGATGGAAATAGGCCAGAGGCGCGTGATCTGCGGATGGCGACGTGACCAGCGCCGGCAGCCGCACGCTCACGTGGCGGTGCGTCAATCCAGGCGGATTCGGGCGAAGCTGATGGTGCCGGAGGAACCCCGGCGGGCGCCGAGCAGTTCGAGCGTGTTGGATGGCGGCGAGCCGGCGCGGATTGTTGCCGTGAAGAAATCGGTGAATGGCTTGTCCAGGGGGACGCGTACCGCCTGGGTGATCGATCCATCGGGAAGGATCTCGAGCAGGCGGTTCTCTGAGACGCGTTGACCAGCGGCGTTCGAGCCCTGCACGTAGAAGAAGACGAACAGTCGATTGTCCGGCGTGACGTGGAATCGCCCGCGGCCCGGGTACTCATTCGACTTGCCTTCCTCGGCCACGTGCAGGACGCGACGCGAAAGCACTTTCCCGTCGCGGAGAACGGCGTAGTTCAGCGAGTGACTCTGGCGGGCGTCGGGGAAGAACTTCTCGCGCAATCGCTCATTGATGGCCCGTTCGGTCCAGAGGATGTGGACTGTGCCATCGGGGCTGAGCCAGAGGTCGCCGGGGCTGATCCAGCCGCACGTCTTCTCACGACTGGCGATTTCCACCCACGGCTCGAACTTGCCCGTCGTGATGTCGGGCGACCACGTGTAGAACAGCCGGCGAAAGTCGTAGTCCCAGTCGCGGCCGGTCAGCTCCTTCTTGTACGCGCGCCACGCCTCGTTGGGCTCGACGATGTCACTGACGCCGCAGAAGTGAACCTCGCGGTCCTTCAGCGCCACGTTTGGATAGCACACGCGGATAGGCTGCGGCTTGGCGTAATCCGCTCCCCAAGGCCACTTGATTTGGCCCTGCGCGCTCCACCGGCCCCGGCTGTCGAGGAACGCCCATTCCGCATGGGTGTACCCGACATTTTGAAACAGGATCAGCTCGTGTTTCGGCCCGTCGGCGGCGAAGCTTCGGTAGGAGTGCTCGGTGAACTTCGGCTGCCCCGACCAGACGGGCAGGATGGTCCGCGCGGGCCGGCCGGCATCGGCGGCGGCGAACTGGAGGATTTCGGGGCGAGCGGGGCCGGAGTAGGCGTTCGGATCGGTGTTGAGCGTCGGATTGACGGAAAGGAACAAACGTCCGTCCGGGAAGCCGGCCAGCGGGCAGGGCTCACGTGTCCGCCCGGACTCGTCGACGCACACCTTTCGCCAGCCTTGTTCTCCCCGCTGGAACAGCATCCAGCGGCAGTTATTGAGCGGCTTGGCTCCCTCGAGCGTCTCCAGCCCGCTGGCGAAGAGGCCCTCGCCGATCCGGACCAGGCACGTAGACCCCTGGCACCACAGAGGCCCGGCCCCGTTGTCCGCCGGCTCGTAGCTGTAGAGATCCTCCTCGACTTCGACCACCGGCCGAACCGCCGAATGGGACGCAGCCCACGCGACGGGGGCAACCACCAGGAGCACGTTCAAGCAGACAGGGACGTGTTTCTTCATACGCGACAGGTCCTCAAGCATCAGTTCGGCCGAAGTTCCATTCAAAACGCTCGTTTTCGAGCAGCGGCCAGGGTTGTCGAGCCGCAAGGTGCCAACCCGCCCCGGCCCGGTGAGAAAATAGGGGCTGAGCGAGATTCAGGCAAGGAAATACCTGTGGTTGTGCGAGAATGTCCTACGGGAAGGGGGCTTTTGAAGGTTCGCGCCGCGAGCGTTTATTATCAGGTCGGACCAGGCAAAAATCCGTCGCAGGGTCTTGACAGAGTTAGGGATGCCTAACTATTATGGGTGAAACCTTGGATTCTCTTGGAACACGGGATGCAGATCGAACGAAAGCGCAAACTCAGTGCGTCTCTGGAGGACTATCTGGAGGCGATTTTCAACCTGGCCAACGGCAGCGGCGAGGCCCGGAGCAAGGACATCGCCGAGATGCTCGGAGTGGCCCGGTCTTCCGTGACGGGGGCACTGCGGCTGCTGGGCGAGAAGGGGCTGGCGAATTACGAGCCGTACGGATGTGTTACGCTGACGCGGCGCGGCCGGACGGCGGCTCGGGAGGTGGTGCGCAAGCACGAAATTCTGAAATCGTTCTTCGTGACGGTTCTGGGCGTGGATAAGGAGACGGCGCAACGGGCGGCCTGCCAGGCGGAACACGCGCTGGGCCCGGAGATCATTGGCAGGTTGCTGAGCTTCATCGACTACGTTGCGGCCAGCAGCGAGAACGGGCGCG
>CBFDBY010000136.1:0-15387 GCA_965603165.1 uncultured Phycisphaerae bacterium
GCCGGGGAATGTAGGGTGGGGCTACTTGAAGGAACTGGATGCCGTCATCCAGGAACTGAAGTTCGTGCGAGAGGTGTTCCTTCGGGAGGAAACCGTCGGGGGAGGACGCAGGGCTGAGCGTCCACCAACGATCACCCCTGGTGACAGAGAAGCCGGACAGAAAGACTTGATCTCGTGTTTGACCGACACAGAGTGGCACATCATCAGGACCCTCGGCAAGAACACTCTAACAGCCGAGAAGATCGCCCGCAATGCCGGGTATGACTGCAATACGCATTTGAGGACTGTCCTTGCGGGCCTCCGAAAACGCGGAATATTGGGAAACAAGGCGCCAGGCTACTTTCTGCAGCCGGATCATCATTATCTACTTGAGTCTCCCGATCAATGTCACGACTAATGTCAGGACTAATGTCAGGACCAATGACAGGACTGACAAATCTCCGCGTCTGACCTACCTTCGCCTCCAAACAACATAACCGTTTGCTAATGGTCAGGTTTTGGAGGAAACCTCTCGCATATCCCCCCGTCGTTGAGCGATGCACTCTGCCGGCTGTCCACAGGTGGTGGCTTCTCGACGCGGGAGCTGTACACGGACGACGAAGAGATCATCTTCGATTCGATGCGTCCGGTCCTGATCAACGGGATTGAAGAGTTGGCCACGCGCTCGGACCTGTTGGATCGTGCCATCTGCCTGTATCTGCCCACGATAGGAGATGGCGCGAGACGGACCGAGCAGCAGTTGTTCGCGGACTTCGAGAACGAGCGACCACGGATTCTGGGCGCCTTTCTGGATGCGGTTGCGCAGGCCCTGAGGAACCACCCTAATACGAAGCTGGTGAATCCACCCCGCATGGCGGACTTCGGCGTCTGGGCGGTCGCCGGAGAGCAGGGTTTGGACTTGCCGCCCGGTGCGTTCCTGTCCGCTTACCAAGCCAATCGCGCCGATGCGAATAGCCTGGCGCTGGAGGTCTGCGTGTTGGCACCCGTGATACAGGAGTTCGTCTCCGGACAAGGTCTTTGGGAGGGAACGGCACAGGATCTCCTGGACGAGTTAGACGGGATGGACAGGACCGAGAAGTTCAGAAGCCGTCGCGACTGGCCGAAGAGCGCTCAGGCAATCGGCAAACGACTCAGACGGATCGCTCCGAACCTCCGCCGCGTCGGCATCGATGTGGATTTCGATAGGGGCAGTGGCAAAGAGCGGAGGCGTATCATTCGCCTGGAGCAGGTGGCGACCGACCTGTCCGACTCGTCCGAAAGCAGCGCCGTCGATTTCGTGTACGAGGGGATCGCGGACAAGTCGGACATGTCGGACGATGAAATGCACGAGGACGTTCGCGATGGGTGAGCCTCGTTATCTATGGGCAGGAAAAAGTGAGCAAGACTGTTAGTTTTCTCTTGCAAACTATTGATACCCATGTAGAATGGGGACATGAAGAGCCAGGTCATGGACATTGAGCAACAATTGCGACAGGCGATCATGGATTCAGATATGAGTTGCTACGAGATCGCCAAACGATCGAAGGTCACGAAGGCCCAGTTGAGTCTGTTCGTCAACGGCAAGAGATCAATGACATTGACCTCAGCAAAGAAGATCGCGGCCGTACTCGGGCTGGAATTGCGACCGGCAAGGAGGGGACGCACATCCTCTCAGAAGGTAAGGTGATACCATGGCGAGCATATTCAAGCGGAAGCGGAAGATCACGCAGCCCAATGGCAAAAAGATCGTGCGCCAATCAAAATGCTGGTACGTGAAGTACAAGGATGCCGACGGCATTGAGCGGCGGGTGAAGGGGTATCCGGACAAGGAGGCCACGAAGCAGATGGCCGCCCGGCTGGAGAAAGAAGCAGCCCTGGCCAATGAGGGAGTGGTGGACCGATACAAAGATCATCGGCTCCGCCCGTTGCAGGAACACGTCGCCGATTTTGGGCAGTCGCTGCGGGCCAAGGGAAACAAGAAGGGCTACGTCGATACCGTCCTGGCGAGACTCACTCGCATTGTCGAAGGTTGCGGATTCACTCGCTGGGGTGACATCCAAGCCAGCCAAGTTCAGAGATACCTCGCCGGTCTGCGGGACGGCGAAGATGGGATATCTGCCCAGACGTTTAACTTCTACCTGCAGGCCGTCAAGCAGTTCTGCAAGTGGATGGTGCAGGACCAGAGGGCCAGTGAATCGCCGGTCGGCCATCTACAAGGGCTGAACGTGAAGCTGGATAGACGCCACGATCGCAGGGCCCTTGAGCCCGATCAAGTGAGGCATCTCCTGGCGACTACCGCGGCCGCTCCGAAGCGATTCGGCGCGACCGGACCCCAGAGGGCCATGCTGTACCGGTTGGCTGTAGAGACGGGCCTGAGAGCCAATGAACTGAGAACGCTTAGGGTTTCGTCTTTCGACTTTGACACATGCACTGTCACGGTGCGGGCCGGATACAGCAAACGAAAACGCGAAGATGTCTTGCCGTTGCGACCTGACACCGCCGCAGAGCTTCGGGGATTCCTATCGGGCAGGCTCCCGGCTGCCAGAGCATTCAAGGTGCCAGGCAAACCGGCGGACATGCTCCGTGCTGATCTTGCCGACGCCGGCATTCCCTATGTGGATGAGGCAGGGCTCTATGCCGATTTCCATGCCCTGAGGCACACAACCGGAAGCTGGCTCGCCGCCAATGGCGTTCATCCGAAGATAGCCCAGGCGATCATGCGCCATTCAGACATCAATCTGACCATGGGCAGGTACACTCACATACTCAGGGGCCAAGAGGCACAGGCCGTGAGACGGCTGCCGGATCTGTCACTCGCCAAGAGTCAGGCCAAGGAAGCAACCGGCACAGATGGCCGAGAGGAGTGGACACCCCAGTGGACACCAAAATCGACACCTACTGCTTTCTCCGCATGTTCACGGTTGGCAACAGATGGCACCGTCAAGTCTTCGGGACATGTCAAGTCGGCAATTCATAAGTATCGAAATACGGGGGAGTTATGCGCCGAAAGTGACCACTCGGCACCTGCTGTCGCAGAGCCAAGCGAAAAGCCAACGGTCGGATTCGAACCGACAACCCCTGGTTTACAAAACCAGAGCTCTACCGTTGAGCTACGTTGGCCAGTTTCTCACTGACCGTATACCGGACGCAACCGGCCGGCCGCGATACGATCCTGCCGTGGCGACTATACCGCAATTGGGCCGCGTCATCAAGGACATTCACCGCCCGGACGCCTTTGGCCGTCTGCAAAGGGCGTATCGAATTACTTGACCGAAGGGCTTTTCTGGACGATAATAAGAACATAACCGCCTCCAATCGGTATAGAGTCCCGTATTATCCCGCTTTGGAGACGAACCCATCCTTCAGTCGGAGTATAACGATGAAACGAGTTGTTGTTGGAACCGTCTTTCGTGGCCTTGGCCTCGCCGGATTATTCGCTATCCTCTTTGCAGTCAACGGTTTAGGTTGCCGCCAGGAATCGCCGGTCGAGCCGGAGGCGCCCGCGGCCAGCGCAGCGGCGCCGGAGGCTACTACGCCGGTCGAGACGCCGGAAGTTACTACGCCAGCCGAGACGCCGGAGGCCAACGCCCCGGCCGAGACGCCTGAAGAGGCCGCCGTCGAGCCCCAGGAGGACAAGGTGCTCGTCACCGTCAACGGCTCGCCCATTACCTCCGCCCAGGTGCGGCAACGTATCGACGTGCAGTACAAACCCAGACTGGACAAACTCGCCGCACAGTCGCCCGAGCTGGCCGCCCAGCAGACGAAGATGCTCCAGAAGATGTTCACGGACCGCCTGATCAACGAGCGACTGCTGGATGAGCAGGTCAAAGCCGCACAGATTGAAGTGACGGAGGAAGAGGTCGTCGCGGATATCAGCAAGCAACTCGGCGCTCTGGATACTCCGATGACCATCGAACAGTACAAGGCGATCGTGCTCGCGCAGGGCGGCGATTTCGAAGCCCAGAAGGACTATCGCGTGAGGGGCATGGCGTATGAAAGGTTGCTCGCGGCCAAGAAGGGGGCCGAGATCGGTGTCGCCGAAGAAGAGGTGAAGAAGTACTACGAAGAGAATCCAACGGAATTCGAGGTGCCGGAGCAGGTTCAGGCCAGCCACATTCTCCTGTCCACGAAACCCACCGACCCGAACGCCGATCCGAATGAGGCAAAGGCCCAGGCGAAGGAAAAGGCCGATGAGTTGCTGAAACAACTCAAGGACGGAGCGGACTTCGCGGCCCTGGCAAAGGAACATTCGAGCTGTCCGTCGAAGGCGCGGGGCGGGGACCTCGGCCAGTTCACGCGGGGCCGGATGGTCAAGCCGTTCGAAGAGGCCGCCTTTGCCCTCAAGACCGGCGAACTCAGCGACGTGGTCGAGACCGACTTCGGCTACCATATTATCAAGGTGACCGAGCACACTGACGCGAGCACGACCACCTTCGAGGACGCTAAGGACGGCATCATGGAGAAGTTGAGCCGGCAGAAGAAGGCTGAGGTGATGAAGGCGTACCTCCAGACTCTCCGAGACAGCGCGAAGATCGTGTTTGCCGACGGCAGCACGCCGCAGGCGAGTCCGCCGGTGATTACGGCCCCCGTTGAGCCCAATCAGGGGTAAGACACCGAACGGTACATCGCTTCCAAACGCACAATGACCAGGGGATCCCACGCAAGTGAGATCCCCTGTCTTTTCTATTCACCGGCCCTCGTCGCTTGCAGACGATTCGTTACAGCAGGGTTGCGGGATCGAGATTCGGGGCTTCGACGTCCTTGAAGTATCGAGCCGTGCCGACCTTCAGCTCGAGCGTAGCCTCGTCGTCGCAGACGATGAGGCCGTCTGGGTGCATCTGCAGGGCGCTGATCGTCCACATGTGGTTGACGCCTTCCTCGATGGCATGTCGCAGCGCCCTGGCCTTGTTGGGCCCGTTGACGATGATCAGCACCTCGTCGGCGTCCATGACCGTTCCCACGCCGACGCTGAGCGCCGTCTCCGGCACTTTGTTCGGGTCGTTATCGAAGAATCGCGAGTTGACGATCCGCGTGTCCGAGGTCAGCCTCACGACGCGAGTGCGCGAGGTGAGCGAGGAGCCGGGCTCGTTGAAGGCGATGTGGCCGTCGGCGCCGATGCCTCCCACGAACAGGCGAATCCCGCCGACCTGCCGGATTCGCTGCTCGTACTCGGCACATTCGGCGTCGAGGTCGGGGGCATTGCCGTTGAGGATGTTCACGCTGCTCTTGGGAATGTCGATCCGGCTGAAGAGATGCCTCCACATGAAGGAGTGATAGCTCTCCGGATGGTCCTTCGGCAGGCCGACATATTCGTCCATGTTGAACGTGATGACGTGTTTGAAGGACAGTTTGCCCGCTTTGTTCAACGCGGCCAGCTCGTTGTACATCCCGATCGGCGAGGAGCCCGTCGGCAGGCCGAGGACAAACGGCTTGTCGGGACCGGGTCCGAAGTCCAGAATCTTTCGCGCGACGTAGTTCGCCGCCCATTGGGAAATCTTCTCATAATCCGGCTGAATGATGACTCTCATGACGCCTGTCCTTTCTCAGGAAACCCTTTCACGTACCGGCCTGCAAGGGCTCGATTCGACTCAGCAGTTCATTGCCGAGTTCCGTCTTCGTTTCGATGTGCTTGCGAATCTCCGCGACGAACCGGTCGGACTCGAACGTGCCGCGAACGGCCGCAAAGTCGCACTCCTTGGTCCGTTCATCCCCGTTCACGCCGAAGCCGATCTGGGCCGTCGCGGCGAATTCCTTCTTCGCGTCGGCGTAGAACAGCTCATCGAGATCCACCACAGCCTTCTTCCATCGGTTCGTCGTCTCCACGACATCCGCGGCGGTGATCTCGTCGATCGTTTTGTGCAACTGCTTCTCAAGAACGTCGACCGCCCAGGCCCACTCATAGGCCGGGTAGTTTTCGTGGATGGAGGCAAACCTCGCATCGAGGTCCTCGAGCGAGTCGATCGCGCCGCTTTCCACGTCGTCCAGCAATCGTTCAATGGTTTGCTCGGGCGCGAACATGCCCGCTAAGTCGCACCACTTGCCGGGCTTGATGTCAGTGCCGGGTCGCAGCGCCTCACGGAGATCGTGCACGCTCTGGAGCTGCCGGTCCTCCAGCCGCTTGATGAGGCAGTTGCCGATGTACTTGTCGATGCCGAGCTGGTACAGCGCGATGCCTCGCTCCAGCGCGTGGTTCGGGATCTTGACGCTCTGGTAGATAAAGTAATCGGAGGTCGGCCCGGCGGCGGCCTTGAGCTTGAGCAACAGGTCGCGGCCGTTGATCATCTTCTGGATCGTATAGGGGCTGAGCAGCTTGAAATTGATGTGGTCGAGCTTCCTCGGGTCCCTGCGTCGGTCTCGCTGCGGCCACTTGCGTGCGTCTCGGACGGTCCCGACGCTTCGCAGGTTCACCCCCGGCGCCAGCACGCTTTCATCCTCATGCTCGATCAGATACGAGAACGGCAGGTCCGAGGTATCGGAGTTTCGGTAATGCCGGCCCATGACCACGGTGAACGCCCCGACCTTGGCGGGCCAGAGCATGTAGGAATCGCTGCCGGTCTTGGAGCCGCGTTCGACGACGCCCTGATGGACGGGCCCGAGCTTGTACATGTGGTTGCTCTGGTTGGTGCCGCTGCCGGCGTTGAGGAAGGAGAACAGGCCGGCGATCAGGAGCGTGGACTTGTGGTGCGTGACGGTGTACGGCCCGGCGAAGATGGCGCAGGCCTCCCCGTGAAAGCCGCCGCAGTTGGCGAAGAAGGCGGACTGCTCCGCCGAGTACTCCTTGGCCAGGACACAGCCCTGACCGACGAAGCAGTGAGAAATGATCGTGCCGTCGGTGATCTTGGAGCCGCTGCACACGATGAAATCCTCGGCGTAGACGCCGGGTCCGATATAGACGGGGTCCTCAACACAGCTATTGACGGACCCGTTCTGGAGCCGATTGACACCCTCAATAGATGTGGCTGGGCCGATCTTGACGTTCTTGAGGAGCCGGGAATTGATGATCCGCGCGCCCCTGGCCACAAGGCCCATGTTCGAGCGGACGGAGGCCGCGTAGCCGTCGATCATCGCTTTGAGTCTCTCGATCACCTTCGGCCGATGCCGATAGAACACGAGCACGTAGGCCGTATGCGCCGAGAGGTAATCGTAGATCGGGATCTCCCGGCCTCCCGCTTCGTTGACCACGGAGACCTCGGTCCCGTTCCCGAACGAGCTTTCGCCTTCGACCGCCAGCAGGTCGATGTTGTCGATGACCGCGTCGTCTTCGATGAGGTAGTTGGCAATGTAATTTCGGACCGCGCTGATATAGACGTTGTTGCCGACCGTACAGTTATGGATCGTGGCATGGCTGATGCCGGCGGGCTTGGTGACACCGCCGAAGAAGGAGACCTCCTTCTTGAACACTCCCAATCGGATCTCACCGGAGAACTGCGTCGTCCGGACGCGGTCCGCGCGGAACCCGTCGGCCACCTGCACGCGGGACCAGTCGGGGCAGGTGCAGCCCTGCTGCGAGAGCTGCGCGATCTCGTCCGCCGATAAAGCTCGCCACTGCGCCACCGTCGTTCTCCTTTCTGCTCACAGACATCGATCGGGCCTTGATGATTGGCCGTCTGATGGAGCGAACGGCTCAGCATCCGTCGTCAATGATCCGTCATCCATTCACAGGATTGCTGTTATGAGACGTGCGAATATAGCCGGACTCGATGCGCAGGTCAACCCGTTCATCGAAAGCAATGACGAATCCGGACACAATCCATCGCACGGCGAGAAGAACCCGATGTCCTATGTCACTCGCTGCACGTCGAGCCGCAAAAAGTCGTGCGCAACGAAGGGATTTTTTCGCAAAATTTACAGGAGCATACTGACAACTGCCGATGTAGTAGGGTATAAGAAACGCGCTCCGCTGCAATATCCATTATGGCAAGATGTGGGGTGCAGGTCTGTGGGCCGCAGGGTGGGAGTGGACGAGTATCTATGTCGAACCAGCCAAGGGTAGTCAAGGTTTTAGCGGCACTGTTGGTTTCCATGACGGTGGGAGCGTTCGTGCTGATGGCCCTTGGCAACAATCCTCCTTCGGCCGGTCCTTTCTGCCTATCCGCCTACTATCGGCTGACCTCCGTGGATGAGGCGGTCCGATCGAAAGCGTGTCAGTCTCCCCATCGCTGGAACAACATCGAGATCTTCTTCAGCGGGACGCAGGGCGGCAGTCTTCAGAACCCTTCCGGGGCCGTGGCCCGGAATTCTCATTTCCTGATCTGCAACGGCCTGGGCGGCGGCGACGGCGAGATCGAGCCCGCGCAGAACTGGCAGAAACAGTGGTCCATCCGGCCGGACCGGACCTGGCAGGGTACGGATAAGACGATTCGCATCTGCCTGATCGGGGACGGCGTAAAGACGCTCCCAACGGATTATCAGCTCAAACGGCTGGAGATGTTGTTGGAGGTCCTGTGTCGGAAGTTTGACATCCCCGCCGAGTCCGTGTATCTGCCCAGCGATTGCCAGTAATACGGCTTTCCGCGGGGAAACCCAGAAGTGCTGCAGACCGCTCCATGCAAATGTGGAGCCTTTTTTATGCGCGCTAAAAGCGATGAGTGGCCAAGGTGGCCACTCATCTATGACGACGCATGGGCGTCTGGTTGCGTGGGATTGTCATTCTAAGATCACAATGACAGACGGTGCCTTTCTGCTGTTTATTGCATGGGCGAAAAATAATTTGGCCGCTTGACGGAACGGTACCGGTCCCAAAACGTGAGCCCGGCCCCTACGCCTTATCGTGCGGACGTTTGCGGGCGTCGGTCAGCAGATACAGGATGATCCCGGTCACAAGCATGACCACGAGGACGATGAGGCTTCTGGGCTTGGCCGCCTTGGCGTAAGTGAGCGAGCTGTAGATGAGAAAGGCACAGACCCCGCTGAAGATCAACGGGGGCAGGGGGTAACCGGTGACCCTGTACGGCCGCTCCACGCCGGGGTCCTTGAAGCGAAGCACGATCACCGAAAGCGACGTGCCCAGATAGAAGGCGTACACGGCGGCGGCCGTGTAGAGAATGGCGTCGATGTAACCCCCGAAGGCGAGGATCAGGCCCAGGGCGATGAGACCCTGCACGGCCAACGCCCAGACCGGGGTGCCGGTCCGCGGGTCCCAGTGCCCCAGGGCCCGGAAAATCCGGTGTTCTTCCCCGAGGGCGTAGCTGATGCGGGCACCGGTGAAGATCAAGCCGTTGACGGCCCCCAGCGCGGAGATGCAGACCAGGGCGCTGATCAGCCGGGAGCCCACCACCGGAAAGACCGTCGAGATGCTCTCACTCGCCACCGCTTCCGAGGCCGCCAGTCCCTTGTAGCCCAGGGTGTAGAGAAATGCGCCGTTGACGAGGAGGTACAGAGCAATCACCGCGACGGTGCCGGTCACGAGGGCCCGGACGATATTCCGACGGGGGTCCTTCACCTCGGCGGCGACATAAGCCATCTCGTTCCAGCCGCCGTAGGTGAAAAGCACGAAAATCAGCGCCAGACTCAACGGCAGCGAATGGACCTCCGGCGCCGTGCCGGCACTGCGAGGGGCGACGACGGCCACACCGACGATAGCCAGCAGCCCCAGCGCCTTGACCGTGGTCAGCAGGTTCTGCGTCCACTTGCCCTGCTTGACCCCGGCGATGTTGATGAGCGTCAGGATGACAATGGGGACGGCGGCGAAGAGTCTTTGACTGACGCCCGGGTGCGCCGCGAGCGGATCGTAGATCGCCCGGGCATACGTCGCGAACGCAAAGGCCATCACGGCGATATCACCCGGACGGATCACCGTAAGCTGGCCCCAGCCGAACAGAAAGCCGGCCCACCGACCGTAGGCTTTCGTCAGATACACGTAGTCGCCGCCTTCTCTCGGATACGCCGTGGCCAGCTCCGCATAGCTCAGGGCCCCGGCCAGCGAGAGCAGCCCGCCGACGATCCAGAGGGCCAGCACGCCCCAGGCCGAGCCCGCGCCTTTGGCGATATCGGGCGCCATCTGGTAGATGCCCGCGCCGATGATGATGCCGACGATGATGGACGTGGAATCGAACAGCGACAGCTCTCTCTTCGGTGTCACGCGCATCCTATGTCCCCTCTAACGGTCCCTCACAGCAGGTTCGCAACGAGGTCTGTACAGCCATCGGGATTCGCACGCCGCAGGCAGCCTCGGCGCGACCGTGGCGGCACGGAACGCTCATCGCTTCTTGAGCGTAATGCTGACTCCGCTTCGTACGATGGTCTCCAAGTCCGGATTGGCGGTGATGGCCTCCATGTAGCGCGGATCCGCCATGCCCGGAGTAATGTTGTGGGCGACGATGAGTCCGCCGGGGCGGATCAGCGGCAGAAGCTTGTTAAGGTAATCGATGTAGCCTTCCTTGTCTGCGTCGAGGAAGAGAATGTCGATAGGGTCCTTGAGCTTGGTCACGTTCTCATGAGCATCGCCTTCAACGAGCGTGACGATCTCGGCCATACCCGCCCGCTTGAAATTGGCACGGGCCGTGGCGGCACGTTGAGCGTCGATTTCATACGTCGTCAATTTGCCGCCGGTCTTCTGAAGCGCCAGGCCGAACCAGATCCCGGAGTAACCCGTCGACGTCCCAATTTCGACGACCGTCTTCGCATTCATCGACTCCGCAAGGAGGCGGAGCAATCGCCCATCATTCGGCGGGACGTTCCGGTATCGCTGACGGGCGAGGATATCGTCCAGGACACCGAGAACGTTCTTTTCATCATCGTCGCTCGGAACCGGAGGCTTTTCGAGCTCCGCGTCTCCCTGTCCCCTGCCCCGGAAGGGACGTTGCGCGAGGGCGGTCGAAAACAGGATTCCCAGGATGGCCATGATGACAATGCTGCCGACTACGACGGTTGACCGAATAGTCTTCTTCATCGTGCGCTTCTCCTTGATGCTGAATTTGTTCCCAAGTTACGGTTCAGTGGTAGCCTGGAAGGCTTGGGCGTCCGGCATGCCCTTTCCCATCAGAAGGCCGAAGTCTTTGCCTTCGGTCAGGAGGACCCAGGCCCGCAAGTCCTTCTTGTCGATTCGTATCGGCTCGATCCGCCGAACGTCGCGCAGCCAGACCAGAAAGCCGGACTTGCAGTCCATCATGCTCTGCCAGACGGCGTCGCCGCCCCCGATCTGCCGGTGGTAGCGCCGCTTGATTCCGGCAATCCGCTCCGGCGAAAGATCCTCATAGTACTCCACGCGCGCGACGGCGGCCGTCGCGCATACTGGGCCTCCACTGGCCTTGAGAAACAGCCGATCCTGCCGGGATACGCGCCCGCATGCAGGCCGCCGGGCCCGCGTCAGTCGCAATTCAACGGTCTTCCGCCCGCTCAGGATCAAGTCCAGATACGGCTTTTTCAGGATGACCAGGTGGTAATTCAATTCTTTAGTGGCGCCATTGTGACAGCGGTTACAATTTCTCGAACCGTTGACGGACGGCCCGGATATGGTCCGGGGTCGTGCCGCAGCAGCCGCCGACGAGGCGGGCCCCCGCCCGGACACACTCGCCGATGCCGTCGGCGAAAGGTTCCGGCTCCATGTCGAAGATCGTTTTGTCCCCGACCAGCCGGGGCCGGCCCGCATTGGGCTGGGCCGCGATGGGCTGGTCCGTTTCTGCCCTGAGTGTCGCGACCACTTGGGCCATCTGGGCCGGATCAAGGCTGCCGCAGTTGGCCCCGATGGCGTCCGCACCGGCATCGGTCAGTTGCTTGACGCACTGTTCGGCCGTGTCGCCCATCATCGTTCTGCCCCCGTCACGATCCGTCTGGAACGCAATCGAGACGATAACGGGCAGCCGACAGCTCTCTTTGCACGCACGCAGTGCGCACAGCGCTTCGCGCAGGTCGAAGACGGTTTCGATGAGCAACCCGTCGACGCCGGCTTCGGCCAGGACCTCCGCCTGTTCCGCGAAAGCGTCGTGGCATTGCGATTCCGTGCAGGTCCCGTAGGGTTCGAGAAGCTGGCCCGTCGAGCTCATGTTGCCCAGAACGTACCGGTCGGCGCCCGCGGCCTGCCGGGCCAGTTCCACGCCGGAGCGGTTCACATCCCGCACGGACACGCCGACGTTGTGCGTCTCGATATGAATCCGGTTCATCGTCAGGGTATTCGTCGTCAGGACGTCGCATCCCGCCTCCAGATACTCTCGATGGATGTCGAGTACGGCCTGCGGCGCCTCCAGATTGGCCCGCCCACGCAGCATCAAGCCCTGCTTATCCAACTGCGTCCCCATCGCCCCATCCAGCAGGACGACCGGCCTGGTCTTCAGGAATCCAAGAAAGTCCATAGCACAGCTCTCTACTAAGCCCGCACACCGAGTGCGGCTAACTCCTGCGTCACTTGTTCGAGATTCCGGTACAAGATGGCCTTCATGCCGGCACTTCGGGCCCGCGCGACGAAGTCGAGCCGGTCGTCGATAAGCACGCATCGGGACGGCGCGGCGGCGAGCTTTCGGGCCGCGATCTCATAAATCTCCCGCTCCGGCTTGGCCGCCCCCTGTGCACAGGAAAACGTCAAAGCGTCAAAGACGTCGTAGCCCAGTTCCAGAAAGAACTCCATGGCAGGCTTCTCCGTGTTCGACAACAGGCTCGTTCTGTATCCGGCCTCGCGCAGCCGGCCGGCCAGCGCAAAGACCGCCTCGCGCGGTGCGTACACGGCCCGAAACGCCTCGCCCCAAAGTGAGGGCTGGCGCGGCATGGAGCACTGCAGACCATCGCATATCCGCTGCCAGAAGACCGCTTCCTCCATCAGGCCTTTCTGAAACTCCTCCGCATGCTGGTTGTGGACCCGCGTGTAGTCCTCCACCGGAACGCCCAGCGCCCTGGCGCAGTGGTCCATCAGCCCCGGCGCCGGGTCGTCGATCAGGACGCCGCCCCAGTCGAATAGAACCGCCTCGATCATCTTCACCGCCGACCCTGCCCACAAAATCCTATCGCGTTCGCCCCCGGACGATACTGAGGGACACGGCTTGTGGCAATACTTTTCTGCCGCGCCCCTCCGTTCGGCCCTTTCGACTTCCCCCGCCGTCCGCTATAATCCTTGCGTTGCAGGTCGATCGTAGAGTGCTTTTGCGGGGTTCTCCTCATGGAATACGTTGTGGGTCTTCTTATCGGAGGCGTGGCCGCGGGCCTGATCGTCGCTGCCGTGGTCCGCAGGCGAGTCCGCGAGCTGGAAGCACAGCAAGCCGAGGAATTCCAGCGCCGCGTCGCGGCCGAGCAGCGCAGCTCCCGCATCCCCGAGCTGGAAGCCCAGGTCGCCGCCCGCGACCAGCGGATCGCCGCGATGCAGGATGAGTATGCCTCGCTCAAGGCCGAGATCAGCCGGCTCTCCACCAAGCTCGAGGAGCAGGAGAAAGCCGCCAAAGAGAAGCTGGCCATGCTCGACGAGGCCCGCCAGAAGCTCTCCGACGCCTTCAAGGCCCTCTCCCAGGAGGCCCTCAAGAGCAACAGCACGCAGTTCCTCGAATTGGCCAAAACGAACCTCGACAAGTACCAGGAGGGAGCGAGGGCGGAGCTCGAAAAGCGGCAGAAGGCCATCGACGAGTTGGTCAAGCCGTTAAAGGAGTCGCTGACGAAGGTGGACGACAAGCTCGGGCAGATCGAGAAGGAACGTTTCACCATTCTGGGCGAGCAGATCAAGGCGCTGGCAACGACTGAAGCCGAGTTGAAGAAGGAGACAGCTAATCTCGTCACGGCCTTGCGTGAACCGCGCGCCCGTGGCCGCTGGGGGGAGATTCAACTTAAGCGCATTGCCGAGATGGCTGGTATGCTGCCTAAGTGCGATTTCGTGGAGCAGGAATCGGCGTCCACTAGTACCGGCCGGACCAGGCCCGATATGATAATCAGGCTCCCGGATAAGAGAAACATCGTTGTGGATGCTAAGGTGTCCCTGCACGCTTATCTTGAAGCAATCGAGGCTCAGGACGATTCACTGAAGAAACAGAAGCTAAAAGAGCACGCGCAGCAAGTCAAAACACACATATCTAACCTAGCGGCTAAGAACTACTGGGAGCAGTTTCAGCCAGCTCCCGAATTCGTGGTTCTTTTCCTGGCTGGAGAGGTGTTTTTCAGTGCGGCTCTCGAACAAGACCTCGGTTTGATCGAATATGGTGTGAGACAGAATGTCATCCTCGCAGGGCCGACGACTCTCATTTCAATCCTGCGCGGAGTCGCTTATGGTTGGCAACAGCAGAGAATGGCAGAAAGCGCCCAGGCCATCAGCAATCTCGGCAAGGAGTTGTACGATCGCATTCGCGTGCTCGCCGGCCATTTCGACGAGATCGGCAAGAACCTCAACCGCGCCGCCGAGGCGTACAACAGGGCCGTCGGTTCCATGGAGAGCCGCGTCCTCGTCTCCGCCCGCAAGTTCAAGGAACTGGGCGCCGCCACCGGAGACAACCTGGCCGAGCCCAAAACCCTCGACGCCCGAGCCCGAATCCTCCAGGCCCCCGAGACCGAATCTGCGGAAGCCCCCCCGCCGGACGCGCAAGACGAAGCCGGCGGCACCGAGCAACGACCTGCTGACAGCGCTTAGCCGACTGCGCGAATTGCCCGATATCCGGCTGAGAACGCCGTCGATGTGCGGCGGTACGCTCATGGAGCCAAGTTCAGGTCGGAAAGGACGCGCTCGACTTCTGCAGGATTCCAGATGTCAATCGCACCATTGGAGCGAGAGACCGCTACACGCCGGCCATCCGGGCTCCACGAGTAGATTGGGGTCGAGTCTCAACGGGCTGTTGCCCATAAGGGTGTGCCGGGCGGTTTGGTGGCGGGGCCGCAGGGCTCGATCTGGCGGAGGGACTTGTCGCGCAAGGCGGCGTAGCAGTCGGGCAGATCGAAAGCCGTCAGGATGTTCGGCACCAGTGTCGAAAGCGGCCAGGCGTAGTCCTGCGACTCGGCGATGTCCTGGTACGAGGTCAGCGCGTTCTTCAATGTCACTTGCTTGACCCGGTTCGACAGCACCGCGGCAAAGGTGGCGGGCAGAGCGCCCCAGCCCTTGCCGACGAGGTGAATCTCGTCGTGGCCCGCGCCAGCGAGCCAGTCGAGGACGCGGAGGACATCGTAGGTCCGTTGTCCGATGTACGGGCGGTCCAGCATAATCGAGTGGATGGCGTAGAAGTAGTCGCTGCCGTACGGGTTGAGGAAGGAATTCTCGTCACAGGTGTCGGGGCGTGATTCGCCGATCCCGCGGACGTCCACCGTGTAGAGGGCCGCGTCCGGCTCGGCCTGGATCAGCTCGCGGATCAGCGGCTCGCTTCGCAGCTCGGCGTCGCTCGAATGGTGCGCGACGTAGAGGATGGCCCGGCTCGTTTCGGCACGAGGGCGGGACAGCAACTGCTCCTTGCCCAGGCGATACACGACAGCTTGGATCCCCGGCTCGGTTTCGACGACGTACGTCGTCCAGCG
>CBFDBY010000137.1:0-15321 GCA_965603165.1 uncultured Phycisphaerae bacterium
CCTCGCCAGGATGACGTAAGCTTGGCAGGTACAACGGATGATGTCCCTCGCAAAGACGCCAAGATCGCCAAGTGTTAGTGCATCACAACCTGCCTTCTTGGCGTTCTTAGCGCCTTGGCGAGAGGATGGACTGTGAGTTGCGGCCGACGGCCGCACTGCGTGGTTCGCGCATTTCGCGGTTGACCATCTTGAAGAAATGGTGTCACGTCGTGAGTAGCAACTATTGGTCATTCTGTTGGAGCCCGTTGGCGGTCCAGAAGAGAAAGGGACGAAGGGTCTCAGTAGGTGAAGAGGTCGGCGAGTGAATATTGCCTGCCGGTGGCGGCGTTCAGGGCGCGGAGGATCTTCGATTGGACGTTGGGGGTCAGACGTCTGCCCTTGCAGGCGCGCGAGACCATCTTGTGCGTGATCTGCTCGACCGAAGCCGCCACGACATCGTGCGGCTTGAGATTGTGCTCGGCCATAATGTCCGCGATCGGCTGAGCACCCATGTTGCGTTCAGTTTCCGGATTCATTTCAAGGCCACTCTTAAGCCCATATTGCTTGTTTCACAACGCTTCATTGTATCATAGTCCGCCGGCTTGCAGCCATGGGCCGGATTGGCACAGGCGGGGACTGGTGCGATCACCGCGGATTCGCATCGTCCGATTGAAGTCACGGGCAGGGCCTGCCGGAATGACACAGGGCATATCGGCGTTTCTTGGGCTTCTCGTACGGTTTCTTGGGGTTTTTGCGGGATCGAGCGTGCGGCTGGGGGCCGGCTCGGCCTTGACCCGGCCCGTCCAATCGGATAGAATAGAAGGGTGGCGGATGCGGTCCGGCGGCTGTTTGGGCCGGACATGCGTCACGCAGCTTCGCAAGAAACAACCGGTCATGGAGAAGGAAGAAGGAGCATCCCATAGACATGAGTAGAATGACGTATCGCCTCGCGCTCCTTCTTGTGGTTTCGGGGTTCTGTGCGGTCGGCTCCGGGCAGACGCGGCCCGGGCCGCCGGTTTCCGTGATGGTGAACGAGATTGTGGCGTCCAACGCCGAGGTGATTTCGGATCCGCAGGGCCACTTCGACGACTGGATCGAGTTGTACAATCCCAACCAGCTTGCCGCCGACGTGGGCGGATGCTACCTGACGGACGATCTGGCGGAGCCGACGAAATGGCAGATCCCGGCGGGGCAGCCGGCCGTCACGACGATTCCGGCCCGCGGGTTCCTGCTGATCTGGGCGGATGGCGACGTGACCGCCGGCGGCCTGCACGCGGGCTTTCGGCTCAGTGACGAGGGCGAGGAAGTGGGGCTGTTCGCCGACGACGGCGTGACGTTGATCGACAGCCTGCCCTTCGGCGAGCAGCGGACCGACATTTCCTACGGGCGGTATCCCGACGGTGCGGCGGAGCTGCGGTTCATGGCCTTCCCGACGCCCGGCTTTGCGAATATCAGCGTTTACGAGGGCATCGCCGAGCGGCCTCAATTCAGCGTCGGCAGTCGCATGTGCACGGAGCCGGTGACTGTAGCGCTCACGACGGCGACGGAAGACGCCGTGATTTTCTACACGGTCGACGGCAGCGACCCGTTCAGTGAGCCGCGGGGCGCGCCCACGGGCTCGACCTATTCGTCGCCGATCCGGATCACGAGAACGATGACGGTGAAGGCCGTCGCGTGGCGGCCGGGATGGCAGTCGAGCGACGTGAGCATGGCGCAGTACGTCTTCGCCGGGGCGGACCTGATGCAGTTCGACTCGCCTCTGGCGATCGCCGTGGTCGATACGATGGGCCGAGGCGTCTCGACGAATCAGACGCCGGCGTTCGGGCATTTCATCGATGTCGATGAGACGGGCCGGGCCTCCATGACGGGCGCCGTCGATTTCGCCGGGGCGGCGGCCATCAACGTTCGCGGCAAGAGTTCCAGCGGCTTTCCGAAGCACCAGTACCACTTCGAGACGCAGGACGAGCGGGGCGAGGATCTCGATGTCTCCATCCTCGGCTTGCCGGCGGAATCCGACTGGGTCCTCCAGGGGCCGTACTCCGACAAGTCGCTCATGCGCAACGTCCTGAGCTACCGGTGGAGCAACGAGATGGGACAGTACGCGCCGCGCACGCGATTCATCGAGATGTTCCTCCATACGGGAGGGGCCTCGGTCAACATGAGCGATTACGTGGGCGTGTACGTCCTGATGGAGAAGATCAAGATCGCCCCGGACCGCGTCGATGTCACGAAGCTCGAACCGAGTGACAACCTCGAACCGGAGGTCACCGGCGGCTACATCATCAAGAAGGACAAGTTCGACCCGGACGACCAGTCGTTCAACACCAGCCGGGGACAGCGGCTCATCTACCAGGAGCCGAACGGCCGTGAGCTGACGGAGGCGCAAAAAGGTTGGATCCGGAACTACTTCAACACGTTCGAGGCGGCCCTGTACGGCCCGAACTTCACCGACCCGGTCAACGGCTACGCCAAATTCATCGACGTCGGCTCGTATATCGACAACCACATCCTCGTCGAGCTGACCAAGAACATCGACGGCTTTCGGTTAAGCACCTACATGCACAAGGACCGCGAGGGCAAGCTGACCATGGGGCCCGCGTGGGACTACAACCTCTCGCTCGGCAACGCCGACTATCTCAACGGCTGGCGTGCGACCGGCTGGTACTTCAGCCAGCTTAGCGAGGGCGACTATCCGTACTGGCGTCGGCTCTTCGAGGATTCCCAGTTCCAGTTGAGCTATGCCGACCGGTGGTTCGCGCTGCGGCGGGACCTGTTCACGACCGAGCGCCTCGTCGGGATGGTCGAGGACTACGCGACGTTGCTCGACGAGCCGGCCGCGAGGAACTTCACGCGCTGGCGCATCCTCGGCCAGTATGTCTGGCCGAACTGGTATATCGCCAGAACGTTCCGCGAGGAGATCGTCTGGATGCAGGGCTGGCTGTCCGATCGCCTCGCGTGGATGGACAGTCAGATCGCCGCCGAGTTCGCGCCCGCGCCGCCCATCTTCAACCAGCAGGGCGGACAGGTGGACGCCGGGTTCGCTCTGACGATGAGCGCCCCCGGCGAGATCTACTATACGCTCGACGGCTCGGATCCGCGCTCGCTGACGGGGCCCGTGCCGCCGACGACAGGCACGGTTCTGGTCCCCGAGAGTGCGCCGAAGCGCGCCCTCGTGCCCACCGGGGCGGTGGATGACGCCTGGCGCAGCGACCTCGCGTTCGACGCTTCCGCCTGGACGCTCGTGAGCGGAAGCCCCGGCGGCATTGGCTTCGAGCGAAGCCTCGGCTACGAAAGCTTCTTCACGCTCGACATCCAGGACCAGATGTATGGGGAGCGGACCGGTTGCTACATCCGCATCCCATTCGGCTTCACCGGCAACACCAAGAACGTGCAGCGACTGACGCTGAGGGTCCGCTACGACGATGGTTTCATCGCCTACCTCAACGGCACGGAGATCGCTCGGCGGAACTTCGCCGGTGCGCCCGCGTGGAATTCCTACGCCGATTCCATCAACCCCGATACCTCGGCCGTCAACTTGGAGAGTATCGACATCCCGAATATCGTGTCCGTCCTGCGCCGGGGCAACAATCTCCTGGCGATTCACGCCATGAACGCGTCGGAGACGAGCTCCGATTTCCTGATCTCGGCGGACCTCGTAGTCGATGAAACGGTCCAGCCTGAGACGCCGACGGAAGTCGAGCGGTACTCCGGACCGGTCGTCCTGACGGAAAGCGCGTGGGTCAAGGCCCGGGCGCTGATCGGCGGCCGCTGGAGTGCGATCAACGACGTGCTCTTCGCGGTCGGTCCGGTAGCCGAGAGCCTGCGGATCAGCGAGCTGATGTACCACCCGGGCGACACGGGCGATCCGAACGACCCGAACACCGAGTACGTCGAGTTGACGAACATCGGCCCCGACGCCATTAACCTGAACCTCGTTCGCTTCACCGACGGCATCGACTTTACGTTCCCGAGCTTCGAGCTGACGCCGAGCGGTTACTGCCTCGTGGTCCGCGACCTGGCGGCCTTCGAGGCGAAGTACGGCGTCGATCTGCCGGTCGCGGGCCAGTACGCCGGTGCGCTGAGCAATGGCGGCGAACGCGTCGAGCTGCAGGATGCCGGCGGCCGTGTGATTCACGGCTTCACCTATGATGACGACTGGTTCAGTCTTACGGACGGCCTGGGCCCGTCCCTCACGTTGAAAGACCCTGTCACCGTGGCCCCGGACGCCCTCGACGACCCGTCCGTGTGGCGTCCGAGCACCGGCGCCGACGGCTCTCCCGGCGCGGCCGAGACTCCCTGACCGCGACGCGCTACAGGCGGCGGCACACGTTCTCATCGGCAGCGGATTCTCCACCAATCAGGTTTTGACAATCCGTGGCGGTCGCTCTATGATCGTTCGCGGCCCGGGGGCGTAGTGTCCATAGCGGGGCGCGTCGGTCGTATGAAAGCAGCATTGGAGCGAGTTGTCATGGAACGGAATCACGATCAGTCCGGCACGGCCGGAACATCACGACGCCAGACGTGGATGGCCGTCCTCCTGTTGATCCTCGCAGCCCTGTTTCTGTACACTCAGGTGCGAAACTGGTTCGCCGGCGTGTACAATAAGGGCGCTGTGCCGCGCGCCGTCACGCCGCGCGGCGACCTGGCCGAAGACGAGCAGGGCACCATCGAGCTGTTCAAGGCGACCTCGCCCTCCGTTGTTTATATCACGAGTCTCGCGATGCAGCAGGACTTCTTCAGCTTCCGTGCCCTGGAAATCCCGCGCGGCACCGGCTCCGGCTTCATCTGGGATCGCGACGGATACATCGTGACGAACTTCCATGTTGTCGCTGATTCGCAGGCGGCCCGCGTCACCCTCGCGGACCAGTCCACCTGGAGTGCACGCCTCGTCGGCGCTGAGCCGGACAAGGACATTGCCGTCCTGAAGATCGACGCGCCGGACCGCCTTCTGCCGCCCATTGCCATCGGGACGTCACGCGACCTGCTCGTCGGGCAGAAAGTCTTCGCCATCGGCAATCCGTTCGGCTTCGACCAGACGCTGACGACCGGGGTGATCAGCGGGCTGGGCCGCGAGATCGTCTCCGCGACGAACCGGCCGATCCAGGGCGTCATTCAGACTGACGCCGCCATCAATCCCGGCAATTCCGGGGGCCCGCTGCTCGACAGTTCCGGCCGCGTCATCGGGATCAATACCGCCATCGTCAGCCCGTCGGGCGCCTACGCCGGCATCGGGTTCGCCGTACCCGTCGACGTGGTCAATCGCATTGTCCCGCGCCTCATTCGCGGCGAGCAAATCCAAAGGCCAGGGCTGGGCATTACGTTGGTTGAGGATTTTGTGGTCCGCCGCCTCGGCCTCAAGGGGGTGCTGTTTTATGACGTTGTGTCGGGCAGCGCCGCCGATAAGGCGGGGCTGCAGCCGACGAGGCTGGACCGTCGTCGCCGAATCGTTCTCGGCGATCTGATCATCGCCGTCAATGGCGAGCCCGTGGAGGACACGAACGACCTTCTGCGAGCGCTCGATGACCGCGAAGTGGGCGAGGTCATCGAGCTGACCATCGTCCGCGACGACGGTGAGATCCAGGTGTCGGTCACGCTCCAGGCCCTACCCTGATCCGGCGTGCCGCCGCATCGTTCATCGCGCGCCGTCTGTCCTTCGAGGTTCGCGAACGCATTTCTAATATCCGCGGCGTCCGATGGTACTTGCCGGTGGGCTGTGGCAGGGGGGCGTAAGCGAGTCACTGGCCCCTCAGGACGATTCGGAAGCCTCGGCCGGAGAACCGGTCGAGCGGTGCAATTCCGTCTCGGTTTGCCGAGCGGCAATCGTGCGCGCTGTTCCCCCAGCCCCCGCCGCGAATGACTCGTTTTGCCCCGGTCGTCGGGCCCGCAGGGTCCGTGCTCGGACCCGCCGCATAGTAGTGCGGGTCGTACCAGTCATGACACCATTCCCATACGTTTCCGTGCATGTCATACAGACCGAAGGCGTTGGGCTTCTTCGGTCTTACGCGCTGGGCTCGCTCCAAGCCCACAAGCCAGACGTTCTCCTCAAACCAGGCATGCGCGGCCACGGTCCTGGGAACCCGCAACGAACGTCGCCATAGTGCCCGCGGTCACCATAGACTACACGGTGCGCCGGCGCATCTTGCGCAGCCGAAGAGCGCGAAGGATAAGGCCTTCGTGAGCATAGGAAGGGATCGGCGGTTCGGCCCGGTGTGCTCCCCAAAGATCCGCCTCGTCAACGATTGGATGGCGGCCAACGAGAGTCGTGCGAAGAGTGCCTAATGCTGGGTTTCGTCCAGATGCTCCATGATCTGGATCTTGGGGTCTTTGTCCGCATGCTTGGTACGAACGTACAACTCGTGGCGATGTCGCCAGAGGGCCTTGGCCGCCTGGTCGAGGGTGTAATGATGCACCCGCTTTCGCGGGTCGGACCACGTCGCCTCGCAGCAATCGCACCGGTCGTGGTGCTTATCGTACCACCAGAGCTGAAAGCCGCCGAAGGCGCAGTACTTGTCGCCCTTGATGCCGAGGACGAACTCGTCGTAGAGCAGCTCTTTGACGTGCGTCTTATCTCTGACCTCGATCTTCTTCATTGCTCTCACCCCCTGGGATGCACTGCCGAAAGCCACTTCTGAGAGCGAACCGAAACAAGCAAGGTCGTATAGCGGTTCCTACTATATACTCGACGCGGCCGGAGGCCAGTTTATTTCACGGGTTCCACGCCGGACCGGCCCCCATCTTCGCTCTCGGATTCGATCAGAACCTCTCCGTCCGCGAGGTTGACGCAGCTTGGCCGGGCCAGCGGGGGGCTGGAACGTGCATCTCAGCATCGATTCTTCTGCGGGTGGCTCCGTAAGTGCTTTCTTTGTATGGGTGTGTGGTGTGCCTGAAAATCTTCCGCGGTGCGTTTGGCAGGGGGGCGTTGTGGGTTATACTTTAGTTGGGTAAATCCGACTTAGAAGTGAATCGACGCCCTGCTTTAGAAGAAACGACATCACCAGTCAGCCCCTCAATCCTCGCTCGGAGCGTGCGGCGGTGCGCGCGTGCGACCCGGCCGAGACCTGCTCCCGAAGTACTCTTGGATTGATTCTCGCGATTGTGGATTTGCGGACCTCGATGGCCCGCAGGAGTATTGCTTATGACTGGTATGGGTATTCAGATGGGCACGGAAAGAAGGGGAGGGCAAGCAGCGGTGGTGTGTTTGGCCGGGCTGATCATGTTGGTGGTTTGGTCCGGCGTGTGTGTCGCGGATGTCCGGAACGGCAGTTTCGAGACGACCTACCCGGGCCTGCCCTGGCCCCGCCCGCTTCCCACGTACTGGGCGCACGTCGATCATCCCTCGTTCAACTCCTACTGCATCAACATGTGGAACACGGACGGCAAATTCTCGGCGGCTTTGTTCAGCCGGCTCTCCAACGCCTACAAGAGCTATCGCTTCGAGGTCGGCGACTACCAGGGCTTCATGCAGTACGTCGATCTGACGGGCATCGGCAGCATCGAATTCGATGCGCGCCTGGCGGCGCTTCCGTCGGGCGCGTTCGAGCACTTCGAGGCGTCGGTTCTCGTCGACGGCGTGCCCCTATGGAAGCAGACCGGCGACGGCGTACACGCCAATCAGAAAGCGAACGTATCGCATCTGGCGGGCTGGCACCGCCTTGAGATTCGCAACACGGCCCTGGAGAGCGGCACGTTCGGCACCGCGTATTGGACCCTGTGGGACAACGTGCGGCTGGTCGAAGGCTCGCAGACCGTCAAGGCCGACATCACTCTGACGCCCAGCAAGCTCAGCCTCGCCAGCAATGGGCGATGGGTCACCGGCTACATCGAGTTGGAAGAAGGGTACGACGTGCACAGCATCGATGGGGCCACGGTGACATTAGACGGGATTGCGGCCCATCTGGGTGACGAAGGCTGGGCCACGGCCGAGGCGAATGAAGGCAACATCGTGGACCACGATGGTGACGGCATCCTCGAGCGCATGGTCAAGTTCGACCGCGCCGAAGTGGTTCAGGCGAATACGATGCTCCGGGCGACGGCCGACGCGACCGTCATGGTTGCCGGGGTGGTCGCCGATGCGCAGTTCGAGGGCGGCGCGACGCTCCAAGTGACCGACAAGGGGGGCAAGAAGAAGTAACCCCCGCGCAGAAAGCTATACCCCATGCAGGGTCCGGTGTGACTGAGGTACATCCGGGCGGCGTAGTCCGTAAAGGGCCTGTCCTTTACGGCCGAGGGGCGCTGCCCGGGTGTGCTATTTGTGCAAGCGGCGTAGCCATCGGCGGGTCTGTTCCCCGGTAGTCGGTATCACTTGCCGGCAAGGCGGACGGGTTCCAGGCAGACCCGGTCGTGACCGAGCAGCGTTCCCGTTGCCCGGGCGAGGCGGACCTGGGCAATCTCGTATTCGGCGAACGCGTTGATCCTGCGCAATTGCGCCTCGGCGAGACTTGATGCGGCGTTCAACACCTCGGTGCTCGTTCGCCCACCCAACTGAAACTGCAACTGCTCGACCTTGTAGGTTCGAAGGGCCGTGACGACTCCCTGCTCGGCCGCCAGGATGCGCCGCCAGTTCTGCCGCAGTCCGTCCACCGCGTCGTACACCTCCTGACGGATCTGTTGTTTCACCCTTTCGCGGTCCACTTCGCTTCGGACCCGCTGGAGGCGGGCCCGGCGGAACCTGGCCTCGGCGGCCTGGTTGCCGAGAGGAATCGCGGCGGACAGGCCGATGGCATGATCTTGTGACGACTCGTCGAAGATGTTCTCGAAGGCGCCGCCCATCCTGCGTGACCGGCCGCCCGCCGCATAGGTGTAGTCAAAGGTCAGTTCCGGCAGCAGGGCGTTTCGGGCCTGCTCCACGCCGATGTCATTGACGGCCAGAAGATATTCCCTCTCGACCAGCTCCATGCGGTTCTCCAGGGCCGCCACGACCAGCTTCTCCTCATCCAGGCCCAGTCCCTTGGGGTCCGGCTCGGTCATCGGAAGGATATCCATCTGGGCGTTCAGCGGCATATCCGGACGGTTCATGATCCGCCGGAGGTCTCGCTCGCGGTCACGGACGGCGGTCTCCGTGCTGATCACCGCGTCGAGGCGACCGGCTAAACCGGCCTCGGCCCGCGTGATCTCGATTCGCGCGGCGGACCCGGCCTGCACCTTGTCGCGTGCGTGCTGCAGTTGGTTGTGGGCCAGCTTGTACTGCTCGCGGCTGACTTCAAGCGCTTTGCGGGCCGCATAGAGATACCAGTAGGCGGCATCGGCGTTCCCGAGGATGCGGATGGCGGCCAGCTTTGTGAACGCATCCACCCGGGCCTTTTCGTAGGTGACGATCCGAATGGAATCGGTATTGATGCGCGTGCCCGCGCCGCGCAGCAGCGATTGAATGTAGGAGACGCTGACGGCGGCGTCGGCCACGCCGTCGGAGTCGGCAAACGGCGTGCCGACCGTGATTGAACCGCCGGTCTCCAGTGGCACGTCGATTCCCGCGTTGTAGGACTGGCCGGAAACCGTATTGCCGTCCTCGAATTCGGTCCTCGCATACCCGGCCGAGCCGAAGAAGACCGGCTCGAACTTAGCGCTCTCCGCCTCCACGGTCTGCGCGGCGAGCGACGGGGCGACCAATTCGACCTTCAAATCGAGATTGTTCGCCAGAGCGGCGGCCCGGACCTCCTCCAGGGTAAGTTTCATCACGGGCTGCGCTTCGTTCGGCTCCATGACTTCCTGGGTCAGCTTCTCCGTCGCCTGCTCGATGGACACCGGCTCGGACTTGGATTGGTCGGCGAGCTGAACGGCTTCGATTTCATTCAGCTTCTCCGCCAGCGCCTTCAGGTCCGGCCTCTGTGCAGCCTCCTCGCCGGCGCAGCCCGCCACAGCCAGGGCCAGGAGCAGCAGTCCCAACCGTCTCACGATGCCTTGGATCTTCCGGTATGGATCGGGGCTCTTATTCATGAACGCACCTCATTCATATCTCAAAGTCACGATGGGATCTGTCTTTGCCGCACGCCGGGCGGGTATCCAGATAGCTATCGTCGCCACGCCAATAAGCAGGACAACCGCACCGGCCAGGGGCATGGGATCGTGTGCAGTGGTCTCAAAGAGCAGGCTTTCGATGAAGCGGGACAGCCAAAACGTTCCGAGTAAGCCCAGTGCGATGCCTAATAAGACCGTTCTTAGACCCTCCCACACAGTGTTTCGGATGATGTTGGAGGGAAGCGCACCGAGAGCGATGCGGATCGCCATTTCTTTGGTCCGTCGTGCGACCGAATAGGCCAGGACCCCATAGATTCCCAACACTGCCAGACCCAATCCAACGGCCGCAGACAAAATCATGCACTTCATGTAGATTCTATGGGACCCGGTGGAGTTGTAGAGCGATATCTCGACAATTTCAAACACGGGCGCGTTCATGGCCGGCTCGAGGTCTTTGAGTTCGTTCCGCAGACTCGTAAGAATCGAACGCGTCTTCACCGCCGTTCGGACGACAACAAACAGCGGGGGGCCCAAGGGTATTTCCTGATATGGACGGTAATAAACCGGCTCGATCTCCTGGTTGAGCACGTAATCTCGCAAATCGCCGACGACGCCCACAACTTCATAATTCACGGGACCCTGATCGGTGACACGCGCGAGGATCTTCCCGATGGGGTCTTGGCCAAGCTGGAATCGCCTGGCCATGAATTCATTGATGACGATGGTCTTCCTCTGGGCGCCGATATCGGATGTCCCCAGATATCGACCGGCAACCAAACGCGCGCCCATGGTTCTCAGGAAGTTCTCGTCACCGACGCCGCATCCGGCTTTTCGAACTTCCACGGTTGTCCCGTCGGGACCGGCCCATAGCTCCGGCTTTTGTCCCCCGTAAGAGGTCCCGATTCCCACCGAATCAACGCCGGGCAAGGAAGACCACCGTTCATGTAGCTGCTGTAACAGAAAGTCCTTCTTGGCCAGGTCTTGATAGTCATCCCAAGGAGGCGTCAGGAAGGTGCGTACGAGATTGGTCGGGTCATATCCGGGGTCAACCTTCAGAAGCTTGACCACGCTTGATATCATCAGTCCGGCGCCACTCAACAGCACTACGGCCAAGGCCACTTGCGACACGACCAAGGCGTCGCTCAAACGCCTCCGCATTCGGTCCGGGCTGACGGCAGAGACCGTTTGTTTTAGAGAGTTGCCTATGTCCCCCCGGCAGGCAAACCACGCAGGCACCAGGCCGAATCCGATCCCGGCCGCGATGGAGAGCACCAACGTGAGTCCTAACAGGCCGAAGTCCATTTCTATGGGCTTTAGTCGGGGCATGATGTTCTGCGGGATGAGTATGGTCAAGGCTTCTATGCCCCAGTAAGTCACCAGCAGCCCGCAGGAGCCGCCGAGGATAGCCAGAAGTATGCTTTGCGTGAGCAGTTGCCGAAGAAGTCGAAGGGTCCCCGCTCCCAGGGCACTACGAACCGCGAGCTCTCGTTTTCTATTTTCGGTCCGGGCAAATAGCAGGTTCGCCAGGTTGGCGCAGGCGATCAGGAGGATGAATCCAACCGCAACCATCAAACTCAACAGCGTCTTCTGAATCTGCTCGGTGGAGAACATCATCCGCAGCGGCCGAACGGTGATGCTAAATCCTTTGTTGTCTATGGGATGGTCTTGCGCGTGCCGGGCCGCGATGGCATCCAGCAGGGCCTGGGTCTGTGCTAACGTGACCCCCGGCTGCATCCGGGCCGCCAAGCCGAAATCGCGATAGCCATAAGCATCCGGCAGCACCGGGTATTCTCCCGCGATCCAGTAGTTGAGCCCGTTGTACGGAAACTGGAAATCGGGCGGCATCACGCCCACCACGGTCAGATCGGCCTCATTGAACTGGATCGTCTCTCCGATGACGCTGGTTCGGCCGCCGAAGCGGCTTTTCCAGTACGCATGGCTGAGAACGATTACGTTATCCTTGCCCGGTTGTCCCTCGCCCGCGGCAAACGTCCGGCCCAGTTGCGGCGCGATGTCCCACATATCAAAGAAATTCGGAGATACCTTGTTGCCCCATACTCGTTCCTGGAACAGTTCTCCTTGATACGTGACGGAATGGTTTTCGAAGACCACCAACTCCGAGAAGATCTCATCCCGCTGGTGTAATTCATCTAACGTAGGCGGGTTGACACCCATCCGATACTGCCCACTGCTCTTGTCCAACGCGCGGATCTGTACGAGTTGGTCGGCATGGCGAGCAGGCAACGGATCCAACAGGACCGCACGCACGAAGCTGAGAATCGCCATGTTAGCGCCGATGCCGATCGCAAGCGTCAGCATAGCCACGGCCGTAACCCCGGGGTCCTTGGCCAGCATCCGACAGCCGTACCTGATGTCCTGCCACAGCGAGTGCATGGTTTATCCGTCCTTCCTGGCTGTTTCGGTCAGGCAGATTTCGCCGTCGAGCCAGCCGTCGGCGAGCTTGATGATCCGCTTGCCGTAGGAGGCGTACCTCTCTGAGTGCGTGACCTGGATGATGGTCGTGCCTTCGCGGTTGAGCTTCTTGAACAGGTCCATGATCGCTTCGCCCTGGCTCGAGTGCAGGTTGCCCGTGGGCTCGTCGGCCAGGAGCAGCGTTGGGCCGGCGATGACCGCGCGTGCGACGCCGACGAGCTGCTGCTGGCCGCCGGAGAGCTGGCTGGGAAAGAGGTCCTTCTTGCCGACGATGCCGAAGCGGTCGAGCGTGTCGCAGACCATCGCGGCCCGCTCGGAGGCTTTGATGTTGCGGTATGACAGAGGGACATCGAGGTTTTCGTAGACCGTCAGCGTATCGAGGAGATTGAAGTTCTGAAAGACGAAGCCGATGTGCTGCTTGTTTAACGCCAGCCGCTGCTTCGGCTTGAGTGTGTGAACGGCTTGGTCGAAGAGGTGGTATTCACCGGTCCAGTCGCTGTCCAGCATCCCGAGGATATTGAGCAGCGTCGTCTTGCCGGCCGCCGACGGGCCCATGACGGTGATAAACTCGCCTTCCTCGATATCCAGCGTGATCTGTCGCAAGACATAGGTCCTGCCGGCACGCGTCTCGTAGCACTTCTCGATGTTCTTCAGTTGAATCATAGTCGCAGCTCCCGGTTTTGGGTTCTCAGTTGTCGGTCGTCTGTCGGAACACTGGAATACTGGAATGGTGGAATGGTGGAATGGTGCAGGAGCGTCTGCTCTTCCACTCATCATTCCAGTGTTCCAATATTCCATCATTCCATTCCTATTCATATCTTAACGCCACCATCGGGTCGATCCTGGCCGCCCGGCGGGCGGGGAGCCATGCGGCCAGGGCGGCGACTGAAAGCACCAAGAGTATGGAGGCTGCGATGGTGAGCGGGTCGTGCGGGTTCACGCCGAAGAGGACGCTGCGCAAGATGCGCACGAAGACGAGAGCCATGGGAATCCCGACGACCAGTCCGAGGCCTGCCAGCCACAGGGCGTTGCGAATGATGGGCCAGGCGATGTCGCGGGGTCTGGCGCCGAGAGCCAGGCGCAGGCCGATTTCTCCGGTGCGCCGGCTCACCGAAAGAGCGAGCAGGCCGTAGAGGCCGATGCACGACAGCAGGATGCCCAGCAGGGCCAGGCTGCCGCACAGGTAGGTGAAAATCCGCTCCGGGGTGATGCAGGTCTTGAAGAGCTGCAACTGCGTGGATACGTGCTCCAGAGGGATCGTGCGATCCAGGTCGGCCATGATCTTCCGGACGGCCGGAATCAGGGTCAGCGGATCGCTCGCCGTGCGCACCTCGAAGAACATGGCGCCCGGGTTGGCTTGCCTGTGAGAGAAATACAACGTGGGTCCGATGTCGCTCCGCACCTGGTCGTACTTGGCGTCTCCGCACAGGCCGACAATCTGATAGTCCGTGTCATCTGTCCGAATCGACTGGCCCAGGGGATCTTCACGGGGGAAATACGCACGCACGAAGCTTTCGTTGGCAATGACGACTCGGGGTTGAGAGGGCGTGTCGGTTCGCTCAAAGGCACGCCCGCGGAGCAGCGGAATACCCATTGTCTGGAAGAAGGCCTCACTGACCGTCAGCGTATGGGCCATGGGCCCTTGCTCCTGCGTCGTGCGACCTGGAATGGAAACACTTGTCCCCGTGATCCGTTTTCCCAGCAGGCTGTTACTGGAGAGCGCAACACATTTGACGCCCGGCAGATCGGCGATGTTGGCTTCGACCTGATCGTAGAGGCGCACGGAGTTGGCGTTTTCGTATCCGGCCTGGGCGGGATTCAGACTGAAGACCAATATCCTGTCCGTGCTGAAGCCGAGATTCGTGCGGTACAGGTTGAGCAGGGTCTGCATCAGCAGGCCGGCGCCCACGACCAATAGGACCGACAGGCTCACCTGGGCGGTTACCAACACCTTGCCCAAACGGAGACCTCGGGCGCCCAAAGCCCTCTGACTTTTCAGCCCCGAGGACAGATCCAGCCGTGTGCCATATAGGGCCGGGAGCAGACCGAACAGCAAAGATGTCCCCACCGCCGCACACAAGGTGAACAGCAGGACACGCAGATCGATGCGTACCGACAGACGGAAACTCTCCAGAGTATCGGGGATGAAGCCCAGCACAGTGGCCGTGATCCAGGTCGCCACGAACAAGCCCAGTCCGGCCCCGACCAGAGACAGGACCAGGCTCTCGGTCAGCAACTGGCGGATCAGGTGTCCACGACCCGCGCCGATGGCGGCACGCAGAGTCAATTCCTGTTGGCGTGACGCGCCCCGGGCCAGCAGCAGTCCGGCTAAATTGACGCAGGCAATCATCAGCACCAGGGCGACCGCGACCATCAGAATCGTGAGGCCCACAGCCATTTGTTTGCGGATCCCCAGGAGTCCGCGGCTGCCGTCCTCCAGAATGATGTGTGGGTCGTCCGCTTGCATCCCCTGTCCCGGTGCCGCAAAGGTTTGCAGCAAGAGGCCCTGCATGGCGGCTTTGACCTGTGACTCATGGGCCCCGGGCGCGAGGCGCACCATGATGTTGGCCCACCAGTGATCCCGCGCATCGACGCGATATCCCGGAGACAGAAGCGGCTGCGCCGACATCGGCACATAGATCTGTGCCATGTCGCCAATCTGCGGGCTACAGTAGTCGCGGGGCATCACCCCTACGATGGTGAACGGATGCCCATTGAGGGTCGTCATTTGGCCGATGGCCTGTGGATCGAGATCGTATTCTCTCTCCCACCAGCGGTAGGTGATCACCGTCACAGGGTCCGCCTGCGGGGACTCATCGCCGGCTTGCAGCGTGCGGCCGATGAAGGCTTGCGCTCCATATCCCTCGAAGTAGTCGCCCGAGACCATCAAGCCATCGGCGGTGGCGGCTCCTTTCGGACCCACCACGCTCAACCCGTACAATCCATAGAAGGCGA
>CBFDBY010000138.1:0-15226 GCA_965603165.1 uncultured Phycisphaerae bacterium
GAACGAGGCCTTCGACGCGCTGTACCTCAAGGAGACGGCCGGGCCAATCGCGAAGCTGACACGGTCGCTGCACCCCAAGCCGGCGGAGTGCGGCCGGAGTGCCGACGACCTCGCGCTGGGGCGGGTGGTCCTGCACGGCTTCTCCAACGACCGCGTGCTCGACCGGCTGATGATGTACGAACGGCGGATCGAGCAGAGCCTGTACAAGGCCGTGGCCGAGCTGCGACAACAGCGGCTCCTCCGCGAACTCGACGACGACGCCCAAACGCCCGCCGGCCTCACGCCGAATGCGCCGCCGACAGCCCCCTCCCCGCCGCCCCAAGCATCCCACCATTCCAGTACTCCAGCCTTCCATCATTCCACTCCGGAAGGGCCATCGCGCCAAACAAAGCCAATTCCCCAAGACGAACATGCCTGCGTAGGCGTACGGATGGCGTCCGGCACTGCCCTGCCGGGGGACGATGAGCAACTTCGCGAAACAAAGCCAATTCCCGGGGCTGACCGTGTCGATCCGAAGGACCCCAACGCACAACGAAGCCCCTCTGCGGGCGGCTGGGCCGTGGGGTAGCGAGCCGATGGCCTGAGGTCGTGGCGGTTCTGCATTTGCGGTGGGCCCGGCGTATGGAGTAAGATGGCGGGCATGGACATGTATCCGCTGAAATCGACGCCGGTGTTCAAACAGAGAATCTGGGGCGGGCAGCGTCTGCGCGAGGTGTTCGGCAAGGACTTGCCGGGCGGGGAACGAATCGGCGAGAGTTGGGAGATCGCCGACTTGCCCGAGGGCCGCAACACCGTCGCTAACGGCCCGCTGCGAGGCCGCGCGCTGGGCGAGGTCGTTGCGCAGTACACCGGGCTGATCACTGGGACGAGAGATTTCCCCGCGCCGTTTCCGCTGCTGATCAAGTTCCTGGACGCCCAGGACGTGCTGAGCGTGCAGGTCCATCCCGATGCCGAGACCTGCCGGCGGATGGGCAGGGGCGACCTCAAGACCGAGTGCTGGTACATCATTGAGGCCGAGCCGGGCGCGGTGATCTATAAGGGGCTGAAGAAGCCCGTCACGAAGGAACGGTTTGCCAAGGCGATCGAGGACGGCACGGCGGCCGAGCTGCTCGCGCCGGTCCCCGTGCAGGCGGGCGAGTGCCACTATCTGCCGGCCGGGACGGTGCATACTCTCGGGGCGGGTCTGCTCATCGCCGAGATTCAGACGCCCTCCGATACGACCTATCGCGTCTTCGACTGGAACCGCGTGGACGACGCCGGACGGCCGCGGCCGCTCCACATCGACGAAGCGCTGGAGAGCATCCACTTCGACGTCACGCCCGAGAAACTGCCGGTGACAACAGTCGGCCGGCTCGTCGATTGCGAGTACTTCAAGGTGGACAAGGGCCATCGAAGCCGCAACGGCGAAGTGTTCCTCGCGCGGGGCCGCATGAGGACGCTCATCTTCCTCACGGGCGACGGGGCCATCCTCTCGCACGACGCCGAGCCGGTCGAGTTCAAGGCCGGCGACTGCATGCTGATCCCGGCCGCGTTCGAAGGGGCCATGAGGTTTGCACAGGACAGCGAATACCTGACTGTGACACTGTGAAACAGGTTACTCCGACTCTGCCACGTCGGTAATAGGCGCGGCTACTTGCGGGCGTCACTCGCGGGCGTGACACCGTGGAGGCCCTGCATCCGAAGATAGCCTTTGCGCCAGACGGCCAGGGCGGAGACGACGAATACGAGAACATAGACGCCGGCGGCGTATCGTGTGCGAATCTGGCTCATGGCCAGGCCGACGCCGGCGTAGAGGCCGGCCAGCGCGTAGCAGACAGCGACGGTCTTTCGCAACGACAGGCCGCGATCGATCATTTGGTCGTAGATGTGGCCGCGGTCGGAGACGAAGAGCGGGCGATGATTGACGAGACGCCGGACCACGGCGACGGCCGTGTCAAGAATCGGCAGGCCGAAAACCACGATCGACGCCAGCCACCAGCGAGGTACGCCTTCGGCGAACAGGATCATCAGGGCCGCGACGACGAAGCCGAGCAACATGCTGCCGGCGTCGCCCATGAAGATCTTGGCGGGGTGACGGTTGAACGGCAGGAAGCCGCACACGCCGCCGACCAGGCTCAGGCAGACGACGATCCGCACGGGGTCGCCGAAATCGCTGAAGCCCCACGTCGCCAGATGGATGGCCAGCAGCAGCAGCGCGACGGTGATGATAGCGGTCACGCCGGCGCAGAGGCCGTCGAGGCCGTCGAGCAGGTTCAGCGAGTTTGTCGCGCCCAGGACGAAGAAGGCGACAATGAGGACGTCGAGGACGATCTCGAGGTAGGCGGGCATGGGTAGCCCCAGCGGCTCGGCGATTCGCCGGAGGTTTGGGTTGATGCCCACGAGCAGCAGCAGGACGCCCGCGAGGACCTGGCCAAGGATCTTGTGCCGCGGGCGCAGATCCAGGATGTCGTCCGCGAGTCCGACGAAACACGCGATAGCGGCGCCGGCGAGGATTCCGAGGAACCAACGGAGTTCGTGCCCGAATGCGGCGTCGGCGTGCAGCCGGTAGACGCCGGCGAGGACGCCGACGATCAGACCGATGAGCATGCCCACGCCGCCCAGGTAGGCGATGGGCTCCTTGTGGGTCTTGACCGTGTGGTCGGGCCGGTCCACGATGCCAAAGCGAATCGCTACACGCTTGCACAGGGCGGTCGCGGCCAGCGAACTGACGAAGGCCGCCGGCAGGACGGGCCAGAATTGGAGGACCCAATCGAGTGACCTTTTCTCACCGATCAGCGCGTCAAACATCGACTCTCGTCCCCTTGAGGTCCGAGTCCGTCAGCCAGACTTCGGCGTCATATCGAAGCATCATCAGGCCATCGGCAAAATCGTCGAAGCCGATATCGGGCTGCTCGCCCGTCAACTCCTGCAGCAGCCACTTGGGGAAATCCGCGCCCGCCCGGATCGAGAGAGGCGCGCCGCCGCCGAACCGGGGATTGACCTCGGTGAACCGGATCTCGTCACCTTCTGTGACGAACAACTGGAGTGTGATGACCCCGGGCCCGGCCTTGAGCAGTTCGACGACTCTGGCGGCCCGCTCCATGACGCGGCGGTGCTTGACGACCTGCCCCTTGCTCACCTCGCCGGAGCGGACCTCGATCCGCCGCCGCGGCACGACGCACCGCACGCGCATCTGGAAATCGACATATACGTCGCACGTGTATTCGGTCCCCTCGATGAACTCCTGGCAGATGGCGTTGGGAATCCTCTTGGCGAAGAACCGCAGCTCCTCGCGGTTGTGGGCGATGGCATTGCCCTGGCTGGCGTATCCATCCCACCGTTTCAGAAAGCACGGCCACCTCAGCTCACCCTTGCGATCCGCCGCCAAGGCAGTGCGAACGCTCATCGTCGCCGGCGTGCTGAACCCGTTCTTCCTGAGAAACCCGAACGTTCGCCTCTTGTCCCGGCACAGGTCGATCACGTCCGGGTCCGAGACGAGGACGCGGCAGCCCAGGCTCTCGAACTCGCCCTTGTGCCGGGCCAGCAATCGCAGGTCCAGGTCCAGCGTCGGCACGAGCAGGTTCACGCCCTGGTTGCGGACGATGGACAAGAGCTGCCGGGGGTACTCGGTATGGGTCGTGGGCTCAACGAGAAAGGCCTCATCGCACAATTGCAGCGCCGGGCTGAGCTTGCTCGTATCCGTCGCGCAAAACGACGCCGGCAGGCCCAGCGTCTGGGCCGCCGCTTGGAAGGCGCGCAAGAGCGACACCCTGCGACCGATGCAGGTGAACAGCACAACCGCCCGGTGTCGCCCATCACCTCGGGCTCCCTGCCTTGCGGCGGCCGCAGCCGCGCCGATCTGCGATTTAGCCATGATTGCTCCCACAGACTTCAGCATCCTTGCCCAATATGACCTCAATCGTACGGAGAGCCATCCCGCCGGTCAAGCCGGACGTCCTTTCTCCGCCCGTCAGGGCCCTTTTCCTTTGACATTCCCTGAGCGCACAAGTACACTGTGCGCTGATTCGATAAATCGACTGAATGTGAGTATTGGTTTAAGGTTCAGAGCTTGGCGAGACCGTCCGCAGGAATATCCGCTCTGTTGGACGAGTCCGATATCGTGAGAGTTCGGGAGACCACGATTGCTGAAGGTACATGAAAATCCTCCGCTCTTCTGGCCGCCGGTGGAATCGATCCGCCTGTTTGAGGGTCAGTGGTGGGTTGCTCACACCAAGAGCCGAAACGAGAAGGCGCTGGCCAACGACCTGAAGACAAGGGATATCAGCTACTTTCTGCCGATGACGTGGAAGGTGCGCCAGCAAAGTCACCGGACCATCAAGTCGCTGCTTCCCCTGTTTACGGGGTACCTGTTCTTCTGCGGCGACGAGACCGAACGGGTGGATTTGCTCAAGACCAACCGCGTGGCGAACCTCCTTGAGGTCGTGGACCAGGGTCTGTTCATCAAGGAGTTGGTGCGATTCGAGCAGGCCCTTCGGGTAGGCGCGCCGCTTACCCCCCATAAGTACGTCCGAAAAGGTCAGTTGTGCCGTGTCATTGCGGGGCCCCTGCTCGGCCTGGAAGGCATTGTCGTACAGACAAGGGGCAACACGCGGCTGGTGCTGCAGATCGACATGCTGGGCCAGGCGGCCAGCGTCGAGATCGGTGTGGATATGATTGAGCCGATCGAACCCCAACGGGAACAGCCGACGTAGGACGCGCCTGGAACTCCCGTGTGACAGTAGGATATCATGCGGGATTCCGATCGGAAGATCGTGGCCGGACGTCAGTAAAGCATTGTGGCGCTTGCACTTGGCGGCGCCCCCATCTAAACTGAGGCTCGAATTTCGTCGATGGGATTCTATGTGTCTGCTCTGAACCGTGATCTGGGGCCGCAGGCCGCGATGGCAGTGTTGTCTGCTCTTTTAAGGGCATTGCTGTGATTATTCGGACGAAGGCATATCCGAGAGCCGGTCTTGTGGGCAATCCCTCGGATGGGTATTTCGGGAAAACCATCTCCTTCGCGTTCAGCAACTTCTGCGCGGAGGTCATTCTGTATGAGACGCCGGAGCTGGAGATCCTGCCGAGCGAAAAGGACCGCTCGTGCTTCAGGAGCATTTCCGGTCTTGTGCAGGACGTGCGGCTGCACGGCTACTACGGGGGCATCCGCCTGCTCAAGGCCACCGTGAAGAAGTTCTACGATTACTGCCAGGAAAACCAGATCGACCTTCACGACAAGAACTTCACGATCCGGTACAACTCCGACATTCCGCACGGCGTCGGATTAGCGGGTTCCAGCGCGATCATCACGGCCTGTCTGCGGGCCCTCATGGCCTTCTACGGCGTCAGCATACCGAAGTACGTGCAAGCCAATCTGATCCTGGCCGCCGAGGTCGGAGAGCTGCAGATCCCCGCCGGACTCCAGGACCGCGTCATCCAGGTCTACGAGGGACTGGTCTACATGGACTTCGCCAGGGAGATCATGGATAGGCAGGGATACGGGAACTACGAGCCCCTCGGTCCCGGGCTGCTGCCCAAGCTGTACATCGCCTATCGTGACGATCTGAGCGAGCCAACGGAGCGGTTTCACAACAACATCCGTCACCGTTTCGGTCTGGGCGAGCCCAAGGTTGTCAAGGCCATGAAATTCTGGGCGAGGCTGGCCGACAAGGTAAGGAAGTGCCTCCTCACGCGGCAGCTTGACGAAATTCCGGACCTGCTCAATGCGAATTTCGACAAACGGCTTCAAATCTATCGAATCAGCGAGGAGAACATTCGCATGGTCGAGGTGGCCCGCTCCACCGGCGCCAGCGCCAAGTTCACCGGCTCCGGCGGCGCCATCGTCGGCACGTACAGCGACCAGCGCACGTTCAATGAACTGCGGCAGAAGCTGCGCCGACTCAACATCACGGCCATCAAACCGAGAATTGTCCCGCCGGTAGGAAACGCACGACCATGATTCGCAAAGCCGTCATTCCCGCGGCCGGATTCGGAACCCGCTTCTTGCCGGCCACGAAGTCGCAGCCGAAAGAGATGCTGCCGATTGTCGATACGCCGGTGATTCAATACGTCGTCGAGGAGGCCGTCCACGCGGGGATCGTCGATCTGCTCATGATCATCGGCAAGGGCAAACGCTCCATCGAGGAGCATTTCGACCGCAGCTTCCAACTCGAAAGCCAACTCAACGCGAAGGGCAAGACGGAGGAGCTGGAGGCCATGCGCCGCATCTCGGAGCTGGCGGAGATCCACTTCGTCTGGCAGAAGCAAATGCGGGGCCTCGGCGACGCCGTCTACTGCGCCCGGCATCATGTTGCCGGCGAACCCTTTGCCGTTCTGCTCGGCGATACCGTCATCGATTCGGCAACGCCGGCCGCTATGCAACTGGCCGAGTTGTACGAGGAGCTTCAGCAGCCGGTCATTCTGCTGGAGCAGGTAGAGCCCGCGAAGGTGAGCTTGTACGGCGTGATCGACGGTGAGGAGATTCGGCCCGGCGTCTACCGGATCCGCGACTTCGTCGAGAAGCCGGCGCCGGAAGAGGCCCCATCGAATCTCGTCATTGCGGGGCGATACCTGCTCACCGCCGATATCTTTGACCACATTGAGCGGACCATGCCCAGCGGGGACGGCGAGATCCAGCTTACCGAAGCGCTGAGGAGTCTCGCGCGGAGCCGGCCCGTGTACGGATTGAAGCTCGATGGCAGACGCTGTGACATCGGCAACAAGGAAGGCTTCATCCGCACGAACATCGAGTTCGCCTTGAAACGCGACGATATGTCGGAGGACCTGCGCCAGTTCATCAAGCAACTGGCGAAGACACTATAGCGGGCGGCCTTGCCAATGCAGGGGCCCGTGTATGTGAGGGGAGAAACGCAATCTATGAAAGCGGTAGTTACCGGAGCAGCGGGGTTCATTGGCTCGCATCTGACGGAGCGGCTTCTGAAGGAAGGCTGGACCGTTACCGGAGTCGACAACTTCGATGCGTTCTACGACCCCGGCGTCAAACGCCGCAATCTTGCCGGCTGCCTGTCGGACCCGAGCTTCCGTCTCGTGGAAGCCGACATCCGCGACGCGAACGCGATGCAGGACGCGATCGCGCGTGACACGGATGTGATCGTGCACTTAGCCGCGCGCGCGGGCGTGCGACCCTCGATCGCCGAGCCCCAGCTTTACATGGACGTGAACATCAACGGAACGGTGGTGCTGCTCGAAGCGGCAAGGAAGCAAAACGTCGGCAGGTTCATCTTCGCCTCCAGTTCGAGCGTCTACGGCAACAACCGGAAGGTCCCGTTCTCGGAAGACGACAACGTGGACTTCCCGATCTCGCCGTACGCCGCCTCGAAGAAGGCGGGCGAACTGATCTGCCACACGTATCATCACCTGTATGGGATTGCGATCAATTGCCTGCGCTTCTTCACGGTCTACGGGCCGCGCCAGCGCCCGGACCTGGCGATTCACAAGTTCGCAAGGCTCATCGAGGCGGGAAAACCGATCCCCGTCTACGGGGACGGCACGATGATGCGCGACTTCACCTACATCGACGACATCCTCCACGGCGTGATGGCCGCGATTGACCGGTGCACCGACTACGAGATCTTCAATCTCGGCGAATCCCAGCCGATCAGTGTCACCGATCTCATCAGCGAACTCGAAACCGCGCTCGGCAAGAAGGCGATACAGGAATCCCTCCCGCTCCAGCCGGGGGACGTCGACCGCACGTTCGCCGATGTCAGCAAAGCAGAGGTTCAACTCGGCTACAAACCCTCCACGGACATCCGGACCGGCCTCGCCCGGTTCGTGGAATGGCTCCGGGCAAGCACATAGAGGAAATTGTCCTTGACCTGCGGCCGGCGGCCCCATAGACTGCGCCACGGTCGAAGAGACGTCGATGGTGCACGCGAAAGGCCAAGAGCAGCCATGTACTCGCTGAAGCCAAGACAAGGCAGCACCCACGCGGCCCTCGTGGTCGGGATCACGAGTGTCTACCTGGCCATCACATCGACGGTTTCCCTGTTTCATACCGAGGACTGTCGGGAAGCTCATCGGAGGGGACAGACGAGCAGTTCCTCACCCTCAAGCAGCCCGTGTCCGGCGTGCAAGTTCTTAGGCGGCTCGAACTCTACAGCAGCCCATGACGATCCGCCTCCGATCGTGATCGAATCGCCAACTACCTCTGAAGTGGTGCAACATTCAGTTGTCGTTGTGGCCAGCCCTTGCACGGGTTCGATCCTCCTCCGCGCCCCTCCGGCCTCCTCCCTTCTATAGTCACATCGTGACCTGACGGGTCGTTGCCAACCCGGGCTCTATCGGCTTCCGGCCGCATGGCATCACCCGATGGATCAGCACGTCAGGCCCACCTGCAAAAGACGCAGGCGCAATACATGAAGGGAGAAACGCATATGCGTAAGATGTCACGCCTGGTTGCAGTCTTCCTGCTGCTGGCGATTGCCCCACTTGGCCGTCTAACGGCAGGAAGTGAACAGAGCGAAGAAGATGAAGTCGAACAGCTCAAGGAACAAGTCAGTGATCTCACCAGACTGATCGAACAAATACAAAGGGAGCACCAGAGCCAAATCACAGAATTGAAGGCCCAAATTGATGGCTTTAAGGACGACCAACAAGAGCCGGCCCCGGAGGCAGCGCCGGCCGACGACGAACTCGCGCATCTGCGGGCGATGGCGGAACGTCTGACCGGGCCGAAGGAGCAGGAGAAACCTCCGGAGGAAGTGGTCTATAAATCCCGCGGCCTCAGTCTGCAACAGCTCAATCCGGAGATCAGCGTTTCAGGCGACCTGATTGCCTCCTACAGGGACCAAGACGGAACGAGGCAGCGCACGGATGTCGTCCTGAGGGGGCTGGAGCTGAACTTTCAGTCGTATCTCGATCCGTTCTCGAAGTTGAAGGCGACGGCGCACGTGCACGACGATGGTGAGGTCCATCTGGAGGAGGCCTACTACACGCACTTCACCATGCTTGAGGGCGCCACGGTCGATCTCGGGCGATTCCGCCAGCAGTTTGGCATCGTCAACCGCTGGCACGAGGATGCCCTCGACCAGGTCCAGTATCCTCTGTCCCTGCAGCGGATCTTCGGCGAGGAGGGGCTGAGCCAGATCGGTGCGTCTGTCGACTGGCCGTTTGGCGAATGGGCGGACGCCCACCACGGCCTGACCCTTCAGGTCACGAATGCGGACAACGAGCGGTTGTTCGACGACGAGACCCTGGGCACGCCGTCGCTGGTGTTCCACTACAAGAACTTTCGCGATCTGTCGCGCGATACGTATCTGGAGTTCGGCCTGAGCGGCCTCTTCGGCTGGAACGATCAGTGGGAGATTCACACCGCTCCCGACACCGTCGTGACGGAGCATGATGCACTCGGCACACGTGTGTTTGGCGCCGATCTCTCAATGCTCTGGGAGCCGGCCGACCGTGCCCTGTACCGCAACCTCGAGTGGCGAAGCGAGGTCTATGCGCTGAACCGTGACATCCTCGCGCCGGACGGCTCGGGACGCGACACGATCAACGCCTGGGGCATGTACAGCTATCTGCAAGGCAAGATCGCCCAGAACCTGATCGTGGGTGCGCGGCTTGACTACTACGAACCGGACAGCAAAGACTATGCAGTCCAGCCCATCGTCTCTCTCACTCCCCTGGCCTATCCGCAGAAGAATTCACATCGCTGGCAGGTTGCCCCGTACATCACATGGTGGCAGAGCGAATGGGTGTTCTTCCGCACCGAGTACGATTATGCCTGGGGCGACGGGATGGAGCCGGACGAGCACGTCCTCTGGTTCCAGACGGTCTTCGCCGCCGGGCCGCACAAACATGAACGCTATTGAGCACAGATGGAGGTATATCCCATGACCATCAGACTGAAACGACTGCTTCTCGCGCTGGCCCTGACCTTGTCCCTCCTGCTTTCTGTCGACGCGCAGGCGGCGCGCGAGCGACTCAGGACGCGCCAGCGCCAAGGCCCCTCCGACGGAGTTGCCGCAGCACTTCGCGTTGTCACGACCCTGTCGGACTACGCCGCCCTGACGAAAACCGTCGGAGGCGACAAGGTGACCGCCAAATATATCGTTCATGGGGTCCAGAACCCTCATCGCATCCGGCCCAAACCATCCTTTATCACGATGATCAAACAGGCGGATATGCTGGTTGCCACGGGACTCGATCTGGAGATGTGGCTTCCCACTGTCGTGAATAAATCCGGGAACCGGCGCGTTCGAAGCGGTGAGATCGGGTACGTCGCCGTGGCGCAGGGCATCGAACTTGTCGAGAGGCCGGCGGTCATCTCCCAATCCGAAGGCGACGTGCATGTCTTCGGCAATCCCCATATCACCACCAGCCCCGTCAACGCCATACAGGTCGCCAGGAATATCTACATCGGACTGGTCAAGAACGACCCCGCGAATCGAGACTACTACGAGAGGAACTTCGATCGATTTCGAGACGAGGTGCATAAGCATCTGTTCGGCAAAGAGCTCGTCACATTGCTGGCGGGTGATACGCTGTGCCTGCTGGCGCAGAAAGGCCAGTTGATCTCGTTCCTCGAAGAGAACACATTCCAGGGCAAACCGCTGATCGACAAGCTGGGCGGCTGGATGGCCAGGATGCTCCCTCTGCGCGGGACGGCCGTCGTCGTCTATCACAAGGACTGGAGCTATTTCCTCAAGCTATTCGGCCTGGAAGAAGCGGGCGACGTGGAGCCAAAGCCGGGCATACCGCCGTCCCCGAAGCATGTGACCGAATTGGTGACCATGATGCAGGACAGGGATATCGGGATGATCCTGGCCGCCAGCTATTTCGATGAGCAAGCCGTCCGTACGGTGGCGAACCGAACCGGCGCCGAGCCGGTTGTGCTCCCGCTCTTTGTGGGCGGTGCGCCGGGCACCGATGACTACTTCAAACTCGTGGATTATTGGATAGACGGCCTGCTCGCCGCCGCCGGACGGAAGGGACTTGTGGGCCAATAGACCAATGCTGTTGAAGGTGAGATCATGACAGAAGCCATGCGATTGTTCGCACTGCAGATCATCCTAATTGCCGTTGTGCTCGTTCTGCACACGTACCTGGGTCTGCACATCATCCGCCGTACGCTGATCTTCTCCGACCTCGTGCTGGACCAACTGGCCGCCTTCGGGGCGCTGGTCGGCGTGGGGCTCGGCATTACCTACGCCTCGCCCGGCTCCTATGTGCTTGCCTTTGCGGCCGTCCTGCTCGGCGCGTTTTTGCTGGCGGTCATCAATCCGAGGAATCCCGCGATCCCGCGCGAGGCCGTCATTGGGATCCTCTTCGCGATGGCCCTGGTTCTGTCGTTGCTCTGGACGGACAAGCTCCCGGGCGGAGAGGCGTACATTGAGACGACGATGTCGGGCTACCTGCTCTGGGTGACCTGGCCCTTGATCCGGGTCACCGTACTGGCCTATATCGGCCTGATCATCTTCCACTATCTCCTACGTCACAGGTTCATCGCCTTGGCCGAGCGACCGGGCGAAGTGAGGCACGAGCGGCTCTGGGATTTCCTCTTCTTCACGACGCAGGGCATTATCACCGTGCTGATCGTTCCCATCGCCGGCGTGCTATTAGCCTACAGCTTCCTGATGATCCCGGCGGCGATCGCCACGCTGTTCACCAAGAGATGGGGCCTGGCGACCCTCATTGGCTGGACGCTCGGTTTCGTCGCCTGTCTTCTGGGGCTCGGGTCTTCCTATGCGTGGAACCTGCCCTACGGCCCGACGCTGGTCCTGTTCCTGGGCCTGTTCTTCGTCGGGGCCATTGCACTGAGAGCCGTGCTGCGCCCCAGGCGAAGCGAACTTACTGGAAAGGAGCAGCTATGTCCGACCTCATAGAGATGCTCACCTTGCCCTTCCTCGCATGCCTGCTCATGGGCGGTATCCTCAGCTATCTGGGCATCCACGTGCTCAAGCGGGAGGTGATCTTCATCGATATCGCGGTTGCTCAGGTGGCCGCGATTGGCGCTCTGGCCGCTCACCTGCTGTTCGACGTCGAGGAGAGCTCCCTGATCTCCTACCTGTTCTCGTTCGCCGGCGTGCTCGCCATAGCGGCATTCTACTCGATCACGCGACACAAGATCTCGGAGATTTCCGTGGAAGCGGTGATCGGCATCTCCTATGCGATCACGGCCGCCGGGGCGCTGTTCCTGATGGGCGTCGCGCCGGGGCACACCCATGCGCAGGAGATGTTGGCGGGCGCCCTGCTGTGGATCATGTGGCCGCAAGTGCTGACCGCTCTGGTAGTATTCGCCATCGTCGGACTCGTGCTATGCTTTTTCCGAAAGCCCATGTTGGCAGTATCACAGGATTACGCGGGGGCAGCAACTCGTGGGATGAACGTCGCCTGGTGGGATTTCATGTTCTATGCGTTGCTGGGCGCGGTGATCACCGTCGCCGTGCGGATCTCGGGGGTCGTCACGGTCTTCGCGCTGCTGATCATCCCGGCCACGACCTCGGCCCTGTTCGCCACGGGCTGGCTCGCTCGAATGCTGCTCGCCTGGCTGACCGTCGTCATCGCGTCGACCAGCGGCTTGTTGTTTTCGTACTATCTCGATTTCTCCGTCGGCCCCGCCATTGCCCTGTGCCTGGGCATGTTGTTGGCCGTGGTGGCGACCTCCGCCAGGCTACAACGGAAATGGAATGCCAAATCAGCTTGATCCAAGGAAGTCACGCCACATGCAATCCAGACTATTACTCGGCGCTACCCGTCATCAACCTCCAATGAGCCTCCCGCCCTGATAGACGACAAATGTTGTGGTGTAGGCCAGTGCCGTCAGGCCGAGGAACTGGAAGATCGCCCAGCGCCATGAGTTGGTCTCCTGTCGGGTCATGGCGACCGTCGCGATGCACGGCGCGCTGATCAAGGCGAACAGCATCACACAGAATCCGACGAGCGGCGTATAGTCGGCCCGCAGTCGATCCGGCAGGCTCGTCGCCTGCTCGTCTTCCTCACCGACCGCGTAGATGATTCCCATCTGTGAGACGAACAGCTCCTTGGCCGGTACGGCCCCGAGAAACGCGGTACCGATCTTCCAGTCGAAACCCAGCGGCCGAATCGCCGGCTCGATGGCCTGTCCCAGCCGACCTATCAGTGAATGCTGCAATCGGACCTGCTGTGCAGCCTGCTCGCTGAGTCCGGTCAGTGTCTCCTCGCGCGGTTGCGGCCAGTTCATCGCGGCCCACAGGAGAATCGACGCTGCTAAGATGATCGTCCCGGCCTTGCGCAGGTACATCCAGCCTCGCTGCCACGCGTGGATCAGCACGGCTTTGCCCGTCGGCATACGATACGGCGGAAGTTCCATCACGTACGGAACCGTCTCGCCTTTCAGGAGCGTCAGCCGAAGCAGCTTCGCACTGACGATGCCGATGGCGATGCCGATTACGTAGATGATCCAGAGCACCGGGCCCTGCCACTGCGGGGCAAAGAAGGCCGGTATGAATAGAGCGTAGATTGTCAATCGGGCCCCACAACTCATCAGCGGGATGACCATGATCGTTGTGATGCGGTTGCGCCGGTTCTCCAGGATGCGCGTGCCCATGATCGCGGGGACGGAGCAGCCGAAACCGATCAGCATAGGGATGAAGCTCTTGCCGTGCAGGCCGATCCGGTGCATGATCCGATCCATCACGAAGGCCGCCCGGGCCATATAACCCGAATCCTCGAGCAGCGCGATGGCCAGGAACAGCAGCAGGATATTCGGCAGGAAGACCAGCACGCCCCCGACGCCGCCGATCACGCCGTCGACCAATAGCGACCGCAGCCAGATCGCGCCGTCCAGCGGCCAGTGCCCGGCGATCGCCGTCGCCGACCAGCCGAAGAGCCGCTCCAGCCAGCCCATCGGGTATTTGCCGACCGTGAACGTCAGGAAAAAGACCGCATACATGAACAACAGGAAGATCGGCAATCCCAGGACGCGATGCGTCACGATCGCGTCAACCGTGTCACTGATGTCGTGCCGCAGCTCGACGGAGCTCTTGATCGTCTCCTGGCAGGCGCCCGAGATGAACCCGTAGCGGCGGTCCGCCATGACGATCTCGGGCTCGTCGTGGAAGATGCCCCGCAGGTGCGCAACACTCCGGTTGACAACTTCGAGCGTTTCGGGATGGACCACGCGGCCGATGACTTCTTCGTCCTGTTCGAGCAGTTTCGCCGCCGCCCAGCGTGGGCCGCATTTCTCCGCGAGTTCCGTTTCGTGCTCCGAGAGCACCGCGTCGATCCGCGTTAGCTCTTCTTCGATCTCGGCGCCGTAAGAGACCGTGTGGAGGCGAGTTTTCCTGCCCTCCTCGGCCGTGGCGACAATCGCATCGAGCAGCAGCCGGCGGCCCTCTCCCTTGTTTCCGACGGTCGGCACGATTCGCGCCTCGAGCAATCGCGACAACTGCGGCAGATCAAACTCCAGCCCGCGACGCTTCGCCAGGTCGGCCATGTTGAACGCGAAGACCAGCGGCACGTTCATCTCGATGATCTGCGTGCCCAGGTACAGATTCCGCTCGATGTTGGAGGCGTCCAGGACATCGACCACCACGTCCGGCGTCTCATCCAGGATGTACCGCCGCGCGATCAGCTCCTCGACCGAATAGGCCGTGAGGCTATACGTGCCGGGCAGGTCCACGACCACGATCTCATGGTCCTCATGCGTGCAGACCCCCTCCTTCTTCTCGACCGTAACGCCCGGGTAGTTCCCCACGTGCTGACGGGCCCCGGTGAGCATGTTGAACACGCTGCTCTTGCCGCTATTAGGATTGCCCACCAGGGCAACGGTGATTCGCTTCATATCCCACGATTTCCTTCTGGAGACAGCCTGATGCAAAAGTTAGTCGCGCCGAACTTGGGCCGCAAAAAAACGCCTCTTCCTCCGCGAGCGTCTACCGGACCATAATCTTGTGCGCAACTCCCCTGCCCAACACCATCCTGACGTCCTTGACGATAATTACGAAGGGCCCGGGGTGCCCGTTGTTCACAACAGTGATCTCGACGTTCGAGACGAAGCCCATCGACGCGAGGCGGCTGTTCAACCCGCGTCCGGCGTCCACGCGGACCAGCCGGACCGTCTCGCCCGCCTCCACCGTAGATAGTGGCCTGGATTGATTCTGTTCTATCACTACATTAGCCATTTCTATACCGGTCTCTGCGCCGGCCTGACTGAACATCGCTTATGAAACTGACGGAATTCGCTCACCACGTCGCGCCCGTTCTCGCTGCTGGCCGCAACGTAGTCGATGAAGCTCAGCAACCTGCC
>CBFDBY010000139.1:0-15042 GCA_965603165.1 uncultured Phycisphaerae bacterium
GGCGGCCGTGCCCGCCGTACGGAGGGAGCGGACGAGCTCGTCTTGTGATCCCTTCTCCGAAATCCCGTGATGGACCAAACAAAAAGGGGCTGCGACTCATCGTCACAGCCCCGATTAACTCATGTGAAGGGCCGGTTAGAGCATTCTGCGACGGCGCAGCCAAGTCACCAGGCCTGTGCCGATGCTGCCGAGCAGAATCGCGCCTGGGGCGGGGATGACCGGGCCAACGTTGCTGAACAACTGGAAGGCGTGCTCCGCGCCGTTGTTGAACCAGCCACCCTCGTCAAATGGCGCCTCGTCTTCCCGGGCAGTCGACGTCAGATTGGCGGCGGTCGTCTCCCAGTAAAGCTCCTCGCGCGTTGTCGTGGTTAGCGGTCCGTTGTGCAGTCCCAGCCAGTACGTTCCCGCGCCCAGATTGAGGGCGCCGACCGAGAAGTCAAACTGATAGGATGAGCCGAAACCGGTGGCGTGATCGAAGGCCATCGTGGACGCGGCGGTGTCGCGGTATAAGAGGGTTCCCGGGGCTCCCGCGTTGTCGCCGTAGATGCTCCAGACGATGCTGCCCTGATAGGCGCCTTGGGTGGATTCGATGCCCCAAAACCGCACATCGGTGAGAACCACCGGCGATGCCAGGGCAAAATCTTCGGCCTGGATCCACTGTGTCATTTCGTTGCCGCTGGTGCTGTTCGGGGCCCCGTTGTCGTAGATCAAGCCTGCCTGCGTGCTCGATCCGACCAGCAGCAGGGCGGCTACAGCCCCCATCCACAATGCTCTCAGATTCTGCATCCTCGTCATGCGTGCCCTTCTCCTTCCTGTCTGACTGTTCACTGTTTGCCTTATTTTGCGACGATCACCCTGCGCACTGCAAAATGATTCTGGCAATCCTATGCCGTGATGAGTGCATAACAGACCCACCCTGCTCCAACGCGATTATTATACATAAGCGCACAAGACGTGTCAAGCGCAAAAATTGTACCCCCTCAAGGTGGGTGCAGTCGGCCTACGGTGGCGGATTTGGGTTTGCCCTGCACTGGTGTCATTCCGACCGGAGGCCGAAGGCCGTAGCGGAGGAATCTGGCCGCGCCGGGGAGGCACGCCATGTTCGCAGCCAGATGTCTCGACTGCGCTTCGCTGCGCTCGACATGACAGACAGTGGCCACGCAGTCTCCTTTGATTGGCGTAGGTCCTGCCACCGCATACCGCCCGCACCCCGCAAGATTGGCTGCCGTGGTGGGTGTGTCGTCACGCAGTAGCCCTCTCCAGGGCGGCAACGTTCCGGAGGGCCTCGCCAAATGTCCGGCCGCAGAGTTCGCGACTGGGCTTATAACCGATACAGAAGGCAGGACGCTGCGGCCTGTCGTACAGGGCACATTCGTTGTTATCGGTCAGGTTGGCGCATCGGACGCCCGCGGGCTTGCCGTTCGGCATGTTTGGCATGGCCGTGGAAATCGAAGGGGCGATGCAGCAGGCGCCGCATTTCCGGCAAGGCACGGCTTCGTTTGTGGGACTCTGCCTTCTCATTGGGGCGGGCCGCCGCAGCCCTTCGGGGCGAAGTGCGTGCCTCGTGGTACGACTTGGACCAGGAGAGTGCCCGTGCTGCTCCTGGGCGAACGATCCGGCGGCCTATCCGTGACGCGGACGACGATGGCGGCCGTCATGGGCCGCGTCGGCGTCCACAGGAGCGTGTATGATGAGACCTTGGATTTGTTGATGAGTCGGACGCCGGCGGGGGCGCTGACAAGCTCGGCGTCGGCCGGATCGCCTTCCTCGTCGCACCACGTCCGCGTGTGTGTGAGGTTCTGTCCGACCTCGAGACGGACCCAGCCCAGCAGCACGCCCTGGATGAGATTCGGGTCCACCGGAAACGGGCAGTTCCCGATATCCGGACGTTCCGGCTCCGGGCATCGAGCGCTTCCGCCCAGCAGCAGCGGCAACAAAACAACTACATTCACCAGCCAACGCATTACAGCACCTCAGGCGCGATCTGAACGCGGCGCCCACTTGTCGTGGTCTCCTGATAGCTCACAAGCGGCATCCTGTCAAGACCACGGGACGCCGGACGGTTGAGGTCGCCCGGGCGCATGTCATTGCGAGCCGGCCGAAGGCTGGCGCGGCAATCTCCCCCCACCCCTTCCGAGATTGCTTCGTCGGCATTCGCCTCCTCGCAATGACATGTTCCTTATCCAGCCCCGCCACTTTCTTGTCGCACGCCCGGTCGCCCTCGGTCTTTGATTTCGACGTGCAATTGGCCCGGCGCGCGATAGAATGGATGCGGTAGAAGCTCCACCTTCGTAGGGCTATGGACGGCAGTTCAATAGGGGGTCGCGGAGATGGCGGTTAACAGAGGACAGTCGATTCGTTCATGGGGGCGTTTCCGAGTTCTTATCCTGTGGCTTGTGCTGTTTGCGCTGGCAGTCGGCGCCTCATCATCGTTCGTCGGCGGCGTGGGATGCGCCGAGAAGTACGGCAACGCGAACGGAGAGCAGAAGCGGCCTGATACGGAAGAGCCAAGCAGTGAGGAGGGCGGGAGTGAAACACAGGAGACCGTGGGGCCGCAGCGAAGCCATCCGGCCTTCGCGGAGCGGGTCGAGGAACGGGATCAGATGGTCAGACGCCAGATCGAAATGAGGGAGGTCGAAGACCCCAATGTTCTGCGGGTCATGCGGACGGTGCCGCGGCACGCGTTTGTTCCCGACGTACAGCGGCGACATGCCTACGAGGATCGGCCCCTCTACATCGGGCACGGCCAGACGATCAGCCAGCCCTACATCGTGGCGTTCATGACCGAAGCCCTGAAGCTCGATCCGAACTCGGTGGTCCTCGAAATCGGGACCGGCTCGGGCTATCAGGCGGCGGTGTGTGCCGAGATCGCGAAGGAGGTGTACACGATCGAGATCGTCGAGGCGCTGGCGACCTCCGCGGCCGAACTGCTGAAAGAGCTGGGCTACTCGAACGTGTACGTCAAGGCCGGCGACGGTTACTACGGGTGGCCTGACAAGGGGCCCTTCGACGCGATCATTGGCACGGCCGCAGCCGAGGCGATCCCGCCACTGCTGGTTGAGCAATTGAAAAAGGGCGGACGCATGATCCTGCCGGTCCGCGGCGAGCTTGGCTTCCAGTACCTGATCCTTGTGGCCAAGGATGAGCAGGGGCAGCTTCGCCGCAAGAACGTCATGCCGGTGCTGTTTGTGCCCATGACCGGTCGCATCCAACAGTCGCAGGAGAAATCCAATGATTCCGACGACTGAGAGGCGACCAGGGGGGCAATCGATCAGCAGGTCAAGTGAAATGCGCCGGCGACGTCGATGTGCTGCTCCACGAGCTCGTTGAATCGCTCCACGGCCTGGCGCGTATCCAAGGCCTCCAGTCGAATATCGCTGCTTTCGAGTGTCTGTCGGGCGGCCGGCGAGATGGTCATCCTATCGAAGGCCCCGCACCCGACCACCAGCATCGCCGGTTTTGCCTCGAGGATGGTCGTCAGGTCCTCCGGCAACAGTCGATGGCCTTCCCGGCGCCGCCAGCCGGGCCGGACCACACCCTTTAGAATCAGGCAATCGCCCGAGTACTCGCGGCCGTCAATCACGATGCGTCCGAACTCGTAGGCATCGATATGCATTGAATCACCCCCGACGCACAGTCCGCTTCACTCGATTCACACTGGTGAAGGATGGGCCTGCTATTGAGTGCGTTCAACCGCTTCCGTGATCGCGTCGCCGGCCTCGGTGAGATCCTGGCCCATGCCCCGAACGGTGTTGCAGCCGGCCGCCGCGAACAGCACTCCGACCAGCACAAATCCTATCAGGATTCTCTTGATCATAAGCCTTAGCTCCAACGGTTTCGGATGACATTCTTCTCTTCCATCTATATCGGCGTGAAGACGCCGAAATCAACAGTCGAAGGTGGCGGTCCATCAGTACCACATGCGCAGTGCCTGCGGCAGGACCTTGAAGTGGAAGCTCGTGCCTTTGCGATAGATGGTGCCGTCGATCTGGGCGAATCGCTCGTTTTGCGTCGTGATCCGGATCTCATGGGCCGTGCGGTAGATGCCCAGCTTGTTCTCATTGAGGAAGGCGCCGGCCAGACTCTGGACTAACTCGCCCCAGCCGGAGTTGATGGCGAGCAGGTGCAACTGCCCGTCGTCGAAGACGGCGCCGGGCACGACCTTCATCTTATAACCGTAGTAGGGGATCTTGGTCACGATGGTGGTCACGGCGTTCGGCACCGCAAGCTCTTCGCCGTCGATGGAGATGGCCATATCCGTCCTTTCGAGCTCGGTGAAGAACGATCCGAACGTCGCGATGGCATAGGCCTGCGGCCCGGTGATGCCGCTTTCGCGCAGCGATTCCCGGCGGTGGATGATATCGGCCTCGAGGCCGACGCTCGTCATGAAGGCCTTTCGCTCGCCGTCGCAGAGAATCAGATCCAGATGGTGCAGCCGGCCCTCCGCGATTCGCTTGGCCGCCCGCGTAAGCTGCGGCGGCAGGCCCAGGGCATGGCCCAGCGCACAGCCCGAGCCGAACGGCAGGTAGGAGAAGACGATGTGGCTGTCCAGCGCGTTGACGGCATCCGAAAAGGACCCGTCCCCGCCGGCGACAATGAGCACCTCAGCCTGCCGGGCCAGCTCGGTCGCACACTGCATGAACTCTTCCCGCGACTGGGTGTCCAGCCCTCGAATCTCGCAGTCGCCCAGGATCGCTTTGACCGACTGCAGCGTCTGTGCCTTTCGGCGGGCGTTGGTCGGTCCCGCCTTCGGATTGACAATCATCCCAAACTTCACGTGCCGATACGCTCCATCGATACGTCCGCTCGTGCGGTGTCGGTTCGCCAGGTCCCCACGTGGCTCGAGACCTCCGGACAATCGGGCCGATTATACGAGTGCAGGATATTTCCGGCAAGTGCCGCCGAAGGAATCCGAAAACGGCACGACGAGTTTCCGGCGTGAGAGGCGTGTTGCCCGGTGGGGACGAGCGGGCTACAATCACGGGCAACCGTGCGACTTGTTGCGCCGCGTGGTCTGACGGAGTCTGAGAAGCAGATATGACAAACGGACGTACAGGCGACAATGCGGGCCGAATCCTGATCGTCGGCGGCGGCCCCGCCGGCCTTGGGGCTGCCTGGCGACTGCATGGCGCTGGGTACGCGAATTGGGACCTGTTTGAGAAGGACCATCACGTCGGCGGGCTGGCATCATCGCACGTGGATGAAAATGGTTTTACGTGGGACCTCGGCGGCCACGTGGTCTTCTCGCATTACGAGGCTTTCGACGGTGTGCTCGATTCCGTGCTGAAAGATGAGTGGGTCCGGCACGCGCGCCAAGCCTGGGTGTGGATGCGCGAGCGTTTCATTCCCTATCCCCTGCAAAACAACATCCGGCATCTCCCCACGGCGGAGCTTCTCGAGTGTCTTGACGGGCTTCTCGACGCACGGGATCTTGCGGGGCAGACCCCGCCGGCCACCTTTGCCGATTGGATCCTGCAGAACTTCGGCGCGGGCCTGGCGCGGGCGTTCATGGACCCGTACAACCGCAAGGTCTGGGCGATCGATCCGGCCCGGATGAGCGCCCAGTGGGTGGGCGACCGTGTCGCAACCGTCGATCTTAAGCGCGTTCTTCGCAACATTATCGAGGGACGCGACGATCGAAGCTGGGGCCCGAATGCCACGTTCCGCTTCCCCCTGCGCGGCGGCACGGGAGCCATGTGGAACGCGATCGCCCAGGGACTGCCCACGGATCGTCTGCATCTCGGGACGGAGGTGGCGAGCGTGGATGCGAAAAGCAAGATCGTTCGCTTCAGCAATGGGGATACGGCACCATACGATTGGCTGATCACAACCATGCCGCTGGATTGCTTGTTGCGTAAGATCGGCGACTTGAAGCCGGCACGGATCGCCGACGGACTTCGCTACTCGAGCACGCACGTGATCGGCTTGGGGATGGACGGACAAGTCCCCGATGCGCTGACCGCGAAATGCTGGATCTATTTTCCCGAGCCGGGAGTGCCCTTCTATCGGGTGACGGTTTTCTCCAATTACTCCCCCCATAACGTCCCTGACCCGGGGCGTCAGTGGTCGCTAATGGCGGAGGTGAGCGAATGTTGCGAGGAGCATGAGCGATTCGCGTCTGATGCCGCACGCTTGACGCGCGACGAGGTGATCCAGAAGACGGTCCTCGGCCTCAAGGGCGCAGGGCTCATTCCATCCGATGCACACGTTCGAAGTGTCTGGCACAAGCGCATCGAACACAGCTATCCGATCCCATCTCTCGATCGGGATGTGCTGCTCGACCGGATCGAACCGCCGCTTTCGGCCCTGAACATCCTCAGTCGCGGGCGATTCGGGGCCTGGAAGTACGAGGTGGGCAACATGGACCATTCCTTCATGCAGGGCGTGGAAGCGGTCAACCACATCCTCTTCGCCGAACCCGAGACAACCGTGCGCTCCCCCTCCCTGGTCAATTCGCAAAGACGCTGAGTCCTGCGGCGGGCTGGCAGATTCGGGCCTTCGCGAGAATCACAAGGCACGGGCGATTCCTGTGTCACGCGAATGTCGCCGCGAGGATGAAACTCCATTCAGTCACAGGACCACCACGCGTGCGCAAAAAAAGAGGTCTCGGGGGTACATGCGTACCCCCAAGACCCACAGGTGTTGCCATACCGGACTGGTAACACAAGCCCGGTTCGACATTCCTTTTCCTACTTAATGGCGCCGATGGTGTAGAAGTTCTTATTCGACCACATCTCGCCAAAGACGTAGGTCCCCGCCGACAGTTCGGCGGCAAACACACTCATCGGGCGATCCCTGGTGCCATCGTCCTTCTCACGGACGAACAGATCCAGGCCCGTATCCACGAACGTGACTCCGATGGCGGCCGTGATCATATTCGCCGCATCTTGTGGCGATGTGACAGCGCCGTCCGCATCCCATTCGTCGGGGATGCGGTCATCCACCGTAATCCACACGATCGTGGGCCGCGAGATGGTCACCGCGTAGGTGACGTCCTTCTCGTCATTGCTCTTGTCGCTGTTGAACGTGGGGATGTACTCGGAACCCATCAGCTCGAAGGGCGTACCGGCCCAGGGATAGGTGCGGTCTGAGAAGACCGGACTCCCATCCAGGAGGACGCTCGTCGCCATAGGCGCCGTGTTGGGGCCATACTCGCCGATCAGGTCGCGATCGCCCGAAACACCGTTGGCCCGGACCACATCGACGATGACGTCGGTGGCTCTGCTAACTCGGACGTCGTCGAGGTAGATCGTACCGGCGCCGCCGGGGGCTCCGTCACCGACGCCAATGGTCAGGCTCGCGACGGAGGTCAGGTTCACATCAAACTCAGAGAGCAGGACGTTAACCTTCCACCACATACCCATCTGGGTGGCTGCCGGGTTCGGATGAGCCGCAACGGCCATCTTGCCATCGCTGTCTACCAGCGCCAGATAGAGCGTTGCCGGCGCATTGGCCGCATCGCCAAGGACCCACACGGACAGCACGTCCGCACCACCGCGGGTCAGGTCCATGCCGTCCAGCGCGATGGTCACGTCGCCCATATACGGCTCGACGGAGTTGTCGTAGTCAAGCTGCATCGCCTGACCACCGCCATGGGCCGCGGCATCTGTGCCGCTTGCGACAACGGTGCCACTGGCCGTCCAGACATCCGTAACGAGCAACGAGGGAACCCAGCCCGCAATGCCCGCGATCTCGGCGGCCGAGAGCGCGTAGTCATAGACACGCGCATCATCGATGTCACCGGGGAAGGAGCTGGTCTGGGTGACCCGGCTGCCGATATGGACGCGGTCGCCACGAATCGAGAGATCCATGACGTTGGACTTGCCGACGTCCGTATCCATCAGGATACCGTCGCCATAGTACCGGATGGTCGTCCCATCGTACGTCATGGCATAGTGGTGCCAATCTAGCGCTTGCTGATCCGAGAAGATCGTCTCTTCCCAGCACCAGGCGTGGGCGCCGACACCGCCGGGCCCGCCGAGGCTGCCGATGTTGAAGTGGCTGCCGCAGTCGCCGCCACCGTCGGGGTTCCCCGTGAAGCCAAAGACCAGAGTCCAGTCCGGAATCGACGTGTTGTCGGCCTTGGCCCAGCAGGCAATCGTGGTCGGCATGGTGCCGCTGATGCCCACTTCGCCAACCTGGACATACTGGTCGTCGCCGCCGGGCAGGCTCAGGACCTGACCCATGACGGGGTCGTCCGCAATGCTGACGTCGCCGAACGCCGTGCCGTCGTGGCCGTTGCCGGAGCTGTCGGTCAGATCGCCCTCGAAATCATACTGGGCAATCGGTGCAGCCACCGGATCGGTCGGAACAATCACGTCATAGGCCTCGAAGTCATCGATCACAGCATGATCTACAACCGTGAAGCTCGCGATGAAGCCCGCATTGACCGTGGCGTCGGCGGCTACTTCATCGACCTTCCAGTAGTACGTCACACCGAAAGTCAGACCGCTGGTGGCGGCGCTGAGATCGGCCGTGGTGGTCAGAAGCACACTCTCGTCACCGGCTGCCACGAGCGCCTCGTCGGTCCCGAAGTAGACCTTGTGCTCGACCGCATCCGCGCCGGCGGTCCAACTGAGAACAGGCTCGTCGCCGACGTTCTGGGCCCCGTTAGCCGGACTGTATGCCGAGGCAACCACTGGAATCTGCAGGGCGCCCTGCGGGATGATCTCCTTCGGGATGCCCGGGCCTTCCCAGCTCAGGAATGCCGCCGCGCCGCCGCCATTCTCATACATTTCCATCTCAAGCACATACGTGCCACCGGCTTCGAGCTCGATCTCGCCGCTGGCATCCTCAGTGGTGCCGCGATCCCACCAGCCCCAGGCAATCTCGGTCCCATTCAGGGACATCCTGGCGCCGTCGTCGGAGGCCTCGAAGAACCTGTACGTACCCGAAACAGGCACATTCAGTTGGGCCGTCCACCGGCAGGAGAAGCCGTCCACCGGGATCGCCGGATCGGGCGAGTTGATGCCGGGCTCTGCGTCGCCGCCCCAGGCGAAGTTGACCTCGGATACCGTCGTGATCACGTCCGGTGCCCCGTCCAGGGACATGTTGGCCCAGTACTCGGCCACGGCCCCGCCTTCGGGGTCGATCGTCGTGAACGTCCAGACCGGACCGGGCACTATGTTTCCGCCGGCACCGACTTCGTCGATTCGCCAGTAATACCGGGTGTCGGGCGCGAGCTCGCCGATGTTAGCGGAGGTTTCCGCCTGCTCTCCCAGGAAGGCGCTTTCATCAGCAGCAGCGACGGCTGCCTCGTCCGTTCCACCATACAGCTTATGGGAGGTGGCGCCCTGGCCCGCGGCCCAACTGAACGTCATGTCTGTCTTTCGGTACATCGCCCCATCGTACGGTGACGGGAAGTGCGCCTCCAGCGGCATCGTGGTGAAGCTCCAGACGTCGCCTTCATTGATGGCGCCGTCGGCCGCGACCTCATCCACGCGCCAATAATAGGTTGTTCCCGGCGTGAGCGGCATGGGGTGGAAATACAGCGGGTCCGACGTGGGCATCATCATCGCCAGCGTCTCCGGCGTCTCGCCGAAGTACACGTTGTGCACCACCGCGCCGTATCCGGCGGTCCACTGGAGCAACGGCATGAGCACGTCCGCCGCACCATCTGCCGGATCCGGGTTCTCGGCGGGCGTGTTGGGGATTACGCCACCTGTGAGAACGAAGTTGTTGATCCATTCACTCATCACTTCGCCGCGCGGGTCGTTGTCCTGACTCGCTGTCTGGTAGAAATAGCCCACACGACCCCCCGTTGTTGTATTCACGAGGATAACGGGGTCCGCTCTTGTTCCCGCATCGTTTTGAGCAAGGATCAGTTCCGGCACCCAATCGCCTGAAAGCTGGTCAAGAGGGAATGGGCGGTCGGTTGCGAAATCCTGCAAAGACGGCGCAACTGCATGGCCTTCGGCCGTCACAGCAACAGGCGTATCGTCACCCCACAGCGCAATGCCTGCGAGGTCCATCATGTTCTGCAATCCACCCTCGGCGTTGTTGGCGCCAGCGCTATTGACGTAGAAGATCCAGTCGCCGGTATTGATAATGGTGTTGCCATCATCCAGGAACAGCTCGGCTATGGAATCGTCAGGCTGTGCATTGCCACCGGGATAGATTGTGTCCGGGAACACTCCGCACAGAATCAGAATGTCTGATTCGCCGTCACCCGTGTGGGCGACCACCCAATCCGCCAGGGCATCATGCTGATCTGATGCGAATCGCTCAATAGAGACTCCCGTTACGTTGTCGACAACTTCTTGCATCTCGCGGTCAGCCGCCGCTTGCCCAAACCAGCCTGCCTGCGTTGAAATCGCTATGTCAGCAACGGCGGCGATCGGGCAAAATGCAAGTGCGACAACACATGCCAATACTAGGTTCTTCATTATTTACCTCCTTTTTCCGACTGAAAACTGAAGCGAAATTTCGTCCCTGGCCACACGCCAAGGAATCGCTTTCCCCCAAGACTGTTCGATACACCTCCCTTCATCAGCAGAACGTCAACTATCTCGTCAATTTGGAATTCACTCTCTTACGCGGAGCGTCAATGCAGGGGACAGGGCACCTCCTTCCTTCGCAGGTATGCTGTTGTCGCCGTGCTCGTCAGAGGTTCGGCATGATCCTGATAGTTCGGCCCAACTTCCAACGTTGGCGATCTGGACAGCGTTGGCTGGGTCTTCATCCATGCTCAGCCGGCCGTCGTGTCAGGCGTCGGTGTTATACCTCGAAAAACAACGTAAGGGAGGCGCTGGGAGCGCCCCCCTTACGTACTCAACACGTTCAGCGCGGGTCATTGTGACCACGCTGCGAAGCCTCTGTTCGGAGAACATCGTCCGAATTAAGGCTCCTTGTACTCACCTTCATACATCCTGATGCCGTCAACCCAGAAGCCGCCCACGGCGCTGCCGATGTGGAACGTGAGACCGGCAGGATCCGGCGACGTCTCAAACACAGGCGTCGTGGTGCTGAACTCCTGCCATTCCTCGGTCACGGTGACCATCAACTCATTGTATCCCGTCCACGGGTCGGCTGCCAGTTCCGGCTTGATATTGACGTCAACGGTGCCGCTCTTCGCTTTGAGGAAGACCGACACAGTGTACTGCTTGCCCGCCTCATAAGCGATCGGCTGGGGCTGCAGACCGGCATCCCAGAAATTGGCAATGCCTTCGGGCACATCAACGTACAGGCAGTAGGTGCCTTCGATCACGCCTTCCGGAACCGCGGCGTCTACCAGCTCCGTCACCACTTCCGTGGTCACGCCGTCGCCATAGACGTTCAACGGTTCGCGCACGCCGTCCTCGAAGCCGCCATTGGTCAGCAGATTCGATGGCGGAGGCGGGTTGAGCATGTGGTGCACAGCGTTGAGGAACATCAGCTCACCATCCGGGTACAGGTCGTACAGACCCGCTGCTTCTCCACCCGTTACGCCAGAAGGCTCGCGACTGCCGGACAGGAAGACCAGCCGATTACCGGCCAGTACGTCCGTTCCAGCTCCGCCGGAGTGCGTCAACGTGGCGCCGGCCAGCCATTCGCCGATCACCATGCCGCCGGCAGCGTCGCCCGCCCCAGCGGATGCCTCTGCAACCACAGCCAGCACGGTCCCTTCGGCGTTCGGGGTATTGTTGTTGATCGAGATACCCCGCGAGAGGATCGTCGGATCCGTGGGAAGCGGCACTGCGCCTTCGGCAAACAGATTGTCCATGGTGCCGTCGGTCAGTGCGACCCCCGCGAAGATCGGATGATCCGGCTCGAGGACCGTCAGCATGATGTCGCCGGTGGTGTCCGGCATATCCGTGCCGTCGGTGTAGCCCATACGGCTGGACCGCAGAACGTAACCGCCCATGATGATCATGGGAGCAGTGATGGTGGTGTTCCACTTCGTGGCGGCATCGTTGCTGTAGTGGCTGCTGGAGACCGCACGACTGACGATCACCAGATCCGCGGCATTGAGAATGGCCGCATCGGGATCGTTGTTCGTGCCGTAGCGATACACGTTATAGCCGGCCGCCGTCAGCAGGTCGGTGTACCCGATATCGGACGCCACCGTCATACCCGCGTCATCGATAGCCCGCTGGGCTACCTCGTCGTCGGCCGGATGGAAGGACACGAAGACAACCGTCGGGCCTTGGGCGCCGATAGCCGCGATCTCGTCGGCCGTCAGGACGCGGTTGTAGACACGGCAATCATCGACCATGCCGGGGAACGAGCTGTCCTGCGTGATGCGGCTTCCGATATGGACGCGGTCGCCGCGGGCCGCCAGATCCTGCACGTTCGACTTGGCCTCGTCCGTATCCACCTGGACGCCGTCGCCATAGTACGTGATGGTGGTGCCATCATACGTCATGGCGTAGTGATGCCATTCGAGTGCTTCTGCATCGGAGAAAATGGTCTCTTCCCAACCCCAGCAGTGGGCGCCGACGCCGCCGGGCCCGCCAAGGCTGCCGATGTTGAAGTGGCTGCCATTACCACCACTGCCATCTTCAACAGTCTTTCCGGTGAATCCAAAGATGAGGGTCCAGTCGGGGATGCTCGTGCTATCGGCTTTGGCCCAGCAGGCGATCGTGGTCGGATCGTTGCCGCTGATGCCGACGGGGCCGATATCGACGAACTGATTGCTGCCGCCCGGAAGCTGCAGAACGGCGCCCTTGTAGAACTCGTCCACGAACTTGAGGTCACCCTTGACGGTGCCATCGTGGCCGTTGCCCGTCATATCCACAGCCGTGAGGCTGTTTTCCGGCTCGGTGTCGAACGTATAGAGGGCGACCAGACCATCTTCCACCACGGGGTCCGCGACCGGCACAAACGTGGAGAAGCTCCAGACGGGGCCGGCGACATCGCCGCCAACGCCGCCCAACTCGGTGACGCTCCAGTAATACGTTGTGTCCGGATCAAGCCCGGCCAGATGATAGTGGGGCTCTCCGATCGTTCCCGCCAGGACGCTTGCATCTCCGGCGGCGACCAGCGCCTCGTCCGTGCCGACATACACTGCGTGCTGCTGAGCGCCCTGGCCGGCCGCCCAGGCCAAATCGACGTCCAGCGGCAGAAAGACCGAGCCGTCGGCCGGGCTCGGCCGGCTGGCCTCCAGCGGTTGCACCGTGAAGCTCCAGACCACCCCTTCATACACAGCGCCGGTGTCCGTGGTCTCATCGACCCGCCAATAGTACGTCGCGCCAGGTGTCAGGGGCAAGGGGTAGTAGTACACCGGTCCCCCTGTGGGCCCCATATTCACGAGTGCGTCCGGGCTGTCCCCGAAGTTCATCGTGTGCTGTATGGCACCGGGGCCCGCGGTCCACTCGAGCAGGGGCATGATCACGTCCAGCTCGCCGTCGGCCGGCTTCGGGTTCTTCGCCCGGTAGTAGCCCGCCGGGATCCACGCTTCATCTGCCGCCAGGTATTCGCTCGCGATCACGGTCGGCTCGTCGCCGATGCCGGGACCGGCCCAGGCCACACTGCCGTGGCCGCCGCCGGTGCCGTCCGAGAACAGGTACTCGATATAGTACTGTTGGCCCGCGACGAGCGAAATCGGGGCGGACTGCGTATTGTCACCGACCGAACCGGCGGAACCAGCCCAATCCTGGTAGTTGGTCCAGCCTTCGACGTTGCAGATCATCGTCGCGTTGGCCGGATCGGCGTCGCTGCTGAGCCACACCTCGCTGTCGTCATCACTGGCGGTCCAGAAGGTGTAGTCGCCAGTCTCCGGCGGCGTCAGGACGGCCACGAGCTTAGCGGCCCAGTAATCCACGCCGTCACGGTCCGGATGGTCCAGCGAGGGCTGCGTCAACACCTCGTCCGGCATGTCCGGAAAACGGGCGTCCCCCTTCAGGTTGTCGAGGTTGTCGTTGACCGCGCCACCGTACCAGTACATCACAAGCACTTGGCCGTCGACCGGCTGTGCCTGCACGCCGCTGGCGATGGCAAGCATCAGCCCTGCGGCTACGAAACAAATCAATTTTCGATACATAACGATCCTCCTGTTAGAAAACCATCGTTCATGCCCTTGGCCACACACCAAGGAACCGCTTCCCTCAGGATTAATGTATGACACAGCTCCTTTTCATCGGCAGAACTTCACCTACCTCGTTGGTCCGGAATTTGCTCTCTCACGCTGAACGTCAATGCAGGGGACGGCTCACCTCCTTCCTTCACAGAAATGCTGTTGCCAAGATGATGATGGACAGAGTCCGCCGGGTAAAGGAACTGTGTACCCAATCCTCCCTTGCCATAGGTTCACCCAAGATCTCCGGTCTTGAATAACTGTCAAGACGGCCCAAGCCGCGACGAAACGCGCCAAGCGGCAAGCTTCGTATTTGCGCCAATGGGCCAGGGCCACATCCAACACCTTATATATACCGCATTCTTGTGTGACATGCAAATTTTTTTGCATTTTCTCGGACAATGCTGCTTCCCTGCCGTCAGGACGGTCGAAGCTATATCGGCGATATTGAGGCGGGAATTTAGTTTTCTGTGCGGCAGCGGCTGCCATAGGACATCGGGGCCGTTCCGTTGTTTGTCGCCGCGAGGAAAGTCCATAACCATCGTTTATTACAGAAGTTACGACAACAGGAATGGCGGCGGACAGCCGCACGTGAAGGCAGACTTACGGTAGTGGGCACTCCTGGCGGGCGATTTCAGGGAATCGGCCTTGCGGACACGCCGGCGCCTCGGGGGGGCATCACGATCTCGCAGAAGGGGCCGGAAGGTCGAACGAGGTGGCAATGGTGTCTCTCAGGCTAACGATGATTGCGTACTCAGCCGGTTTTGTAGCTGAGTGGTTGACCATTGGGCCCGTCAACTGGCCTTGCCCCTTCACCGGCCTTCGAGGTCCGGGCCTTGCCGTCAGATCGGACGGCGGTCCCCCATCGGAGGGACGCTTGAACGGAGGGAACGTCTGGATCACGTAGGGTTCTCATGACAGACGGCCCTATCTCGGCCATGGCGGCTGCGGCCCATGCAATCGGCTCAGCCAGGGGGCCATGTCATGAGGAATAGCAGACTGCGCCCGGCAGGACTCGAACCTGCGACCCCCGGTTTAGGAAACCGGTG
>CBFDBY010000140.1:0-14969 GCA_965603165.1 uncultured Phycisphaerae bacterium
GCCGGTTGGGGCTCTCGGGCGGAGACGGGGATCGCCAGGAAGCGGACCTCGCTCAAGCCGTACTGAACGAAGATGTCGCCCCAGTTGTTGTTGATGGTCAGCTTCACGTACTTCGCCATGATATCGCCGAGACCGACCGTCGCGGGGGTATACGTATCCTCGCCGGTGGCCTGGGGGAATTCGAGTTCGCCGAAGGTCGTCCAATTGTCGCCATCCAGGGAGTATTCGACCGTGACGTCCTTGGCCCCGAGACCAAACATGGATTCCAGAGCCTGATTCGAGTTCCAGACCAGCATCTCGTTGAGCTTGTACGATTTGTCAAACGCGTACTGGATCCAGGTCGGCTGCGGCCCGGTCTTGGCGCTGAGCCACATATCCTTCGAGTCGGTTGAGTGTCCGTCGGCATCGTTGAGGCCGGAGCCGTCGATTGTCTTCTCGGGTCCCATATTGGCGCTGTTGGAGCTGGAGGCCGTGGCGGTGATATCCTCAATGGGCCGAGCATACGGCTCAACGGTAAAGCTCCACACATCACCTCGGAAGACCGTGTAGTCCGGCGGGGCATTGACCTCATCGACGCGCCAATAGTACGTCTGTCCGAATTCCAGCCGGCCGGGATCGTACGTGTTGGCATCCTGGCCCGGGCCGACCAGCACGTCCAGAGGGTTGGTCGTCTCGGCTGCGTTCGCGTCATCGAAGACGGCGCCGAAGTACACGTTGTGGGTATCGGCGAATTCGCCGGGCGTCCAGCCAAGGACCGTGTCACGCGGGACGTCCGTGGCCTTGTCGGACGGGCTCGGATCGAAGCCAGGGGCGGTGTCGCCTCGCATGATTTTCTGGATCGCCGCCGGCGACATCGCCTGGTCGTAGATCCGCAGGTCGTCGAGCGCCCCGTTGAAATAGGGGTCGGCGTACTGTGACCGGCCGAGCCAGTTTTGCGTCGTGTTGCCCAGGTCCCCGAGAACGTACAACGTAGAAGCCTCCGCGACGATCTCGCCGTCGAGGAGAATCTTCATGTTCTTTGTGGCGCCCTCGATGACGAGGGCGACGTGATGCCAGCCGGTGGGCAGCGCTGTGCCCGTGACCACGAGATCCGTCCACGCTCCTTGCCCGGCTGTGATCGCCGCATGCATTGACCCGTCGATGCCGTCACTGGGACAGAGATAGATGTAGTTCGTGTCACCGGTGCCGAGGTCGAAGATGCGCTGCCAGCCGCCGCCTTCGCCGGAGTGGTTTACCCATAGGGCTATGGTGGAGTCGCTCAACGAGGCGATCACGGAACCGATGGGCAACTCGACGTAGTCGCCGTCGCCGTCCAGGGCCAGTGCGCCGTCGATCTGCCCGTCGGTCCATTCCGGATCGCCCAGGAGGGTGCCGTGGTTGCCGTTAACGCTTGCATCCTGGGCAATGGTCCCGGAGCCGTCATCGAGCTTCCACCAGCCTACAAGCTCCGCACGGGTCGCGCTCGTCAGTGCGGGGCCGAGAATCAGGAGAGCTGAGACCAGAAGCAGCCGTTTCTCGCGCATCGCGCTCCTCCTTCCTCGACGGCGGCAGTTCCGCCGCGAACCTTGTGTCACAATGAATTGACTCACCACACCACCCCATATTATCGGCAACCCATCGGGGTGGGGCAATACATAATCGCGTTTTTCTTTCACCACTTTGCGAACGCCAGCCCCGTGACGTCAGGCGACGTTGCCCGCCAAGCGGCGATTCACAGCAGTCAGTCCGTGGTCTGCTTCAATAGCGTGACCGGGCCCAGGAGGCCGGAACTGGCCAATTCCCAGTCGTCACGTACGGTGATATTCGTGGCCGTTCGTTGCTGGGAGGCCGGCAGGTCGCGGTCGCCGATGAGCCGGTTGCGCCACGAGTTGATGACTTCCACCTCCAGGTAGTTCGCTTCGGCCCGCAGGGCGGAGGAAATCTCGACGCGGAACGGCTTCGTCCAGACGACGCCCAGGTCCCGACCGTTGAGCACGACCCGGGCGATGCCGGTATCCTCGACCCGGCCCAGGTCCAGCATGATCCCGCCTGGCCCTTCGCACGCGCGGGCGGGCAGGTCGAAGGTGTGCCGGTAGACGGCCTTGCCCGAATGATGTCGGATACGATCCTCCGGACTTTCGATCCAGTCGCGCAGTACATCCATCGTCACGTCGAACCGGTCGTTCCAGGGGGATACGAAGGTAACATCCCACGGGCCGTCCAATGGCCGCAACTCCGTCCATTGGCGGCGATGTCGCTCCGCTGATCGAGCCGGATCGCCTTGAGCACTGAAGACGATGAACCAACTGCCGTACGGCGCAAATGGAATGAGCAATCGAGTCCGGCCGTCGGCCTCTCCGAGAATCGCTGCCTCCCAGATGTCGCCTGTTAGTGGATCCCAGAGTTCCGCTTTCTCGCCGGCGACTCTGAAGAGGCATTCCACCTGGGCTTCCTGACGGCTCTGGTTGCACACGAAGTAGATGTCCCGGTCGTCCATCCGGCGGTGAATGTAGTCCAGGACAACCTGGCTGCTCTCGGTTTCATACGCGAAGTCCGGCGGCGTCCCGTCTCCAGCCAGGACATTCCGGGCCGTCGTGCCCCACAGGACCCGGCCGTGGCCGACAGCCCGCTCGCCCGACTCCGTGGAACCGGGGCCCCACAACTCCTCGGCGAGCCGCGACAGCTCCGCGTCACATTGCGGGTAATCCGTCAGACTGACGGTTCGTTCCGTTTTCGGGCCTATGACGGTAGCGCCTGCTCTGACGAACTCCGCCACGGCCCGCAGCGCCGCGACGGACATCACCTTGTGATCCGGCAGCGATAGAAGCCGGTAGCACATGCCATCGGGCAAAGTCAATCGACCGTTCTCGAAACGCAGACGAGTCAACAGGGCCTCTTCACTGATGACATCGTAATCGTAGCCGCCCAGCACGCGCGCGGGATCGGCCTCCTTGAGCGGAACGATGTTGGGCACGTGGTCGCCGGCGTAGTGACAGAGATCCGCGACGAACCGGCCCTGGCGCAGCATGTACTGGCAGCGTCCCAGATAGGCGAAGAACGCGCCGGCCATCTCCCACCAGGTGACGTTGGGATTCATGTGGGTTCCGGCGAAGTACTCCTGGCCCGGCAGGCCCATCGACTCGGGCGAGCAGGTGAACGTGTGAATGAAGCAGAGGTTCAGGCCGGCGCAGGCCTCATGATCGAAGCTGGGCTTCTGCGCGGCCCAGAGCACGTCGTCCCAGTGAGGGCCAATGGAGGTGAACGCTTCGGCGGCGACAATCGGTCGGCCGTAGGTGTGGGCGACAGAGGCCGCCTGCTTGACGAAGAATCGCTGTTGGGGCGCGGGCCGATGAGGCGATGGGACCCAGAACTCGCTCATGACGATGTCGCTTCGCGCGAGGCACTTGAGGCCGTCGAACGGCCCGGCGTGCGGCCCGCCCGATTCCGGATGGATGCCCATGCCGTGTCGGTGCGCCAGCTCGGCGAACACGCCGTAGTGATTCTCCGCGATGCAGTCGCCGATGGTCTTGCGGAAATCGGCCAGGAAGCGATTGCTGACGTCGCGGCTGTCCACGATCTTGCCCGCGATCACCGGCAGGTACGGAATGGGATCGTACTTGCGACGCCGCCGGAATTCTTCGGGCAGCGCCGCCGTCCAGTTTGCGCCGCCGCATTCCCAACTGTCCGTGTGCAGATACTTGAAGCTGTCGCCCGCCAAAGGGCCGACATCTTCGAGAAGCGGCGCGACGACAGCGTCCCAGTATTGCTGAAAGATCTCAGAGCTCATATAGTCGATGACGCGGCCCTGCCATTCGGCACTCGACGTCGATACGCGCGCCGGGCTGGGCGTGTAGCCGAAGCGCAGAATGATCCACCTGCCGGCCGGAACGTCCCATGTGAGCTTTCCGGCGCGGTCCATGTGCTCCCTGATATCCAGAATGTCGGCGACGCGGACATCTTCCTCGCCCGGCGCGGGGGGGTGGTCCGTGAGCAGGAATCGACAGTCCGGCGCGGACATGCCAATCTCTTTCGACGCCGCTTTGGCGGCAAGGTCCCGGATCGGCCGGCGTTTTGCGGCGTGGGAGGTCTCGTTCGCGCCGGCGTCCTTCACGCGATAGGCCAGCAGGGCGATATCCTGGTAGTAGCCGTCTCTGCTCTGCGGCTGAGGGATCTTGCCGCGCAAGGCCCGGGGGCCATCGATCGTCGTCTCGGACCAGGTCAGCATCTTGGCGGCCATTTCCGATGTTACGGCCGGCCCGCCGAGGTTCCATCCGCTCTGGATGTTCAGGCTCAACTCCAGGCCAAGCCTGTCCGCCTCGCGTACGGCGTGCGCGAACAGCTCCCGCCACTGGCGTGTCAGGAAGGTGGGGCCGGCCGGGACCTGTCGGTTCCCGCGCTGCTCGGCGCCGCCGGCGTCGAAGATCATGGCGCCGCTGAAGCCCTTTGCCTGCATCTGTTCCAGGTCGCGCGTAACCGCTTCCTTCGTCACGTTGCCGTTCAGCCACCACCAGAAGCAGCGGACTCCCGCGCTCTGCGGCGGTCGACGAAAGCATTCCGCCAGCGAGGCTCGCGTGTCGGCGCGAGCCGCCGCGCAGGAGACGATCAACAACGTCACGAGGACGCGGGCGCACGGTCTTGTCAACTTGGCCATAGGCTTCTCTGCTGTCCTTCTCGGCGTCACGGCTGAAACTCGTAGCCGAGCTTGCCCCATACGGCCGTCTGGGCCCATCTCAGGTCCTCATTGCCCGGCTGCGGCGGCGCGGAGCCGCGAGAGGTTTCCGCCTGAAGCCAACTCATTCTTGCGTACTCGATTGTACGCGAGTCCTTCCAGGCGCGAAATTCCGCATGGACATCGGTGAAGGAAGCCACCGTGCCGGCGCCGTGGCGCATCGGGACCGGGTTCCACCAGCGCGGCTCGTTGTAGAAGATGTACCACATCGCGTCCCAGTTCTCGCCGAAGTCGTCGATGAACACGATTCGCCTGGACAACTGCTTGAGCTCATTCAGGTTCTTCACGACCGGGCCGCCCGCCGAAGATTCGTACCCGTTCAGCGACGGGGACGCGCTGTAGGTCCTCATTTCATTCCTTTTGGCGACGGGGCATCGATAGATCTTCTCGGCGTTGGCGAAGCGGTAGAGATCGCCGTCACGAATGGCGGCGAGCTGCTCGGGCACCGGTGCTTCTGTAGGCGTGATTTGATAGGTCCCGGTCAGCATTCGGACCCAGCCCGCGGTTGCGCTGCCCTGTGCGGGGGGCATCTTGCCGTCGTACTCGGAACAGTAGAGCGTCCAGGCCAGGGCCAGGCTCTTGGTGTTGTTCAGACAGACGGTGCGCTTGCCCATCTCTCTGGCGCGATTCAACGCCGGCATGATGACGCCCATCAGCACGGCGATGATGGCGATCACGACCAGCAGCTCGATCAGCGTAAATCCGCTTGGCAATCGGCTCGGGCTCTTCATATCTCTTCCCTCTCCACACTTTCCCGTACAGTCCTGACCGAGGGGCAATGGATATCAACGGGCGTAGGCCCCATACTCGCAGGCCGCATCGAACAGTGCGACCACATTCTCCGGCGGCACGTCCGCCTGGATGTTGTGGATGCCGTTGAAGACGTATCCGCCGCCCGGCTTGAAGATCTCCATATTCCGGCGGACCTCTTCGCGGACCCGCTCGGGCGTCGCGTACGGCAAAACGTGCTGCGCATCGCAGCCGCCGCCCCAGAAGACCAGATCGCGGCCGTAGCGTTTCTTCAGCATCGCCGGGTCCATGCCCGCGGCGCTGGTCTGCACCGGGTTGAGGATGTCCACACCGTTGTCGAGCAGGTCCGGGATGTACTCGAGGCAACTGCCGCACGTGTGATACCAGATCTTCGCTCGCGTCAACGACTTGATATGCTGCACGAGCTCCTTCTGGCGAGGTTTGACGACGGCGCGATAAAAGGCGGGCGAAAACAGCGGCCCGTTCTGGCCGGTCAGATCGTCCCCGATCATCACGACATCGACGATGTCACCGACCTGGCGCATGAAGCCGGCCAGGTAGTCCATCCAGAACGCCAGCGTCCGGTCGAGCAGGGCGGCGCAGAAGTCCGGGTTCTCGACCGTATCCATGAACCATCGCTCCAGACCGCGAAGGTACCAGCAGTATTCGTAGACGACGCCGCTGATGCCGGTGGCCAGGGCGTAGGGGGTATCCTTGCGCAACGTCTTCGCCTGCTCGCGCACGCCGGTGAATCGGCTCGCATCGGTCCCGTCCGGCCAGGGATAATCCGCGAGGTCCTTCAGGCTGGCCGCGGCCAACGGATGGTGCGAGATATCCATATACAGCCCGCCGTCGTCCGGCATGGACCAGACGACGCCGAACTCGTCCGTCAGATCGTGCCACAATCGGCCGTTGCGCTCGACCTTGCGAATCACGCCGTCGAAGCCGTCGGGCCCATGGGCCAGAACGTACCGCGTATCGACATGGAATCGCTGCAGCACCGCTTCGCTCGGCTTGGCCAATTGCTGCACCGGGTCCAGGGTCACGATGTCCTCCTCAATGCCCAGGTGTTTCAGAAGGGCCGCATAGGCGCGTTTATGAATCCCCGTCTGGAACCCGCCGAAGTCGATGGGGACCCTGTCGGGCGTCTCGTAATTCAGGGCCTTCACGACGCGTTCTCTCGGCGTCATTGTTTCTTTGTTCCTGCACTGTGCAACCATGACGAAAGCCCCTCTGTTGCTACTGTTCCGATTGTCTGTTGCCGAACGATAACAGTATAGACAAAAGCCGACGAATTCGCACCGTGACATGCCCCTGTTTTGTGACAATCCATCATTTTCCGACTTGCCGGCGGCCTCGCGCAGGCGGTTCCTGCATTGCTATTCGATGGTCGATCCGAGCCGGGCGCATCGGGCTCGGGTCTTCGCCCGCAACCCGTCGGGCCTCCGCTCGCTGGATTCGAGAGGGGGATCGTCCGCGTTCGCAAACGGGCGGATGGAAAACGCGATTATGTCTTGCTTCTTAGGGCCCGGTTGCCTATAATAATAGTTTATGTATTGCGAGACACGGTGTGGGCAGGCCCCTGCTGCGAAAGCCGGCGGGCCATGAGCGTGCCTGACGTGTAGGGAGAGATCGGTCGTTGCATGTGCGACAACATTGTTTAGGGAAGGAGGAAACGGATATGTTCAGGCAATTCATCTCCTTGATTTCCATTGTCACCCTCATTGTTCTGGCGGGCGCCGTCCACGTACACGGTCAGCCCTTCAGCTTGTTGCCGACGTTCGACGTCGAGATCGGCAACGATGCACAGATCGGGCCGGGCGACGCCAGCGAAACCGGATCCGGGATGGCGATGCGGAACATCGGCGGCAGACGCCGGGTATCGTACGTCGTCTACGACATCTCGACGGTCCGCAGTGCGGGGCAGATCTTCAAGAATGTCAGCTTCAGCAACTACGGACATGATACCGGCCTTGTGGACGTGTACGGAGTCCTGGAAGCCCACGAGCATCTGGTCGCTTCGGGGATCAACTGGAACAATGCGCCGGGCGTCAAGAACGATCCGACGCCGCCGCTGGATTCGGAAGTCGCCCTGGACTTGGCCGATGTCACGGACGTGTTGATGTCGTTTGACGCGCCGGCCCGTGGGACGAGGGCCTCGACGGAGACGAGCCAGGCCCTGGCCGATTGGCTCAGCACGGACACCAACGGCATCGTCGCGCTCATGTTCGCCCCGAACGGCAGCGCCAATGCGATCGTTCGAACCGTCGATATGGGCGAGAACGGCGGGACGATCCTCGAGGGTGAGGTTGGCGGGATGCCCACGGCGGCTCGCGGGCCCAGTCCCGAAGATGGTGCGGTCGATGTTCGCCGGGACGTGGTTCTCAGTTGGGTCGCCGGCACCTTTGCCGCCGGACATGACGTTTACCTCGGCACTTCGTTCGAGGATGTCAGTGCCGCCGAGGCGGACAATCCGTTGAACGTGCTGGTCAGTCCGTATCAAAGCGACAACACCTATGCTCCGGCCACACCGCTGGCCGTCGGACAGACCTATTACTGGCGTATCGATGAAGTCAATGCGCCGCCGGACTCGACGGTGTACAGGGGCGATGTCTGGAGCTTCACCGTCGAGCCCTACTCATATCCGCTTACGAACATCACGGCCACCGCCTCCAGCTCGAATCCGGGGACGGCGCCCGAGAAGACCATCGACGGTTCCGGCCTCAACGACGCCGACCAGCACTCGATGGAGCTCATGGACACGTGGCTCAGCGCCAGGAATATGCCGCAGCCCGTGTGGATCCAGTACGAATTCGATGCGGTCTACAAGCTCGACGAGCTGTGGGTGTGGAACTCCAATCAGATGCTGGAATCGACATACGGCTTCGGCGTCAAAGACGTTACGGTCGAGTGCTCTGAGGACGGCGAGAACTGGACGACCTTCGGCGATCTCGAATTCGCGCAGGCGCCCGGCTCGGCGACCTATACGCCCGAGACAATCGATCTTGGCGGCGCTGTGGCGAAGTTTGTCAAGCTGACGGTGAAGAGCAACTGGGGCGGCATACTCGACCAGTACGGATTGGCCGAGGTGCGATTCTTCTACGTCCCGGTCCGGCCGCGAGAGCCGAAGCCGGCGGACGGCGCGACGGACCCGGCCATCGATGCCATGCTGAGCTGGCGACCGGGCCGGGAGGCTGTCACGCATGAGGTCCGGTTCGGCGACGACCAACAGGCCGTCGCGGACGGCACGGTCCCGGCCGAAACCGTCAGCGGCACCAGCTACGATCCGGGTCTTATGGCCTTCGGAACCACCTACTACTGGAAGGTCGCGGAGGCCAACGAGGCCGAGACGCCCAGCGTTTGGGAGAGCGATCTCTGGAGCTTCGCGACGGCAGAGTACGCCGTCGTCGACGACTTCGAGAGCTACACCGACGATATCGAAGCCGGCACGACCATCTGGCAGACCTGGCTCGACGGGCTGACCAACAACACCGGTTCGACCGTCGGCTACTGGGAGGCGCCGTTCGCCGAGCAGACGATCGTTCACGGCGGCAGCCAGTCGATGCCTCTGGACTACAACAACGTTAATCCGCCGTACTACTCGGAGGCCGAGCGGAGTTTCGATCCGCCGCAGGATTGGACCATCAGCGGCGCCGATACGCTCAGCCTGTACGTGCGCGGCAATCCGGTCGGCTTCGAGGAGACGCCCGACGGCGCGGTCACGATGAGCGCCGCCGGCACGGATATCTTCGGCACGGCCGATGAGTTTCGCTTTGCCTACAAGCCTCTGACCGGCGATGTCACGATCGTTGCCCGGGTCGATCGCATCGACGATACCGATCCGTGGGCCAAGGCCGGCGTGATGGTCCGCGAGACCCTCGATCCGGGCGCGCGGTGGGCCGCCGTCTTTGCGACGCCCGGAAACGGCGTCCGCTTCCAGGCTCGAGCGCTCGCCGCCGGCGAGGCCACGAGTGACACCTCGGTAGCCACGCCCGAGCAGATCGCCCTGCAGGTCCCCGTCTGGATCAAGCTGGAGCGCTCGGGCAGTGACTTCAGTTGCTTCTACTCGACCGATGGTGTTGCATGGACGGCGATGTCCTGGAACCCACAGGCGGTCAGCATGTCCGGCACCATCTACGTCGGGCTGGCCGTGACCAGTCACAGTCCCAACGTCTATACGATCGCGGAGTACTCGAATATCTCCGCTCCCGGCGTGGCCGGCCCGTGGCAGGTCGCGGAGATCGGCGTGGCGCAGCCCGCCAACGATCCCAGCCAGTTCTATGTGGTCGTTCAGGACAGCAGCAACAAGTCGGCCATGGCCGTCCATCCGGACCCGGCGATCACGAACGTCGCGGAATGGACCCAATGGCAGATCCCGCTGAGCAGCTTGACCGGCGTGAATCTCCGCAGGGTCGAGAAGATCTACCTCGGTGTGGGCGACCGGGACAATCCGCAGCCCGATGGCGCAGGCTTGCTCTATATTGATGATATCGGCTTCGGCCACCCGGCGGCCGGATCCGAGTGATGCAGGGTGGGTTCTTAGCCCACCATGCAACGTAGATCACACGCACAATAACGGGGCTTGTGCCGGAACACACTGGCACAAGCCCCTGTTTCGTGGTAGAAACGGTGCGTCAAAGGAATTCTGATGGCAAGGAGGTTCTCCATGACACAGGCCGGACATGTCATTTCACGGCGAGCGTTGAAGCGGATTCTCTGTTTGGTTCCCTTGCTGGTTGTCTGTGCCCGGGGCGCCGAGCTAGTGTCCAACGCTTCTTTCGAGCAGGCGGCCGGAGATCGGCCTGCTGAGTGGTCTTCGCAGACGTGGGGCGGACAGGGCGAGTTCCACCACGTGGACGGCGGCAGGACCGGCGACAAGTGCGTGATGATCGAATCGGATCAGGGCGGCGACCTGAGCTGGATGACCCGCCTTGACGTCGAGCCGAACAGCGCGTACCGGCTCTCGGGTTGGATCCGCACGGAAGGGCTGGAGCCCGGGGCCGGGCGCGGCGCGCTGCTGAACGTCCACGAGCTTCAGGGCAGTGCCGCGACGCCCGCCGTCGCCGGCGCCTCCGACTGGACGCGCGTCGAGACGCTCGTGCGCACCGGGAGCCATCGCAGGATCTCCGTCAATTGTTTGTTCGGCGGCTGGGGGCTCTCGACCGGGCGTGCGTGGTACGACGATATCACTCTCGAGAAGATCGATTTGGCCGGCCTCGTTCCGACGGTCACGATTCACGGCGACCGTTCGGGCGCGCCGATCAATCCTTTCATCTACGGCCAGTTCATCGAGCACCTCGGCCGGTGCATCTACGGCGGCATCTGGGCCGAGATGCTCGAAGACCGCAAGTTCTATTTCCCCATCACGTCGGAGTATCGCCCCTATCGGCAATTGACGGATACGGCGTTTCCCGTCGTGGGGGCTTCTCCGTGGGAGATCATCGGTTCGCCCGACGCCGTGACCGTGGTGAAAGAAGATTCGTTCGTCGGCGAGCACACGCCCCTGATTGTAGCCGGCGGCGGCATACGGCAACTCGACTTGGGGCTGGTTCAAGGCAAGGATTACTCCGGCTATATCTACCTCAAACCCACAGGACAGAAGGCCAGCGTAAAGATATCACTTCACTGGGGCGAGGGATTCGCCAATGAGGACTCCAGCCGCCTTACCATCAGCCGAAACACGTATGCCAAGTACACTTTCCCGCTTACCGCCGGCGCCGATACGGAAAAAGGCAGGCTGGACATTGAGGTCGTTGAGGGCTCCTGTTATGTGGGGACCGTGTCGCTGATGCCCGCCGACAACGTTCACGGCCTGCGGGCCGACACGCTCGAGCTGCTCAAACAGCTCGGCGCGACGATGTATCGCTGGCCCGGCGGCAACTTCGTCAGCGGCTACAACTGGCGCGACGGCATCGGCGATCGCGACCGCCGTCCGCCCCGCAGGAATCCCGCGTGGACCGGCGTCGAGCACAACGACTTCGGCCTCGACGAGTTCATCGATTTCTGCCGGCGGGTCGACGCCGAGCCCGTCATCGCCGTCAACACCGGTTTCGGCGACGCCTATTCAGCCGCCCAGGAGGTCGAGTACTGCAACGGCTCGACGAAGACCGTCGGCGGAAGCTGGCGGGCGAAGGACGGCCGGCGCCAGCCCTACGGCGTAAAGTACTGGTGCGTCGGCAACGAGATGTGGGGACCCTGGCAGCTCGGCTTCATGCAGTTGCACCACTACACGCTCAAGCACAACGAGGTGGCCGAAGCGATGTGGAAGGTCGATCCGTCCCTGACGCTCATCGGCTCGGGCCAGCTCGGCACGATCAACACGCGACACGATCCCGATGAGAAGCGCGGCTGGTCCCGAGGCATGCTCGAAAAGTGCGCCGAGCACATGGACTATCTCTCCGAGCATTTCTACTGCGGCCGGAATCGAGACAACCTGATCGCTCACATCGACCAGTTGGCCGCCGCCATCCGCCAGAAGGTCGAGGGCCATCGCAGACTCCAGAAGGAGCTCGGTCTGCTCGACAAACGCCCCATGCCCATCGCCATGGATGAATGGAACTACTGGCACCGGCCCTACGTCTACGGCGAGCTGGGCTGCGTCTACGACCTCTCCGACGCGCTGGGCGTGGCCGTCGGCCTGCATGAATACTTCCGCAACAGCGAGCTGATTCAGATGGCCCACTACGCGCAGACGGTCAACGTCATCGGCTGCATCAAGACGACCAAGACCGACGCCTTCCTCTCCACGACGGCTCTGCCGCTGATGCTCTATCGTCACCACTATGGCTCGGTCCCGATCGAAGTCACGGGCGATCACACCATGCTCTCGCTCGACGTGGGCGCCGCCTGGGCCGACAATCGCAAGGCCGTCACGATCTCCGTGGTCAATCCGAATCGCGAGGCCAAAACGATGGTGCTCCGGCTCGAGGGCGTGACGCCGGGGGCCCAGGGCAAGCGCTGGAGCGTCGCCGGCGACGATCCGTCGCTGCACAATGAAGCCGGCAACGAGCGGGTGAAGATCGTCGAGTCGTCGGTGTCCTGGAGCGATCGGCTCGAAGCGCCGCCGCTCAGCATCACGGTCGTGCGATTCCCGGTTCGCTGAGACGGCCGTCTCTGTGATAGTGCGGCCGCACACGGCAGGGACACCCACGCGCAATACGTTTCGACCTGCGCGTGTGCCGGCCCCTTGCACGTCGAGAGGTGCGCCTGATATCATTCTGGAACTGGAATCGGTTTCAAGACGTGTGCACTATCAGGAAACTCTGAGATTGGAGGACCTATGGATCGAAGGACATTCATAAAGAGCGTGCCGGCGCTCACCGTGCTGGCCGGCGCCGCGTCCACCGTCGCGCAGGAAACTCCCGGCGCAGCCGCCGACCTGCAACCCATCACGCTGCTCCCGCCCGAGACCGACGGTGGCAAGTCCGTGCTGGCCGCGCTGCGCGAGCGCCGGACGAACCGCAATATCAGCGACAAGCCGCTGCCGCCGCAGGTGCTGTCCAATCTGCTCTGGGCGGCCTTCGGCGTCAACCGCGAGACCGGATCGTTCGGCAAGCCCGGACGGACCGCCGCCTCGGCCAGCAACTCGCAGGAGATCGACCTCTACGTCGCCTTGCCCGAGGGCGTGTACCTCTACGAGGCGGGCCCGCACCGCCTGACGCCCGTCGTCGCCGGCGATTTGCGCTCCCGCTCCGGCCGGCGCGCCGCCGCCACGGCCCCGGTCAACCTCTTCTACGTCGCGGACCTGACCCGCTACGACACCGGCCCCGGCCAGCCGGACCGCAACATCGGCGACCCGGAGGTCCAGAAGTCCTACTACTATGTCGCCACCGGCCTGATCGCCTCCAACGTCTACCTCTTCGCGGCCTCGCAGGGCCTGGCCGCCTGGTTCCACAACTGCGACAAGCGGAACACCCCGCGAGAGCTGAAGCTCCGCCCCGAGCAGCGAGTCCTCTTCGCCCAGACCGTAGGCTATCCGGCCTGACCCGACTTCCGACGCGCAAACAGCCGGGTGCCCTGTCTACCTCCACAGTGCCAGTTGACGGCAGAGGGGAAGGCACGTTGCGAAATCCGAGGCACGAAACTCGAAATCCGAAACAAATTCCAAGCCCCAAACACCAATGACAGAAACGCCGTCGCCGGGCGATGGTCTGTTTGGGGACATTGGGATTTCTGTCCTTCGTGCTTGTTTCCCGAACGACGCGGGGCAACAGGCATCCGCCCACGGCGGAGTTGTCGGATTTCGATATTCGGATTTCGAAATTGACGCCGTAACACGAGCGTGCCTGTCGCCAAAATACGCCCGCAAAGAGGTAGGATTCGCAAAATTCATGCAACACTTCAGGACCCCAAACGCGAAAATCTGAAATTTTTTTTATTCCCTCTCCCGCAAGAACTTACGGCGTCGCGCCCGCTTCCGGAGGCCCACTTTTTCGCGACATTCCTGCAACTTCGCCCAATTGTAGAGGCGCGTGATTTTTCGCGGGCCCCACAGATGACCGCGAGATAAGAAAGGGTAGAAGGATGAAAAAGAGCCGGAAGCGAAAGAAAGGGGACGAAGAAAGGCGAGTCGGTCACAACACGGCGGCGGGGAATCTGGAGTTGTGCGGCTCAGGCGAGGCCCCGGTCAGGCGCGTGACGCCGTGCTGCCGCCAGTGCACCTACGCCGGCCGCTTGCGGGAGGGCCGCCGGACCCTGCTCGTCTGCGTCAATTGCCCCGGCCGCCTCGGCCAACTGACGTGCGTCGCCCCGGACGGAACGTGCCGGAGCTTCCGTCCGCGCAAGAAGCGCGCCGGCGGCCGCCCCCGCCGGACCCCGACGGGCGACGACGTTTGTTTTATCGCCTTGACCCAGGACAAATTCGGTATCCTGGAGGCACGCGACTTCAGGCGTCTCAGGAAGTACAAATGGTGCGTCTGCCGCTGCAACCGCAAGTACTACGTCCGGCGTAACGAGAGGGGCAAGAGCACTTGGATGCATCGTGAGATCATGCAGCCGCCCGCCGGGATGGTCGTCGATCACGTCAACGCCAACGGCCTGAACAACTGCCGCAGCAACATGCGCGTCTGCACGCCGCTGGAAAACGGCCACAACAGCAGGCCGAGCGGCCGCTCCTCCAGGTTCAAGGGCGTCTCGTACGACGATGTCTTCCATCGGTGGGACGCGGCCATCTGCCTCGATCGCAGGATGGTCCCCATCGGCAGCTTCGCCACGGAGATCGAGGCCGCCCGCGCCTACGACCGGGTCGCCCGCAAGCTCCACGGCGAATTCGCCTGGCTCAACTTCCCCGACGAGCACCCGCCGCCGCAGGTAGGCAAATCCGAAATTCGAATATCGAAATACGAGACAAATCCGAATCAAGAAAGCACGAAAGGCAAAACAAAACCGAAGAAACGGAACCGCGGATGAACGCTGATGGACGCCGATGGAATGAAGATTATCTCTCGCCAAGCCGCAAAGATCGCCAAGAAGATCGGCAATCCAACTGCCCTCGCCCCAAAATACCGGACGG
>CBFDBY010000141.1:0-14937 GCA_965603165.1 uncultured Phycisphaerae bacterium
TGCACGAGGATGGAATCCTTCCGGTTCGTCGGCTGGCAGCCGGGGATCACAGGCAAATTCCCTCTGATCGAGCCCTTGCCGTCGTTGCGCTCCGAGGTCAAATAGATGTTGTCGTCCTCCAGGGAGCACCACGCGCGTTTGGCGAACTCGACGTGTGTATCGAGGAACAGCACCTGCTGACCATCGTTCTGGTGGGCGATGGCATTGCCGAGGCGTGCCTGATCGGCGGTTCCCGGGTAGCCGGTCGCGTCCGGCTGGAATCGGGTGTAATTCTGCGGATCCGGCTCCCCCGCCGGGCTCTGGATCCACGGGTTGCGGTCGGCGGCCACGGCGAAGCCCGGCTCACTCGACGTCGTCAGGGCGTACTTCCCGAACGGGATGTGATACGCATAGCTGCAGCACGCCCATGCGTCCGGGCCGAAGTTCCACAGATCGATCAGCTCCAGCGTCGAGCCGGGCCCGACCACGTCCTGGATCTTGAACTCATTGGTCCCGGCGTCGCCCTTGCAGATGAAGGACTTCGGCGTCACCTCGGCGTACTTGACCAGCAGGTAGAAGCACGAGCCGATGTTGGCCGTGCCCGCGCTGCCCGAGGTATCCACGCCGTACGCCGCGTACCGGCTGGGGGCATCCCACGTGACAGCGCCCCACGTGCTCTGGCGACCGCCGGCACGGGGCAGCTCATCCTCGTAGTCGTTGGCATAGATCAGCATGGCCTTGCCTATGCCCGACAGGTTCGTGCCGCACGTCAGCCGGAAGGCTAACTGGCGCACGCGCGCCAACGCCGGCATCAGAATGCCCATCAACAGAGCGATGATCGCAATCACGACCAACAACTCAACCAATGTGAACCCTTTCCTTCTCATTTTCTTCCCCTTTCAACTTGCGGAAACCGGCGGGACCGACCGTTCCGGCGCGCGCGGAGGAATGAGATGAATGCACCATGGCGACACATTCGCGCCGGCGGAATCGACCCGGGGCGGGACAACCGTCCTGGGTGTCAGGCTCCACGTTTCGCGGTCCGCCGATCTCCGGGTGATGTGAGTGGACAAACGGCCGGTCAACAAGCAGAGCCTGACCGATTGTTCACGAAAAGATCAGCACGAGCACACAACGTGTGCGTGAGAATGGATGAGCGTAAGGAAACCGCGAGGTTCTTGTGAGAACGTCGCGCATCGGCAGCGATGCTTATGCGTCAGGCAGTCGCAGGCCTTGGTGCGCGGGGATGAAATCCATCAGCTCGAAGTCGGTCCGCACGGAGGCAATCGCCTCGCCTCGCTGGACGATCCGTTCTTCCCGAATCGTTCCGAGCCGATGGGCAGCGATTCTCAGGTAGAGCACCTTGCGCGGGTCGATCCCCATGATCCTGGCCGCGGTGGCGTCGGTGGCGACGAGATCGGTCCCCATCACGATGACGCCCGCGGGTTTCGGCATGCCCATGATCGGCCCGTCGCCTTCCATTCCGACGATGCCATCAATGATGGCGAGATGCGGCTTCACCGTCGCGTTGATATCGAGGATGGACGGCTCGATCCCGGCCCAGTGAAAGACGTTCTTGGGCCACCCGTAGACGATGCCCGGCATCAGGCCGAAGAGGTTCTTCATGGAAAGCGTCACGCCGACCCAGTGATGCGTCTTCATCTTCGGCATCGAGACCACCCAGTCGACCTGCTCCACCGTCGCCGGCAGCGTCAGCGTCTCGAAGTGGCTCATACCGCCCGCGTTCCGTTTGACGATCAGGTCATCGTTGTTCAGATCGACGAAAGGCGTCTTGCACTCGACGAGCGTCTCGGCCGTCCCTGTTTCTTCAACGACCCTGGTGGTGTCCCGGGAATGCCCCGAGCCTTCGCCGACCACCACGCTCGCAGCCCCGAATCTTCGAAACGTCTCAACGGCGGCAACGATCACTTCCGGCTGCGTGCAGATGTGCTTTGCGCCGCGCACCGTCTCAATGAAGTTCGGCTTGAGCAGGATCCGCTTGCCGCGGACCTCACCGGGGCCCACGCCGAGGCTGCGAAGCCCCGCCTCAATGATCGAGGCCAGATCTGCGCCGTAGGAGGAAGCCTTGGCGATGAATACGGGAGTCTTCGGTTCCCTTCGGCTTAGACGCTCGTGCAGCAGCAGCGCCGTCGTCCCGACGGCGCCTGCGGCCACCACGTCGGCCAGCAGCCTGCGCCTCGATATCTTCCCGGAAAACCGTCTATGCGCATCCGAATGGGTCATTTCTCATCCCGTGAATGCATCTCTTCCAGGCAGCGGACCAATCCCGCATCGCAATACCACGCCAGCAACAGCAGGCTCAGCGAGACCGTGTCGTACGGGCCGAGTTGTTCCTGTCTGGCGAGAACGTGCAGAATCTGCTCTTGCGGCTGCTGGAGCGTCTCCTGCCAGGCATGAAGCCCAAGGATCGCACTGGCAAGCGACATCGGCGTGTTCAGACGCGGCAGTTCCGATCGCAGATACGTGATGCTCTTGTCCACATCGGGCCTCGCCACGAGGCCCGCCAGGGCTTGCAGGGCCAAGCCGGTTGTCTCGGGCATCGGCCGCAGCTCCTGCTCGAATACGGCGGTGTTGCCGTAATTCCAGCCGCCGGCCGGCAACTGACGATTCATCAGAAGACGAACGGCATCCTGCGTACGGCCGCGGTCGGCGTATCCGCAGACCCGCAGAGCCATCAGCGCGTAGGCCGTCGGCTCGACCCAGGCGTGCGTCTTCGCAATCCACGGCCAGCCGCGGATCGTTCCGTCGTGGGCGACGTTCGGGTCCGGCTCATCCGGGGCCTGCTCGAGATCGAGCAGGAACTGAATGGCTTTCTTGCGAGGGACCTCATATTCCGGCGCTCCCTGCCATGCAAGAACGGCCAGCGGGGTGGGCCAACAGGCATCCGCATGTTCGGGCGAAATGCACACACGGCCGTCCTCGCGCTGGGCGTTGGCAAGGAGTTGCCGCGCCTCTTCGATCAGGGCCGCCGCGCCTCCGGTCGCCCGGAGCGCGAGAACGGCCCAGCACGTCGCATCCGGCCGGGACGACCCGCCCGGCCGATACGCGAAGCCCATGCCCTGTGCGTATCGGTCCTCAAGGACCCGAAGCTGCGATTTCTCATTTGGATCGGTCAATAACATTCCGGAACCTTCCAATCGATCATTCTACCAGATTCCGGCTGAGAGGCCCGCAGGTTTCTACGCTCAACCATCTCATTCTGTTGTCAAAGAGCCTGCTCCGGCAGCGGGCGATCCCGCGATGGACTCGGCGCGACCGCCCGCATGCCGTCGCAGAAGGCGGCCCCACGCCTCCGCGCGCGGGGCCGCTCGTCATTTCCTTCAGAGCCCACGGCGACCGCCTATGACCCCACAGGCAGGGGCCTTCCACCCCACGTATCCGGATCATGAACCAGGACCGAGTCCTTGCGGTTCTTTGGCTGGGCGTTAGGCGGCTGCGGCTGATGCCCTCTGATGGAGCCCTTGCCGTCGGTGCGATCCGAGATCGTATAGATGTTGTCGTCCTCGATCGAGCACCACGCGCGCTTGGCGAACTCGACGTGGCTGTCGAGGAACAACACCTGCTGGCCATCGTTCTGGTGAGCGATGGCGTTGCCGATGCGGGCCTTCTCGGCGGTGCTGGTGTAGCCGGTCGCGTCCGGCTGGAACTGGGCGAAATTCGCCGGGTCCGCCGCCGCCGGGCTCTTGATGAACGGGTTGCGGTCCGCCGCTACGGCCATGCCCGGCTCGCCGGAGGTCGTCAGGGCGTATTGTCCGAACGGGTAGTGATATGAGTAGCTGCAGTGTTCCGTGGACGAACGGTCGGTTGTCGTCGGCCCGAAGTCCCACAGATCGATCAGCTCAAGCGTCGAGCCGGCCGGGGCCACGTCCTGGATCTTGAACACATTGGTCCCAGCGTCGCCCTTGCAGATGAACGACTTCGGCGTCACCTCGGCGTATTTGACCAGCAGGTAAAAGCACGAGCTGACCGTCGCCTTGCCTCCCTTGCCCTGCAGGTCCACGCCGTACGCAGCGAACCGGCTGTCGGCGTCCCAGACGACGGGACCGCCCCAGACGGTCTCCCGGCCGCCGGCGCGGGGCAGCTCGTCCTCGTAGTCGTTGGCATAGATCAGCATGGCCTTGCCTATGCCCGACAGGTTGGTGCCGCACGTCAGCCGAAAGGCCAACTGGCGGACTCTTGATAGTGCGGGCATCAAGATGCCCATCAACAGAGCGATGATCGCAATCACGACCAACAGCTCAACTAATGTGAACCCCTTCCTTCTCATTGTCGTCCCCTTTCAACTTGTGGAGACCGGCGGGACCGACCGTTTCCGGCGCGTGCGGAGGAATGGAATGAATACAGAACAACAACACATTCGCGCCGGCGGAATCGGCCCGGGGCGGAACACCCGCCCTGGGTATCAGGCTCCACGTTTCGCTGTCCGCCGATCTCCGGGTGGATGTGAATGGACAAACGGCCGGTCCGCAGGCGGAGCCTGACCGATTGTCTGCGGGAAGATCAGCACAAGCGCGCGCAAGACACGCGGCAACCTGGACTAACAGCGCAGGAAGTGTGGACCGACAAGACAAGCTCCAATGCGCGCCGGACGGGTCGAGGAAGATAAGAAGGAAGCGAGTATGATAATAGCCAGAAGATATGAAGCCTGTGGGGACTCGCCCATGCGCGGTACGTGCGGTTCACGACTCCGCGCAAAGAGATACGACTCGAAGCGACCCCTCCCATAGCACTCGCGTGCGAGCAAGGGCCCACACGACGCAGTCACAATGGATTCGGGCTCTCGCGAGAATGTCAGAGCAACGGCGCCGGACGCGCACGGGAATGTGCTCGCGCAAGGACGCTATCCCAGCGCACCGAGTTCGAGGAAGGCCGCTCTTTGAGTCCGTGAACGCAACAGAACCCGTCCGGGGGGAAGCGAAGCGTGTTTCCACCGGCGGCTCGGGAGATATGAAAGAAACAATCAGGAAGATTATGATTACCAAACTGCTATGAAGCAACCGAGGTCCGCCCGGAATGGAGCCCGCTGTACGTGCATCCACCAGGCTTCTGTCTCCGCCCGGCACAAGAATCGTCGCCGCTCACGTATCCGGCAGATTTGTCAAAGAGCACGTTATGAGTAAAAGGCGGCCCCGTGTGATCGCCACCGAGGCCGCCTCTTTATCAGTCAAAGAACAAACTCAAAAACCGCTCTACTAACTGCCCGGCCTGGTGGGCCTGGTGGGCGTGCCGCCCGTGATCGTATCCGGGTCATGCACGAGGATGGAATCCTTGCGGTTCGTCGGCTGGCAGCCGGGGATCACAGGCAGATTCCCTCTGATGGAGCCCTTGCCGTCGGCGCGCTCCGAGGTCAAATAGATGTTGTCGTCCTCGAGGGAGCACCACGCGCGTTTGGCGAACTCGACGTGGGTATCGAGGTACAGCACCTGCTGGCCATCGTTCTGGTGGGCGATGGCGTTGCCGAGGCGTGCCCTCTCGGCGGTCCCGGTGTAACCGGTCGCGTCCGGCTGGAAATTGGTGTAATTCGCCTGGTCCACATCCGCCGCCGGGCTCTTGATCCACGGGTTGCGGTCGGCCGCCACGGCAAAGCCCGGCTCACTCGACGTCGTCAGGGCGTACTGCCCGAACGGGATGTGATACGAGTAGCTGCAGCAGGCCCATGCGTCCGGGCCGAAGTTCCACAGATCAATCAGCTCGAGCGTCGAGCCGGCCGGGGCCACGTCCTGGATCTTGAACACATTGGTCCCCGCGTCGCCCTTGCAGATGAACGACTTCGGCGTCACCTCAGCGTACTTGACCAGCAGGTAGAAGCACGAGCCGATGTTGGCGGTGCCCCCGGTGCCCTGGGTATCCACGCCGTACGCCTGGAACCGACTGGGGGCATCCCACGTGACAGCGCCCCACGTGCTCTGGCGACCGCCGGCGCGGGGCAGTTCGTCCTCGTAGTCATTGGCATAGATCAGCATGGCCTTGCCAAGACCCGACAGGTTCGTGCCGCAGGTCATTCTGAACGCCAACTGGCGCACACGCGCCAACGCCGGCATCAGAATGCCCATCAGCAGAGCGATGATCGCAATCACGACCAGCAGCTCGACGAGCGTAAAACCTTTCCTCTTCATTTGATTCTCCTTTCACATCTTCCGGCGAAATTCGCAGACCGACCGTCCTTCTACTACGCCACAATGGCCACTTGAACAGATGAATGCCTTTTGCCGCCTGACCGGCAAATGCTCACATCATGCGAATCTCCGGACCCAAACCTGTTTTCAAACAAGAAGCGGCCGGTTTGATTTCATAGAAGCATTGGTTCGTTCGGAGTTGCCCTTTACCCTGGCAGCGTTCCTCAGAAGCTCCTCACGTAGGTTCTCGGTGTTCCTACAACTTCCAGCCAGGCAGGTTTGGATATGAAATGCTGGGCAATATTATGATGACAGTTCGAGTTATGATATATAAAGTTCTGCAAACCTACCTGTCTTCTATACCTATGTTAACAGTGCCCAGTTCACCTGTCAAACAATTTTCGCCGAATTCGGGGTGTTGCTTGAATTTTTTTTCTATGCTTTAATGGCCCTTTTTCAGGGTCTGGAGAAGGCTATGTCCGGTGAAAACGAAGTAGCACGGGTGAGAGCGGAACTGAAGGAGCACGACCAGGAGCATCTTCTGGCCTTCTGGCCGGAACTGAGCCCCGAGCAGAGGCAGAGCCTGCTGGGCCAAATCCAGGAGCTGGATCTCAGCAGGGTTGGCGATTGGGTGGAGCGCCTGGTGAGGAATAAGCCGGAACCACCGGTCGAGCAGAAGGAGTTTGTCCCGGCCCCGTCCTATAGGCCCCGGCCCCGCACCGACATGGAACGCCGTAAGTACTTGCAAGCTATCCAGTTAGGCCAGGAGCGAATCGCTGCGGGCAAAGTGGCGGGCCTGACGGTGGCGGGGGGGCAGGGCACCCGCCTCGGCTTCGAGGGACCCAAGGGCAATTTCCCCATCAGCCCTATCAAGGGCAAGACGCTGTTTCGGATCTTCGCCGAGACGATCCAGGCGGTCTCGCGTCGGTATGGGGCCGCCTGCCCCTGGTACATTATGACCAGCCCGATGAATCACAGACAGACGCTGGAGATCTTTGAGGCGGAGGACTACTACGGCCTCGATCGCCGGAACGTCTTTATTCTTCAACAGGGGACGCTGCCGAATTTCGGCTTTGACGGCCGGATCCTGCTGGCCGCCAGGGACCGGATCGCCCGCTCGCCCGACGGCCACGGCGGGTGCATCAGGGCCCTGGCCCGCAGCGGAGCCTTAGCCGATATGAAGACGCGCGGAATCGAGCATATCAGCTACTGGCAGGTGGATAACCCGCTCGTCAGGCTGTTTGACCCGCTGTTTATCGGCCTGCACGCCCTGGACGGGGCCGAGATGTCGTCGAAAGCCGTCATCAAGAACGCCCCGCAGGAGAAGGTAGGGAATTTTTGCCTTATCGACGGCAAGGTGACCGTGATCGAGTACAGCGACTTGCCGGATGAGCTTGCCGAGAAGCGCAATCCCGACGGCTCGCTCGTCTTCCAGCTCGGCAGCATCGCCATCCATATCATCAACACGAGGTTCGTGGAGAAACTGAACCGGCAGGGGCGCGCCCTGCCGCTGCACAGGGCAATCAAGAAGATCCCCCATATCAATCGGCAGGGCAATCCTGTCGAGCCGGCCGAGCCCAACGGCGTCAAGCTCGAAGCGTTCATCTTTGACGCCCTGCCCGTGGCCGAGACGTCGATCATCCTCGAGATCGACCGCGAAGAGCAGTTCGCCCCGGTCAAGAACGCCACGGGCTCAGACAGTGTCGAGAGCACCCGCCGGATGATGGTCGAGCGAGCCGCCCGATGGCTCGAATCGGCCGGCGTCAAGGTGCCCCGCAAGCCCGACGGTTCGCCTGACTGCTGCCTCGAAATCGCCCCGAGCTTCGCCCTCGACCAGGAGGACGTGCCGGCAAAGCGAGACCGAATCGACCCCATCCGCCCCGGCCACGAGGTCTACCTCGACTAACCGATTACTTCGCCCCGAACTTATGCACCGTCATGCTGGTGAACTGTTTGCCCGGTTCGAGAATGGTGGATGGGAAGCTCGGCTTGTTCGGTGAATCCGGGAAGTGCTGCGTCTCCAGGCAGAAGCCGGCATGCTTGTCGTATGTTGCTCCGCCTTTTCCGACGATCGAGCCGTCGAAATGGTTGCCCGTGTAGAACTGGACTGCCGGCTCCGTGGTGTGGATCTCCATGGCCCTGCCGGTGGACGGCTCGCGCACCTTGGCGCACAGCTTCAGCGTGCCCTCCCTGCCGCGGAGGACGTAGTTGTGGTCGTAGCCGCTGGCGAGCTGGCGAATGCGGGAGCCGATGGTCTTCGGCGCCAGGAAATCGAGCGGCATATCCAGCACACTGGCGAGGGCCCCCGTGGGGATCAACTCCGTATTCACGGCGGTGAACCGACTGGCATGGATCATCAGGTCGTGGCCGAGCACGTCGCGGACACCCTGCCCGGCGAGGTTCCAGTAGCTGTGATTCGTCAGGTTGACGACGGTCTTCTTGTCCGTCTGGGCCTCGTAGCTGATGCGAAGCTCGTCTTCGTTCGTCAGCATGTACGTAACTCTGCACTGCAGGTTCCCCGGGTAGCCCTCTTCGCCATCCGGACTCAGGTAGCTGAGGCGGACCCATGCCTGGCTCTCGGCGGCCGTGACTTCCTCGGTCTTCCAGAGAACTTTGTCGAAGCCCTTCTTGCCGCCGTGTAGTTGGTTTGGCCCCTCGTTGGGTGTCAATTCGTACTCGACGCCATCGAGCGCGAATCTTGCCTTGCCGATGCGGTTGGCGTATCGACCGACCGTGGCACCGAAGTAGGACTGCTGCCCGAGGTATCCGTCCAGATCGTCGTAACCCAGCGTAATATCGTGCAGATTGCCGTTGCGGTCCGGGGTCACCATGGAGGCGAGGATCGCTCCGAAGTTCGTGATCCGCGCCCGCAGGCCCTTCGAGCTGGTCAGCGTATAGACGAACACCTCTTCGCCGTCCGGCGTCCGTCCGAAAGGTTCGGTATGAACATTCATCGACTCGTGCTCCTTTCCTACATAACCTACCCGGTCGCCGCGTCCGTCCGATCCATTTTCGGTGCCGGAGGCGCAAAGGCCACCGGCGTCGTATCACGCCGAAGGCCACCGGGATTCTTGCGATTCAGCCGGCCCTGCCCGTTGGGAGCCGCCGGCTTGCCGTCAACTTCGCTGCAATATAATCGCTCCGGCGGCGGTTGTCAAAAACCTGTGTCGAAGTGGCGACGTTCACCGCGCCCACGCGCCTGCCTGAGGGAGGGAAAACCAGCGGGAATCGGTATGAAAAGTGGCCCCGACGATGCAGCGCCGGGGCCACAATGGCATCATGGAATGGCTGTTATGTGCGGCTACTCTTCCGTCAGGACGGCCTCGGCTCGGATCACGTAGATGTCGTCGATGAAGATCAGGCCGTGACCGTCCGGGGTGGGATTCTCCCGGTCGCCCACCCCGATCATCAGCGCCTCGATCCGGGCCGCGTTCACCCCGGCGTCGCTGAACTCGCTCAGCGGAATTCGCCACTCGTTCCACTTGCTGATGAGCACCGCGTTCGGGTCCGTATGGTAGGCCACACCGGTGTGGTTGGAGGTATCCCGCAGGGTAACATACACCTGGGCCGGGGCGTTCTTCGGCTGACCGCGCAGATGGAGAACCAGCGTATTGGCGCCGTTGGCCGTCCAGTCCTGGGCGCTGTCGAACGGCAGCTCGGCCTCGCTGTAGTACGGCGGCGCGACGTTGTTGTAGTCGTAGGGCATGGATTGGAGCCCGCCGTGCACGATCGTCCGCTCGGTGAACGGGGCGTCCCAGTAGCCGACGGTCGAGCCAGTGCCGTTCACGACGCCGTCGATCCAGACTTGCCAAATCGCCTCGTTCTTGTCCAAATCCTCGGTGTAACTCTCGAAATCATCGACGGGCAGATACGTCGTGAAGGACCAGACCGGGCCCGGCTGGATCGTATCGCCGGGGACCGTCTCGTCGACGCACCAGTAGTACGTCGCCACGCTCTCCAGATCGCCCGGGGCAAAGGTCGCATCCTCCGCAATCCCTTTATCCGCGGCCGCCGTGCGATCGTTGACGTCATCGAAGCTGTCGCTGAAATAGACGCGGTGCTCGATGGCCGCCTGGCCGGGCAGCCACGTCAGCGTCGGCGTCGGGGAAACATCCACGGCCCCGTCGGCCGGCTGGGGGTAATAGGCCGTCAAGGCCTGCGTGACGAAGCTCCAGACGTTACCCGTATGGATCGTCGTGCCGTCAATCTCGACCTCATCGACGCGCCAGTAGTACACGACGCCGGGCTCGATGCCGGGCTGATGCCAGTGGACTTCCTGAACCAGCCGCTCGGCAGCGAGGTCGTCAGGGCCCAGGTTGGGGTCCTTGCCAAGATAGAGATTGTGGAACACGGCAGTATCGCCCGATTTCCACCGGAACAGCGGCGCCGTCACTCCTACCGCTCCATCCGCCGGATCGGGTCCGTACGCTTGCAGCTTGGGCGGCATGAGCTCCTTCACGTCGTTCGCGGACAGCGCACGACTGTACAGACGGGCTTCGTCGATCCGGCCGGCCACGAAGTGCGTCGGCGGATTCGTATCCCGACCGGCCCCGAGTAGCAGCCGGTCCGTGCTGGTCTCAATCTTGCCCGTGGCTGCCACGCTGCCGACCTCAACGCCGTCAAGGTACACCCTCTTCATCGCGCCGTCGTAGGTCGCTGCGGCGTGGTGCCACTCATCGTCGAACATCGGTTCGGCGGCACCACTGGCAGTGGCGTACCATTCCGGAGTGGCCCCCGTGGTCTTGAAGCCGAGCTGCGTCCCGGGTCTGTAGTAATAGAGCGCGAACGTGTCGATATTCGGCCCGCCTCGCATGATGATGCCCGACCAGTCGGGGTAGGCGAAGGCTCTGTCCGCCTGGACCCAGGCGGCTAACGTGACGGCATCGGTGATGTTGAAAGCCTCTTTGTTGCCGCAATCGATGTAATCGCCGTCCCCATCGAGCACGACCGCCCCGCCGACGTATCCCTCGGACCACGTCGCGTCGCCTTGCAGCGTGCCGTCGTTGCCCCCGACGCTGTCGGTTGCGATGGCGCCGGTCCCGTCGTCCAGCATCCAGTGTGCTACCAGGCCCGTCGTGACATCCGCCGACGCGGCGGAGAATGAAATAAGCAGCAAAGAAAGGAAAGCCAGACTGCTACAGTACCTGCGTGCCCACATAACTTGTCCTCCTTCTGATTGCGACCGGCCCGCCGGCCCGTCGGTGTAGAACAATGATCCGCATCACCGAAACGGTCTCTGCCACGGTGCGCGGAAATGCAGTACTCGATTCATGGATGCCGGTACTCGCTGAAGTGTCTCCAACCTCCTTCCCTATCGCCGCCCGCCGGGGGCGGACAACCACCCGCGCGAAGCCTCACCGGTGTGATGGCGCCGTAAAGGCCAACCAGACTAGTCCATCTCCCGCACGAGATCTCGAATCTCGGCGCCGGTTGCCCACACGAGTATATTTCTACCCGTTTCCCCGGCGCAAAGCAAGCCCAATTTACCTCCGCCCCCGGCATGCATCCGGGTGGGGTGTACGACAAGATCATGGCAAACGCCCCCGGATGTCATTGCGAGCCAGCCGAAGGCCGGCGCGGCAATCTCAACCATGGCCTTCTCCGAGATTGCTTCGTCGGCGTGCGCCTCCTCGCAATGGCATCCTTCTTAATCCGGACCCGCCACTTTCTTTTCGTGCACACATCCGGACGGCAGAGGTCGTTTCCGGTTGAAAGCCGCCTGCTCATCGATTATCCTGGCCCGCGGTCTTGCGCGTGCCCGGACGAAGGGTCCGCCGGGGGCGCAGAGCCGGACACACGCTGAATCGCTCGGGGTAGAGCGCGAGAATCAGCACAGACGTGGTTTTCACGGGAGGTTTCGTCATGTTCGATAGTTGCTTCAAGATCCCTCTCATTCGCTTCGCGGCTGGCGTCGTCCTGCTGGTTTCGGCGCTGGGACACGCGGAATGGAAGCCGGCGGAAGGCCCTTTGATGACGCGCTGGGCCGAGGCGGTCTCGCCGGAGAACGTGCATCCGGAATACCCTCGCCCGCAGATGGTCCGCAAGGACTGGCTGAACCTCAACGGGCTGTGGGACTACGCCATCCGGCCCAAGGATGCTGGCGGTCCGCAGTGGCGAGGGCGTCCCGCCCTTGGGCCGAATAGCGAGGGCGTTCCGCCCTCGAATCGCGGGCAGGATGCCCGCGACACGCAAGGGCAAGATGCCCTCGCCACAAACGCGGCTAAGCCGGAAGGCTTTGACGGCCAAATCCTCGTGCCCTTCCCCATCGAGTCGGCCCTTTCCGGCGTGATGAAACCCGTCGGACCGGACAACCGACTCTGGTACCGCCGCACGTTCCAGATCCCCGAGGGCTGGGCACCGAAGAAACGCATCCTCCTGCACTTCGGCGCCGTCGATTGGGACACCACCGTCTGGGTCAACGGCAAGGAGATCGGCAACCACAAGGGCGGATACGACCCGTTCAGGTTTGACATCACGGACGCCTTGAAGCGAAGCGGCGAGCAGGAGATCGTCCTGTCCGTCTGGGACCCAACCGATGCCGGCACGCAGCCGCGCGGCAAGCAGGTCCGCAGGCCCGGCGGCATCTGGTACACCGCCGTCACCGGAATCTGGCAAACCGTCTGGCTCGAACCAGTCAATCCCGTCTACATAAGGGCACTCGAGATTACGCCCGACCTCCGCGCCGGCGTTCTGAAGCTGAAGGTCCACGTCGGCGGCGAACTCGCCGATCCCGACCAGTACACCGTGTCCGTCTGGATCCCCGATGCGCAGAAGAGCGGCCGGATTGGGGACAAGCCGTTTGGACGGGCAATTGGCGCCCCAATCGGTAAGGAATTCGAGGTACCAACTGAAAACCCGCGGTTGTGGACGCCCGACTCCCCCCACTTGTATGACCTGGAGGTGGCGCTGGGAACAGAGACCTCGCGTCGGGAATCATCGAAGCCGGATCAAGGTCGACGTGTCACAGTGGACGGGGAGTTCGTCGATCGCGTGAGCACGTACTTCGCTATGCGAAAGATCGCGCTGGGTAAGGATGAGAATGGCATCCTTCGACTATGCCTGAATGACAAGCCGCTGTTTCAGTATGGGCCGCTGGATCAGGGCTGGTGGCCGGACGGCTTGTATACGGCGCCGACCGATGAGGCGTTGCGGTATGACATCGAGGTGACGAAGCGGCTCGGCATGAACATGGCCCGCAAGCACGTGAAGGTCGAGCCGGACCGATGGTACTACTGGTGCGACAAGCTGGGCCTGCTCGTCTGGCAGGATATGCCCAGCGGCGACCGCTACATCGGCCGCAATGACCGCGACATCGTGCGGACCGAGGAATCCGCGCAGCAGTTCGACCTGGAGCTGACTCGCATGATCGAGGCCTTCGGCAACCATCCCTCCATCGTGATGTGGGTCCCGTTCAACGAGGGCTGGGGCCAGTACGACACGCCGCGGATTGTCGATCTGATCAAGAAGATCGATCCTACGCGGCTGGTGAATAATGCCAGCGGCTGGACGGATCGCGACGTCGGTGACGTGCTCGATATCCACAGCTATCCCGGTCCGGCGGTGCCGCGCATCGAGGAGGACCGCGCGGTCGTGCTCGGCGAGTTCGGTGGCCTGGGTCTGCCGCTGCCCGGCCACACCTGGCAGGCCGAGCGGAACTGGGGCTATCGCAGCTACACCAACGCCGACGAGCTGACCGACGCCTATCTCGCCCTGATCCGTAAGCTTCATCCGATGACGGGGTCTCAGGGTCTGGCCGCCGCCGTGTACACGCAAACGACCGACGTCGAGGTCGAAGTCAACGGCCTGATGACCTACGACCGGGCGATGATCAAGATGGACGCCGAGCGCGTCGCGGCCGCGAATACGAGCCTCTACACGCCGCCGGAGCCGCGACGGGCCGAGGGCGACAAGCTCATCGGGCCCGCTACGCCGCTGGTCGCGTGCGACCCGTACTTCAGTATCTGGGCGCCCGCCGACAGGCTCACCGACGAGGACACCGTCCACTGGACCGGCCGGCCCCACCGGCTCACCAGCATGGTCCGCATCGACGGCAAGCCCTATCGCATCATGGGCGCCACTCCCGGCAAGGTCCCGCCGATGAAGCAGACCAGTCTCACCGTCCTGCCCACGCGCACGATCTACACCTTCGAGGGCGCAGGCATCGCGCTGACGCTCACCTTCATGACCCCCGCTCTGCCGGAAGACATCGACATCCTGTCCCGGCCGGTGACCTATCTGACCTGGGACGTTCGCGCGACAGACGGCAAGCAACACAGCGTCGAGGTCTACTTCGACGCCTCGGCTGAGCTTGCCGTCAATGAGCCTCGACAGGAGGTGGTCTGGCGGAACGAGGACATCGGCGATCTCGCGGCGGTCAGGATCGGCTCGAAGGACCAGCCGATCCTCGCCAAGAAAGGCGACGACATTCGTATCGACTGGGGGTATCTCTACGTCGCCGGGCTGCGCTCGGAACTGATCGAACGCGTCGCCTTCAATCACGGCGTGCTGCGTGACGTATTCTGCCGGGGCGGCTTCGACACGACCAGCCTCGTGATGCCGCCGGAAGTCCTCGCGGCGGATTCGATGGAAGCCGTACTGGCTTTCCGACCCGTCGAGGTTTCGTCGGAGCCCGTCTCGCGATGGCTGATGCTCGCCTATGACGATCTCTATTCGATTCAATACATGCGAAAGAACCTGCGGCCGTACTGGCGCCGCAACGGGTGGGAGGCCGCGGATCTGCTCAAGGCCTCCGCGCGCGAGTACGAGTCGCTGAAGAAGCGCTGTGCCGCCTTCGACGAAGAAGTAATGGCCGATCTCGCCA
>CBFDBY010000142.1:0-14912 GCA_965603165.1 uncultured Phycisphaerae bacterium
CGCGGCAGATTGAACCGCTCGAACAGCTCGGGCATCCGCTCCAGGTTGCCGCGCAAGCCGGCATTCGCACGAAAGTGGAAGGGCCGTTCGAGGGCCTCGGCCGTCGTCCCGGTCCCAAGATCAGGTTCCTGGGCGATATAGGCGAGGTGCCTGCGAAGATCCCAGACGGTCTCGGCGGTGAGCGGTGTACCGTTGATGCACACGGCCCCGGCGTCGGGCACGACGAAGCCCAGGAAGCAGCGCAGCACCGTGGACTTGCCGCAGCCTGACGGGCCGGCCAGCACGGCCTTTCCACCCGGCTTGAGGTGGATCGAGAAACGCCGCAGGACTTCCTGTTTCCCGAAGCGAACTTCGACCTCTCTCGCCTCCAGTGCGTCAGGCATGGTCAAGGCTCCTACTCACTTCCCTTGTGGTCGGCCAGGGCTTTCTCCAAGGCGCCGAAGCCTTGTTGCCATTCGTTGAGGCGCGTGACGTTCTTCTTCTTGGCGATGACCAGGAACTGATCGTACGCGTCCTTGATCGATTCGGGCATGGGCCAGTCGGCGCTCGCGGTCTTCGCGGCCTCGCGCATGTCGTTCCAGCGCATCATGAACGTATACATCGCCGGGAGCTGCGCGACCTGCACGCGGAACCGCAGCTCGGGATCGTCCTGCACCGCCGTCTCGGCGGACTTCAGGTGCGTCCAGCCTCGCGAGAGCGTATCGAACGAGAGGAACTTGGCCCACATCTGCTCGAAACATCCGAGCCAGTCGCCGCTGGCCTCGACGGCGTCGTGCGTCACGTTCAGATATGCTTTGATGTGCGGCGCGGCCGGGCCGTAGTAGTTTTCGATGAATTCCTCGATGAGGGCGGCGCCGTCGCGCGTGGGGTTCCACAAGAGCTTGGCCAGGACCCAGGCGCGAAGCTCGGCCATTTCGGCGCCGTTCGTCGTATACGCGCCCTGCTCGAAGATGCCTTTGACGTTGTGGTCGGCGAAGAATTTGACGTTGGGTCCGAGGACCCGCAGGTTCGGGTGCGGCATGATGTGGTGCCGAAAGTTCGTCGTGTAATCCCAGATGTAGAGCCGCTCGGCGATCTTCGACCAGCCGACAATATCATCGCGGAACGCTTGGTTGCGCTCGTCGGCCAACGGCTTGCAGAAGGAACATTCGATGCTGCACAGCCGGACGATGACGTTGGGTCGCGGCTTGACGTGCTTCGGCGGCTTACGCGTGTACTGATAGGCAAGCGTGCTGATCGCGACGTTCGGGAACTCGGCCTCGATGTCCGCCGCGACCGCATTGACGAACCGCAACAGCAGGCCCGCCGGGCTGCCTTCTTCTTGCTCGACCGCCGCACAGTTCGTGCACTGGCAGTTGCCGTGCCAGTCGTTCTGCGAGACCGAAGCGATTGTCGCCGCCGGATTGTTGCGCAAACGCTCCTTGAGATTCTTCACCAGCTCTGCGCGCATCGATTCGTTGGTCAGGCACAGTTGGGCGCGGTCGGTGGTCCGCTTGCCGTCGATCTCGCTGAACCACTCGGGGTGTTCGTCAAAGTACTGCTTCGGCGGGACTAACGGGTAGAACGTGTGCACGAATCCCTGATAGATATTCTTGCCGCCTCGTTTGGCGTCGAGCCGCTCGCCCTGGCCGTTGCACTTGTTCCGCACGGCCCAGTCGCCGTCGAAGGCATCGAACCAGTAGGGCTCGCGGTACTCCAGCGCCGGCACGTACCGCACGTCGAGCCCGCCGACGCGGATCGTCGGCTTCTTCGGGATCGTGCTTTCGGTCGAGGACCACCACCGGCAGCCCAGATGGTCTTCCAGGAAGGTATAGACCGCGTACAGCGTTCCGCGTGGAGGGCCGCCGGCGAGGATCAAGTCGTTGGCGACGGTCTTGATCACGATCCCCTCGGCCCCCAGCCCATCGGTTGAGAATCGCTCATCGCCCCATTTAGCCGCTGCCGGTCCGACGAAGATGCAAGCGGTCTGATCCGGCTTCTCGTTCACCAGTCGGAACTCGGCCCCGGTGATCTGCCTCAGGAATTCAATGAGCTCGCCGACCGCGTGCTGTTCCGGCTCCGGTGCGTCGGCGGCGACCACGACCACGGCCCTCGTCTGTCCGTTCTCCGAGATTGTGATGGCTCCAGCCCACGTGCCGAGCGTTAGAATGACCGCCAAAGCAGTCGCGATCTTGCCGAGCACCCGTGTCTTCATCTGTCATCCCTTTCCATCGCCATGTTCTGCACCTGCCACGAAATCCGCGACGACCCCAGCGCGCGGTACCTACTCCAAACTACGCGAATCGGTGTGCCTACGCAAGGATAAGGCGGGCTCTCTGAGACGCAATGCCGTTTTGGCCGAGGTGGCGCAGGCGATACGGATATATTTGAGTGTGGCCGCTTGATATCGGGCGGGTTTCCGGATAGACTCCAATCCTTATGACGGCGGTGGGAGATAGGGGGGCAGTATGGCGAAGGCGCGGCCGGTCTCGAATGGAAAATGCAGCATCTATGGATGTCGCGGCCGGGGCAACCGCCGTTATCGTGGAAATGGGGATGCAATTTTGGATCTGATATGGAAGTGCTAACCGTTGCGACACGCCGAGGTGAGTTGGCCCTTGCGCAAACTCGATTCATCATCGCGTCTTTGCAGGCGAAGCATCCGGATGTTGAGGTTCGCATCAAAGAGGTGACGACCGCCGGCGATCAGGACCGACGCACGGCGTTGTGGAATCTGAAGGACACCGGGTTCTTCACGTCCGTCCTCGAAGAGGCCCTGCTGGTGGGGGAGGCGGACTTCGCCGTGCACAGTTTCAAGGACCTGCCCACGCGCGAGCAGGAAGGGCTGGCGGTAACCGCGATCTGCGACCGGAAATGGCCCGAGGACTGCCTGCTCGCGAAGCAGTCGGTCGGCTCCATCGACGAGCTTGCGAAGTCGGCGCGGGTCGGGACGTCGAGCCTTCGGCGGGCGGCCCAGTTGCGGCACCTCAGGCCCGACCTGGAACTCGTGCCGCTCCGCGGCAACGTCCAGACGCGAATCCGGAAACTGCACACGACGGAACTCGACGCGATCCTGCTCGCGCGAGCCGGCCTGGAGCGGCTGGGCCTGACGAAAGAGATTTCCGTCATCTTCGATCCGAGAAGATTCATCCCGGCCCCGGCCCAGGGCGCGCTGGCCATCCAGACCCGGAGCGACGACGAGCGAACGGTCGGCATCGTGCGGTCCATCGATGATGAAGCCTCGCGGGCCGTCTCGCTGGCCGAGCGGCAGGTGCTCGTGACGATGAAATGCGGCTGTCACGCCCCGGTTGGCGCCTATGCGAGGTCTCGTCACGGCGTTATGGAGATTCACGCCTTCATCGCCGACGCCCAAGGCGGGAACATGCTGAACAAACAAATCGAAGGCCCCGTATCACAAGCACGGCAATTGGGCGAGAAGATCGCCACGGAACTGCTCGATGCCGGCGGCAGGGAGATCCTTCGTGAATTAGAAACGGAGAAAGGCAAAGGTGAGCAAAGAGAATAAAGGGATAGCCTATCTCGTCGGGGCTGGACCCGGACGGGCGGACCTCATCACGCTGCGCGGGGCCGAGCTTCTCCGTACGGCTGATTGCATCATCATCGACAAGCTGGCCAATCCGGCGCTGCTGGAGCTGGCCCGTAAGGATGCCGAGATCATCCACGTGCCCAAACGCATCGGCCCGGGCTCGTTCACGCAGGACCAGATCAACGAGATCCTGGTCGCCAAGGCGCTCGAAGGCAAGACGGTCGTGCGGCTCAAGGGCGGCGACCCCTGCATCTTCGGACGGTGCACGGAAGAGGCGGCGCTGCTGAACGCCTCGGGCGTCGACTTCGAGATCGTCCCGGGCATTACCGCCGCCATCGCCGCGGCCGAGTACACGGGCATCATGCTCACTGACCGCCAGTACAGCTCGCAGGTGGCCTTCATCACCGGCCGCGAAGCCGAGGGCAAGGAAGAGACCAATATCGACTGGAACGTCCTGGCGCATTTCCCCGGCACGCTCGTGTTCTACATGGGCATCGGCACGCTGCCGACCATTGCCGAGCAACTGATGGCCAATGGCATGTCGGCGGATATGCCGGTGGCCCTGGTCGCCAACACGACGCTGCCGACTCAGAAAGTTGTGAAGGCGCCGCTGCGGGAAATCGTTGAGACGTGCAGCCGCGAGCAGATCGAGCCGCCGGCGCTGATCATCGTCGGTGCTGCGGCACGGGGCGATGCCGGCCTGAACTGGTTCATGCGAAGGCCGCTGTTCGGACGGAATATCGTCGTGGCGCGTGACCCCGCCGGCAATGCCGAGATGGCGCGCAAGATCGTCGCCCGGGGCGGAAACGCCGTGGAATTCGCGACGATGGTCATCCAGCCGCTGACGGACCGAAGCGAGTTTCTACAGGCCCTGACGGAGATCACCGAGTACGACTGGGTGATCTTCACCAGTCCTAACGGCGTCGCCGTTTTCTTCGACGCCATCGGCGCCCTCGGCAAGGACGCACGGGTCTTCGCCGCGGTCCGCCTGGCCACACTTGGGGCCAAGACCGCGGACAGTCTCCAGCGGTACGGCATTCGCGCGGACTTCGTCCCGACCGTCTTCACGGGCCGCGATCTCGGGCTGCAACTGATGGCGTGTGCGAATCTTCACGACAAGAAAGTCCTGCTCCTTCGCTCCGAGCTCGCCTCGAACGAATTGGTGGACGTGCTGGAGCAGGGCGGCGCGCGGGTGCGTGACGTTTCGATCTATACGGCCCTTCCCCAACAGGGCGACGGAGCGGGCCTCGAAGAGCAGATTCAGCAGGGTCGCATCCACTGGCTGACGTTCGCGAGTCCCTCGTCGGTGCGCGGGTTCTTCGATCAGGTTCGCGCGGAAGTTGTCAACGCCGCTAACGCGAAGGTCGCCTCCATCGGCCCCGTCACCTCACGGGAACTGGTCGGGCTCGGCGTGCGGATCGACCTCGAAGCGACCGAACACACCGTAGACGGCATGCTCGACGCCATCGAAGAAGCGGAGCGAAAGTGACGGAAACCGGCAACGCCACATGAGGCTTCTCATGGATTGCCCAGCCACACGTGTCCTCGTTCTTATTGTGTTGCAGTGCTCGCTCGTGCCGGCTCTGCACGCGCAGGATTGGCGCGACATCCGCAGGGGCTGGGAGATCCCGAGCGAGACCTACGCGGACCAGCCATACGTCGTCCGGACCGACGATGGGGCGTGGCTGTGCATTCTCACGACCGGGGCCGGGCGCGAAGGTTCGCAGGGCCAGCATGTGGTGAGTTTGCGAAGCATTGATCGGGGCCGGACCTGGTCGAAGCCCGTCGATGTCGAGCCGGCGGACGGTCCCGAAGCATCGTACGCCGTCTTGCTCAAAGTCCCCGGCGGACGGATCTACGCCTTTTACAATCATAACACCGATAATCTGCGGCAGGTCAAGGCGGATAATCCGCCATACCGGGACGGCTGGTGCACCCGCGTCGATACGCAGGGCTACTACGTGTTCAAGTACACCGACGATCACGGCCGGACCTGGTCGCGGAAGCGCTATCCAATTCCCGTCCGCGAATTCGAGATCGACCGCGAAAATCCCTACGGCGGCAAGGTCCGGTTCTTCTGGAACGTCGGCAAGCCCTTCGCGCACGAAGGCGCCGCCTACGTCCCGCTGCACAAGGTCGGGGGCTTCGGTCGCAACTTCATCACGCGCTCCGAAGGCGTCCTGCTCAGGAGCCCGAATATCCTCACGGAAGCCGATCCGGAACGGATCACGTGGGAGACGCTGCCGGATGGTGACATTGGCCTGCGGTCGCCGCCGGGCGGCGGGCCTATCGCGGAAGAGCAGAGCTTCTGCGTCCTCAGCGAAGGATCGTTCGCTTGCGTCTATCGTACGACCGACGGCCACCCGGCGTGCAGCTACAGCCGCGACGGCGGACACACCTGGAGCACGCCGCAGTACATGCGATACGCCGACGGCCGGCGCATCAAGCACCCGCGCGCCGCCAACTTCATCTGGAGGTGTCACAACGGCAGGTATCTCTACTGGTTCGACAATCACGGCGGCAGGTCCTACGACGATCGCAATCCCGCCTGGCTCTGCGGCGGCATCGAAGCCGACTCACCCGAAGGCAGAGTCCTCCAGTGGTCCCAGCCGGAGATTGTGCTGTACGACGATGACACGTACGTTCGCATGAGCTACCCCGATCTGATCGAAGAGGACGGCCGGTACTTCCTCACGGAGACGCAAAAGGACATCGCCCGCGTTCATCCGATCGATGCGGGATTGCTCAAAGGGCTCTGGCAGCAGTTCGACAATCGCACGGTTGCGACCGAGGGGCTGGCGCTCGATCTGTCGGGCGACGGCGGCTCAATGCCGAACAGGGTCCCGGCCCCATCCTTGCCGGCCTTCACTACCATGGGCGCGGGCCAGGCCGACCACCGCACGAAAGACCTGCGCAGCGGCTTTGGCGTCGATCTGTGCGTGACGTTCGAGGCGCTCTCGCCGGGCCAGGTCTTGCTCGACAGCCGGACCGAGAGCGGACGGGGATTGTGCCTGCAAACAACGTCGCGCGGCACGGTGGAGATCGTCCTGAATGACGGTCGCAGCGAAAGCCGGTGGGACTGCGACCCGGGTTGCCTGAAGGCGGGGCGGGCCCAGCACATCGTCGTCAACGTCGACGGCGGCCCGAAGATCATCACGTTTGTCGGGGACGGCAAGCTCTGTGACGGTGGCGAGAGCCGCCAGTTTGGCTGGGGGCGGTTCAGCCCCAACCTGCGCGACGTGAACGGCGACAAGACGCTCCGCATCGCTCCGAGCCTGGCCGGCCGGATTCACCATCTGCGTCTCTACAACCGGCCCCTGCGAACCTCGGAAGCCGTCGGCAACTATCGGGCGATGCAAGGCGGTATGAACGAGTGATTCACCCAAGCGGCGACGGCACGAAGGTAGCAGCAAATGGGGTGCGCGACAAGAAAGTGGCGGGTCAGGATAAGAGAAATGTCATTGCGAGGAGGCGTACGCCGACGAAGCAATCTCGGAGCGGACCGGGGGGTGAGATTGCCGCGCCGGCCTTCGGCCGGCTCGCAATGACAAGCGGGGTGTTTGCCAGCATCTTGTCGTGCACTCAGCAGATGGCGTCATCAGGCTCGGTCTTGACGCCCCCGGCATGAGGGGGGTATATGGGGGCACAGGTAGTGAAGAATTGATGGAGTATATCGTATGGGCTTTCCGGAACTTCGAATGCGACGATTGCGAACGAGCGCCACGATGCGGCGGATGGTGCGCGAGACGTCGCTGAGCGTTGATGATTTCATCTATCCCCTCTTCGTCCGGGCGGGGGAAGGCCTGAAGAAACCGATTGGCTCGCTGCGGGATTGTTTTCATTTCTCGCCGGACCGGATCGCGGATGAGGCGGCTGAGGTGGCCGATCTCGGCATCCCGGCCGTGCTGTTATTCGGCCTGCCCGCGCAGAAGGACGAGAGGGGCTCTGAGGCGTGGTCGGAGAGCGGCCCCGTGCAGCAGGCGATCCGCGCGATCAAGGAACGCGCTGCCGAGTTGCTGATTGTCACGGACGTATGCCTGTGCGAATACACCAGCACGGGCCACTGTGGCGTCATCAAAGCCTCTTGTGGCGAGGGCATCTTGCCCTTGCATGTTAGTCCGGGGCAAGACGAGGCCAAGATGGCCTCGGGACGCAAGGGCGGGACGCCCTCGCCACAGGTTGATAACGACGCCACCTGCGAGCTATTAGCGAAGATGGCGCTGTCGCACGTGCAGGCGGGCGCGGATATCGTCGCCCCGTCGGATATGATGGACGGGCGCGTTCGTGCGATCCGCCAGGCCCTGGAGTGCAACGGATTCCACGACGTCGCAATCCTCTCGTACGCGGCCAAGTTCGCCTCGGCGTTCTACGGTCCCTTCCGCGACGCGGCCGAGTCCGCCCCGGCCTTCGGCGACCGCAAGAGCTACCAGATGGACCCGGCCAACGCCCGCGAGGCGGTCCGCGAGATCGAGCTGGATCTCGACGAAGGCGCGGATATCGTGATGGTCAAGCCGGCGCTGAGCTTCCTCGACATCATCCGCCGGGCCCGCGAGCGGTTCGATTGTCCCGTGGCCGCCTACAACGTCAGCGGCGAGTACATGATGCTGCACGCCGCCGCCGATGCCGGCCTGATCGACCGCGATGCCGTCATGATGGAGGTCCTCACCTCCATCAAGCGCGCCGGCGCCGACATCATCCTCACCTACCACGCGAAAGCCGCCGCCGCGATGCTTCGTTAAATGAAGGGCCCATAGTGTTCTTCTGGAGGTTGTTCAGCCATGAAAGAGAACCCTTCCCCCAAAGGCGCCGTTGCCCATGAAGGTGGCGTTCAATTCGGTGTGTGGGCGCCGCACGCGACGGAAGTGTTTGTGGTTGGCACGTTCAACGACTGGGACAAGGCCGCTCATCCCCTGGCGGGGCAGCCGAACGGATGGTGGTCCGGCGACGTCGCCGGGGCCAAGGTCGGAGACGAATACCGCTTTCGAATCGTCTCCCCGGCGGGCGAAGCGCTCAAGATCGATCCCTACGCGCGTAACGTGACGAGTTCCGTGGGCAACGGAATCATCATGGCCTCGCCGCCGCAGGGGGCTCCGCCGTTCACGCCGCCGTCGCTGAACGAGATGGTCATCTACGAATTGCACATCGGCACCTTCGGAAAGCAAAAGCAGATCGGCCCCGGCAATCTGGAAGGAGCCATCGAGCGCCTTCAGTATTTGAAGGATCTCGGTGTCAACGCCATCGAGGTCATGCCACTGAGCGAATTCCCGGGCGGCTATTCCTGGGGCTACAACCCCTCGCAAATCTTCGCGGTCGAGAGTGATTACGGCACGCCCGCCTCCTTTCGCGATTTCGTCGCCAGGGCCCACGAGCTGGGCATGGCCGTGATTGTCGACGTGGTCTACAACCATCTCGGTCCGACCGACCTGAACCTGTGGCGATTCGACGGGTGGGGCGAGAGCGACAAGGGCGGCATCTACTTCTACAACGACGAGCGAGCGTCGACGCCCTGGGGCCAGACGCGCCCCGATTACGGCCGGGGGGAGGTCCGCCAGTACATTCGCGACAACGCGCTAATGTGGATTCAGGACTACGGCGTCGACGGGCTGCGCTTCGATGCGACCAGCTACATCCGCAACGTGCATGGCCGCCGGGGGCCCGATGGCGATCTTCCGGACGGGTGGTCGTTGATGCAGTGGATCAACGAGGACGTTCACAAGGTTCGCCCGGCCGCGGTGACCATTGCCGAGGATATGCAGGATGATGCCGCCCTCGTTGCAGGCGTCGGCGACGGCGGGGCGGGATTCAACGTGCAGTGGGACGGGCGGTTCGTACACGAGGCCCGCCAGATGCTCCTGGCTGTCGACGATGCTGCTCGGAATCTCCACGCCGTGCGCGATGTGCTCGCGCATCGGTTCGGGCAGGACGCGCTCGCACGCGTGATCTACACGGAATCGCACGACGAGGTAGCCAACGGCAAGTCGCGCATTCCGGAGACGCTGGCTCCCGACGATGCTGCAAACTGGGTCGCCAAGAAGCGATCCACGCTCGGGGCGGCCCTGGTGTTCACTGCGCCGGGTGTCCCGATGATCTTCCAGGGCCAGGAATTCCTCGAAGACGACTGGTTTCGCGACGACGATCCCATCGACTGGTCGAAGAAGGATCGTTTCGCCGGCATCCTGCGTCTGTACAAGGACCTGATTCGCCTGCGTCTGAACCGCGACGGCAATACCCGGGGACTCTGCGGCCAGAACCTCGATGTCTACCACGTCAACCAGGACCAGAAGGTCCTCGCTTATCACCGGTGGGACAAGTCGGGTCCGGGTGACAGCGTAGTGGTCGCGGCCAATTTCTCCACCGAACCTCGGAAGGACTATCGGATCGGCTTACCCGCCGAGGGCCAATGGGTGGTGCGCTTCAATAACGACCGCAAGGCATACGACGGCGAGTTCAGTGACATGGGGGAAGGCCCCGTGATTGCGGAGAAGCAGGAATACGATGGCCAGCCGGCCTCAGGGATCATCGAACTTGGCCCATACGGCGCCATCCTCCTTTCCCAGTGACATGGCCTCGACATCGTCTTGAACTACAGCGCCAATGGAGCGGCACAACTCCCGCGAGAGCCGTGACCGCGATTGAAGGATCCTGAGACAAGGCGACAGCCGGTAGGGTGGGCTCCGCCCACCATTCCCGATGCGTGGGCCGGACGCGCCGAGGGGGGGAAGGTTTGCACAGCACACCCTACGACCTTCCTGTCGAGTGAGGCGCCCTTGGCTCTTGTCACGTCGAGCGGAGCGTAGCGCAGTCGAGACGTCTGCCTGCGACCGCCGGAAACCTTCGGCTCCCAGCCAGATCCCTCGACTACGCTCGGGATGACAATAAGAACGCTGCGGATTAGCGAGAGGGGATTTGCAGTGATGGTGTGGGCCTGTTTGCGCGTGAGGCGCAGTCGTAGGGTCGGTGCCTTGGTGGTGCTTTGTTCTTGCTTTTTGCGGCGGGGCGGGCGAGCATGACCGCGTGTGAAATGCGCGTTCGCCGCGCGTGGTGGATCGTGATATCGGAAGGGAACGAGGTTGCCGGCATAGGAGTGAGAAGCCATGACGAGACAGAAGCAGTCCTGTGTAGTGAGTCGGCCGGATGCCGTGTGGATTGTGTGTGTTCTTCTGACCAGCGTACTTTGCACTGCGGGCTGTGCGGCGGAGCAGGCCGGCCCGAGTGAAGCCCGCTGGATCAGTCTATTCAACGGCAAGGACCTCACCGGCTGGACGCCAAAGCTTGCGAAACATGAATTGGGTGAGAACTACAAGGACACGTTCCGCGTCGAGGACGGCCTGCTGACCGTCGCCTACGATCAATACGACAAATTCGACGGCGAATTCGGACACCTGTTCTACAAGGACGCGTTCTCGCACTACCGTCTGCGCGTCGAGTACCGGTTCACGGGCGAGCAGACGCCGGGCGGTCCCGGCTGGGCCTTTCGCAACAGCGGCATGATGGTGCACTGCCAGCCGCCCGCCACCATGACGAAGGACCAGAGCTTCCCCGTCTGCATCGAGGTCCAGCTCCTCGGCGGCGACGGCACGAACGACCGCTCGACCGGCAACCTGTGCACGCCCGGCACGCACGTCGTCATGAACGACACGCTCGTTACGCAGCACTGCATCAACTCCAACTCCAAGACCTTTCACGGCGATCAGTGGGTGACGGCGGAGGTCGAGGTCCACGGCAGCCGCCTCATCCGGCACATCATCAATGGCGAGGTCGTGCTCGAATACGGCGAGCCCCAGCTTGACGAGGGCGACGCCGACGCACAGAAACTACTCAAGGCCGGCGCCGACAGGATGGTGAGCGAAGGCTACATCTCGCTCCAGGCCGAGAGCCACCCCCTCCAGTTCCGCAAGGTCGAGCTCCTCCCGCTGGAGGAATGACCTCGGGATCCACGCCGGCGTTGCCCGCAGGCTTTGCGAAATCCCACGTCATTGTCATTTCGACCAAGGCCGAAGGCCGCGCGGAGAAATCTGCCTGCGAATGACAGACGCCTTATATACGCGACCAGATATCTCGACTGCGCTTCGCTCCACGCGATATGATGAATGGGAAGACCGTCGTGACGCACAGGGGCGCACGGAAAGACACATGAGCCCTTTTTCTCCTTGCCTGCGGCCGGTCGGGGGGTACAATGGCGGTGGAATCAGCGGGATAGGGTGTGTTTCTTGGTGCGGCCTGCTCTGAAGGCATGGCGGACCGGTCCTGTGGCGAGCGTCGGCCACGGAAAGGAAGGTGTGGCATGAGAAACCAAACGCGTGGTCGTTCATTCCCGAATGCCGGCTGTATCGCGATCTTGTTTGCAGTACTGGTCTCCACGGCGTTCGCGGGCTCGTCGGGGGGGGCAGTCTTCAAGATGGAGGAGGTCTCTGTCTTCGACAGTGAAGGGCCGGACGTGTCGCGCGTCCCAGTCGGGCAGAGTGTGGCGTGTGAAGACGAGCCCTCTGAGAAGGTGAAGGCGTATCCAGCGTTCGCATCGGACAAACCGGTCTATGGATCCATCGGGTTCACGGCGGACCTGACTGCATTGGGCTCGGGGCTCGAGTATTGCTTTGCGATCGACGAATCCGGCGGGACCGGTACGGGCTACGACCGGTTCTACTTCGACGTCAATCACGATTGCGATCTAACGAACGACGCCGCCCTGGGGTGTATGGTGAATCCTCCTGCCGATCCCGAATCTGGCCGCGGACAAGAGAACATCGTCTTCGACTACGTGCAGGTGGACCTCGGGGCTTTATCGGGCGAGGGACGACGGCTGCAGAAGGTCATGCCGCGATTGACGCAATTCAGCCAGTACAGGTACCTCTCATTTATTGTCCCGACGGCGCGTCGGGGGAAGATCGAGATTGGCGGGAAGGAACACGAGGCCGTGCTGGCTCAGAGCCCGTTCATCACGGGGCGCTACGACCTTCCGGCGACGGGGCTGCACCTCGATGGGGCGACGGATCCGTTGCCCTTCTTGAGCCACTGGCGGCGGATCGACGGCACGTTCTACGTTCTGTCGGCGACGCCGGAGGGCGATCAGTTGACGGTGCGGGCTTACGATGGGGCGTTCGGCAGCCTGGAGGTCGGTCCGGGCCGGCGCAGCGTCGAGACAAGCCTGGAACGCGGCTACATACTCAACCGCGACGTAATGCTCGATCTTGGCAAGTGCGAGAAGACCGACGGCAGGCTCAAGGTCCCGGTCGGAGACTATATGCCGCTGCAGCTCCAGGCCCGGTTGGGAGAGCTTCGGATCGGCCTCCGGGCGGACCTCTCTTCGCCTCGGGAGGAGGGGAAAGCACCGGTCCTTGGGATTCAGATTCGCCAGGACAAGCCGTTTGTGCTCGACTTCTCGGCCGAGCCCCAGGTGGTGTTCAGGAATCCTGCTTCGAAGCAGCGCTTCAAGTTGGGCGAGCAATTGAAGGCCGAGGCAGTGGTTCGCGATCCTATGTTGGATGCATTGATCACCGGTCTCGAGGACACGACGAAGAAGAGGCAAACCGTCCAGACCTCTGGTGGTCCTTATGATCTTTATGAGTCGCTCGACCCGACCGTCAGGATCGTGAACTCAGCGGGTGAATGTGTGGCCGAGGGCCCGATGCCCTTCGGCTGAGGCGGCACCTGCGGGTACTCGTGGCGAGTACCGAACGATCTGAAACTGAACGCCGATGTTGAGACATTCACCATCGAGGTGACATGGGACACGCGGGAGCTGTACGGGAAGGTGACCGGGACGCAGCAGATCGTGATCTGCCGTCCATGATGCGCCGACGGTTCGTGCGTGGTTGGAGACTCGTCTCTCTCTGATGCATCCGACTTTAGTGAGAATCCCGTTCGTCGACCTGACCATCTGGAGCTTCGGCGCCATGGCGGCGCTCGGGGCCCTCATGGGGTTTCTGCTCGTGCGGCGGATGACGCAACGCGCGGGTCTGGACCTTGGGCTGATGAGCGACGCGGTCCTGTACGGGCTGGTCCTCGGCATGGCGGGCGCTCGGGCCTTCTTCGTGCTCCACCGGCTGGACGAATTCCGCGGCGATCTTCTCGGCATGATCGCCATCTGGCGCGGCGGGCTGGAATTCGTGGGAGGAGTGATCCCGGCGATCCTTTTCGTGCTGTTGTATCTGCGTCGTCACCAACAGCCCGTCCGCCGGTACTTCGATATCCTGGCTGTCGGGCTCATGATGGGGCTGGCCTTCGGGCGGGTCGGGTGCTTCCTCAACGGCTGCTGCTACGGCAAGCCCACCAGCCTTCCGTGGGGCGTGCGTTTTCCCTACCGGTCCTATGCTTACAACAGCCAGATCAATGCGGACCCCGCACGAGGCCGGACCGATCCTCACCTGCCGTTGCCGGCGGCCGAGTACGCCGCCTTCGTCGATGACGAAGGCAAGTGGTATCCGATGTCGTTGGCGGAGTTGACGCCGCCGCAGCGATACGAAGTGACAAAGGGCGAGTATCGCTGCCGGCCCGTCCATCCGACACAGCTCTACGCCAGCGCCAACGCCTTGCTGCTTTGCGCGATTCTGTATTTCTTCTGGCGGCGGAGCCTGGGGTGGCCGAAGGTGCGTGAGCAGCGTGGATGGTCCCGGCGTCCGGGCTTCACGACCGCGGCGTTTCTCATGCTCTACGGCGTTACGCGGTTTCTCCTGGAACTCATCCGTGACGACAATCCGTTCGAGATCGCGTGGCTGACCATCTCGCAAATCCTCGGGCTGCTGCTATTGGCCATAGGAATGATCCTGCTCGCCGCGCTCGTGCTCACAAAACCCAGTCCGATCGGGCAGCTCCGTGTGATCAAGCAGCCGGATAAACCGCGTCGCGCCAGTCGCGCTTCCGGCAAATCCTGAAGTGAGATGTATGTTGATGTACGCGTTTCACGCAATCGATCATGAGGGCCGTGGAATCATGCGACGTATGTCACTGGCCGGAATTGCAGTCGTTCTTCTTGTTGGACTTGCGCCGCAATTGAGCGCGGGACAGGAAGAACCGTCAAAAGGCCCGGCGTTCGGGCGGTTGAAGATCGATGCCGAGCACATCGAGCGATTGATCCTCCGGGATGAGCGAGGTCTGGCCATCCCGTTTGATCGTCCTTCCGGGAGCGTCGAGCTTGCGGTGGGCACGTACCGTGTGACGAAGATTGTCCTCGATGGCGGCTACACGAGCCGGGACTCTCGGCTTGGCTCTCTGAAGATCCGCGAAGGCGAGGAGACTGTTCTGCGAGCCGGGGCGCCGCTCAGCCACCGCGTTCAGGCTCAGCGGCGCGGGCGGTACTTGATCCTGGGCTATGCGCTGCGCGGTCAGGGGGGTGAGGAATACGTCGGCCGCAGGCGGACGCATCCGCCCCGATTCGTTGTTCGCAAAG
>CBFDBY010000143.1:0-14824 GCA_965603165.1 uncultured Phycisphaerae bacterium
TCATGTCGAGCGCAGCGAAGCGCAGTCGAGACATCTGGCTGCGAACATGGCGTGCTCCCCTGTGCGGCCAGATCCCTCTACTGCGGCCTTCGGCTTCCGGTCGGAATGACACCAGCCCAGGGCAAACCCGAATCCACCACCGTATGCTGGCCGCGCCCTCTTGTTCTGTGACCTGATTTTTCCGGCAGGATGGCAGGAATTGCTGTTGACAGGTCCACCCCCGGAGTGGTAGGCTATCCAGTGCGAAATGTGCGAAGGCAGGATGTGTATCTATCATATGCTCTTCGTCATCATACAGGATTCTCTTTCATATCTTTCCTGCCTGTCGCGTGTGTCTCTCTTGGTTCGGCGTCGGAGCAGCGTGCGCCTGGTGGCAGGCATCATTTGGTGAGGGGGCTGTGGCGTCCATGTGAACAGCGGCAGGTGTGTAGCCTGTCCGGCCATCATAGATTGCAGGCAGAGATATGAAAGGGCGGAACAATGGTGAGCAAACGAGTGTTGGCAACGATTGTGGCGATTGCGGCTCTGGCTGGGCCGGCCGTGCCGTGGACTGTGCGGAGCGCTGCGGCCGGGCTCAAGGCCAGCGAGCCCAGGCCGGAGGATGGCGCGGTCGGGGTGGAGCTACCCCTGCTTACGTGGACGCCCGGAGAGACGGCGGTCTTTCACAACTTGTACGTTGGCACCAAGGCGGATCTGACGGAAGCCGACCTGGTGGCCGTTCGTCAACCGTTCTCGATGTACTACCTCGTCCAGGGGCTGGTGTCGGGCGAAGCCTACTACTGGCGCGTGGACGAGATCGAAGCGGATGGCGTGACGGTCCATACCGGCGACGTCTGGACCTTCAAGACTCTGCCGCCGGTCGCGAGCAATCCGAGCCCGCCCAACGGCGCGGTATCCGTAGACCCACAGACGAAACTCACGTGGCTGCCCGGCGCCAACGTCATCATGCACGATGTGTACCTCGGCACGGATGAAAGCGCGGTGGCCGCCGGCGCGGATGACGCGCTCGTCAGCAGCGGTCAGCCACAGCCCGTCTACGATCCCGGAATTCTGGAGAGGGGCGTTACCTACTACTGGCGGATCGATGAGCGCCAGGCTGGCTCAGCGAGGCAGGGTGGCGGGGCGAAATACATAGGTCCGGTCTGGCACTTCACGACGGCGGAGGAGGGGCAAGCGGTGGTCTACCACGTCAGAGCGCGAGGTGGGAGCGACGGCAACGACGGCCTGAGCGCCGAGACGGCGTTCGCCACGATCCAAGCGGGGATCGATGCGGCCGGCGACGGCGACACGGTTCTCGTCTATCCGGGCGTCTATCGCGACCCCATTGATTTCCTGGGCAGGGCGATCACCGTGTGCAGCGCCTCGCACGCGGCGGTTCTGGCGGTCGGAGAGGACTTCGCGGTCTCGTTCTATCAGGGCGAAGGGCCCGATACCGTGCTGGAGAACTTCGTCATCCGAAGCAGCTTCATGGGCGTGTTCATCGCGGCCAGCGCGCCGACGCTTCGCAACCTGACGGTGGTGGACAACACGTATGGCATCGAGGCCTATGTCCAGTCGGAGCCGGACATCAGCAACTGCATCTTGTGGCACAACAAGAACGGCGATCTGTTCCAGTGCCAGGCGCGATACAGTTGCATCGAACGCGAATCTCCCGGCATGGGCAACTTCAGCAAGGACCCGCTGTTCGTCAAGCCGGAGGCACGCGACTACCACCTGCGCAGCGAGCGCGGGCGCTACTGGCCGGAGCATGATGTCTGGGTCCTGGACGAGGTCACGAGCCCTTGCGTCGATGCCGGCGACCCGAACGCGGACCACTCGAAGGAGCGGACCCCCAACGGCGGTCGCATCAACATGGGCGCCTACGGCGGAACCGCCTACGCCAGTCTCAGCGAGACCGGGCTCGTATGCAATCAGGTGCCGATTGTGGCAATTACCAGTCCGACCGACGGCGCGATGGTCGGTTCGCCGCCGCGGACGATGCGGATCGAAGCAGAGGCGTCGGACCCCGACGGCGTCGTCGTGAAGGTGGAGTTCTTCGCCAACGGCGAGAAGATCGGCGAAGATACGGACGGCAGCGACGGCTGGGCCTTCGAGTGGATGAAGTCCGTGTATGAAGAGTGCGAACTCGTCGCCCGGGCAACGGACAACGTCGGCGCTACAGCAGAGTCCGCGCCGGTCGTGATTCCGTTCGTACCCGGTCTGCGGCGGCGCTGAACCACAGTCGAAGGCGACGACGCCGGGTTCAGTCCGGTGTCCACGTGAGCCTGGCGATGCGGATGCCGTTGAGGGTGCCTTCGTTCAGTGCGGCGATGTAGTACTGTCCTTCGTGACGGATGATCTCCGGGGCGGCGACCGGCAGCGTGCAGAGCAGGTACTTCTCGTCCTGGTTGATGCCGAACATCGTCGGCTCGCTGGAATAGTAGACGCTCGTCTTCGGATTGGCGTAGGACTGGGTGCGGAAGAGGTAGAAGCGGTGGTCGGCCAGCTTGACGACGTGGGGACATTCGGCCGACCAGAACTTCGTGCCGGCCTGGCCACCGAAGGCGACGACGGTGGAATCGCTCCAGTGCGTGAAGTCCGTCGTGGTGCGCAGGCAGTCCATGCCCTGGCCGTTGGGATGGCACGTGTAGTAGGCGTACCACGTGTGACCCTGTCGCAGGAGCATGATGTCGCGCGTGTTGACGTCGGGCCCTTCGCTGAACATCCCGGTCTTTCCGTTGGGCTGGACGACGCGCGTGAACGTCTTGCCGTCCGGGCTGGTGGCGTGGCAGATGTTGACCCAGTCGCCATAGAACATATGCCAGGTGTCGTCGATGCGTATGACGTGGGGGGCTTGCAGTCCGCCGGGCGTCTCACCGTAAGCCGGATCGCCCTCCATCGCGATCCCCATGGGTTGCCAGTCGGGGTCGGTCAGGCGTTGGCCTTCCCACCGATAGAAAAAGCGGGTCTTGCCGCCCTCGCCTCCGGCGGTGGTGTGGCGGATGCACGACCAGAGCTGCCATGTCCCGTCCGCCGCCTGCCAGACGGCGAAATCGACCGGCTCCTGCTTGTCCGTGGCGTACTTGTGGTCCGTCGGATTGCCCGCCACCTGCCACCAGGGGCCGTCGATCTGCGGGACAGGGACATCTCGCGGCACGCCGTATGCGGTGTTCATGAGGAACGACGCCGAGACGATCACAACGAGCGCAACACGAACTGAAGCCCACTCTACTCGCATGGCGACCATAATATTGTCCTCCAGATGCGGGTGCCATGTCCATGCTTGCGTGGACATGACCGTCCCTGAGGTGGGACATGCTTACGCAAGCGCAAGCACGGCACCCGGCTATCCTCCAGGTCTTCAGGCGTAGGGTGGGTTCTCAACCCACGCGTCACATGCTGCGCCGCCGTCACCGCGTGGGTCGAGGACCCACCCTACGGGCAGGGTAAACACATACCCGGCTACGCTGGACCATTATGCGCGCGATCGGGAAGCGAGGGCAACACTGGCCTACTTGAGTTCGATGGATCCGCTGCCGGTTTCGATGCGGAGATTGCCGTTTCCTTCGTCAATGCGACCGGTGACGTTCTTCTTGCTTATCTGGCCGCTGAGGGTGATGGGTAAAGCCGTTTGAACCTGGCCGAAGCCCGTGCTCAAGTGCACCTGGCCGGAGAAGCCGGGAGGAGTTGTGAAATCGACACTGCCATAGGAGCTCTTGACCTTGGCCGTGAGATCGGTCGAGGTCTCAGGCGAGCATACGATATCGATGCTCCCGCTTCCGGAATCGGCCGTGAGATTAGCCATCGTGATCTGCCGGGCCTCAACGCGGCCATACGAGGTATGCAGATCGATGACATCGGCGCGGGCTTCGGTGAGCGTGACGCTGCCACTGCTCGAGCGCAGCTTGATCGCATCGCCTTGGAGGTCATCACCGACGATGGAGCCGTAGGACGTCTCGGCCAAGCCGGTGAGGAACGAAGCCTCGGACACCGCGATCTTGCCGCTGCTGGTCTTCAATACGAGGTCGTCGCCGGAGAATTTTTCGCACGTGATAGAGCCATAGGAGGTATCGATCTTGGCCGAGCCTTCAAGGTCGCCCACGCTGATGGAGCCGCTGCTGCTTCGCAGCACGCTGGGCCCGGCGATGCTTCTGCATGTGATCGATCCAAAGGACGTGTTCAGGTCGATTGGACCGGTGATGCTCTCGGCCTGCACCGAGCCGCTGCTGCTCCTGCCTTTCACCGTTCCTTCGATGTTGGCGAGGTGGATGCTGCCGTACTTGCTGTCGCACATGACGTCCACCGTCCGGGGCGCGGTAATCGTGTAGCTGATCCCGATCGAGCGATTGCGTGCCAGCTTGGGTTTGTCGGCGCGGACCTTCAGCGTATCGCCATCCGATTCGACTTGGATCTCAACCTGCTCGGCCAACTGCTGCGCTTCTTCCTCCGTCGGCGCCCGGGCGGCGATCTCGGCGACAATGTTGCAGTCCGTTACATCGGCCCCGGTGACGGAGATCGATCCCGATTGCGTGGCCACGTCGAGCGTGCCGCTTGCGGCAAGAGGGACCTGCCGGCTGACGACCCTTTCATATCGGGTCTGGCCCCAGTCGCCGAACTCGAAGTCGCATCCCGAGGCTGCAATAAAGGATACAGTGAAAAGGGCGACCACTGCACACCGCTGCGAGCGATACGATCTCATATCTATCTCTCCTTTTACAGGCGTTTCCAGCGTATGGTAGCTGATCCGTTACTCGTTTTACAGGGGCAACGGTTGCTCGTTTCTGTTCCGGCGAAGGCGTGGACAGTCCTTGCCCGCCCACGTTGCCTTCCTACTCGGATAGACGCAGAAGAGGCCGCAAGGTTGCGCGGAATCCGGGTGGGGGAATCGCGGCGAATTGGCCGAGTCGCCCGCCATCCTATTTGACGGGGCGGCGGGGCCGGCTATAATGTTGCCCATTGTGGTGCATGGGCCGCCGGTGGTGTGAGCCGGCGGCGACGTGGAAACGGTGTTGATCGCCAGCGGATTGGATAGAGTATGATCGCCGGACTGACTGTTGCCGACCTGATTCGACCGTCGGAAAAGAAGCTTGCCTATCTTTACGATGCCGCCCTCGTCGTGGGCGGCTCCATTGTCATCGCCCTGTGCGCGCAGATCGCGATCGGTTTTCCCGTGCCAATTACAGGGCAGACGTTCGCTGTGCTGATCGTCGCGATGCTGCTCGGCTCGCGCCGGGGTGTCTCGTGCATCCTGACGTACCTGGCCCAGGGCCTGATGGGCCTGCCGGTATTCGCCCAGGGCAAGGCCGGTCCGGCCGCTTTTTTCGGGCCTACCGGCGGCTACCTCATCGGTTTTGTGGCGGCGGCATATGTCGTGGGCTCGCTGGCCGAGCGTGGCTGGGGCCGCCGGCCGCTATCTACCATCCTCGCCATGCTCTTCGGCAATCTCGCCATCTATGCCGGCGGCTTGGCTTGGCTATCCTGCCTGGCGTACATTCTGGCCCGGCCCCTGGGCGGCCGAGGCATCCTGGCGGTCGGTCTGTACCCGTTCCTGATCGGCGACGCGTTGAAGATCGCCCTGGCCGCGATCCTGCTGCCCACTGGCTGGAAGCTGATTCGACTTTTTCGGGTTGATGAAGCCGCCGATATCCGCTAAGATAGCATCGCTGCCAATTCCAGAAGCATCACTGGGGATTAGTGTAACGGTAGCACGACTGACTCTGGATCAGTTAGTTAAGGTTCGAATCCTTAATCCCCAGTTCTCCTGATCCTTCCTATGGTTCCCTTTCGTCCCCTTTCTGGCCCGTCGGTGGGTGTCGTGGGCCGAAAATACGTAATTTCCACAATTGACAAGGCCGGCCCAAAGTGGTTACCTGATGGGTGTAAATGGGGGTCCATTGGCCGAAAGGGGTGACGATATGAAAACGGCGAGAAGTGCGGCGATTGCGATTCTTGTGTTGGCTCTGGCGGGCCCGCTCTGCGGCCAGAACACGCAGGTCAAGTTCCGGGGCACCGTTTCGGTCGATGAGGCGCACGATGTGCTCACCGTCTGCTATGGGGACTACCACGTTACGGTGGCCATCGAGGAGATCCTGGAAGACCCCGACGAGGCGCTGACGGGGATGGACTCCGTACAGGTGTGCTACGAAACGGCCCTCCACCTGACTACCGGCACCCCCGTGGAAGTGAACGGCTACTATTGGGGCGGTATCTGCCCGAGGCAGTACTGCAGTCGTGTGCAGATCCTCGACGTATCCGACTACATCCGGCGCGTCGAGGCGTACGGCGACAACGACTGGGCGGTGTCCGGCGATACCATGCATTCGATCCCCTCGGGCAACGTCGGCATCGGGACGGCGGCCCCGCAAGAGAAGTTGCACGTGGTCGGCAACGTGCTCGTGGAAGGCGCATCGCCGGCCTGGCTCAAGGTCATCGGCGCGCTGGGAGACGACGCGGGCATCAGCTTCACAACCAGCGGAGTGGGGGTGAACACGTGGGAGATTCTGCGGGAGGGCGCGTCGGCCGATCTTCGGATCCGGGAACTCTTTCCCTATCCGGCTTTTCTGGGTGAGAGGATCGCCATCCGGGCCGGGACCGGAAACGTGGGCATCGGCACCACGGAGCCAGACGCGAGGGTGCACGTTCTTGGGGATGTCTTGATTGAAGGGCAGATGGGTGACGCCTTCGGGGCGCCCCTGCGTGTGATCAAGGAAGGTACCGGGAGGCAGCTTCTGGCCTACTTCGCGAATCCGACGGATGGGGCCGTGGAGGTCGATATTCAGATCGCCGGCGGGAAAATGCTGCCGTGGGGCTGGAGCATGAAGGCCGGCAGCGGCATGTTCAGCCTGGGCAGCGTTATGGTCTTCCCGCCCGCGCTGAACATCAAGAGCACCGGCTATCTCGGCCTGGGTGACACCGATCCGAGCTACCGCCTGGAATTGCCGAACACGGCGAATGCGGGCGGCCAAGGCCGAGCCAACGCCTGGCGAACCTACAGCTCCGCGCGATGGAAGACCAACGTCCGCACGATCGATCATGCGATGGAGAAGGTCGGGCAGCTCCGGGGTGTGTACTTCGACTGGAAGGAGCAGGGCGCCCACGATATGGGGATGATCGCAGAAGAGGTCGGGCAGGTGATCCCGGAGATCGTGGACTACGAGGCCAATGGCACAGACGCCAGCTCGCTGGCCTACGACCGGCTGGTTGCGCTGCTTGTCGAGGCGCTCAAAGAGCAGGAGGCGCGAATCGCGGAGTTGGAACAAGCCGTCGCGGAGAGCAATCGCCTGGAGCAGCGCCTTGACGCGTTGGAGCGTCTGATGCAGCACAATAGCGTCCGCTGAGCCAATCAACGCGTGCGACCACGTCGCCTCGTTGCGGTCGTGTCGCGCCGAATTTCATTGGTCGGCCTGTCCAGGCGTAATCTGCCGACCCTCGGGCCTTATGACGCGTGCGATGTAGTCCTTCGATTCCCGCGCGACGATCCCACTGAGGCCGAGCAGCCCGACCAGGTTCGGGATGGCCATCAGGGCGTTGAGGTTGTCGGCGACCGTCCAGACGAGGTTCAGGCCGCCGATCGCGCCGAGGACCGCGAAGAAGCAGAAGATGTACCGGTAGGGCGTGACCGCACGGGGGCCGAGCAGGTATTGGAAGCAGCGGTCGCCGTAGTACGACCAGGCGATCATCGTCGTGTACGCGAAGAAGACGAGCGCGAACGCGACAATGATGCGGCCGACCCGGGGCAGGCCGCTCTCGAACGCGGCCGCGGTCAGCGGCGCGCCGTTGGGCAATTCATACGGCTGGCCTTGTTCATCCAGAAACGGTTCGGGATTGGCCCCGATCGTCCCGATCACCTGGATTGATCCGCCCTCTGTATGGAGGGTCATGGGCAGGCCTTTACCCCTTGGCCCGTAGAGCATCTCGCCGGAGCTGCTCCGGACCTGCCACATACCCGAGGTGATAATCACCAGCGCCGTCATCGTGCAGATGACGAGGGTATCGATGAACGGCCCAAGCATGGCGACGAAGCCCTCGCGGACCATTTCTTTCGTCTTGGCGGCCGCGTGCGCGATCGGAGCCGAGCCCAGGCCGGCCTCATTGCTGAAGACCCCGCGCGCCACGCCCTTCTGGATCGTCCGCGCCACGACCGTGCCCATGAAACCGCCGCCGACGGCGAATGGGCTGAACGCGTGGCGGAAGATCTGGGCGAATGCCCCGGGGATCATCTCGACGTTGCGGAACAGAATGATCGACGCGCTGGCGACGTACACGACGCACATGAACGGGACGATGTGAGATGCGACCGAGGCGATGCGCTTGATGCCGCCGATGGTGACAACCCCGACGAGAAAGGCCAGCACAATGCCGAGGAGGAGCTTGACGACGGCACGCCCGCCGAGGATGGGGACGCCCGGCGCGAAGGTCATCTCCTGCCAGCTTTGCGGCGCGATGCTGAGAAGGCCGTCCACGACCGAGTTCGACTGCACGGCGCAGCCGATGCCGAGCGAGGCCACGCCGGCGAAGAGCGCGAAGATCACGCCCAGCCATTTGAGGCCCAGCCCGCGTTCGAGGTAGTACATAGGCCCGCCGGCGGCGCTGCCGTCGCCGTGGATGAGGCGATATCGCAGCGCCAGCGAGCAGGAACTGAACTTCGTGGCCATGCCGAACAGGGCCGTCACCCACATCCAGAACACGGCGCCGGGCCCGCCGACGGCGATGCCCGTCGCGACGCCGACGATGTTGCCCGTCCCGATCGTGGCCGAAAGCGCGGCGCAGAGCGCCTGGAAGTGCGACACGTCCCCCTGCTCGGCGGGATCGTCATATTTGCCGGAGATACACGCGATGGCGTGCTTGAAATGCCGCAGTTGAATGAACCCGAGCCGGATCGTCAGGAATAGCCCCGTTCCGATCAACAGGACAATCATGGGCGGACCCCACACCCACCCATTCATCACCTGCATCCAGTTCGAGAACGTTTCCAGCACGTCGAGCCTCCACGACCTTCTGCCCCAGGTCCACACACTGCCATGCGTTCACTATACGATCCGACCCAACCTGTCGTCCGCGGCATGATACGCACTGACCGAAGGCACTTCAAGCAACATATTCTCACGGACGGGACTGTCGACATGTTGCACTTGTCCCTTGTTCGTTTCCGATTGCTGCGGTACCCTGGTGCCGGCAGTGGACAGGGTATGCAGGATGTCGATACGTCGATGGGCAGAGTTTCGTTAACTGTCTGTAACAGGGGATGTTCATGAATAGCCCTCAGAATCGTCTCGCAATGCTGACTGTGGTTCTGGTCTTGTTCGCGTGGCGGGGCCTGCACGCTTCTGAGCCGCCGTACCCGGGTAGCCCGGTGATTGTGGGACTGACCTGGGAGGATGAGGTCATTCAGTGCGGGCGGAATGGGGCGGGGGATAATTGGCCGATTGGGTGGGTGGAGGATGATCTGTACATCACGGCGTGGGGCGATGGGCCGGGGTTCGATGGGCCGACGGAGAAGGGGGACCGATTGTCACTCGGGTTCGCGCGGATCTATGGGGACCCGCCGGTGTTTCGGGGTGAGGATTTTGCGACGAACGTGGACACGCCGGAAGGGGGCGGGTCGAGCGGCATCAAGGCCAGCGGGCTGCTGATGGTCGATGGCGTGCTGTATATGTTTGTGCGGAACTACAAGCCGCCGGGCTCCGATGATTTCACCAATGCCCGGCTGGCATGGTCGCTCGATCGCGGCCAACACTGGACGTGGGCGGACTGGCATTTCGCGGATACCTTCGGCTGCCCGGAGTTTGTGCAGTTCGGGCCGAACTACGAAGGGGCGCGGGATGAGTACGTCTATATCGTGTCGCAGGCGAATGACAGTGCGTACGGCTATTCCCCGGATATCGTCATGGCCCGCACGCCCAAGAACCGTGTGGCAGACCGGAATGCGTATGAATTCTTCATGGGGCTCGACGCAAACGGCGAGCCGACGTGGTCGGCAGATATCGAGGAACGCGCGCCGATATTCACGGACCCGCAGGGCACGCAGCGGATTGCGATTACGTACAACGCGGCGCTGGACAGGTACATGCTGACGACATCGCACCTGCCGCCGGGTGTGAAGGCGACGCACACGGCCGCCTTGGGCGTCTTCGATGCTCCCGAGCCCTGGGGGCCGTGGACGACCGTGTACTACAACGACCACTGGTCTATGGTCGGCGGCGCGGACTGCCGGACGTATCATCACAAGTTCCCGACGAAGTGGATGAGCGCCGATGGCACCGAGATGTGGCTGCTCTATTCCGGGCTGGACTGCGGGCTCTACGGTTTCTGTGCGAAGAAGGCGCGTCTGGAGGTTCGGGAGGCGCAGCGCGTCGGCCTGGCATCCAGGTACCCCGGCGATGAAGGAATCGAGAACGATCCAGCCGTCATCTTCGCCGAGGATTTTGAGTCGGCGAATATCGAGGCGATGTGGTCGCGCTGGGAGAGCGTGCAGAACAAGGAGATCATGTCACTGTCTCCTGATGTCCCCGGGGCCAGCGGCGGGACGCAGTCGCTGCTGATGGCGCACGTCGGGGGCGAGAGCACGGGAGGTCATCTGTATCGGCGTTTGCCGCCGGGGTACAATAAGCTGCACATACGTTTCTACGTGAAGTTCGATCCGGACTGTTTTCCGATTCATCACTTCGTTCACGTGGGTGGTTACAATCCGTCGACGCCGTGGCCGCAAGGCGGGGCGGGGGACCGGCCGGCCGGGAACGAGCGATTCACGACCGGCGTCGAGCCGTACGGAGACAGGTGGCGATGGGATTTCTATTCCTACTGGATGGGGATGCGGTCGTCGCCGGACGGCCGGTCGTGGGGGCATGACTTCATCAACGATCCGGCGCTGAAGGTTGAGCGAGGCCGATGGATCTGCGTCGAGCTGATGATGAGGATGAACGCCCCCGTGACAGAGAGCAACGGGGAGCAGGCCCTGTGGATCGACGGCCGGCCGTGGAAGAAGGACGGGCAGATTGTCAGCTATCTGGGCGAGGGCTTTCCGCGCGGCGCATGGACCTGGGACAGCTTCCACGCGGACCCGAACGGCGCACCTTTCGAGGGATTCCGCTGGCGCAGCACCTCCGAGCTGAAGCTGAACTTCCTCTGGTTGTTGCTGTATGTCAAGAAATCGCCGCCGGGTCATGTCAGCCGTGTCTGGTTCGACGACATCGTCGTGGCACAGGAGTACATAGGCCCGATAACTCCGGGCGGACAACGTTGAGTCCCCCGTCTGCGTACTGCCGCAATCACGTCCAGGCCATCCGGCAGTGATATTCCAGCCCGGAGGAAGGGGCGAATGGCCTCTTTTCCGGGCCGCGCACGGGCTCCGCCGGCCTTGCCTCCATGCCCCTATCATCTGCTTCCACCATGCCTGCCACCGGCATCAAGTCACGCCGGCAAACAGTCGATAGGAGCAGTGCAAGGCTTCCGATAGTATGGAGACATGGCAAAATGCCTGATCATCGAATGACTGTTAGATCGATAATCGTTGCCCTCGTGATTCTTCTGTGCTCTGCGGGGCGCGCAGCCGAGGTCTCATGGATTCGCGGCAAATCCGGCCCACCCAAGTGGTCGATTCAGCCGACCGAGCCGAATGAGAGTGATATCATCCGGTTTTCCGGTCCCACCCTCTCCTATCTGAACCGTTCCATTGCCGAGGGTGCGTTGGGCGGCAGACCCGCGCTGGAGATGGATGCGGCCATCAGGCAGGTCGAGTTGTACTTCGATCCGCCAGCCAGCAGTGACTCCGGGAGCTTCTGGGACCCGGTGTGCGGTCTGGAAGGTTCGTTCGGACCCCTCGATGCGGGGCAATGGCAGTTCCTCTGCGTGCAGGAGGAAACCGCCTTTGTCATCACTTTCGATGTCGTCGGTCCCGGCGCTCCGGTAAGCGTACTCTATGTCGATGCGTATGCGACCGGCGCCGGAGATGGATCAAGTTGGAGCGATGCGTTCGTCGACTTGCAGGACGCCCTGGCGGCGGCAACGGGGCCCAGCGAAATCCGCGTGGCCCAAGGCGTGTACCGGCCCGATCGGCCGGCGGAGGACGAGTTCGCCGATCCGCTTGCGGCCTTTCACCTCCGGAATCAGGTCGTTCTGAAGGGCGGATACGCGGGATCGAGCGGTCCCAATCCCAACGAGCGCGACGTCGTGACCTATGAGAGTATCCTCAGTGGCGATGTGTATGGCAACGACGAGCCGCTCGCTTACCCGTCCGGCATGGCCGGTGATCGAAGCCGGTCGGAAAACAGCTATCACGTTGTGATGGCGATCGACGTGAATTCCTCAGCGGCGCTGGACGGCTTCACGATCATGGGAGGCCATGCGTTCGGCTCGCAGGTGCCGGACAAGTTCAGTTGTGGAGGCGGCATTTACATCGAAACAAGCAGCCCCGTGATTCGCAATTGCCTGATCACCAGCAATGCGGTCGGCCACTACGGCGCCGGCATGTACAGCCGCAACTCGTGTGCTCCTGCACTGATCGATTGCGTCATCGCGGACAACTGGAGCCAGTGGTGGGGCGGCGGCGTCTTTAACGATGGCAGCGAAATACGCATGGAGCGATGCCTCGTCAGCGGCAACGGCGCGCACTACCATGGCGGCGGCGTCCACAATCACACCAATGGCGAGATGATCCTGTCGAACTGCATCCTCAGCGGCAACACGGCGACCGATCCCGCCTGGGGCCAGGGAGGGGCGCTGTACAGCTTCCTCGCGGTCACCCGCCTGAACCACTGCACCCTGACAGGCAACCGGGCGCTCCTGGGGGCCAGTCTCGCCTTCGATTCGGTGGGACCGGTGAGCCAAAGCGACCTGGGAATGAGCAATTGCATCCTGTGGGATGCGAACGACGCCATCTGGAACAATGATCGGTCCATAATCGAGATCGTCTACAGCGATGTCTGGGGCGGTTGGCCCGGCGAGGGCAATATCGACGCCCGTCCCGGCTTCACGACGATGGGGCAATGGGATGATGCCGGCACGCCGACGGACCCCTGTGATGATACCTGGCTCGAGGGGGACTACCGCCTGCTCTGGGAATCGCCGTGCGTCGATTCGGGCGACCCGCGTGAGATCCCCGACGTGCAGACGACGGATTTCGCCGGCCGGTCGCGTCTGTCCGGCTTTGCCGTGGATATGGGAGCGTACGAGCTGAAGAACGATCCGCCGGTAGCCGATGCAGGGCCTGACCTGTACGGCTTCTCGATCACCGGCGAGACGGGCCTTATCACGTTGAATGCACGGCGCTCGTTCGATCCCGAAGATCAGCGGCTGAGCTGTCAATGGTATCGTGACGACCGGCTCGTTTCCACGGAGATGGAGTTCACAATCGAGCTGCCGCTGGGCGAACAGGCCTTCACGCTCGTCGTCAATGACGGCGTCCACAATTCCCTGCCCGACGAGGTGCTCACAAGCGTTACGGAGATCATCGGCGCGAGGGTCTTCATATCACCACGCGAAATGGAACGCCTCCGGACAGACAAGCCGGTCACCGTTCTGGTCGAGATGCCGGCGGGCAGGGGGCCCGCGGATTTCGACGCGACCGAGCCGGCGCTGCTCTTCCCGGGCGGGATCCCGGCGGTGGCGCAGACGGCCTTCAGTTGGCTCAGCGGCAAGGCCATCGTCCTGGTCAAGTTCGACCGGGCCGAGATCATGGCGGCTGTGCCCGACAACGGGCCCATCGAGATGAGGGTCGTCGGCCGGCTCAAGGACATGCACTTCTTCAGCGGGGTCGACAACGTTCGGATCAGGTAGGACGGCCCTCCGGCCCGTGGGCCACGGCTGCTCGAATCTCGCCAAACCGATTCCTTTGGGAGGCTCGTTCTAATGCCCGCCTCGGCGGGCCGGGCCCACCAAGAACGATGGCGCAAAGCCTCCGGCGCCCTCGAACACCCGCTGGCGTGCGCGCTCAAACCAGCGAGGAATTTCCGAAATCCTCTTGACGCGCGACGACTCGGATCGTAACATACGTGGTTTCGCTCACAAGGAAATCCAAGGAGTTGTTCCGTGCAAGAAGCCATTGCAAAAGCCGACGCCCTGATTGAGGCGATGGAGTACATCCGCGACTTTCGCGGTCGTACCGTCGTTGTCAAGCTCGGCGGCAGTGTCCTCGATGACGAGGCGGCGCAGCGGAACCTGCTGGCGGATGTGGCCTTCATGTCCACGGTGGGGATGCGGCCGATCATCGTCCACGGGGGCGGCAAGGCCATCTCCCGGGCCATGAACGAGGCGGGCCTCGAGCCGGTCTGGGTCCAGGGCCGCCGCTACACGGATCAGCGGACGTTGACGATCGTCGAGCACGTGCTCGTCCGGAAGGTCAACGAGCCGATCTGCCGGACGCTTGAAGGGCTGGGCTGCAAGGCGATGGGATTGCACACGCTCAGCAGTTGCGTCCTGACCGCCGAGACGCTTCGCCTGCCCGGCGAGGGCGGCCGCAAGATTGATCTCGGCCTCGTTGGGAAAGTCGTCGACGTCAATGCCAAGCTGCTCGATACGCTTTGCTCGGACGGCACGATCCCCGTCATCTCCTCGACGGCCATGGACAAGAACGGCGGCAAGCTGAACGTCAATGCGGATTCCGCCGCCGGCAAAGTCGCCGCGGCCGTTGTGGCCGAGAAGCTGGTCATGGTCAGCGATACGCACGGCGTCCGCCGCGATATCAACGACCCGGAAAGCTGGATCTCGAGCCTCGACGAAGCCCAGATCAAGGAGATGATCGATGCCGGCATCATCACCGACGCGATGTTTCCCAAGGTCGAGGCGTGCCTGACCGCGCTGGAGGCTGGCGTCAGGAAGGCCCATATCATTGACGGCCGGGTTGCCCATT
>CBFDBY010000144.1:0-14795 GCA_965603165.1 uncultured Phycisphaerae bacterium
TAACAAGGACTGGCAAGCCATCGTGGCCAAGGGCGACACCGCCTGGCGCCTGCAGCGCAATGGGGGTAGCAACGCTATCGAGTTCGCTTGCACCGGTCTGCCGGTACCAGGAGCACTGGTCGGCAGCCTCTTCGGGACGGTGGGCGTGAACGATGGGCGCTGGCATCACGTCGCCGGAACGTTCGACAGCGGTCGTGTGTGTCTGTACGTGGATGGCAGGCTCGACATGGCCGCGGAGGCGGCGGGCTCAATCGGGATCAACGACTCCAACGTATTCATTGGCGCCAACGCGGAGAAACCGGGCCGCCATTGGAGCGGGCGGATTGACGACGTCCGCATCTACAGTTACGCCCTCAGTGACGGCGAAGTCGCCGCACTTGTATCAGACGTGTCTGTCTCGTTGCCCAGGTAGGTGCGATGCGACGGGGATAGGAAAACGCGCGAGAGTCGCCTCGGTGCTTTGCCGGCTCTGCATCAGGCAAAGACGGGACGCAGAATCCACGGGAGAATGAAGATGAACCGAGAGCTCCTGGCGTATGTTGTTGTGCCCATTCTGGCAATAGCCATGGTGGTCGCTGTGATCGTGGGTGCGGCCAAAGGCGACGCCCGTGCCTTATCCGCGGGATTGATCATCGGTCTCTATGTCGTCGTGATCTCGACCAACGTTTCCCTCGGAAGACAAATGAAGAAAGAAGCAGAGAGACTACGAGGTGAAATCACGGATCTGCGTGAGTCACTCAAAGCGCACTGACCTTGCTCTATCATTCAGCGCGTTGTGTCGCAGACGCACGTCTTCCGGCCACGCTAATTGATGATCCCGCGAAGGTGACCGAGCGCCAAATGGAGCGACGGACGGCAGGCAACTGCTCTCGTCCGGCAGTAATGCAAATCCAGTAGTCAAATGCAGTTACGGCGGGATAATATTTGCACCCCACGAGAGAATTGCTGCAATCTCGGTGAGATTCTGGTATCATAAGACTTCAAGCGTGTATGAGTGTTTCAGTGAACGGTCCACGGGAGATCCCGGATCAAACAGGCGGACAGGAGGTGGCCGATCATGTCTGAGAGCGGTTCGCAGAGGCGGCGCATTGGCGCCGGGGCAATCAAGATGGTGGGTGCGGCCGGCGTGGTCGTCGTTGTCGTGGTAGTGGCCCTTTGGCTCAGGGACGTCAAAGGCGATCGCGAATCCCCGGACCATCTGGCGACCTTCACCGCGCTGCGCGGCCCCCTGACCATCAGCGTGCTCGAGTCAGGCACCGTCAGGGCCAAGGACCAAATCGTCATCAAGAATGAGGTGGAGGGACGGACCGCCATCATCTTCCTTGTGAACGAAGGCGCCCACGTCAAGGAGGGGGAACTGTTGGTCGAGCTGGACTCGAGCAAGCTCAAGGACGCCCTCGTCGATCAGGAGATCCAGGTCCAGAATGCCACCGCCGATCTGGTGGAAGCCCAGGAGAACGTGGCGGTGGTGAGGAACCAGGGCGAGAGCGACGTGGCCAAGGCCGAGCTCACGCTGCAGTTCGCCGAGCAGGACCTGCAGCAGTACACCGAGCCCAATGGGCTCTACGACAGCGAGGTCAAACAGATGGAGGCGACCATCAGTCTGCGCGGCGAGGAGCTGATCCGCGCACGCGATTCGAACGACTGGTCCACCCGGCTGTATGCGGAGCGGTACATCTCGGCCAACGAGTATCTGGCTGACCAGCTTACGGTCAAACACGCGCAGTTGGAACTGGAGCGATCCAAGAACGATCTTATGATCCTGGGCAAGTACACGTACGAACGCCGGATCGCCGAGTTGAAGAGCGAGGTGGACCAGGCCAAGATGGCCCTGGAACGCACGGTGGGCCAGGCCCGAGCCAACAACACGCGGGCCGAGGCCAGGCTCAAGGCCAAGGAGGCCGAGCACAAGCGCCAAGTGGGGAAACAAGAGAAGGCCGAAGATCAGATCCGCAAATGCAGGATCGTCGCCCCGGCCGACGGCCTGGTGATCTACGCCACCAGCGCAGATCGCAACGTCTTTAACATGGGTCGGGAGGCCCTGGACGAGGGAGTACAAGTGCACGAACGCCAGGAGCTCATCCATCTGCCTCAGACGGAATCGGTCCTGGCCGAAGTGGACGTGCACGAGGCCAACCTGCGCAAAGTCCGGGCCGGACTGCCCGCGATCGTAACCTTGGACGCCTTGCCGGGCGAGCGGTTCTTCGGAACGGTCCGGACCATCGCCCCATTGCCGAATGCCGGTATGCCCTGGCTGGCCGACGTGAAGCTCTACAAGTCGGAGATCGACCTGGACGCCGACAGCAGCATGTTGCGCAGCGGCATGAGCTGCAAGGCCGAGATCGTCATCGCGCAGCATGAAGACGCGGTCTATGTCCCGCTCCAGGCGGTCCTCAACGTGGGAGGCGAGCCCACGGTCTACGTGCTGGAGAACGGCATTGCCGTGGCGCGCAAAGTCAAGACGGGCCTGGACAGCAATCGCATGATCTGCATTGAGCAGGGGCTGGATGAAGGCGACGTAGTTCTGCTGGCCCCACCGCTGGATGAGGCCTCGGTCGAGGCCGAGGCCGCGTCCGCGGAGGAACCCGAGGATTCGGAACCGAACACCGTAGCGGAATCACCCGACGATATGAAACGTAAGATCCGCGACCAGCTCGAGAACGCGGCAGCGGCGTCCCCTACGCCCTCCGGCCAGCCGGCCGCACCGCAAGGGCAGGCCCCGGGTCAGATGCGCCAGCCATCGGCCGAGGAAATCACCGAAGCGCAACAGAAGATGCAGAAGCTGATGGACAGCCTGTCGGACGAGGAGAAAGAACGGCTAAAGAGTATGTCTGTACAGGAGCGGGCTGAGTTCCTCAAGGGGAAGTGGGAGGAGATGGAGTAGACCATGCGGCAGGTCCACCATCGCAAACGCGGCCCAATGGGCCGCGGCAAGGAGAGGTCAACATGAGGACCTTTCGTTTTGCGCGCAACATCTGGCTGGGCATCGAGAACCTGTGGTTGCACAAGCTCAGGTCGCTGCTGACCGTGTTGGGCGTGGTCTTCGGCGTGGGCAGTGTGGTGGCCATGCTTTCCGTGGGCGAAGGCGCCAGCCGGGAGGCCTTGGAGCAAATCAAACGGCTGGGCAGCACCAATCTGCTCATCTCGTCGGTGAAGCCCGCCAGCGAGCAAATGAAGGGGCAGATGGCCTCATTCGTGAGTGTCTATGGCCTGACCTATGAAGACCACGCACGAATCACCGACAGCTTCCTGACTGTCGAACGGACAGCCCCGGTCAAATCCATGCGTCAGGACGCCTCATTGCATGGTCGCACGATCGAGTTGCGCGTCGTGGGCACGACGCCGGACTGGTTTGATTTGGTTCCTCGGGACATCCTGGCCGGACGGGTCCTGCTGGACTCCGACGCCGAGCGCATGGGTGCCGTGGCCGTGCTCACGGAATTCGGGGCGCGCAAACTCCTGGCCACCGAACGCACCATCGGTCAGAGCATTCGCATCGGCGCGAACGCTTTTGAGGTCGTCGGCATCGTGCGCAGTGTCGGAGGCCAGGCCGGGAACATCCAATTGCCCGACGAGGAGATCGATGTGTACATTCCGATCGGCGTGGCTCGGTCTTACTACGGCGATCTGCATGTCCGCATGGGGACCGGATCAGTCGATGCCGAGCAGGTCCAACTGCACCAGATCATTGCCCAGGTCGACGCCCCCGAGCACGTGGAAGCTGTGGCCCGGGCCATCGAGCACCTGCTCGGACGATTCCATACGAAGAAGGACTACATCACACACGTCCCTCTGGCTCTGCTGCGTGAGGCCGAGGCCACCAAGCGGCGCTTCAACATCGTCCTGGGATCCATCGCCGGCATCAGTCTGCTGGTCGGCGGCATCGGCATCATGAACATCATGCTGGCCTCGGTGACCGAACGCACTCGCGAAATTGGCATCCGGCGCGCCATCGGCGCGAAACGTCGCCAGATCATCTGTCAGTTCCTCATCGAGACCGTGGTTCTCTCGACCGTCGGTGGCATCATCGGTCTCGGCATCGGCGCGGTGATTCCACGTCTGATCACCACTTTCTCCGGGATGGAGACGATCCTGACGCCGGCGGGTGTCGTACTGCCTCTGCTCATCAGCGTCTCTATCGGTGTGCTCTTCGGCCTCTATCCCGCGGTGCGCGCCGCCCAGGTCGATCCGATCGTCGCGTTGCGCCACGAGTGATCGGCCGACCTGATGCGAGATCCACAAGCGCAGCGGCCGGTTGAACAAATCAGCGACCAAGACGGCCAAAGACATCCGCAAGCGTGACGCGAAAGCCGCAACTCGCGGCCGAAGTGAGCGCGACGTGCCCCCTCAAGCTGTCGGACGCGCTCGGCGCATGGAAAAAGGGCTGCGGGTGAGATCCGCAGCCCCAAGAAGAAGATGTGCACAGGAAGAAAAGTTACAGCGTTCTTCGCCTGTGCAGCGAAATCGTCACACTGCCACCCAACAGGGCCAGCAGCAACGCGCCAGGCGCCGGCACAGGCGGTGGTGGCGGCGGAGGTGGTGGCGGTGGCGGTGGCGGCGGAGGTGGCGGGGGAGGTGGCTCATCAAGCAGCCGCACAGCCCACTCCTCGAAGGTGCCATCGGAGCCCTCGTTTTCGCCGAACCTGGAATACAGATACACGTAGTCGCCGCCCGTGAGTAGGTCGTCCGGGATGTACGCAAACATGTCTCCGGCACCACTCCCGGAGGTGAGATTGCCATCCAGAAGGATGAAGGTGTCTCCGCCCGCATCAAGGTCAAAGACCTTTGTCCCCAAGCTCGGGTATCCGGTGTTGTCCGGCGTGCTTGACATGTAGATCTCGATCGTATCGAGCGAGAGCAGACCCTTGGTGCCGCCGGACTCATGAATATCCAGAAGGAACTCTCGGTAGAGAACATCGTTCATCAGGACAGTCGGAACCTCATTCAGCAGCAAGTTCCTGTTGAAATTGCCGTCGGTCTTCTCGTCAAATTCGACGGGACGGTAACCGCTGTTGTAGCCCTCTTCGATGGGATTGTCTTGCATGCGCACAAACGACGAAATGAGACCGGTCCCCGTGGAGCTCGGATCGATCTGCTCGAAGTAAGCGCCGTTAACGGTGCCGGACGACCCTAGTGTCGTAAGATCCAGCATCGCACCCGCCGGTAGCACACATACTGACAAGATCACTACCGCCGCAACGATTTGAGGACCTGCTCTTCCTAATGGAAACATGGCCCTTCCTCCTTATTTTAGACAAACTATCACCTGCCGTCACCTGCCATTTGGACGACCATTCACCATCTTCTATTGTACCCATACACCCCTAAATGTCAACGCGAATACGTAAGTATTTTCCTGTATTCCCTGGATTTTCTATTTTTTGATCACCCTGCCAAGATTCAAAGCTTGGATCTCCTTCGGCTGGTTCCTCGCGACAGGAAGGGTCTATCCCGCTCCCAAGCACAGATGAGGGACAGAACCGGCCCCGAACATGCGCGCCTCCGTGTGCGTCGCACAAGACCCGCTCTTTCCGTCCTCGATGTAACCTGTTTCCTAACAAGCAGTTGCGCGATCTCCATCATTCGGGCTCCCTTCTGCATCGCCGCCGACATATCTTCCCATTGAGTGGATGCAGAACTCGCTAACGTCTTTTCAGCGTGCCCAGGAAGGCCGCGAAGGATTCCGGGGCAGGGGCTTCAACGGAGATTTCCCTGCCAGAGGGCAGATTGAGGGTCAGTTTCAGAGCGTGGAGCAGCATTCGTGAAAGCGAAAGGTTGGCTGTTATAGGACCATAAAGGGGGTCGCCCACGACGGGGTGGCCTATGTCGTAGAGATGCACGCGAATCTGGTGGCGCCGGCCCGTATGCGGATAAACCTCGACAAGGGTGTGCTCGCTGAAGCGTTGTACGACGAGAAAACTGGTGAGACTATTTTTCCCCTTTTCGGCGTCGACCGCCACGCGGCCGGAGCCAAACTGTCGCAGGGGCTTGTCGATCACACCGCGATCGTCGGGGATGACGCCGTGGGTCAAGGCCACATATTTTTTGCGCACTGCTCGTGCCTCGAACTGCTGATTGAGCCAACGATGGGCTTGGGCATTCCTCGCAAAGACGATCACGCCGCTGGTTTCCTTGTCGAGGCGATGCACGATGTAAAGCCTCTCATTCCGCTCGGCGCAGAGCATCTGGAAGAGCGACGCCGTTTCCGGACGCCGTTCCGGGATCGCGGCCAAGCCTTCCGGCTTGTTGACCGCCACGATGTCGGCATTCTCAAACAGAATCTGGATCATTGCATTCGAGACTTCCTGCGGATATTCGTCCAACTGCCGATGGGGGGACATCGGTCTTCGTTTTCCCCCGCAAGACTGCCGCAAGCACCTGCACAGTATACAGAAGTATGATAGGATGGGCGAACCATGAACGTGAATCGCTTTTTTGTTCAGAAGTCGGGGTTTGAGGGTGAGTTGGTTCGGCTGAGCCCGGAGCAGGCGCACCAGGTTTGCCATGTGCTGCGGCTCACGCCGGGCGATTCAATCATCGTCCTTGATGACAACGGAACCGAATATGACGTGACGCTGACAGCAGTCCGTCTGCCCGAGACGGTTGGGCGGATCACGGGTAGGCAGCCCGCTCGGGGCGAGCCGCAGGCCAAGCTCACCCTTTTCCAGAGTCTCCTGGCGCGGGAGAAATTCGAGTGGGTGCTGCAGAAAGCCACCGAGGTGGGCGTGACGCAGTTTGCGCCTGTCCTGACAGAGCGGAGCATCGTGCGCGCCAGGCTGATTGAAGGCAAGAAGCTGGATCGCTGGCGGCGTATTGTGACGGAGGCGGCGGAGCAGTCACATCGCGGCCGGGTTCCCACGCTCGATCAGACGATCACGTTCGGCGAGGCCATCTCGCGCCTCCGTGATTTCGACCGCGCCCTGATCGCCGCGCCATCTCCCAAGGCCGTGTCGCTGCCCGATGCGCTGCGAGATCTCGGCCGGGGAGCCGTCTCCATTGGCTTGATGATCGGCCCGGAGGGAGGATTCAGCGACGCCGAGGTGAACCTGGCGTGGGAGACCGGTGCAATCCCGATCCACCTGGGGCCTCGCATCCTGCGAACGGAGACCGCGGCGGTCGTGGCCTCCGCGCTGATCCTGTATGAACTCGGCGATATGGAGCCTCAGACCTATGGCGACCGGTAAGCTGTCCCTCGTTGCAACACCGATAGGCAATCTCGGCGATATCACCTTGCGAGCGCTGGAGACGTTGCGCGAGGTCGATTATGTCGTCAGCGAGGACACGCGCAGGACCGGGCTGCTGCTCAAGCACTTCGAGATCAGCAAGCCGCAGATCTCGTGCCACGAGCACAACGAGCGCCGGGCGGTGCCGAGGATTGTCCGCCTGCTCGAAGAAGGCCACTCCGTCGCCGCGGTCACGAGCGCGGGCACGCCCAGCATTTCCGATCCCGGCTTCATCCTGTTGTGGGAGGCGATTCACGCGGGCATCGAGGTGACGACGATCCCGGGCCCAGCCGCGTTTGTCACGGCCCTGGTCCTCTCCGGCATGCCGGTGCACAGCTTCACCTTCCGCGGCTTCCCCCCGAGCAAGCCGGGCAAGCGACGCCACTACCTCGAAGCCGACAAGGATTCGCCATACACGCTCATTTATTACGAAAGCCCCTTTCGGCTGGGAAAGCTGCTGTCCGATGCGCTGGAGGTCTTCGGCAATCGCTACGCGGCCATCGCGAAGGAGCTGACCAAAATCCACGAGACCATCCGCCGCGGCCGCCTCTCCGAACTCCTCGACGACCTGGAAGAGAACCCCAAAGGCGAATACGTCGTCCTCATCGCCGGCAAAGACTTCAAATAGGCCCGTCCCGCCAAACCGCTAATCCAGCCCAGGATCACGCCCCGCCCTTAGATCGTGCGGAGCAGGTGGGCGGCGGCTTTGGCGCCCCGGAGGAAGCTGTCGAGGCTGAAGTGTTCGTTCGGGCCGTGCGGGCGGTCGCTGTCCAAACCGAAGCCCATCAGGATGACGGGGCAGCCCAATTGCTCGACGAAGGTGGTGACCACCGGGATCGAGCCGCCGCAACGGATGAAGGCGGTCTCGTGGCCGAAGCCTTGGCGAAGGGCCTCCTGTGCAGCCTGGATGACCGGGGTGTTCACATCGAACAGCACCGGCGGGCTCATCGCAAACTCGGTAAGCTCCAGGCGGACCGTGTCCGGACAGACGGCGCGCAGGTGCTCGAAGACCTGGTCGCGGATCTTGGCCGGGTCCTGGTGCGGCACGAGTCGCGCGCTGATCTTGACGGTGGCGCTGGCCGGGATGATCGTCTTGGACCGCTGGCCCTCGTAGCCGCCGAACATGCCGTTGATCTCGAACGTGGGACGGGCCCAGAGCCGCTCCAAGGTACTGTAGCCGGCCTCGCCGTGCAGACGCGGTACGTCCAGCTCCCGGGCCAGGGCCTCGTCGTTGAAAGCGAGCTTGCGGAAATTCTCGCGCTCCCAATCTTCCAGCGGCGCGACGTCGTCATAGAAATGCGGGACCAGGATCTTGCCGTCCGGCGATACGCAGTCGGCTAAGATCTGGGCGAGGACCATGGCCGGGTTGGCCACGGCGCCGCCGAAGGCGCCGGAATGGATGTCGCTGTTCGGGCCCTTCACAGTAGCCTCGAATGCGAAGATGCCGCGCAGCCCGTTCGTGATGGCCGGCGTATTCGCGTCGTACATGGTGCTGTCCGAAACGATCACAGCGTCGCACTTCAGCTCCTCCCGCGCCTGATCGATGTAGCGCGGCAGGGCGTCGCCGCCGGACTCCTCCTCGCCTTCGAGCAGGAACACCACCTCGCAGGGCAGCTCGCCCTCGGTCTGGAGCAGGCTCTCGACGGCTTTGACATGGGCGAAGACTTGGCCCTTGTCGTCCGTCGCGCCGCGGCCGTACAGGATGCCGTCGCGGACCGTCGGCTCAAACGGCGGCGTCTTCCATTCGTCCAGCGGATCCTCGGGCTGAACGTCGTAGTGCCCATAGACGAGCACGCGGCGGGACTTCTTGCCCTTCGCATCCGCGCGGACGATCGGCTGGCCGCCGACGTCGATGAGTTGAGCTTCTACGCCCAGCGTGCGGAAATGCTCCACCAGCCATTCGGCGCAGGCCCGGGTGTCCTTGTCGTGCGCGCGCTGGGCGCTGATGGACGGAAACCGCATCCACTCCTTGAGCTCTTCGATGAAACGCTGCTGATTCGCGTCAACGTACGCTTGGACTCGGTCTGTCATTTGGGTGCATCCTCTCGTTATAGTCGCCTAGTTCTGTCTGCTCCGGATCGTGGTCAGGTAGAGCCAGAGCGTGACAAAGCCCAGGAGCACGACGCCGACAATGCCGCCGAAGGGCATGGTGCGCCCGGTGAAATGCTCGATGATCGGCAGCTCGATATCGAACTGCTTGAGAGCGACGATGGGAATGGCTACGAGGATTCCCATCAGGGCCTCGCCGGTAATGAGGCCGGAGGCCATGAGCAGACCCCGGCGGTCCGAGGCCTCCACCTCCTGCGTCTCACTGCGACGGATTCTGTGATAGTGTTTGACCGCCAGACTGACGAGGCCGCCGATGAAGATCGGCACCGACAACTGGAACGGCAGATAGAACCCGATCGCGACCGCCAGCACCGGCGTCCGGAATGGATACTTCCGCGCCTGCAGGTACACGTCCAGCGCGATGATCAACACCGCCACGGCCATGCCGATACCGAAGTACATCCAGGGAAGCCCTCCCTGGAAGACCCCCTTCGCCACCGAAGCCATGAGGTTGGCCTGCGGCGAGGACAGGGCCTTGGGCCCCGCCCCTTCCATGCCGGCGAAGCCGTAAGCGTTCTGCAGAAGAATCAGGACCGGCCCGATGATGAGGGCGGCCGAAGCCGTGCCCAACATCTCCATCAACTGCTGCTTCCACGGGGTGGTCCTGACGAGACGGCCGCACTTGAGGTCCTGCATGACATCGCCGGCAATCGCAGCGGCGCAGCAGACCACGGCGCCGATGATGACCGCCGCGGCCGGACCCTTCTCGGCCCCCACGCGCATGCCTGCCGCGAAAACCGCCTTGCACCACGCCCACAAACCCAGCTCCTTCGGCCCGCCGATTTCCATCACGCCCATCAGCAGACACAGCAGCAACGCTGAAACCAAGACGGTCGAGATGGTCACCCCGGAAATCGGGTTGTTCGACGAGCCCACCAGGCCCGCCATGTACCCCGCCACCGCCGCAAAGAGAAAACCGGTGACCAGCATGACAAGAGCCATCACGAGCGATATCGGGATCTGCTGAACGAAATGCTGGTAGACCAGGAATAGTGGGACGACAGAGCCGATGATCAGAAAGATGATCCAGTGCATCGGGAGGTCTTTTTCCGTCCGCTCGATATCAGCCTTGCCGTCCCGGATCTGTCGATAAGCCTTCAAGCCGCTGGCCACTCCGCTGACCAGCGATTTTCGCATGTGAAAGATGGTCCATAAGCCACCGATCAACATCCCGCCCACGCCGATGTAGCGCGTTCGTTCGGACCAGATTCTTCCTGCGTACTCGAGTGCTTCGACCGAGGTGCCAAGCTTGGCCTCGATCTTTGCATTGCGCTCCTGGGCCGCTTCCATCTCGACGTTCTGGGCATTCGGATCGATCTCTTCGTAGGCCAATGTAAACACGTTCCAGCCATCCGGATTCTCCGCCTCACTTTCGAGCTGGTATGCAGGCCACTGGTCCTGGGCGGCGACAATCGGAATCGTGACCAGCCAGTTGGCGGCGCCGCCGATGAAGATCAGAATGGCGATGTTCAGCCCGACGATGTAACCGACGGACAAAAGCGCCGGACTGAGATTCGACCCGAAGTACGCGATGGAGCTTTTCGCGCGGACGGCGCCCTGCATGACCTCAGGCCAGAGGCCGACGGCGTTGGCGCCGAGTTTGAACAATCCGCCCGCCACGGCGGCCTTGACGATATACCAGATTCCCGAGGCGTCCGTGCGTCCGGTCTCCAGCACCTTGGCCGTCGCGACGCCCTCGGGGAATTGGAGCTTCTGTTCTATAATCAGGGCGCGTCGCAGGGGGATGGTGAACAGCACGCCGAGCAGGCCGCCGAAGCCGGCGATGACCGCAACCCAGAAGTAGTTGAACTGATCCCAAAAACCCAGCAACAGGAGGGCCGGGAGCGTGAAGATCACCCCGGCGGCAAGCGACTCCCCCGCCGATGCGCACGTGCCGATCAAGTTGCACTCCTGAATGCTGCTGCCTCGGAAGAACCGCATGATCCCCAGCGCGATCACCGCGGCCGGGATGGCGGCCGAGACCGTCATCCCCGCGAACAGACCCAGGTAGGCGTTCGCCGCCGAGAGGATCACTGACAGCAGCACGCCGAAGAAGAGGACCTTGATCGTGAGTTCCTGCGGTGCGTTGTTGTTGTCGTTCATCCGTGTCTCCCAGAATCAACCTGCAAACGGCTACTTTACGAATTGCTCCGCGAAGTACCGGGCGGTCAGCGGCTCGCCGGTGGCGCGCTCGATCATTTCGTTCCATGGATACAGGTCGCCGGCCGCGAAGACCTTCTCCCTCAGGAAGCGCCCGGCCTTCTCCCGGCCGACGTAGCTGACATCCTTATCCGACCTGAGGGCGAGCACCTGGCTCACGATGTGGTGGTGCAATTGCGAAGCGAACAGCTCGCCCAGCATGTAGTTGTGGTAATAGCACGGGGCGACCGTGAAGTGAATCTTGGCGGCCCAGTCCGGCTGGTCGCGATCGGGGGGACGGTTCACGAGCTGGTACTTCTCGACCAGGTCCCACCACAGCTTGTTGAGGTCCTGGTCGGGGTCGGCGTACAGCTCCTTCTCGAAGAAGTACATAACCATATCCCAGCGGGCGAAGATGAGCTGCTTGAGCTGGGCGTACCGGGCGCCGACCTTTTCGATCTCGGCCCGCTGCGCATCGGACAAGCCGAGCATCTTCTGCATCCAGGCGGGATGGCGGCTGAGCCGGCCGAAGAACATCGCCATGCCCTCCGTGGTCAGAGGGTGCGCGGGCGAGCGCAGCAGGTACGGCGCGTCGAAGTCGAGGTACTTGTCGTACACGCCGTGACCCAGCTCGTGCAGGATCGTCTCCATCCAGGTCTCGTTGTTCTGGAGGTTGCACAGAATCCGCACGTCGCCCTCGCGGTCGATATGGGTGCAGAATGCGTGCGGGTTCTTGCCCTCCTTTTCGTACAGGTCGCTCTGTGCGAGGATCGCGCCGACCGGCAGGCCGATGCCGGTATAGAATTTCTCGGCCAGTTCCCTGACGTCCTTGTCCTCGTAATAGACGTCGAGGTCCAGCTCATAGACCATCGGCGTCTCCTGGAAGAACGGATCGTGGTAGTGCCACGGCATCAACTCGTCGACCGCCACCCCGCACTTCGCGGCCAGGACGCGGTCCAGGTCCTTCTTGACCCGCGAGAAGGGCGCATCGGTCAACTGAATCAACTCCCGAAAGATCCCGTCCAGCTCCCGAACATCCTGCTCTCCGGTAGCCAGCGCCATCGTGTGGTAGTTGTCGAAGCCGAGCTGGCGGGCCGCCTGGTTGCGCATCTTGATCAGGCGCAGCAAATCGCCGGAAACGACCGGGCCAACCTGCTTGCTCGCCAGCCAGGCCTTGTGGCGCATGGCCGAGTCCGTCTCGTCCTTCAGAATTTGCTTGATCTCATTATCGGTGACCTTCCGCCCGTCAATCGTCCCGCGGAAGATGCTGAAGTTCTTCTCGATTTCGGTGCCTAACTCGACGATCTGTTCGAGCAGCTTCGGCTCGATCTGATTGGCCAGGTAGGCGTTGTGGAGCACCGTCAGTTGCCGGGCCAGCAGACGGTCCTTAACCTGCCCGGATTGTTTGAGCTCCTTGAGAAAGGAAAAATCCTTGGGGTCGCTGTAGATCCGGCGGATCTGCAGCGTCAGGGCGCTGGAGCGGTCGTACGCACTTGGATCGCCCGTGACGGCAGCCTCCCACCAGGCCAGGTTCGCCTGCTTCTCCAGCGGCTTGACTTTCTCGACGTGTGCCGTGATGAATGCCTTCAACGTCTGCTCCTTTTCACTCAATGCGTACCCGCGCGACGCCACCACAACCAGAACCACCACGATCGCAACATTCAACCGCTTCATCATCTTATATGCCTCCCTAACCAAGGCCGACACGTGAAAAAAGCTGTGCAGGGCACACGCGACTGCCGGCCAAGCCCATCAACCTTCAATGCTCCGTTCGTTCGACGAACGAATGTACCGACATTCGCCGGGCATCCTAACAGCATTGCCCCGCCGAATCAAGGCTGCCACGCCGCCGCCCCTGCGAGGCCGACTTTTGGTTGCCGCAGGCCGGCAATATGGATAACATGGCCGCTGCCGGCAGGAGGGAAGTGAATGGCGTGCTTGGAAGGCGACGTATGCCGTACTGAACGTCAGAAATGAAGAACCAGGAGCAATGCGGAATCGACTATGGCCCAACGCGAATATCTGACCACACCGTTGCCCACGACGAAGATGCCCGGCGGCATCCCGTACATCCTCACGAACGAGGCCGCCGAGCGTTTCGCCTTCTACGGCCTGACTGGCGTGCTCGTGATGTTTATGACCACGCATCTGCGCGACCCGATGTCCGACGTGCAGGCCCAGGAGTACTTCCACTGGTTCAAGTTCGCCGTGTACTTCACGCCGCTGCTCGGCGCGCTGATCTCGGATATCTGGCTGGGCAAATTCCGAACCATTTTCTTCTTCTCCCTCGTCTACTGCGTGGGTTTCTTCTGGCTGCTCTTCGACATGACGCGAAGCGGGCTGGCAGTCGGTCTGATTCTGATTGCCATCGGCTCCGGCATCATCAAGCCCTGCGTCTCGGCCAACGTCGGCGACCAGTTCGGCCAGACGAACAAGCACCTGCTCAACAAGGTGTACCATTGGTTCTACTTTGCGATCAACCTCGGTGCGGCGATTTCCATGTTCCTGTGCCCGTGGCTTCGCGCCAACTACGGCCCACGGGCGGCGTTCGCCGTCGTGGCCGCCCTGATGGCGCTCGCCACCTTCGCCTTCTGGATCGGCAAATGGCGCTACGTCCACGTCCCGCGCGGCGGGGCGGCGTTCGTCAAAGAGTCCTTCAGCGGCGAAGGGCTCCGGGCCATTCTGAAGCTGTCCATTATCTACCTGTTCATCGCCGTCTTCTGGTCCCTCTTCGACCAGTCGCAGTCGGCCTGGGTGAATCAGGCAAAGGACATGAACCTGCGGTGGCTCGGCATCACATGGCTGCCGGACCAGATCCAGGCGTTCAATTCCGTCCTGATCCTGATCATGATCCCGCTGTTCGCCAGCGTGATCTATCCGGCCATCAACCGCTTCTTCGCGCTGACGGACCTGCGCAAGATCGGCATCGGCCTGTTCGTGGGCGTCCTGTCCTTCGTTGTCCCGGCCCTGATCGAAGGCCGGATCGCCGCCGGCGCCAAGCCGAGCATCGGGTGGCAGTTCGTCGCGTACATCTTCCTGACCGCCGGTGAGGTCATGGTTTCCATTACCGGCCTCGAATTCTCTTACACGCAGGCGCCGATGAAGATGAAATCATTCATTATGAGCATCTTCCTGCTATCGATCGCGCTCGGCAACGCCTTCACGGCGGGTGTAAACGCCGTCATTGAAAGGCCGGACGGGTCAAACCTGCTCGTCGGAGCAAACTATTATTGGTTCTTCGGGGGGGCGATGCTCGTTTCCGCGATCCTCTTCATCCCGGTCGCGCGGTGCTACCCCGTCAAGGACTACATCCAGGACGAGGCC
>CBFDBY010000145.1:0-14690 GCA_965603165.1 uncultured Phycisphaerae bacterium
CTCATGGCCGACTTCTGCCGAGCGAACCGAAAGCCAAGCTGACCGAAGCACGACGCAAGCTACGCAAGCCTTCTCCCTTGAACACCAGGGCGGGCCTGTTCAGCGACAGATCATTCTATGGCGTCGCGACTCTGTTATAGATGCGGACATCGTCGATGAGGCCGGACCAGAAGGCGCCGGGCGTGAGGGCGCTGTCGGCGCCGATGAGCAAGCCGCCGGTCGATGCGGCGAGGCTGGTCTGCGTGTCGCGCGCGACCTCGACATCATCCACATAGAGAATGCGGTTCGTACTGTCCCAGACGAATCCCACGCGGTGCCATGCGCCGTCCGTGATGTTCGCCGCCGATGCAAGCGGCTTGCCGGTCCGGCCGGCGCCTTTGAGTTCCGTCATCAATGCGCCGTCCGGCGCCGTCATCAACCAGTTCGCGCCGCCCGCCTGTGAGAGGATAGCTTGCCCCGGCGCACCGGCTTTGACCCACGCAAAGACGCTGAAGGGACCAGCGGCTGGGTCGATGGCGAATCCCGTCTCCACGTAGTCGTTCATGCCGTCACAATCGAGTGCCCCGTCGATCCTACCTCCGTTGGGCTGCCAGAGCGGAGCGCCGACCACGGTACCGTCATTGTCGCCGGCGCTATCGAAGGCGATGATCCCTTCGGCCTCATCCAGCTTCCAGTGCGCGACGAGCGTGGGATCCGGAACCTCCTGGCCCCAGTATGCCATGAGGGTTTCCAGGTCGCGCACATCCACTCTGCCATCGCCCAATGGCGGCGGAGCAATGTCGCACATCGAATCGTCCTGCTCCCAATGTTCGATCAGAATGATCAGGTCTTCGATGTCAATCAGGCCGCTGCGATCGAGATCAACGATCGGGTTGATTGTCACCTGCCACATGTCCGCATCCCCGCTGCCGCCGGGGCGGTCGGAGCTGAAATAGAGAGTAGAACCTTCGGCCGCGAAGAAAGGGCCATTCTCTGTAGCGGGACCGTTCACTATGGGCCCAAGGTTGACTGGCGATCCCCATGGATCAGTGATCGTGGGTCGTCTCGTTATCCATATGTCCCCGTAGGTCCCTCCATAGCCGCCGGCTCGCGTCGAGACGAGGAATAGAACCAGGCCATCCGCGACAACGTCCATGCATAACTCATTCCCCGAACCGTTAACCAGTGCCCCCAGATTCACCGGCGCCCCCCAATCGTCCTCCGTCGTCGTCCGTCGGGCCACCCAGATGTCGCCCCCGCCCTGCCCGCTGGGCCGCCCGGACCAGAAGTACAGTTCCAGGCCGTCGTCGGATATAGCCGGGCATCCCTCGCCCGTCGAGCTATTGACCAATGGTCCCAGGTTCTCAGGTGTGCCCCAGGCATGTTCGGTCGTTGCCCGTCGCGTCACCCAAATGTCATAACCGCCATATCCGCCGGGCCGGTCCGAGCCAAAGTAGAGCGACAATCCGTTCGAAGAGATATCGGGGGAGAAGTCATGAGACGAACTATTGACAGTCGCCCCAAGATTGATCGGAGGGCCCCAACCCTCTTGCGTTGTCGCTCTCTCCGCGCCCCACAGATCATAGTTGCCGTACCCGCCGGATCGGAGAGAACAGTAGTAGAGCGACAGGCCATCCGCGGAGACGCCAGGCTCTTCGTCGCGCGCCGAGGTATTGAGCGTCGGCCCGAGATTCGTCGGCGTGCCGAAGATGAAATCGGCATGCACCACAAGGTTGCCGGGCGAGATGACAAGGATGCAGAGAACAATAGAGAATACCCAATGGCCACCTATACGTTTCATTTTGTTGCCCCTTTCAATGCAGATGGCCTCCGATGGCTGTGCTGCTGGTTGATCAGAGGCCTGTCTGAGGCTATCGATTACTTCTCCATCACGGTTCCACCGCCCGGTTGTAGATGCGGACATCGTCGATAAGGCCGGACCAGAACGTGCCATCGCCGAGGGCGCTGCCGGCGCCGATGTTCAGGCCGCCGGTCGATTCGGCCAGGCTGGTCTGCGTGTCGCGCGCGACCTCGACATCATCCACGTAGAGAACGCGGGTTGCTTCGTCCCAGGTCAATCCCACGCGGTGCCACGCCCCGTCGGTGATATTCTCTGCCGATACCAGCAGCTTGCGCGTTCGACCGGCACTCTCCAATTCCGTCATCAATGCGCCGTCCGGCGCTGCCATCAACCAGTTTGCGCCGCCTGCCTGTGACACGATGACTTGCCCCGGCGCCCCGCCTTTGATCCAGGCGAAGACGCTCAAGGGCCCCTCTCCGGGATTCAGGACGAAGTCAGCCCCGACGAAGGTCGTGCCGTCGAACTCCAGCGCGCCGTCCACGCAGCCGCCGTCAGCTTGCCACAGGGCCGCGCCCGTCACAGCAGCATGGTTGACGCCCACGCTGTCGGCTGCAACGGCTCCCCGCTCCTCGTCCAGTTTCCAATAGGCGACAAGAGCCGGACCCCATATCTCCTGGCCCCAGTAGCGCATCAGAACCTGAAGGTCCCGATCATCGACGACCCCATCTCCCCACGGCGCAGGGCCAATATCCACCGATGGATCATACTGGCCCCAGGAATCGATCAGTCGCAGCAGATCCTGGATGTCCACCCTCTCGTCCGCGTTGAAGTCAACGACGGGGAGAATTGGCGCCTCCCACAAGTCTCCACCTCCCAGCCCTCCCGGCTGCATCGAGCAGAAATAGAGAGACGATCCATCCGCCGAGACACTCGGGCACATGGCATCGCTTTGAGGGTAGTTGATCCTGGGGGGCAGCGGCGTCATCAAGCCGAACGCGCCGTCCGCCGCCGGGCGTGTGGTCATCCACAGGTCAAAGTCCATCGCGGCCCAACTCCAGACGGTAACGAACAGTACACGCTCGTCGGCGGAAATGCCGGGCCACCAGTCGTTGCCGGCGTGGCCGGCGGGGATCCGCAGCAGTTCAGGAGTCCCAAAGGGCTCAGCCGTGGAGGCGCGCGTGGCGACCCCGATCCCCCTGGCGCAGGCGTGCACGTAGAGCGATAGACCATCAGCGGAGATGCTCGGGTGTACGACTTGGTCATAGCTCTGACTGTTGAGGTCGGGCCCGAGGTTAACCGGGACGCTCCAGGGATCGTCGACCGTTGGTCGCGTGACTACCCACACGTTGCCGCCATCGCCCGGGGCGAAACCACCCGGCCGGGGGCTGCCGAAACCCATCTGATTGTGGGGATCGGAGAAGTACAGCGAAAGGCCGTCTGCGGAGATGCTCGGGTCCATTTCGCTGTAGGGTGAGTTCACCTGGTCCCCCAGGTTGACGGCCGGTCCCCATGGTGCGCTCGTGGTCGACCGGTTGCTGACCCACAGATCGTACTGGCCCGATCCTCCCGGTCGATTCGAGGCAAAATAGAGGCTCAGGCCATCGGCCGAGATGCTTGAGCTGGCCTCGTCGGATGCACTGTTGACCGTCGGCCCCAGGTTCCGGGGCTTGGCGAAGTAGAAATCGGCTTGTGCTGCTCCGTGCATGACGAGAGTAGCCGCAAGCCATACGCATGTCGTCATGTAATAAAGCACCCTGTTGTCCATGGTAGTGTCCTCCAAACAAGATTGGCTTGCCTTTCCTAAGGTGCTACCGGTGTTTGCGGCAATCCTGCGCAGAATCTTTCGAAGCGGGCTATTTTCCATCGTGCCGACCGGTTGGGCCCGGCAGCGCATTGACGCATGATGCCTGAGAAGATACCCTGGTGTGCGTACTTCTGGCGTGAACGGCCGATGTCGGACCGCCGCGTGGCGAATCACTCGGGGAACCACTTGGGCAGTGCGCACGACATGAGACGAGGTGATTATACAGACATGGGCGGCACCGGGGCGGCCTTCCTTACCACGCACTGGTCTCTCGTCGAGCAGGCCGGCTCCGGCCAAGCCATGATCGGACCGCTACTCGATAGATACTGGAAACCTGTTTACTGCTACCTGCGCCGCAAAGGCTACGGCAACGAGGACGCCAAGGACCTCACGCAGGGCTTTTTCCAGGAGATTGTGCTCGGTCACCATCTCATCGAGAAAGCGGATCAGTCCAAGGGTCGGTTCCGCTCCTACCTGTTGGTGGCCCTCGACCGGTATCTGATCAACGTCCGAGACAAGCAAAATGCGGGCAAGCGGATCCCGGATGACAGGGTCGCCCCCCTGGAAGCGATGGACCTATCTGAATTGCCGCCAGCGGTGGCCGGTCTGGACGCGGAGGCCTCCTTCAACTACGCCTGGGTCACGACACTCCTGGAGCAAGCCTTGGAGTTGGTCGAGCGCGGGTGCCGTCAGGACGGCTTGGACACACATTGGCAGTTGTTTCGCGACCGCATTCTCCAGCCGATTCTGGAGGCTGCGGCGCCACCGTCTCTTGCGATACTGTGCGAGCGGTATGGAATTGAGAATCCCGCCCGCGCCTCCAACATGATCATCACGGTCAAGCGACGATTCCAGACGACCCTGCACGGGCAGTTGCGTCGGCTTGTCGCGTCCGACGAGCAGGTACGTGAGGAATTCGAGGAGATCCGACGGTTCTTTCCGGATTTCGCGCAGGATGGCGAGGGACGTCGGTAGTATCCTACGGGCGGCGTACGTCCCGGGGTGTGATGGGTCTTCGCATGGGTGACCCGACGATGAGCAGGGTACGAATATTTGGCTTGCCGCCCGAGAGGGTAGGCCGGCTTCTGTCGGCAAGTGGGGAGAACCTTCCCGTAGAACAGCTTCCGGGAGATTCATCGGCCGGCGCAACCATCGGCGCAGATGGTTCTCTGGAGCAACCCGGCCATCGGATCGGGCGGTACAAGCTCCTGCAGGTCCTCGGTGAGGGCGGCATGGGCGTGGTCTACTTAGCCGAGCAGACCGAGCCGGTCCGCCGACGCGTGGCCTTGAAGATCATCAAGCCTGGAATGGATTCCAAACGGGTGCTGGCCCGCTTCGAAGCGGAACAACAGGCGCTGGCCATGATGGAGCACCCTTATGTGGCGCGCGTATATGACGCGGGACTGGCCCCCAGTGGCCGACCCTACTTCGTCATGGAGCACGTCGGGGGCATCCCCATCACTCAGCACTCCGACAAACAGAGGCTCACGATCGAGCAGCGTCTGCATCTGTTCCTGCACGTCTGCCAGGCCGTTCAGCACGCACACCAGAAGGGCATCATCCACCGGGACTTGAAGCCCTCGAACATTCTTGTCGTGATCCAGGACCACGAGATGATTCCCAAGGTCATCGACTTCGGCGTGGCCCGCGCGATCAGCCAGCCTCTGACCGAACGGACGCTGTATACCGAACAGGGGCAACTCATCGGGACGCCCGAGTACATGAGTCCCGAGCAGGCTGATCCCAGCAACGAAGACATCGATACACGGACCGACGTGTATTCGCTGGGCATTGTACTGTACGAACTGCTGACCGGTGTTTTGCCGTTCGATCCTAAGACGTTCCGCACCGGGGGCATCGACCACATCCGAAAGGTCATCTGCGAGGAAGATGCAAAGACACCAAGCATGCGGCTGAGCAAGACCACGGCGGAGGAATCCGCCGAATCCGCCCGTCGGCGCCAAACGGATCTGCGTACTCTGCAGCGTAGGCTCCGTGGTGACCTGGACTGGATCGCGCTCAAGGCCCTGGACAAAGACCGTACCCGGCGCTACGCCACCGTGGACGCTCTCGCCGCCGACATCCGCCTCTATCTGAGCGACCAGCCGGTCAGTGCCGCGCCACCCGCTCTTCTGTATCGTGTACAAAAGTTCGCACGTCGTCACCGGAGAACGATCGCCGCCGCAGGAGCAGTTGTGCTCATTCTCGTTGTCTCCCTCTGGGGCGTACGAGTTCAGGTACAGGCCCGGAGGGAACGCGTACACGCCACGGCCCTGGAGCACGAGCGAATCCTGGCTCTGGCGGAAGACCTGATCGCAGAAGGCCGTTTCTCAGAAGCCGACGGAATGATTGCACCGCTGCTGTCAAGCATCCACGTGGGGCGCTCGGCACAACTACTTTCCGCGAAGATTCTCCTGAGTCAGCAAGACCTGGAAACAGCCGTTCGCCGGTTGGAGCAGCTCGTGGACACGCCTGACAAGATTGCCGGGCAGGCTCATCTGCTTCTGGCAAGCATCTACTATGAGGGAGACCCCCGCGCCCCCGGTACAACAGATCAATACTACCCGCGCTATAGGCGCCACCAGCGGGAAGCCGAGACCCTCATTGCCGGCACGGCCGACTACTATTTCCTGCGCGCCCAGGGTGCATATGACATGCAGGCGGCCCTGGGATTCTTGAACAAAGCCTTGGAGCTTGACAGCCAACACTATGAATCATTGCACGACCGGGCATGTATCCATCACGCTCAGAGAGACTACGAAAGGCTTCTTCTGGATGCACACGTCATGACGACCTTGCGGCCGAATGGTCCACAGGGCTACAGCTTGAAAGCTATCGCATTACGGGAGATGGGTCGGTGCGAAGACGCTCTACGTGAGCTCAACCACGCGGTGCATCTGGGTCCCAACCAGGCCCGATTCTACGACGAACGCAGGGAAACGTATGCTCGCATGCACCAATATGAAAGGGCCCTCGAAGAGGCTCGCAAGTGTGTGGATCTGGAACCGAACAACGCGAGCTACAATCACAAGCTGTTCGGGGCATATACAGCCGTCGGCCAATACGATCGAGCGGAGGAGCTCTTCCACACTTACCGCCGCTGGATAGCCGGCTACGAGTTCACGGGAGTCAAGCCGATATACGTTTTCTGGGGCCTGTCATTCAAGCTGGTCCTGGACGCTCTGGATGCCGGCTACGCGTGGCACGGCGCGACGGCCCCGCCTCGCCGGCCGCCGTTCAGCTTCATGTATGCCGCTGAGGAGTACTACACCGGGCTCAGCAACAAGGCCAGGCGTCTGCTGCCGCGCGGATGCGATCCCTCATGGTCGCCCAACGGCCGGAAGCTCGTCTATACGCAGGGCGTACGCCTCGGGAGCGCTGTAGCAATGCTGGACCTGGACACCGGACGCACCGAATTACTCGCGGCGCCAGGGCGAAACCCTGAATGCTCTCCCGATGGACGGTACATCGCTTTTGTCAAGGCCCAGCGGCTACTTCCGATCAAGCGTCTGACCGCTCTGAACATCCGCGACATGGTGACCGTTCCGCTCAGTCCGCAGCACTCTCCGCAAATCTGGCTGATGGACATGGATACCCGAGAAGTCCGCTACGTCGCCGAGGGCCAGCACCCCCATTGGGGCCGGACTTCCGGGCTGTTATACTATTTCACGGAGCGGTCGTTATGCGCTGTCTTGCCGGAGAAGGACGACGACGTCAAAGTAATACTCTCCAACTGCCCTGCCAACGATCCAGTTGTCTCTCCCAGCGAGCAGTATGTCGCCATCGTCTGCTATCCGGAACTCCAGATCACCGAACTGAAAACCGGGAAGTTGGTGGCGAGTTGGACCATACCACTACCGGTCACCTTTGCATCGCCATCGTTGCGCTGGACGGCGGATAGCCGGACCGTAATCGTCGGAAACGGGATGTCCAGCGATATGGGCCTATGGGCTTACGATCTCGGTACTCGCACCGCGTCGAGAATTCTCGATGGTTGTGCCGCCGTGGCGTCCCGATCGCCAGATGGTGAGCAACTGGCTGTGTCGCTTGGCGTCCCCTTCCTGGAGACCTGGATCGCCGATGTGCCTCCCGATCAGCCTATGTCCCAAGCTCTGGGCGCGCCTGTGGACGTGCACGAACATTGCCTTGAGATCATGGATTCCTTTGGCCAACGTCTTGAGGCCGATCCGGATTTGCTCTATGACCACCTGATGCGGACTGCCGCCGCTCTCTGGATTGACCATGATCAAGCCGGCATCTGCTTGCAGGAGATGGCCCAGGCTCTTGAGCGGACCTCCGACCCCGATAGCGAATGCAGCGTATACGCACGCGCCGCCATTTCGCATCTGTCACCCGAGCACAGCCGACTTCTGCCGCTGGCGGAACTTCTTGCCGGTCAGGCCGTGCGCAGACAACCCGCGGCAGTCAGGCGGCTCGCCTGGATGTTCCGTCGATCCGGCTATCCGGAGCAGGCGTCTGCCATCCTGCAGATGGGTCCGGACTCAGCCTCCGGCAGCACCCGGTACGACAGTAGCACCGACACGTACACAATCACGGGAATCGGCACCGACATTTGGGAAACGGCCGACGATTTCCATTTTGCCTGGAAGAAACTCCAGGGTGATGGCTCGGTTACGGCCAGAATCGATAGCATTGAGAAAGTACACGAGTGGACAAAGGCAGGCGTTATGGTCCGCAGCACGCTGGAACCGGATTGCCAGAACGCAATGGTGCTTCTAACCCCCAGCGGTAGGTTATCCTTTCAGTATCGGCACACGGAGCTCGGTTCCACATCGGCTCTGCGCATACCCAGGGACACTATTCAGTTGCCCCATTGGGTTCGACTGACACGTATGAACAGCCACTTCATGGCCGAACACGGCGACGATGGATCTACGTGGCACGCTGTCCTGGACACCTCCGACCGACCGGCCAAGATAGAGATCCCCATGGACGAAACGGTCTACATCGGCCTGGCAGTGGCTTCGCATGATATTGCCAGAGCTGCCGAAGCGCGCATCTCGAACGTCACCACCTCAGGCAGCGTGGTGCCCCCCGGCCCATTCATGAAATCGCAGGACATTCCCTCGCAATTCCCGTAGGGGGCCTTCGCCCGTCAACGATCTTGAGGCGCAGGAGCGTCTCGGGTAGACTGGCTCCGTGCATGTGATGAGTATGGAGCCAATGCAGGAGATCGCCATGTCATCGAGCCACTTCAATCGCAGGGAATTCATCGGCCTGACCACGGCGAGCGTCGCCGGCGGCGTCCTGGGTCTGAACGCCTCGACAGCGAGCGAGTCCGGCCGCAACGAATGGGACGCGAACAAGCCGTTCGTATGTACGGGCAAGGCCCTCGTCGTCCAGCCCGTTCTGATGTACCGGGTGGCCCAGCCCAGGCCGGCGACGTCGTGGAAGTCGTGGGGCGGCGTCCAGAGCGACGAAGCCGCGGCTGCCGAGGCTCGGAAGATCACGGAGGAACTGCACGCGCTGTCTGCGCAGGCAGGCTTTCCGGTTACGGTTCGTCCGGTTCTGACGGTCAAGTCTGCCGGCGAGGCCGCACGCGCGCACGAAAATCAGTACGACGTAGTGGTCGTCTATGCCGCCTCGGGCGGGGGCGATCTGCTCAAGGCGTGCTTCGCGCCCCAGAAGGACCGCGACACGATCGTCTTTGTTCGCCATCGCTCCGGCCCCGCTTACTACTGGTACGAGGCGCTGAGCACGCGCTACCTCCAGACGGGCTGGCCCGAGCCGGGACAGAACTCCAGGCTCGATCACGGCGGCCCGCACGTAGATGACGTCGTTGTGGACGAGTTCGTCGAGTTGCTCTGGCGGCTGCGGGCGCTCTATGGGCTGAAGAACTTCATCGGCAGCCGCATCGTCGCATTGGGTGGGCCGTGGGGCAAGTACTCGCCCGAGGCCCCGGCTGTTGCACGCGACAAGTACGCAATCCAGATTATCGATGTTTCCTACGATGAGATCGCGCCGCGGATTCGGGCCGCTCATGAGGACCGCAACGTGGTCGCGGCGGCGCAGCGCTGGACCGACGCTTACTTAGCCCTGCCCCACACCACGCTCGCAACCGACAAAGAGTTCGTCGTAAAGGCTTTCGTCTTGTCCAAGGTCTTCAAGGACCTGATGCGTGAGCACGATGCGCCGGCGTTCACGATCCGCAACTGCATGAGCACGATCATGCCGCTGGCGCAGACGACGCCGTGCCTGACCCTCGGCCTGCTCAACGACGAAGGGCTCATGGCCTTCTGCGAGTCGGATTTCGTCATCATCCCCGCCGGCATCCTGCTGCACTACATCAGCGGCCGGCCCGTCTTCCTGCACAACTCGACCTTCCCGCACGACGGCGTCGTGACGTGCGCCCACTGCAGCGCCCCGCGCCGCCTCGACGGTGAGCACTACGAGCCGGTGCGAATCCTGACGCACTACGAGTCGGAATACGGCGCGGCCCCGAAGGTCGATATCCCCGTCGGTCGGCAGGTCACCTTCATCGATCCCGAGTACAGCACCGGTCGCTGGCTCGGCTTCACCGGTGTCGTCAAGAGCAACCCGTTCTACGAGATCTGCCGCAGCCAGCAGGACGTGGAAATCCAGGGCGACTGGCGCAGGCTCATCAATGAAGTCCGCGATTCGCACTGGATGATGGCCTACGGCGACCACCTCAAGGAGCTCGGCTACGCCGCCCGCAAGCTCGGCATCCAATGGGGCGACCTCACACATGGATAAGCCGGATGCGGGCCTGCGGCGATGCCGGTTTGTGGGGGGCAATGACATCAAGAAAAGGCGTCCTCGGACTCTTGGAGAGCCTCTCTTGCGGCTTCACACGGCACGGACGGTTGAGTAGAATACGCGCCGGCAATGAATGAACGGATCGAACTTCGAGAAGGAACGGATACGACGATGAAGAAAGACAAGCCACAGTGTCCTGGAAAGGCGCGGTATCTCTGCGGCAAGCGGATTCTCCCGACGCCGGTCTCGCCCACGACGAGTGTCGTGCAATTGATCGACAGCATGGACGCCTACAACGGCGGCCGGCTGAGGGCCGCGTGCCATCTGCTGCGCGACAAGTACTCTCAGGAGGACGTGACTATCGGCCTGAGCATCGCGGGCGCCCTGACGCCGGCGGGCCTGGGCCCATCGGCCATCATCCCGCTGATGAATCACGGATTCGTGGACTGGTTCTGCGCCACCGGCGCGAACATGTATCACGACCTGCATTTCGCGTTCAATCTGCCGATGTTCCGCGGCAGCCACACCGTGGACGACGCGGACCTGCGGGACAAGGGCGTCACGCGGATCTACGACATTCTGTTCGACTATGAGGACGTGCTGATGGAGACGGACCGGCTTCTGCGGCAGATCCTGGTCCGGCCGGAATTCCAGAAGGAGATGGGCACGCGCGAGTTCTATCATCACCTCGGCAAAATCCTCGACGAGCACGAGCGCAAGAACGGCCTGGGCCAGGTCAGCGTCCTGGCGGCCGCCTATCGCAACGGCATCCCCGTCTTCACGTCGTCGCCGGGCGACTCGACGATCGGGATGAACGTGGCCGGCCTCGAGCTTTTGGCCGAGGCGGCGGGACTCCAGGACCGATTCAAACTCAAGATCAATCCGAGCATCGACGTCAACGACTCGACGGCCATCATCCTGAACGCCAAGAAATACGAGCGGGGCAAGACGGCCGTCATCCTGATCGGCGGCGGAAGTCCGAAGAACTTCATGCTGCAGACGGAGCCGCAGATTCAGGAAGTCCTGATGATCCCGGAAGTCGGCCAGGATTACGACATCAACGTGACGGACGCCCGGCCCGACACCGGCGGGCTCTCCGGCGCGCCCCCGAGCGAGGCCGCGAGCTGGGGCAAGATCGATCCGACGAAGCTGGAGGAGACCGTCACGGCCTACCTCGACGTCACGGCGGCCCTGCCCATGATGGCCGCCTACGTCATCCAGTCGGCGCAGCCAAAGAAGCTCAAGCGACTCTACGACCGCGGCGACGAACTGCACGAGAAGCTCATTCGGTCCTATCTCGAGAACAACAAGGAAGTCGAGACACTCAAGGGGCTGATCAGGAAACTCAGCGTCTGAGGGGGAATCGAAGAATATGAAGGAAGAATCTCTGAAGCTCGCCCAGGAGCACGGAACTCCCCTGTTCATCATCGACCACGATGTGATCCGGGAGAACTATCGCACGTTCAAGCGCCACCTGCCGCGCGTCCAGGCGTACTACGCCGTGAAGGCCAACTCCAATCAGGAGATCGTCCGGACACTCTTCCACGAGGGCGCGAGCTTCGACGTCGCCTCGTACAACGAGTTCATGCAGGTCTACGAATACATTCGGCGCTTCGAGGAGAAGGACAAAGACTTCTACGTCTGGGACAAGATCATCTTCTCGAACACCATCAAGGACGCAGAGACGCTGCGCAAGATCCGGCGGTACAAACCGCTCGTCACCTACGACAACGCGGACGAACTGAAGAAGATCAAGGAACATTGCGACACGGCCGGCGTGGTCCTGCGGCTGAAGGTCCCGGATATCGGCTCCCAGGTGGAAATGAGCTCGAAGTTCGGGGCCGAGCCGGGCGACGCCGCCGGGCTGATCCAGCAGGCGTTCGACCTGGGGCTGGTGGTCGAAGGGCTGAGCTTCCACGTCGGCAGCCAGTGCACGACGTTCGACAACTACACGGGGGCACTCGATATCGCATCCCAGATCTTCCATGACGCGCGCCGGAAGGGTCACCACGTCAACATCGTGGATATCGGCGGCGGCTTTCCCGTCCCCTACGATTCGCGCGTGCCGCGGTTTGAGAAACTCGCGGCGGTGATCAACGCCGAATGCGAGAGACTCTTCCCCGAGGACGTGGAGCTCATCGCCGAGCCGGGCCGATTCATCGCGGCCACCGCCGCGGTCCTCGTCTCGGAGATTGTGGGCAAGGCGCGGCGCGACGGGAAGATCTTCTACTACATCAACGACGGCGTCTACCACACCTTCTCCGGCGTCGTGTACGATCACTGGATCCCCAATTTCCACGCGTACAAGGCCGGGCCGACGGAAGTCTGTGCCGTCGTCGGGCCAACCTGCGACAGCTTCGACAAGGTCTCGCTGTCGCAACAGCTCCCCGCCGACCTGCAGATCGGCGACTACCTCTACACGGAAAACATCGGCGCCTACAGCATCGCCTCGTCGACGAGATTCAACGGCTTCGAGGGCGCGAAGATCCTGCACCGGAACCAGTGAAACCGCAGGGCCGTGCTCGCCGGCGCAAAGTGCATCACCTCTTTGCGCGGCATACAAGAAAAGGGCCCGCACGAAACGATGCAGGCCCCTACGTGTTTACACAAACCTCGATAGCGGATTTCACTTGCCGGCGAGGTATCTGAGTTCGAATTCGGACAAAACGCGGTTGTAGATCCGAACCTCATCGAGTGCGCCGTTGAACGGGTTGCCGCCGTTGACCTGGCCGCAGCCGAACTGCACGTTGGCCTCGGTATCGGTGCCGAAGCTGAAGGTATCGCCGGAACCGCGCAGCTCGCCGGCCACGAAGATCTCCACCCGTGCGCCGTCGAAGGTCACCGCGACGTGCTCCCACTGGCCCTCCGGCAGCACCGCATCGCCCGTACCGACGGTACTGCCGTTGCGTCCGAACCGCAGGATACCCGTGTCACGGTTGGCCTCGATATCCCACATCATGTTGTCGGCCGCCCAGGAGTCACGTTTGCCGATCAGGCCTTGCCACTGACCGCTCAAGCCGTCCCACTTGGCCCACAAGGATACCGAGAGCTGCCCCGTAGCTGCCGTCGGATTGAAGGTGCCCAGATCGACGTGCTCGTGCCCGGAGGCCCCGTCGAACAGCATGGCGGCGCCGACCGCCCCGTCGATGAAGGCCGCGGGGAAGTTCGGGTCGCCGGCCAGCGTGCCGTCATTGCCGTTGCCGGACAGATCGTTGACGTCGTTCTCCAGGGGACAATAGACGACCAGGCCGCTGGCCCCCGGGTCCTGGAGCCCGGGATGACCGACACCAATCTCATCGATGTAGAGCCGGCCCGCACCATCCGCAACGGGATTCGTCCGGTCGCCCGCACCAATGTAGATCGTCTCGATCGCGTTGAGCCTGACGCCGGCGTCGGCAAAGTCGGCCAGCGAGATCGCCCACTGCTGCCAGCTCTGCTGTAAGAGGGCGTCCGGGTCCGGATGCTTGACGAGTTTACTCCGGCCGCCGCTGTCTTCGAGTACGACGTACAGATCCGCACGGTCGTTGAACAACTGATCGACGCCGATCTGGGTGACCTGCCACGACGCATTGCCGGGGGCTGCCGCGCTGGAGAACTCGGCGGTATTGACGACGCCCGCGCTATGGCTGGTCAGGGCCAGCCCGACGTACACGGTAGAGTTCATCGGAATCTCCCGCTCGGTCGGCTCGCCCGGGCTGGCCGCCTCGACCATGGGCTGCCAGTTGGCGCCGTCGCTGGAATGCTCGGCCTTGATCACATTGCCCGTGCGGGTCAGCCGGACCCAGTGAGGCAGCGTGATCTCGGCGGGCTCGCTGCGCGTGCTGTCGGAGGTCCCGGAAATAAGCTCGCGGAACTGCCAGCCGACCCGACCGTCCGGCGTGACATACGCCATGGCGTTCTTGGCGCCCGCGTCCAGACTGTCACGAACCATCACGCCGGCCTTTGCCCAGACACTGGTGTTCTGGAGGCTATCGACGCGAACCACGACCGAGCCGTTCCCGCTCAGCGGCTTGTAAGCGAACGTAAACTGGTCCGCGTTGTTCCAGATATCCTCGCCGGCGCCGCTCATCGTGATTGCGCCGTCCGCGCTCTCAAGAAACAGGGTCGGGCTGCCGCGGAAGTGCACGAACAACGTGTCGATGCCGTCAGCGGTCCAATCCTGCGGCGTATCCCACGTGAGCGCGGCTTCGGAGTAGTACGGCTGCGTCGTGTTGTCGTATTGCATGGGCATCGACTGCTTGCCCGCGTAGACGATGTTCGGCTCCGCAAAGGGGGCCTCATTGTATCCGACCTGGGAGCCGCCGCGTTGGGCATTCTCGAGGCCATCGCTCCAGGTCTGCCAGATGGTCTCCCCGGCTTCGATGTTGT
>CBFDBY010000146.1:0-14447 GCA_965603165.1 uncultured Phycisphaerae bacterium
ATCGTGAAGGACGGCGGAGCCATCATTCTTGCCGCCGACTGCTGGGACGGAATCCCCGACCACGGGCAGTACAAGAAGCTTCTCTTCGAGGCCGACGGTCCCGCCGCGCTGTTGGAGCGCATCCGAGCCCGAGGCGGGCACGATTGCTGGCAGGCCCAGATTCATGCTTCCATCTGCGCGAAGACCGATGTATACTTGTTCAGCCATAATTTGACCGACGAGGAGATCAGACGGGCCATGCTCAAGCCGTGCCGGAGTATCGCAGGGACAGTCGAGCGACTGCTGCAATCGTTCGGCCCGGACGCCTCCATCTGCGTGCTGCCCGAGGGCCCGCAAACCATCCCATGTCTGAAGGAGAAACGCCCATGAAACGACCTGAGAAACAGCAGACTCGAACGCTTACGCGCCGCACGTTCATGAAGACCGGTGCGGCGACCGCTTTGACGGCGGCTTCCTGGTCCCGCGTTTCCGGCGCCAACGATCGGATCGGCATCGGGATGATCGGCGTCGGTCTGATGGGGCAGATTCACACGCGCAACTTCGCGAAGCAGCCCGACGCCTCGGTCCTCGGTATCTGCGACGTGTACGATCCGCGTGCGGAGTTCGGCGCCCAGATCGTCGGGGGCAACGTCATGAAGTGCCGTGACTTCCGCCGGCTGTTAGACAATAAGGACATCGACGCCGTGGTCATATCCACGACCGATCACTGGCACGCGATGCTCACGATGCTCGCCTGTGCCGCGGGCAAGGACGTGTACGTGGAGAAGCCGCTGACGCTGTTTGTGCGCGAGGGGCGATGGATGATCGACGTCGCGAAGCGATACAAACGCGTCGTTCAGGTCGGTACGCAGAACCGCTCCGGGCCGAACTTTCAGCGCGCCCGCGAGTTCATCCGGGAGGGCAAGCTCGGCGAGATCATCGCGGCGCAGGACACCTACTGCCGCAATCTCATGCCCGGATTCGGGAATCCGCCGGACCAGGACCCGCCCAAGGAGTTGGACTGGGACATGTGGCTGGGACCCGCCCCGGCGCGAGCGTACAATCCCAATCGGGCGATCTACCATTTCCGCTGGATCTGGGACTACGCCGGCGGGCAGATGACCAACCTGGGCCAGCACTCGCTCGATATCGTACAGTGGTTCACGGGCGCCAGCGCGCCGAAGTCGGTCTACAGCACGGGCGGACGGTTCTACCTGAAGGACAACATGGAGACGCCGGACAACCAGGATGTCTTGATCGACTATCCCGGCTTCACCGGCATCTGCCAGTATCGCGAGGCCTCACGCGGGCGCACGGGGCTCGGGATGGGCGGCGTTGTTTTCTACGGGACCCGCGGCATGATGTCGGTCGGCCGGGGCGGCTACGAGGTCTTCCCGGATCGCAAGGTCAATCCCTTCAACAGGATGGCCGGGATTCTCGGCGGGCATCCTCCAGGTGGGCCACAGCTCGTGCCTGAGCCGAAGGACCAGTCCTGGACCGAGAAGGAAAAGGACGATACCGGCGACGGCATGCGGGATTACGTCCTGCACGCGCGGAACTTCCTGGACTGCATTCGCTCGCGCCGACAGCCCATCGCCGACATCGCCAGCGCGCATGAGGTGGCGACGACGTGCCACCTTGCGAATATCTCACTGCACGTGGGACGCAAGGTCACGTGGGACCCCAAGACCGAGCAGATCGTCGGCGATCCAAAGGCTAACGCGATGCTCACGCGCCCGTATCGCAGCCCGTGGGACAAGGAGCTGCGCGGCCTGAACGTAACATAGGACCTGCACGCAACTGGGAAAGAACTCGAAATCGGAAACGGTCGCGGGTGCCATGCTTACGCGCGCGTAGCCATGACACGCGGCCTGTGCATTCTCCGGCTTACTTCCACAGGGCATTCAGTCGCCGAACGGTTTCGTCGACGAGGACCTGCCCTCCCTTGGGGCCGACGATGAACTTGTCCGCGCTGTAGCCGCCGCCTTGAACGGCCGCGGCCGTCGGCAGGTAGCCGCAGTACCGGCAGGACAACTGGACCAGGAGGGTCAGAATCGCCGGGCTTCTCGCTTCTATTCGAGTCCCGTAATCGAGATAGAGCTCGAATGGATTCGTCGCCAGGGCCACGTCGCCGAGACGAATCGCGTGGAACTCGATGGGAGCGATTCCATCCGTCGTGCAGAAGGGCGGGACCGAAGGCTCCTGCGGGGGAAGATTGACCTCGACGACTGCGTGCCTGAAGATCGGGCTTGTTTGTACGCCTTCTTTCGCGAAGGGAAGAACGTCGTCGACGGCGTCGGCGATGCGGCGGGCGATCTCCTGCCGCGTGGACAGGCCGCGTCTCTGTCGCATGGCTTTCTCCGCGCGTCCGCCGAAGAGCAGATGAGGAGAGATATCTCCCGCCGCCGCACACTGCGGTAGGATGGAGATGTCTTTTGACAGTCTCTTCCGGACTTCCGTTCTCACATCATGCCAGAAGTCGGCCGAGATCACGTTCAGTCCTTCGGTTTCCTGGGCGGGGCATGCCACGTTGATCACGATTCCGGTCGGCGTTTGCTCGCGATCCCAGAAGAAGAGCATTTCCACGCCATGATCTTCGTAGCCTTCGATATTGGCGAAGTCGGGGCGGTTGGTCCCGCCGTACATGGCGGCCGAGCCATCGAAGTAGCACGCCCGGCGATTCCTGCCCACGACGGCGTGGCCCAGGGCCCAGCTCATGCCGCCCGGCCGGCGATTCCGCCACGCCTCCACGGCGGCCTTCGCCACCCGCTCGATGAAGAAGTCAGCGTACTCCGAGGCTTTCATGACTCCTTCGTCCTGGCTGACGTCGTACAGGTCGCCGAAGGCGTCGTCGAGGAACCCGGGGGCGGTGTGCGTGTGCGTGGCGTTGAGCAACAGCTTCTCGACGGCGAAGTCACCGAGCCTCGATTTGACGACCTTGCGGAGTCGGTCCTGGATCGCTTGTCTGGTGTAAATCACGTCGCACGATATCAGGATGGCCTGCTCCCGGGCCCCGTCTTCTCCGCGCGTCTCCAGGGCCAGGGCCGTGGCGGTCAGCGGGTCGCGGACGCTCGTGGAGATCCGCTTGTGCAATTGCCCGACCAGGGCGACCGGCTTATCCGGCGTGATATCGATCGTGGACCAGCCCACGTAGAGCGCGGGAGCCGCCGCCGCTGCCTGAATGAAGAACCACAAAGCAAGCAACGTGGTGCAGAACGCTTGTGTCCATCTCATATGTCCCAGTCTCCCAAAGCGCAATGTCTGTTCGGTTTCGTCCGTCACGGATTCTCGGAGAAATCGTAGGGTCCGAGGCCCACGTCGGCGGGCGACAAATTCACCGGCCAGCTTTCCGCCGGACCTTCCGCGAAGGCCCTGCGAACGGCCTCGAGCATATCGAAGCCGAACTCCGTGCAGGGCTCGATATAGCTGCCCTCGCCCCATTCATTTACGGGGCCGAAGATCAGCACGGGCTTGTTGTGCTGCCGGCAGAAGGACCTTGCCTGACGCAGCAGTTCCTCGAATCGTTCCGGCGTCCGGCCTTCAATGGCCATCGCCTTGTGACCGTGCCAGGGCCGGCTGTCCCATCCGGTATCCACGAGAGGGTAGTACGCCAGGTCGCCCGCCACGTTGTCTTTTGTCCGCCAGGCCGTGGGGCTGTCCCGCACGACGTCTTCAAAGCTGAATCGCTTCCGGGAGACGCCCGCATCAATCTTCGGGCCCCATTCATGGTAGTTGGTGATCCCATGGTAGCCCTCCCGCAGCAGGGCCTCGACGTGACTTGCGGAGAAATCGTGGCCCATGGCGATCAGCGTGATCCCTTTGAATCCCGCCGCTTTTGCCATGTCCTGGGATTGCGCGAAAGCCTGCTTCACAACCTCCGAGCCGCCGAGATCGTCGCGAATGCCCCTTGGGTCCCAGATGATCACGACCGGCATGTCATCGAGGCGGTAGTAACTCTCCAGGCAGAAGTACTCGTCGATCCAGTGTTTGGCGACCTTGAGCCAGTCGTCGACCGAGTGCGTGTTGGGCGGGTTGTGGTTGGCCCACATCACTGCTACCTTGAGGTAGTTCCGGTATCGCGCCTTTCGGTAGGCGTCGAACCAGTGCGTGAGCTGCTGACGGCCCTGGACCCAGTACCAATCGACGAGGAAGCAGGAGATGCCGTTCTCGACCGCCCACTTGATCTGCCAATCGACGCATTCGGGATTCGACTCGTCGTAATAGCCCAGCAGGGGCTTTCGGATGGGCGCGACGCGGCGGATGCAATCCCATTTGCCGTCGGCTTCCCAGCCGGGGAAATAGAATGCGCAAAGCTCGATGTCCGTTTGTACAGGCCTGGGCTCGGGGACATACGTTGCACGTCCGACGGCAGGGGCCTCGCTGAATTCGAGGACCGCTTCGCGATCCGGCGGCATGTTGCCTTTGCCGCTGAACGACAGATGGACGGGATATGCACCGGGCTTTGGCGCCTCGATCTCCCATGCGAACATGGCGTAGTCCCCATGCTCGATGCCTTCGTGTCCGGGCATGACGGGCTGCGAGAGAATCTGTAATTCGCGCTCGGCGTTCAGGTGGACCGCGCGGATGCCCAATGTGCGACCGCCAAGGTTCGTGACTTGGGCGATGAGCCTGCACGGCCTGCCCGCACGGTTCACGCCATCCTCAAAGCCGAAGTAGCTAACCTCCAGTTCGCCCGGGCCAAACGACTCGGTCCCAATCCGGACGGAGTCGAGCCGGATGTCCGTCCCTTCCGGCGACCGGATGCCGAAAGCAACGATGCGCCCGCGCCAGCCGGCGACACCGGCCATCCGGATGTTGTAGACACGTTGCTTGCCGTCGCCCCGGATGAGAAACTCCTCACTCTGTATGCCGGGTGCATCTTCACGGGCCCACAACACCGCGGCCACACCTTCGGTGTCCGAGGCCAGTTCCATCGCGACCCACGTCTTGTCGGCTACGTCGATATCGACGGGCGGCGCGAATCGATCGGCGGCGATCGGGTGAACCTGCCACCCGCTTGCTTCATCGCCGAGCGTCCAGACGCAGCCAGTGCTCGGCGGTTGCCCGCGACCCCATTCCAGGATGCGGATCGAGTCGATCTCGAAATCCGCGCCTTCGTACACGTCCAGGCGAAGCTGACGGATGGTTCCTTCCGTGTGCCAGAAGGGAAACAGCACAATCTCGTGCCATTCACTGCCGCCGCGGACCGAGAAGCGCAGCTTCTTTTGCTCGGTCAGGCCGCCGTACTTGCCTTCGAGCTGTCCCGACCAGAACAACTCGCCGATCCCCTCGCGGCTTGCCTTCATTCTGAGAACCACGTACTGCCAGGGCCGCGCCTCGATGGTGACATCGCGACACAGAAGAAACGGGTCGGCGCCGGTTGCCCGGGCCGTTAGCACACCGTTAGCCATCGTGACATCTGTCAGGTGGCCATTGGGCTGCCACGCGCCTATGTCCCGGTCGGTGTCGAATTCCCACGTGAGTGTGTCGCCGGACGCCTCGACGGCGCCGGCCAGAATCAAGATCAACAGCCATAGCCTCATCGTCGATGTCACTTCATCAAAACAGGATCATCTTACTCTATTAGTCGGTTTCCGCCGCGGAGCGATGGAAGCGTCACGGCACCCAGCGTTCGGCCGTTGTCACACGCGGGCCTGCGGCCTCGGATTCTACTGCGAACCTGCCTGCGGCGAACACCTCCATGCCGCAGAGCGCGGGGGCAGAGCCTGAAGGTGTGTCCGCGTCGCCCCGGGGGATCAATTCAAGATCGAGATCTCGCTCCACGCGTACGCCGGAGAATTCGAGCGATAGGCAGCCTCGATCGTCTCTGGCGGCCTGGGCGGGATCGAAGCCGGCGGCCACAGTGTTGCCTTGGAGCTTGATATCGAACGCGGTGTGGCCCGATTCAGAGTCCGCGGGCGGCGGGAAATACAGCCGGACGGTGTAATTACCCGGGCCGTCTCCGTCGCCCCGCAGCGGGACGGTGCATCCTTGCAGGCATCTCGCATAAGAATACTGTATCCACCGCCGGTCGGGCGCGCCGGTCGGCTCCGAGCCGTTATCAAGAGTCGCGTAGCCGCCCCCCGACGGGAACTTCACTTGCACGTCGAGCGCCAGGCCCATGGCTTTTCTGTCGGCGGGCAGAGCCGGACGAGGGTATGCCAGCCATAATGTCCCCTGCGGATCGCGCATATCGCCGGGCGCACCGAAATTGATGGCCAGACGGCGGACGGGCGTGTTGGCGCCGCCCGCGCTATAAATGCCCCATCGGTAGTGATCCGGGCGTGGTTCGAGGGCGAGCGAGCAGGTGATGGGAAACAGGCACAAGCAGCCGGCGCTGGCTTCCGGGATGAGAGCGAGCCCGTCGGCGGCGATGGCATTGATCCAGCAGCCGGGCCTTTGTCCGGCGAAGTGGCGGATGCCGCTGTCGTCGAGGAGATCGTAGTAGGCCGTGAAGCCCGAACGCATGAGAAGCATTTGTGGGCAGGCGGAAATCGCACCGCAGTGATGTCCGGGCCGGAGGAACTGCCAGGCAGTGTCGTCGCCGCTGATGGGGTGACGCCGATTCTGCTGGGCGCCGGTCTTGAGATCGAAGCCCCACGGCTCCGCGACGATCGTATCGCCCACAATCACGGGGCGATGGCGGTAGTTGGCGTCGCGGGCCCACAGCGTCTCGCCGGTCCTCGCGGCCAGAGCGACCAGACGCCGCTCGGAGAACTGCCCGGAAAGGAACTGCCTCCAGTAGTGGCCGTTGGCATTGGCCCCGCACAGGACGAGGACGCCGTCGCGATACATGGCGGTGAGTTCGCCGCCTCCGATGCCGATGCCGCTGCAGTCGGTGACATCGACGGGCGTTTCCCAAAGTCTGCCTCCGGTCCTCGCGTCGAGGGCCACGGCCCTGCGTGCGTCGATCTTCTTGACGTCTTCTTCCGCCTTTCTGGCCTCCTCGCCCACCAGGTGGGCCCATCGTGACTTGCCCTGCCGGACGAAGGCCTCGCGCTGCTGCGGCGTAAGCGAGCTGTCGATGAAGAACATCCACCCGTCGCCAATCGCGATCGTCAGATTGACGATATTGCTGCCGGCATATTGCCAGAGGACTTCTCCGTCGTCGGTGTCGATGGCGAAGACGCGGTCGGATACGCCCGCGCGCCGCATCGTGCTGCCGTACAGGATGCCGTCGGCGTAGGCGAGGAATCCCCACTGGCCTGTCTTGTCGTCGCCCGCAATGGGCATTGGGTAGACAGCGCGTGTCTTACCCGTTTCCGCATCGAGCCGCAGGCATCGGTCGGCGACGGCCACAAAGAAGCTGTCGTCGGAGGCGGCCAGGTTGCCGCACTCGGTCCTTTTCAGCCGCGTTCGCATGGCGCCGGCGATCTGGCGCTGCCACAACATCGCGCCGTTGTACGAGTCGTAGGCCATGACGACGTTTTCGCCCTGGATGAATAGTCTGCCGTTCACTGCCAGCGGGGCGGCGGCGGCATCGTGCCGGTTGACCATGGGCGCCGAGCCCGGCTCGCCGAACCAGAGCAGACCGAGCGACCCGCCCAGGATTCGGTCGTTGCTGCACGCCGTGTTGGCGGCGTTGGCGTACTGGTGCGTCCATTGGCCGGCGCCGGGCAGGGGCCCGCGCTGCAAAATCGCCCACCGTCCGTTCGTCTCGCGGATGCGGCCGTGACCCAAGCGCAGCTTGTCGAGCCAGTTGTTCAGCTCGTCCGTGGATGGCATGTCTCGCCCGGCGAGCCTCCCGGCCGGCATTCCCAGGCATATCGTGCCGCCGCAGGGCTTCAGATGCCTGGCCAATCGGCCGGGCTCCGGCGGCAGCTTCCCGTCGAGCAGCGCCCTGTCGGAGACAATCAAGTTCGCGAAGTAGTTGGAGTAGGGCAGGTCGGATAGGTCGCCTTGATCGATGACGACCCGCGAGCCGTACATCCCGGCCGCATGGAGAGCGGCCCGCGCCGCCTGCACCTTCAACGAGTCCGGCTCCACGCCGATGACGTGCAGCTCCGTTGCTCTGGCCAACTCGAAAGCCAGCCGGCCCTGTTCGGCGCCGAGGACAAGGCAGTAACCTTTCGTTACGCCGCTCTCCATGACAATGGTTTCGGCGGCCGCACGATAAACAGGCGTGAGCTCGTCTTCGGGGTACGGGTCGGCCGTCGGAATCCGGCTATGCCTGACGGCTTCGGAGTCGCTATCGGTCTTGCTCTGTGGGGCAAAGCAGTAGATCCCTCCTTTGTCGGTGCTCACGTACAGGCGGCCGTCTGCAACGGCCAGACCTCGCGCCTTGCCGTCGACCTCAGCCTTCCAGACGATGCGGCCACTGTCTCGTTCGAACGCGCAGACTTCGTCCTGACCGCCCGCCACGACAACATTCGCACAGACAATCAATTCGCCATCGTGCGGGCATGCCACATGCCACTTGACGGCCGGATCGACCTTCTCCCGATTGTGCTGCTCCAGTTGCCGGGTGGTGGTTTCGAGTTGTTCCTCAACGGCTTTGCGTTTGTCTCCGGTCGCCTGGCCGGTCTGACTTCGAAGAGACTTGGCTTTGTATTCGAGGGCGTTCCTGGTCCGGCTTGCCTCGGCGTAGGCCGAGCGGTCTACTGCGATGATCTCACGACCCGTGGCCATATAAGCCATGTTTCCGGAGACCGTCAGCCGTCTGCCGGGAAACCATGCGAAGCCTGCCCGGCCGGTTTTCTGGTCGAGGGTCAGCATGTGTTCCTGGGTGCCGGTGTAGATCTGGCTGTCCGCCAGCAGCGCGTAGGTCCCTCCGATGATGCCGCCGGCTTCTTGCCCTCTCCAGCCGTACTTGCGGTCGAACGCGAGACGCCCGGTGGATCGGTCGAAGCCGACAGGCAGCGCCCGACCGGAGGGCACGAACAATCGCGTAGCCGTCGCAAGCAGGTAACCCTGCGGGGACAGGTCGTTCTGGTACGCATTGGCCTGGCTGATCGTGCTGTTTCGCCAGACGATGCTCCCGTCGTCGGCTCGCACGGCCATGAGGTAAACGTCCTCGTGTGGAAAGACGCCCGCGCCGAAACAGGCCGTCCCGTCGTCGATCAATACGCCCGTCCGGATCGGCCAGCGGGAGATCATCCTCCCGTTGCCGAGGAGCCGCTCGTCGCTCGGCCCCGCTCGCTTTGTCCAGATGAGCTCGCCGGTATCGGCGCGCAGGCAATACGCGTGGCCGTCGTCGGAGCCGACGAAGACGCGATCGTTCCAGAGGCTCGGCGCGAGTCGAACGGGCCCGCCGGTGCAGAAGGACCAGACCTCCCGGCCCGTTTCGCACGATAACGCGTACACCATGTCGTCGGCCGAAGAGCCGAAATAGAGACGTGGACCGGCGACCGCCACCTGAAAGGCATCATCGAAATCCACGCGGTTACGCATGAGGACACCTTCTCGAGGACGGGTCGCCGGAGCGGACCAGGCGCATCTGGGCTGCGCCGAGACGTGGACCCACTGCAGCGCGAGTGGCGCGTCTAACGATTCCTCGGTGCAGCCGGTACGCGCGATATCGTGCCGGTACGTGGGCCAGTCCGATGCAACGGTGCTTGCGGCGATGAGCAGGACGATCCATGCGGAACTCGCAGCGATTGCTCTATGCTTTGACATGTCGGATGCTCCTCAATAACGGCTTTGAATCAGATATAGTCCGTAGGGAATTTCCAGGGGGCGCGGTACTTGGGGACGGCCATGCGAGCGGCTTGATCGTCGAGGATTCGCTCGTTGGCCGGATCGAACCGGATCGCCCGGCCCAGCTTCATCGAGAGATTGGCCAGGCCGATCGGCACGTCGATCTTGCAGTGATAGTCCGGATTGCAGCTCGGCTGCTTGCGAGTCCGGATACAATCGAGCCATTCGTACTCGTGGCCGGGGGAAGCCGGGATCGACTTGGCCGGCGGCCCGCTGTCGTTCAGCCGCTCGCCCTCCGGCACCACCTGGTGCATGCCATAGTCCGCATACAGTGTGCCGTTCGTGCCGTGGAAGTAGATTCCCAACCGCCGGGCCGGCTCGCCGCGTCCGAAATCGAACCCAAAGCTGTTCACCAGCGACATCATCCACGTCATCGTGAAATCGCCGTACTGCCACAAGACTTCCTGCACGTCCGGCGCGTCCCCGGTATCGTTGATGACGTAACGACCGCCCGAGCAGTAGGTGCTTTCGGGATAGCCGAGGTCCAAGGCCCAGACCGGCAGATCGATGATGTGCGGGGCCATGCCGGGCGTCCAGCCGCCGCTGAAGGCCATGAAGGAGCAGTTGTGATAGGCGTCCTGCACGAGCAGGGGATTGTACGGCCGCATCGGGCCTGGACCCACCCAAAGCTCCCAGTCGATATCCGCCGGCGGCTCGCCGTTCGCCGCGCTGCCGATGCCCTCGGGACCCTGGTTCATCACGTTGAAGGTCCGTGCGACGCTGATCGGTCCCAGCTTGCCCGAGCGAAGGTATTCAACCACCCGTCGATAGTTTTCGCCGGCGTGAATCTGCGTGCCGATCTGGCAGACCCGCTTGTGTCGGCGCACGGCGTTGCGGACGGCGAAACTCTCCGCGACATGAATCGTCATGGGCTTTTGCAGATACACGTCTTTGCCGGCTTCACAGGCATCGACCGCCATGCGGCAGTGCCAGTGGGGCGGCGCAGCGATGATCACCGCGTCGATATCTTTGGCGGCGAGCATCTCGCGATAGTCGTGATATGGCTTGGCCGTGTTTGGATATCCAGCGACGACCGCATCCCGGCGTGTCTTCCAGATGTCGCACGCCCCCGTGACAACCACGTCCGGCCTGCCGGCGCAAGCCTTGAGATTGCTGCGGCCCATCCCGCCGCAGCCGATGAGACCGAGGCTAATCTTATCGTTGGCCCCCGGCCGGCCCTCTCTGGCCAGCACGCCGGCGGGGATGAAGTAGGGGACGGCCGCGCCGGCTGTGCCGGTCGCGGTGATTCGCCGGATGAAATCGCGTCGTGACATGTGCCTGCCCTGCGGCATTGCCGTATCCTCCCTTGGTTGTTCCGAGTGAAATCGAGATTCCTGTCGATCGGGATTATATCCGTTTTTCGCCCGGTCGGCGACAGAATCAAAGGTCCTTGAAGTCGTTTTGCTGCCTCAAAAAATCCGACAACGCGCGGATCGTTTCGATCCTGTAGTCGGGTTCGACGTGGTACACGAACCCGAGTCGCCCACCTGCATTCTCCTCAAGGACGTGTCGGGCCCAGTCCAATATCGGCTTCGTGCTCTCTGCGGACATGTCACGCGGCACCGGAGCGATGCTGATGGGCATCTGCGGCCCGAAGATCTCACGTGCCCGACGCAGCGAGGTCTCGCCGCCCACGTCCAGCGAATGCAGGTGTTCGATCCCGGCGAACGCTTCGAGCAGATGAGTGCTGTTTCCGCAAGAATGGAACCGGACGGGTCCGAGCGCCCGAGCGACTGCGGACGTTGCGGGGACGACGAACTGTTCGATCAGGGCCGGGCTCACCATGCAGGCCGAGCATTCCCCAACGTGTACGTCCGTTATAGGCCAATCGGCCATTTTGGCGAAATGCCGACACAGGGTCACGTACGCCTCGGCGATCCATTCCATGATTTGTCCGCACTTGTGCGGCTCGGTCATCATGTCGATGAAGATCGTTTCGCCGCAGAGCTTGTGGGCCGTGGTTAACACTCCGTGAACGGCGGCGCGGCCCGAGGCATCCCAGAAGAACGGCGGCACGGGACGGAGCCTCCCTCTCGATTCCTTGCGGACCCGCGCGATCTGGCGATCGAACAGCCGCACCAGATCGTGCTCCAGCAGTCTCTCGACGGCGGGCAGATCCGAAGGCCCTGCGTTCGTGAGACAACCAGGTACGATGTCGGCGTCCCGATCGTCGCACGGCTTGAACTCCGCGCCGAGGAACATGCCGAGAAGCATGTTGGGCTGAATGCCGCCGATTTGAACCAGGTCCGGGGCCCAGTGCTCGATCCGCCCGAGGTTGGATTCCGAGTAGAACAGCGCCATGTCGGGGAACGTCTCAGCGGCGTACTCATTGCACAGGCTGTCCACCGCGTGACGCCGGGCCGGGTCGAAGTAGTAGTCGTGATCGAACGCCACGCCCAGCGCCCGGTGTAACCATCCTTTCGAGAGTGTTCCGGTGATCGTAATCATTGGCCACAAGGACTACATGTCCCCCAGTTCGTCGATGCGTACGGGTCGGCCCGACTCGGCGGACAGGTCGGCGGCGAGGCAGATGGCTTGAGTCTTGGCCGCATCCTCCAGGTCGGGGAACGGTCGTTTGTCTCCCACGATGCAGTCGAGGAAATGGGAGACCTCGCCCATGAACGGATGGTGGGCCACGTCGCCGCTGTCGGGCAGAATGCAGGGGATCGTCAGGAAGTTGTTCTGTCCCGGGAACAGCTTGGGAGCGAATAGCTTGTCGTTGCGGATCGAGCCCTCCGTGCCATAGACGCCGATGTTGAACACATACGGCATCTGTGCGTCGAACATGGTTGCGGTGCGTCCGATTTTGCCGTCCGCGAACTGGACGTTGACGGAGATCGTCCCCGGGTACTCGATGGGGTTCTCCGTCTTGACCTGATAAGCGTAGACCTCTTCGGCCTCGCTGCGCGCGAACCATCGCATCGCGTCCACCGCATGGCAGCCGCCGGTGAGGATGGCCGTGCCGCTGCGTTCGCTGCTGCCCAGCCACTTCTGCTCCGGCGTCAGCCATATCCGGTGCATGTAGTCCACCTCGACCATGAAGATGTTGCCGAACGCGCCTTCGTCGATCAGCCTGTCGATGGTCATGAGCAGGGGGTTCCAGTGCAGGACGAAACCCACGAGCGTCTTGACGCGACTCTTTCTCACCGCCTGCAACTGCTTGCGCATATCCTCAACAGTGAGCGCTGCGGGCTTTTCGACGATGACGTGCTTGCCGGCCTGGGCCGCCGCGACGACGTAGCGCGTGTGCGCGTCGTGGGGTGTGCAGACGACGGCGATATCGATGTCTTGTCTGCGGAGCATCGCGTCGGCGTCGGTGTCGATCGAGCACTTGAGCTCGTACTGGTCGCGGTAACGCTCGGCGCTCGCGCGGCGCGGGCTGACCAGGGCCCGGATCTCAGATCTCGCGTCGGCATGAAAGGCCTTTACGTACTCTCCCGCCACCCAGCCGCAGCCGATGATCCCCACACCAAGTTTCTCCATGTCTTTACTCCTTCCTGTCCGTCATCCTGCTATCTATAGAAGCCGGCGTAGCGCTCCATGGCATCCATCACGGCCTTGATGTTCTCCATGGGCGTGCCTGGATAGAGCCCGTAAATCAACATCAGGCCGCCCTCGGGGCTGCCGAGTGTTTCAACTTCCTGCCGGAGCAGCGCGTCGATCTGTGCGGGCGTGCCGAAGCGTGTCACCTGCTGCCGGTCCACGTCGAGGTCGATGCAGACGCGCCCTTTGAGATTCGCGGCGATCCAGTCGACGCCGTTCACGAGGTCCTGCAGGTTGAGAGCGTCGACGCCGCTGGCGATCAGGTCGTCCGCAAGGTCGCGGATATTCCCGTCGGAGTGCATGTGAACCAGGCCGCCGGCTCGGCGCGTCAGGGCGGTCAGCCGCTGGTAGACCGGCTTGATGAACTTCCGAAACAAAGCCGGTGAGATCAGCGGCCCGGTCTGGGCGCCGAGGTCCTCCGGATAGCACACGATGGCGGTCCCGGCGTCGAGGTAGCGTTGCACGATTCCCGCGCTGAATGTCTCGACCACATCGATCAGCGATCCCAGCCGGGCTTCTTCATCCATCATGTCGAGCAGCAGGTTTTCGTATCCCCGCAGGTAGCACAGGCGCTGGAACGTGTGGCCGTGCTCCAGACTGCCGACACAGGACTTTCCTTGTGCGATGATTTCACGAGCTTCACTCGTCTCGCGGCTCCAGTCCATCACCATCATGCCGTTCGTACCTGCCGGGTCGGGGGGAGTGAAACGGGCGAAGACATCCCAGTCCGCTAATGGATGCTGCGTCACCGTGCCGGTGATGCCGTCGTCGGTGGTTTCCCAGGCGCAACCCCAGGCGTCCGTGTACGGCGTGCTGGCCCGCTCCCACGGCGCGGGCGCGGGAATCCTGAAAGTCTCGGCCTCGAAATGCGGAAAGAGAATAGGGTGGCCCGCCATGAGTTCGAGCAGGGCCTCCGGCCGGTAGTGATGCCAGCAGGCGGGGTTGATCCAGAAGACGACGGGAATGTGTTCCGGCCGCTCGAAGCGGATGGCGCGCAACGTATTGCCGGTGACGGCGTCCATGAGTGTCTATTTCAACGCCCATTTCTCGTTGTCACAAGGATTTTTCGCCGGATTCGGGGGTGCCGACGCATCTCGGACCGGCAGGGAGATCGTCGAAGGGGTTCGCCGGAGTCCTGCGCCAAGCGGGGACGTGTCTTCTCGGCTGGTTATCTCTCAATGACGTGCGGGCCTTGCATGGTTAGTCATGTCGAGCAGAGTGTTCTCTTT
>CBFDBY010000147.1:0-14396 GCA_965603165.1 uncultured Phycisphaerae bacterium
GAGGCGCCGGCTCGCATCCCTCTATACTGCTTCGAATGCCGCTATACGTTCGAGGCGACGATACCGCCCCGGGAGGCCCCTGTCAACCGCGGGCGTCAAAATTCCGCCGGCGCGCCCCGAGCGGGCGTACCGGCCTGTCCCCTCTGCCGGCGCACGACCGGCCTCTACCACGTCCACCCGCTCTGAAGCGCGGTGAAGCTGTAGCAAGGATGGGCCACACGCCAAACGCAAAAGGGCCGGCGGGGAACGGGCCCCCGGTCTTTTTGTCATGATCTGCTCAGTGTGGTTCGTCGGGTAGCTTGTGTGCCACTTTGGGCGACGGTGGGCTTTGGGCCCACCGTTCGCCGTTCAGCGGTCTATGGAAAACGCGCCGGTTGGGCTCGGGATCAGTTGTCCTTTGCCTCGAACTCGGCGTCGATGACGTCTTCGCCTCCCTTTCGCTTGACTTCGCCCTCTTGCGGGGGCGTCTGCGGCTCGGCCGGGGGGGCCTGCTGGGCGGAGGCCGCCTGCTTCTTGGCCGCCTCTTCGTACAGGGCCTTGCCCAGCTCCTGCGTGGCGTCGTTGAGATTGTCGATCGCCTTTCGGATCGCCTCGGCGTCCTCGCCCTTGACGACCTCCTTGAGGTTGTTGACCGCGCTCTCGATCTTGCCGCGCGTGTCGCCGGAGACCTTCTCGCCGTGCTCCTTCATGGTCTTCTCGGTCGAGTAGACTAATTGGTCGGCCTGGTTCTTGAGATCGACGACCTCTCTGCGCTTCTTGTCGTCGGCGGCGTGGGCCTCGGCGTCCTGGGTCATCTTCTTGACCTCTTCGTCGCTGAGCCCGGAGCTCGACTTGATCTCGATGGACTGCTGCTTGCCCGTGCCGAGGTCCTTGGCCGAGACGTGCAGGATGCCGTTGGCGTCGATGTCGAAAGCGACTTCGATCTGCGGGATCCCGCGCGGCGCCGGCGGGATCTCCATGAGCTGGAAGCGGCCGAGCGTGCGGTTGTCCCGCGCGAACTCGCGCTCGCCCTGGAGGACGTGGATGTCGACCGTCGTCTGGCTGTCGGCCGCGGTGGAGAAGATCTCCTTCTTGCTGGTCGGGATCGTGGTGTTGTGCTCGATCAGCCGGGTCATGACGCCGCCCAAGGTCTCGACGCCGAGCGACAGCGGCGTGACGTCCAGCAGGAGGATGTCCTTGACGCCGGCATCGCCCATCAGCACGGCCCCCTGGATCGCGGCGCCCAGAGCGACGACCTCGTCCGGGTTCAGACTCTTGTTCGGGTCTTTGCCGAAGATCTCGCGGGCAATCTGCTGGACCTTCGGGATTCTCGTGGAGCCGCCGACCATCAGGATCTCGGCGATATCCGTGGGACTGAGCTTCGCGTCCTCGATGGCCTTGTAGCACGGGTTCTTGAGCCGCTCGAAGATCGGCTCGCAGAGCGACTCGAACTTGCTGCGGGTGATCGCGATCTGGAGGTGCTTCGGACCGGCCTGGTCGGCGGTGATGAACGGCAGGTTCACCGTCGTCTCCAGTTGCGAGCTCAATTCCATCTTGGCCTTCTCGGCGGCCTCTTTGAGCCGCTGGTGGGCCATCGCATCCTGACGCAGGTCAATCCCCTCTTTCTTCTTGAACTCCTCGGCGAGATGGTTGATCAGCACGGCATCCAGGTCGTCGCCGCCCAGGTGGGTGTCGCCGTTGGTGCTGAGCACTTCGAAGACGTTGTCGCCGATATCGAGAATGGAGATATCGAAGGTGCCGCCGCCGAAATCGAAGACGGCGACTTTCTCGTTCTTCTTCTTCTCGAGGCCGTAGGCCAGGGCCGCCGCGGTCGGCTCATTGATAATGCGCTCGACCTTCAGTCCGGCGATCGTCCCGGCGTCCTTCGTCGCCTGACGCTGTGCGTCGTTGAAGTACGCCGGCACCGTGATCACCGCCCGCTCGATCTTCTCGCCCAGGTAGTCTTCGGCCGTCTTCTTGAGATCCTGCAGGATCATGGCGGAGACCTCCGGCGGTGTGTACTCCTTGCCGCGAATATCGACCTTGACCAGCTCGTTCGGCCCGCCCGTGATCTTATAGGGAACGATCTTCTCCTCCGAGGCCACCTCGTTGTGCCGGCGGCCCATGAAGCGTTTGATCGAGAAGACCGTATTCTCCGGATTCGTCACCTGCTGGTGCTTGGCGATCTGCCCGACCAGCCTCTCGCTCTTGTCTGTGAAACCAACGACCGATGGAGTCAGCCGCGAGCCGGACGAATTGATCAGCACCTTGGCCGCCGAGCCCTCCATCACGGCCACAACGGAGTTCGTTGTGCCCAGGTCGATGCCTATGATTTTTGCCATGATTTACGTCCTTTCCTTGCTCTGTCATTGGCTTGTGACGATTTCCGCCAATTGCGCATTAGGATACAAAGAGTACCCGGATGGGTCATGCAAAACCCGTGCCAGCAAGAGGACTGGCCCCACATAGCGACATAAGACCTTTTTCTATCAGCATTTATGGTCATCCCGACGACGCCGGTTCCTGGCCCGGAAGCTGGAATCTGTACGGGTTTGTCACGGAACCGTGCCATTTTGGCAGGACGGTACGACCGCGACGGCGAGCCCGCGACGGCAGTTTGTCTGCTCCTTCGAGCAACGACGCGAGGATACAAGCGATGAGCGTCCTGCGCAGGGGGCGGGCAGCCGGTCCGGCTTGTCACCCATCCGCTTTTGCCCTTGCCATTTCCCGCTCTCCTCGCCAAAATGCGACGAGCAGCACGATACGGCGGCGTTTCGTGGGGCTGTCGGCCGCAGGAAGATGCGGCGGAACGACAAAGGCCGGCACAAACCTGTGGGGGACGGCCGGCCGAGACCGCAACGCGAGACAGATCTGACAAAAGACCGTCCGCGAATCGGGCAGATGCAGGAATCGCTTGACTGAAGGAGATTGGCCCCAGATGTCACCCAAACGTCCGGGATTTCAGCACAATGTGATCGCGCTCGTTTACGATTTCGACGGGACGCTGACGCCCCAGCCCATGCAGGAGTACACAGTCCTCCCCGAAATCGGGATCGGCAAAGGCAAGGATTTCTGGGAAGCCGTCGGAAGAGAGGCGTTGAAGACGGGCGGGGAAGAAATCGTGACCTATATGCGTCTGATGATCGAGATGTCGCAGCAGAGGCACTATCCGGTCACGCCGGCCGTCTTGAAGGCGCTGGCGAAGAACATTCAATACTACCCGGGAGTCACGGGATTCTTTCCCCGCATCACGGACTACGTCAGGACTCAGTTGGACCCGAGCATTGAACTGCGTCACTACGTCATTTCCGCCGGCCTGAAGGAGATCATCTGCGGGGCCAGCATTGCCAGGCACTTCTACCGGGTCTTCGCTTCGGAGTATCACTACGATGAGTACGACCGGGCCGTCTTTCCCAAGGTCATCGTGAACGACACGCTCAAGACGCAGTTCATTTTCCGAATCAACAAGGGCAAGGAGGCCCTGCACGAGAGCATCAACCTGCACATGCCTCCGGCGGCGCGGCCCATCCCCTTCCAGAACATCCTGTACGTCGGCGACGGGCTCACGGATGTCCCGTGCATGACGGTGATCCGCAAGAACGGCGGCTACGCCCTGGCGGTCTACAAGCCGGACAACGCCAAAGGTCTGGAAACCTGTAAGGAGCTCTTGCGAGCCGGACGCGTGGACTTCATCGCCCAGGCCGACTACCGGAAGAACAAAGAGGTTGACCGCCTCGTGAAACTGCTGTTGAATAACATGGCCGAAGGCATTCGGTACGCCAGGGAATCGTTCGACCAGTCCAGCAAGTACCTGTCATGAGGAAAACGATGGCGAAAACGCGCAAAGCCGGCTCCGCAGCCAACAAATCAGCTCGGGGCGGTCTTAAGACGGAGGCGACCAAGGCCAGGAACGCGCCGGCCTCAACGGAGGCATCCGCCCTGCCTTTTGCGCACAGAACGCCGAGCCAGCTCCACGCCTCCACATATCTCCCCAAGCAAGGGTGAGCACACTCCGCGTGGCACGCCTTAGCTCGCGCCCCGATACGGCCTCGGGAGTTGGTTCTTCGTTGTTCGCAGGGAGGCGGAATGGTAGTGTGATGGCGATTTCTGTAGTGCCATGACATGCTGCCGGCGGCGCGGTGGTCGGAGATAGTCGGGACAAAACGGGGGTATGGCACATGACGAGCAGAGCATTGAGACCGTGTTGGCAGAACTGCGGCGGGCCCGAAGATGAGAGCCTTCTTTCCGATGATGAGCTGCTGGCGATTGATGCGATGGAAGACTCGATCGCTCCCCTCGATGAACCGACCATCCAGATCCGACGGCTGATCACCGGCTTTGAGGCCTGCTATCATGAGGCGGATCGCGAGGCCGAACGGATCATCGGAGCCATCGGAGCGGGGCGCTGCCCGGGGCCATCGAACGAGCGGCCGCCGCAACGCAAGAGAGAACTGGAGAATGCACACGATATCCTCGCAACGTGGTGCGAAGACCCGACGGTCGCGGGAATGGATCGGGATGTGGCCGGCATCGGCGCCGAGGAGCTCATCAGCTTCATCGGACCGCCAGATCCTCTCAAGAAGTGGCAGGTGGCGCGGGTGGTGGACAGGATCAACGAGGCCCTCGATCCGAGTTGCCCCTACCATACCCTTGCTCTGGACGTAGGAGACTATGGTGAGCCGGGCGACGGCGCCGCGGGCGAACATTACAGGAATGACCAAGCCTTCCTGCAACAGACAAAAGAAACGATCATCCATGATACAGCAAACGGGCGGGACTCCAAGGTGAGTCTGGCCTTTGCGATCGATCTATTGATGCCGTGCGGCTGGGACTTCGTCGGATGCCTTGTGACGATCCTGAAGGCGATTGGCGGCGATCTCCATCCCCAGAGGCCCTTGGCGTGCTGCGCGCGAAATATCAAGCTCAGCCCCCTCTGTGATCGACTGAGGGCCATTTCGAATACCCTCAACGCCTTCTGGACGGGCAAGGCGACGGGCGGGGCCGTTGACCGCCGCCTCCTGACGTCTGTGGGAACGCCGACCCCGGCAAGGCGCTGGTTGGCCGCATCCTTGGATAAGACCATCAGACTGCATCTCAGTCAGCCTTTCGACATGGATTTGTTCTAAGGCGTGCGTGAAAAGCGGCGGCCCTGAGCCCCCAACGGGAGGTGACCGTCTTAAAATGGGCAACTCCCACATGAGCGATCCTCGTCAACTCGGGAAAATTTGTTGAATTTTTGCCCCGCAGCCGTTAGGATTCGGCTGATTTGAGTCACCGTGACGCGCGCCGAGATGGTGCGCCGAGAGTCTCCAAGTCGAACGACGAGGTTGCCACTTATGGCTGAGCCGGTCCGAACCAGCAACAGCCCGGACAAGAACGTCGAAAAGGCTGTGACCGACTACGTCAACCGCCTTAGCGAGGAGCATAAGATGCTTGTCGCTCTCAAGGCCCAGTTATACGGGGGCTCCTGGGAGTCGATGCTTGATGACTTGAAGAATCGCCTGGCCGGAAAGCCCTACATCTTCAAGCTGGTCCACCGGATTCAGGATGACGTCGAGCGCATCGAAGAAATGCGGGGGTTTGAGGTCGAGCACAAGGTCGATTTGGCCGACTATGTGGAATTGACCTGACCGGACGCTGGGGATGTCCGCCCCGGTTGGAGTGGAGGACGGGTTTACCGCCACCGGTATCCAGCGTGACCCTGGCGGAAGAACCTCTTATACGAGGATTGGGAAATGCGACTGATACTGCGACGAAGGGTGTTGATGCTTCTGGGCGCCTGTGCTCTCTGGAGTGGACTATGCGTGCATGCCGCGGATCGCGCCGAATGGATCGTCTCGCCGGCGCTGCTCGATCATGCCGGCCTTACGGTACTGTGGCAGCAGACACTGCCCCTGAAAACGGGCGAGACCTTTGCCGAAACCACCATCGTCGGCGACCGCCTCTATCTGCGATCGGACAGGAATTACCTATGGTCGCTGGACCGGCAGAAAGGGGACGTTCTCTTCAGCCGGTCCATCGCCCCGCGCGGCATTCCGGTGCTCGGCCTGGTCCCCTACGCGGACGGCATCATCTCCGTGGTCGGCGACCAGATTGAGGAATTCAGCGGCAACACCGGGGCCCGCCAGCGGCGCAGCGACCTGGAGCTGGAGATCGTGGCGACCCCGGCGCGCAACAGCCAGTTCTTCTACGTCGGCGCCGCCGACCGGCGGCTGCATGTCTTTCGTGCGAAAGACCTGGTCCGGGTCTTCAAGGTGGCGGCGGAGAACAACGCGCTGATCACGACCGTGGTGGCAGATGAGAGCCTGGTCGTCTTCGGGACCGATGCGGGCAATCTCGTGGGCATCATGGCTGACGCACCGAGGAAGCTGTGGCAGTTCGATGCCCCCAAAGCCCTGGCGGGACCGGTCATTCGGGACGGCAACTCTTTCTACTTCGCCTGCAAAGACACGAGCGTCTATCGCGTGGACGCAACCGCGACCGCAACGGCTGCCCTCATATGGAAGCACCAGACCGAAGCGGTTCTGGACCGGGCCCCGCGGGTGACGGAGGATTTCGTTTATCAGTACGCCGTGGGCCGCGGACTGACCGCGATCGACAAATCGACCGGCCGGACCGTGTGGGCGCTGCCCGAAGGCGTCGATCTGCTGGCGGAAGCGGACAACCGCGCCTATGTCATCACCAAAGTCCCCACGCTGGCCGTGATGGACAATGCAGCGGGCAAGCAACTCTACTCGGTGAATGTGGCGCCTGTGACCGGCCACGCGGGCAACGTGCTCGACGCGCGAATCTACATCGCCAATGGGGATGGCCGAATCGCCTGTCTGCAACCGACCCGCTGACCGCCAGCGACGGGTCATACGTCTTGGGCTCAGGGAAAGCGGCTCAGGACCCGAACGAAGAAACTGTAAACGCTTACATGGGAGAAGGAAGGGATGGACGTCACAATCAAGACCGCACTCGTCAGTGTCTCTGACAAGACAGGGATCGTCGAATTTGCCGAGGCGCTCAGCGCGATGGGAGTCAAGATCATCAGCACCGGGGGCACAGCCCGCGCACTCACCGAGGCGGACGTGAAGGTCGTGAGTATCGACTCCGTTACGGGTTTTCCCGAGATGATGGACGGCCGGGTCAAGACTTTGCACCCGAAAATCCACGGCGCCTTACTGGCCCTGCGGGACAAACCGGACCACGCGGACGCGCTGCGGCAGCACGGCATTGAGCCAATCGACCTCGTCTGCGTGAACCTCTATCCCTTCGAGCAGACGGTGGCGAAACCGGGCGCCACCTTTGAGGAAGCCATTGAGAATATCGATATTGGCGGTCCCAGCATGATCCGTTCGGCCGCCAAGAACCACAAATTCGTCACGGTGGTCACCAGCCCCGACCAGTACGGCCGCGTCGTCGAGCAGATGCGCAGCAGCAACGGCGCCGTCACCGCCAAGCTGCGGGAGGACCTGGCCCGGGTCGCGTTCGGGCGGACGGCCGCTTACGATGCCGCCATCGCGAAGTATCTCAACACCCAGGCCGGCGTTGAGTATCCGGAGCGGGTCTCCATCGCCCTGACGAAGGAAGCCTCGTTGCGTTACGGCGAGAACCCGCATCAGACCGCGGCCCTGTACAAGCTGCCGCCCAGCGATGAGCCGTCCGCCGCGAACGGCAAGCTCCTGACGGGCGAGACCGAGATCAGTTTCAACAATCTGCTCGATGCGAACGCCGCCTTCGAGCTGGTCAAGGAATTCGATGAGCCGGCGGCCGTCGTCGTCAAGCATCTGAACCCCTGCGGCTGTGCCATCGATGAGGATATCGCCGTGGCCTACCGCAAGGCGTACGAAGGCGACGTCGTCAGCGCCTTTGGCGGGATCATCGCTCTCAACAGGGCCGTCGATGTCGAGCTGGCCCGGACGATCATGGAATCCTACAGCCGCTTCGGCAAGGCACTCGGCGCCAGCGGCTTCTTCGCCGAGGTCATCCTGGCCCCCAGGTTCCATGAAGACGCGATCGAAATCATCCGGACCCTCAAGACCTGGGGCGCCCGCGTCCGCCTCATCGAGACCGGGCCGATCGACCGCGCCAAGATCGATGTCAACGAGTACGATGTCCGCCACATCGTTGGCGGCCTGCTGCTGCAAAAGAGGAACCTCGCCGGCTGGGAGCCCGGGGCGCTCACGTTTCCGACCAAGGCCAGGCCGACGGCCGAACAGCTTGAGGACCTACGGATGGCCTGGCTCGTGGCCAAGCACACGAAGAGCAATACGATCATTCTGGCCAAGAATCGCAAGATCCTTGGCGTCGGCGCCGGGCAGATGAACCGCGTCGAGTCGGGCCTTCTCGCGATGAAGCACGCCGGCGACGCGGCCCAAGGGGCCGTCATGGCCTCCGACGCCTTCTTCCCCTTCCCGGATAACGTGGACAACGCGGCCGCGGCCGGCATCGCCGCCATCGTCCAGCCGGGCGGCTCGAAAAAGGACGAAGACGTGATCGCCGCCGCCGACCAGCACGGCATCGCCATGGTCTTCACCGGCAAACGCCACTTCAAACATTGAGCACGACCATTCCGCACGCGGGTGACTTGGTCGGGAAGGCGATCCCGCCAGATTGCGCGGTGACGCGGTGACCGTCCCTGCGTATGCCTGCACACGCCTACTCTGCCGAATGGCGTGACAGCAGCCTTCGGTCGATCCGACTGTCCGATGTCCCTTCTGCGCCATCCGCAGAATCCCCGATGAATATTTGCGTAAAAGGCGCACGCACGCGCCGTCACCGGGCGGGTAGGAAGAGACAGGCCGATTGCCGGCGAATGGCCGAACACACAATCAGGCCCTGTCCGGAAGATGTAAGGAGATTAGCGATGGCAGGACAAAAGACAGCCAATTTGGTGAACGGTATCGATATGGACGTGCTGCAGGGCACGGTCGACGCCATTCAAGAAGATCCGGAGCTCGGAAAGTGCACGTTTCGTGCCACGAACAAGTGGATCAGCGGCAGTCGCAATCGCACGACGCTCGATGGTTTCTGGGCGGCCGGCGAAGAAAGGCACCACCAGCAGCCTTATGCACTCGATTGCGATGAGCCGACCCTTTTGGCCGGCGGGGACCGGGCCCCGAACCCGGTGGAGCATCTGCTGAACGCATTGGCGGGCTGCATCACGACGGGTATGGTGGCACACGCCGCCGTGCGTGGCATCCACATCGAGGAGTTGGAGTCCGAGCTGGAAGGCGACATCGACCTCCGCGGCTTTCTCGGCCTGTCCGACGAGGTCCCCAGAGGCTATACCGACATTCGCATCCGGTTCAAAGTGAAGGCCGATGTCGAGAACATGGAGCGCCTCAAGAAGCTCACTGAGTTCTCGCCTGTGCTCAACACGATCACTCAGGGCGCCAGGGTGAATATTACCGTGGAGCCGAAGTAGACCCGCCACTCAGATCGGCAAGGTCCGCCAGTTCGCCCTTGGGCGCGGGCGGGCTGCGCCGTCACGGGCGCAGAAAACACGGAAAGGGCTGCACGCCGAGGCCGTGCAGCCCTCCGAGATGCATCACGTCTTCTGCGCCACGAGCTTTACCCGACTCGTCTATTCGTTAGGCGACAGACTGGCTTGCTGGGTGCCGCCGTAGGTGCCCATGTTGATCCTTCCGCCGTTTGGCGCGCGTTCGGCCGACGGACCCATGGCGGGGTCGCCCGCATCAATACACGGACTGGTCGCGTCGTCAAACGTCCAAAGACTGTAAGCCGGAACGTATCGCCCTCTTTCCGACAGCAGATGGTAGTCGCCGTCGATCCATATCGCATCGGCTTCGCCGGCTGCGACCGCCACGTCAGGATTCTCGGCGTCGGCCCAGAAACCGGCTGCGGCAAAGAGCGGGTCTGCATCCATGTTGCCATCACCGGCCGAGCCCCCGGCAACGTCGCAATAGGCGACGTTGGGCTCGGCGCCACCGGCCACGACGATCTCACTCGGCAGGTTGGCCCATAGGATCGAGTTGACCAGGGCAACGTTGCTGTCGGCCGTGTACAGTCCGGCGCCGGATTCACCGCCGTAATTATCGGCAATCGTACAGTTGAAGAACACGGCGTTGCTGTCAACGCAATAGACGGCGCCGCCATTCGGGCTGATGGATCGATTGCCGACCACCAGGCAGTTGATGACGGTGGGACTGCTGCCGGCGCAGTAGATACCGCCTGCCGGCTCGCCCTGGCCGCGTGTGATGGCAAATCCCACGACCGAACAATCGGGGCCCTCGCCATTTGTGAAGCTCACCACGGGGCCCGCGCCGGCCCCGTCGATCACTGGATACGAGCTGACGTCGGCATTGTCGGGGTCGAAACCGGTGAGCAGGATGTCCTTGCCGAGCAGGTCGATGTTCTCGAAGTACGTCCCGGAACGAACGATCACCGAGGCGCCTGCGCCGGCGACACAAATCCCTTCCTGGATTTCGTCGAAGGGATGCTCCGGCGTGCCGTTCTCGTTCGGGTCGCTCACGCTCGCATCGCCCGGCCCGGGGTCCTCCGGCGCATCGTCATCCACATAGATGGCGGCGAGCGTGCTGGCGAAAGTCGCGCAGACGACGCCGTCCTCATCGAGGGTCACGGTCGTGGCGGCCGCGCTCGGATCGGCCACTTGGCCTGCGTCCACTGCCGGACCGCTCCAACAAACGAACTGGCACATCGCGTCGGCCGTCGCCTGTAGCGCCACCACGCTGCCAGGGTCGTACGTAAACTCGCCCTCCCCCGGAGCTGATACGCACCCGCCGGCCGTCGAGGAGATCGTCAGCGTTCGCTGCTCGACAGGGGCGTCGGCCTCAAAGTTGGCCGTTACGTCGTAGTCGGCGTCTACCGTACATGCCTGCGTGTCTCCTTCATACAGCTTCACAGGACTGCCCGGACTGACTGCGGTCGCGCTGGGCGTGCAGTCGAGTACATTGACCGTCCACGATACCCACCCAGACCAGCTGGAGCCAAACAACCAGTCCCAATGGGCATGAACTCGGACCGTGTGAATCCCCGGGCTGGTAGACCCGTAAGAGAAGCCGACTATGTCGCTCTGCCCGCTCATGCTGCTTGAGCCTACATAGTTACCGTCGACATACCATCGAGCGTAATCCCACGTCTCGGGCCAGGTCAGGCCGCCGAAATGTGCCCGGAATGTCTGGGAATGGTGCGTATACACCGTGACAGAAGAGCTGGTCGGGCTTTCTCTGTGCTCCCAGGCGTTGGCACTGGTTGTAAGAGCCAGGAGGGTCACCACTGTAGCCCATATAAGAACGTTTTTTTCGATCATTTTTCTCTTCCTTCAAGAGCCGGTCGTTTGGGCGTGCCTATCGCAATGCGTCGCTCTGCACGCCGGTCACCGGCCACGTGTCAATATCGCTTCAGGGGGCCGGGTGTCGGCCGTCCTGAGAGAGGTGCTGTCGATCACCTTACGTTACGCTCGGATCGATTCAGACCGGATCGGCCTCTCCCGGTGGAGCTCGGATCGGTGATTCGCTGGAAGTCCGCCCGACACGCAGGGCTGGAGATGTGTAGGGACCGGCCCCCCCCAAACCGAAGCCAATGCTCGCGCCTTGGCCTCATGGAACACCACTCCCCCGCAACTACATCACGACAGGCCCAGGGACGACCCTCAGACATGCCAGAACCATGGCCTCAGAGCCGCCCATCCAAGGGCCAAAGAATAGAATCATCCGCGATACCGTCTCGAAACGGTGCGTCCGCTGGATTCTCCCTGCAGACGAACCGCGCGCTATTTCAATTATAAGCCATTCCACGAAATAGCTTAAGGAAAAATACGTATTTTTATCATCTATTTTATCTATGTCACCCGCATTTTTCGGCCGAAAACGGCGGTGCCGAGCGACGGCGCTATTCCCGCCGGCCGAAGGAGCAGCCTTTCACGCCCCAGGTCGGAACGCCGTCAGAGCAGCCGCCGGACCAATCCGCATCGCGCCCCCGTGCTTACCCGCAGAGAGTCGCCTTCCGTCCCTCTTTTCCCAGATTTCGCACCTGGGAGCATAATAAATGGTGGTCGCCGGTGTCGTATGCTATGACAATCGATTGTCCAGGCACTGGAGAGCTGTTTGCTGATGTTGGAAGACAAGGTCCTAATCTGGCGATTCAATCACGGCCGGCCGGAGGTCTTGCATGAGATCTACGACACGTACAAGAGGGATCTCTTGACGTTGGCCACGGCGCTGCTGGGCGACCTGACGGTCGCCGAGGACGTTGTCCACGATGTTTTCCTCTCCTTGCTGAAACTGTCGGGCCGGCTCAAGGTTACCGGCAGCCTCAAGGGCTATTTGACAACCTGTGTCGTGAACGGCGCTCGCAACATCATCCGGGCGCACCGGCGACACCCGACGGGCGATCTCGACGAGCTCGATCCGATCCCGACCGAGGCGGACAAGCCGGAAGATGCCGCGGTCATTGCGGAGGAACTCGGCCGCCTTCAGTGGGCCCTGGGGCAACTGCCCTACGCACAGAAGGAAGTGCTCTCGCTGCGCGTCTACGGTCATATGCCGTTCAAGGAGATTGCCCGTCAGCAGGGCGTCTCGACAAACACAGCCCTGGGCCGGTACCGGTATGCGATAGACAGACTGCGGTCACTGCTCAACAGCGAGGTGCGACGATGAGACCGGCAGAAGATATAGAGAAACGGATGAACGACCTGCGCGTGACTCCTCGTGCGGAATTTGACGAGCGGGTCCATGGCGACATCGCAGAAGCCATCGCGGAATTGAAACGAACTCCGACGGCTGTACGGCAGCCGTCTCTCTGGAGAATCATCATGCAAAGTCCAATGACAAAGATCGCCGCCACGATCATGATCGTCGCGGCGGTGTTGATCGGATTGAATGTATTTGGCGACGGTGGGGTCGCCTGGGGGCACGTGCTGGAGAACGTCAAGAAAGCACAGGCATTCGCCTACCGTATGAAACTCAACCTGGTTGGTCTGCAGGAAGGGCAAAGCACGACGGAAATCCAGTCGGAGGTTCACGTCTCGACCGATCGTGGCGTTCGGATCATCTCGTACATCGGGGGAAAGCTGTCCACGCAGACGTACATCTCGATTCCGACGCAAGTGGCCGTCACGATGATACCGGCCAGGAAGGGGTACTTGCGTCAGACTCTGACGGATGAGCTCTTCGAGAAACTGGGGCAGGAGCATGGTGACCCCAGGACTCTGGTCGAGAAGATTATGCAGTATGAGTATACGGAATTGGGCCGCAGGACGATCGCGGGGATCGAGGTCGAGGGCATCGAGTCTCACGACCCGAGGATTGCCGCCGGCGTGCTGAGCGGCATTGCCGGACAGACCGTCGGGAACGTGGTCGGCCGGCTCTGGGCCGATGTGAGGACGGACGAGCCGGTAAGACTGGAGATCGAGGTCTTCTCGGAGGACGGCAGGAAGGTGATCGACATGGTCGTGTATGACTACGACTGGGACATCACGATCGACCCTGCCGAGTTCGAGCCGGTCGTGCCGGATGACTACAGACTGCTCGCGGACCTGGAAGTATCGGTGGATGAGGAAAGCGTCATCGCGGGTCTGGGCTTCTTTGCCGAGTACGCCGACGGCCGGTATCCGAGCGAGCTGTCGGCCATAACATTGGCGCAGGAGCTGCGCAGCGCGCTGCGCGCGAAATTCGGCGGCAACGTGCCCTGGCCCCCGAAACCGGGGGATGAGAATAGAGCGCTCGCCCTGGAGATGTCGATCCGGTTCTACTCGTGGCTGGTGATGGAAGACCGCGATCCGGCCTACTATGGAAGCACCGTCACGGCGGAATTCCCGCATGCGGTCTTGATGCGCTGGCGCACGGACGACGGCAACTACAAAGTCGTCTTCGGTGACCTGACGATGAAGGATGTCACCGCCGAGGAGTTGGCGGACCTCGAGGCGGCGCCGCTCAATCTGGAGTCAAAGGCGATCAAGCCGGAGCCGGCAGACGGGCAGGTCGGGGTCCCGGTCGAAGGACTCCAGTTGAGCTGGATGCCGGGAGTACACGCGGCGGGCCATCGAGTCTACCTGGGAAGCAGCCCTGACACGCAGGCGATGATCGCGGAGGTCGGCGAATCTGCCTCCGCGCCGACGCCTGCTCTGGAACGCGGGGTGACGTACTACTGGCGCGTCGACGAAGTTCGGCCGGATGGCTCCGTGGTCACGGGCGATGTGTGGAGCTTCAGTCCCGGCGGCCTGGTTGGCTGGTGGAAGTTCGACGAGCCCTCCGGCAGCACGGCCGCCGATGCGAGCGGCCACGGCCTCCACGGAACGCTGCGCGGGGATCCCGCCTGGGTCGAGGGTGCGATGGGCGGCGCCCTGGAACTCGATGGCGACAGCGACTATGTCGATCTGGGCAACGATCCGAGCTTCGATATCACCGGTCCAATCACGATCGCCGCCTGGATCAAGGTCAACGCTTTTA
>CBFDBY010000148.1:0-14264 GCA_965603165.1 uncultured Phycisphaerae bacterium
TCCTGGACGATTGACGTACGTGTTACGGCCCCGAACTACGCCTGGCAGCACGTGGTCATCGAGAACACAGGTCCAGGGATATACACGCGGGATTTCCTGCTCACGCCGGTTGACGGCACGCCGGTCGTCAAGGCCGGCCCGGACGTCTCCGCGATAGCAGCTTTCCTGCCCTGGTCCATATACCTTGAGGGCGTGGCCTATGATCCGGACCTGTACCTGCCCGGTTACAAACCGCAATGGAGCAAGGTCAGCGGGCCCGGAAGCGTCGTTTTCGACGATCCTCAGCGTCCCGAGACATCAGCCACGTTCGACGCCTATGGCGCCTATGAGCTGAAGTTAGAATACGATGATAAGGTTTCCGCGGTTTCCGACACGGTGATGGTCACAATCCTGGAGCAAGGACCGCCCGTGCCGGATGTGGTGGGGATGTCACAGACGGATGCTGAGCAGGTGCTCCGCGCCCAGGGCTTCGTGGTGTGGATCACAAACGCGCCCAGCGCGACGGTGCCGACCGAGTACGTTATCAGTCAGGATCCTGTCGCTGGCACAGCCGCCGCCGTCGGTGCGGCTGTGACGTTGACGATCTCGACCGGTCCCGGCGGCGGTCCCGGACCCACCCCTGGTCCGGGCCTGCCCACCCCCGTGGCCCATTGGGCGCTGGACGAGACGAGCGGTATGTCGGCGGCCGACAGCGCCGGCAACCACGATGGACTCTTGCGCGGCGGTCCCATCTGGCTGCCGGCCGGAGGCGTCATCGACGGTGCGCTGCGGTTCGACGGCATCGACGACTACGTGGACTGCGGGACCTTCAATCCTTCGGCGGCCACGGGCAAGCTCACCGTTTGCTTGTGGGCCAGGTGGGATGGCCTGAACGACTGGTACCAGGGGCTCATCGGCAAGCGGGACGCCTGGGACGCCGGCCAGATGATGTGGCAACTGGAGGCCGCGCTGGATACCGGAACGGTAGGCTTCTTCCGCGCGGGTAGCGGCCCCCGCGACGGCTTCGTGCTGCCGCTGGGCGAGTGGATGCATGTGGCGGCCACCTGCGACGGAGCGACCGCGAAGCTGTACCACGACGGCCAGCAGGTGACCTCCGGCCCCATGACCTTCGGCTCCGACACCGCCGCCCGGGTGGCCTTCGGCGCCTGTCAGGGAAACGGCGAAAATCCCTTCAAGGGCGCGCTGGACGACGTGCGGCTGTACGATCAGGTCTTGGGCGAGGATCAGATCCAGGCGGTGATGGGCGGGGCCGGGGCGATCAATTGGATCCGGGCCGTCTACTGGGACACCCGCTATCCCTCTTCCTGGGTCCATGGCCCATCGGTGCGGGACGCGCTGGCCACGGCCGGCTACGAGGTGCTCGACGCCGACCAGCTCGGCCGGTGGATGGATGACCGCATCGCGGACGGCGCGCCCAGCGTAGTGGTGTTCTGCCAGGATATCGTACCCGACACGGTCTATGAAGCGGCTTCTCCGACCTGTACGCTGCGGCAGTATCTCAACGTAGGGGGCAAGATCGTCTGGTTTGGGGACATTCCCCTGTACTACCAGGGCCACAAGAACGGAATGCGCACGACATTCGGTGTCGATGGCTCGGTCGCGGCGCTGGGCTTCCCCGCCGCCGGCGGGACGTGGGACGGCGGCGAGCAGGTGACGCTGACGGACGAGGGACGCGCCTGGGGTCTGACGCAGACGTGGCCTTCAACGCGTCCGGCACAGGGTGCAGGTCTGCGGGTGCTGGCCCGTGATTCGGCCGGCCAGGCGGCCGCCTGGGTCAAGCACTTCCTGCCCGCGGACACCTACGCCGGTCTGGTGCGGTTCTCCGACTGCGGAGCCATGCCCAGCGCAGAGGATGTCCGACGCCTGGCCGAATACCCCAACAGTCCCGCCGCCGGCCCTGCCCAAACGGACCTCGTGGCATACTACGAGTTCGAGGGCAATGCCAACGACAGCGCCGGCGGCCACCACGGCACCCAAGTGGGCGACCCCATCTATGTCCTCGGCATGACGGGCCAGGCTATTGATCTGGACGGCGTGGGCGACTATGTGGACTGCGGGAATCCTCCGGCGTTCAACATGACGAAGCAGATCTCCGTTTCCGCCTGGGTCAACATCCGCGACGTTTCCACTCAGTGGGCGAGCATCGTCAGCAAGGGCCGCAGCGCCTGGCGGCTCTGCACCTGGTTCGACGAGCTGAGAATCCATTTTGCGGTCACCGATTCGCACTACGTCAACGCCGAGACCGTGCTGCACCCGAATCAATGGTATCACGTCTGCGGGACCTACGACGGCGCATCGATTCGCATCTATATCGACGGCGTGGAAGCGGGCCGCGAACCTTACAGTGGTGACATTGGCACAAGCTCCGACAGCGTTTGGATTGGCGACTATTCGGGCAGCCCGGGCCGCGAGTGGGATGGCCAGATCGACGAGGTCCGCATCTACGATCGGGCTTTGAGCCAGACGGAAATCGTGGACCTTGTGGCACTGACAGATTAGACAGCTTCAAGGCAGCCAGTTCACGGACCACAACACCGCGGGGATTCTCTGCGTCCACAACGGGTGCGGTCGGGATGCGGCGGCAGGGCCTGCTCCGGTCCAAAAGAGCTGCGTGCGTGGCCACGGCCTGTCATGTCGAGCGCAGCGAAGCGCAGTCGAGACATCCGGTCGCGAACATGGCGTGCCTCCCCTGCGCGGCCGGAGTCCTCCACTGCGGCCTTCGGCCTCCGGTCGGAATGACACCGGCCCAAAGCAAACCCGAATCCGCCACCGTATGCCGGCCGCACCCTCCACGGGCGGACGCCTACTTTGCGCTTGAGAACACGGGCGCAAGCGGGTATACCCTCTGCAGTAGCTTATGGAGATATCTTGAAAGGGACGCTGCCATGAAGTATGAGAAGACGGGTGGACGTTCGAGTGGGGGACTGTCGCGGAGGAGATTCATGCAGCAGGCGGCCACGGCGGCGGCGTTCACCGTCGTGCCGCGACACGTGCTGGGCGGCCGGGCGGTTGCGGCCCCGAGCGGCAAGCTCAATATCGCCGGCATTGGGATCGGCGGTGTCGGTCGCAGCTTCCTCCAGGGCTGTGCGGCTGAAGAGAGCGCGAGGATCGCCTTCCTGTGCGATGTGGACCACGAATACGCCAAGCCGGTCTTCGAGGAGTACCCCCAGGCGAAGCGGTACCGCGATTATCGTGAGATGCTCGACAAGGAGGCGGACAACATCGACGCCGTTCTCGTGGCGACGCCGGACCACAGCCATGCCTGCATCTCGATGGAGGCGGTCCGCCGGGGCAAGCATATCCTATGCGTCAAGCCGCTGACGCGGACCATCCACGAGGCTCGCACGTTGGTCGAGGCCGTTCGCAAAGCCGGCCTCGCGACGCAGGTGACGGCTTCGTCCTCCACGAGCGACAGCGCGTGCAGCCTGTGCGAGATGATCTGGGACGGCGCGATCGGCGAGGTTCGCGAGGTGCACTGCTGGTCGAATCGGCCGCTGTGGCCGCAAGGCATGGTCCGGCCGCACGACCACGACCCCGTGCCCGCGCACCTGGATTGGGACCTCTGGATCGGCCCGGGCGAAATGATCCCCTTCAAGGCCCACTGGGGCCGGGACCATCTCGTCATGCAACAGGCGAAGTACAACTACCCGTTCGACGCGGTGTATCACCCCTGGAACTTCCGCGGCTGGTGGGATTTCGGCACCGGCGCTCTCGGCGATATGGGCTGTCACCATCTCAATACGCTCGTCCGCGCCCTGAAGCTGGGCCACCCGACGAGCGTCTGGGCCAGCTCGACGAAGGCCATGCCCGAAGCAACGCCGCTGGCCTCGACGGTCGCGTGGGAGTTCCCGGCCCGCGAGGGCATGGGCCCCGTGACGGTGTTCTGGTACGACGGCGGGATCAAGCCGCCGCGGCCGCGCGAATTGGAGGAAGGTCGCGACTGGCCGGCCGAAGGCAACCTCTACATCGGCGACAAGGGCAAGATCCTCGGCAACACCAACGGCGGGCGAATCATCCCGGAGTCGAAGATGCGAAGCTACAAGCGCCCGCCCAAGACGTTGCCTCGCTCGAACTTCCGGAACAATGCCACCGGCGAATGGGTCCGGGCCTGCCAGGGGGGCGAGCCGGCGAGTTGCCATTTCGACGTCGGCGGCCTGTTAGCGGAGATCGTCCTGCTCGGCAACATCGCGATCCGCCGGGGCAGGAAGCTCTACTGGGACGGCCCGAACATGCGATTCACAAACGACGACGATGCGAACCAGTACATTCGGGAACCCTATCGCGCAGGCTGGAGCCTGTAGCGATTTACGATTGACTATTTGCGATTTACTATTTGTCGGCATCCTTGTTACAGAAGGCACTCTTGTTTGGGCGGCAGCGGTAGGGTGTGCCATGCACACCGTCTTCTTGGGAGGTGTACCATGAGTCATCCATATCGAGTCCGGCGAGTTTTGGCTGTCGGGATCATCCTGGCTGTCCTGAGCGTCTCGGCGTTCGCCAGAGTGAACTGGGTTCTCAAGAGCAGCACGACGGGTGATCTGCCGGCCCCGAATGAGGGGGACGAGCAGACCTGCTGCGTCGTTCTTGACATCGACAAGGACGGCGTCGATGACTTCATCATCGGCGAGCGAACGAAAACGCCTTCGGTCGTCTGGTACAAGTACAACGGCGCCGGCTGGGACAAGCACGTGATCGACGCCGGGCCCCTCCACCCGGAGGCCGGCGGCGACGCTTGTGACATCGACAAGGACGGCGACCTCGATCTCGTCCTCGGCCAGGACTGGATCGGCAACGAGATCTGGTGGTGGGAGAACCCCTGCCCGGACTTTGACAAGCCCTGGACCCGGCGTTTCGTCAAGAATTCCGGTGGCAAGAAGCACCACGACCAGAGCTTTGGCGATTACGACGGCGACGGCCGGGTCGAGTTCGTTTCGTGGAATCAGGGCGACAAGAAGCTGCTGTTCTACGAGATTCCCGACAACGCGAAGGCGATGGAGCCTTGGTCGCCGACGGCAATTTATCACTGGTTTTCCGGCCGCGAGCGCGAGGGCTTCCCGTCGATCCCCGTCGATATCGATCTCGACGGCACGCTTGACATCGTCGGCGGCGGGCGATGGTTCGAGCACGTCGACGGCACGAAGTTCAGAGAGCACGTCATCGACAGCGGGATGACGTTCACGCAATGCGCCGCCGGACAGCTCGTCAAGGGCGGCCGGCCCGAGGTGGTCTTCTCGCCGGGCGACATGGACGGCGGTGCGAACTGGTATCAGTGGAGCGGCAAGCGCTGGTTCACACACACGCTCCGCCGGGTCTTGCACGGGCACACCTGCGAGATCCGCGACGTCGATCGCGACGGCAACCTCGACATCATGATCGGCGAGATGGGCGATCCCGGAGCGGGTGACAACGCCAGGATCTACATCTGGTACGGCGACGGCGCAGGCGGCTTCGAGGAGACCATCGCCTGGCACGGGCAGGGCATCCACGAGGGCAAATTCGGCGACTTCGACGGCGACGGCGATCTCGACATCCTGCTCAAGCCGTACCACCACAACGCCCCGCGCATCGATATCCTGCTGAACGCCGGGACGGACTCCAAACCTATTGCGGATTCGACGCCATGATGCGTACTACGAAGCTCACCATCGCGGGGGCCGGCCTTGTCCTGCTCGTGGTTCTGTGCTGTCCCTGTGGGGCAGGGCAGTGGGACTTCACAGAGGTCATCGTCGACGAGAACCCTCTTCAGCCGGACCGCATCACTGATGTCGAGATCGTCGATATCAACGGTGACGGGCGGATGGACCTCTGGTGCGGCGGCACGAAGATCGCACTCGATGAGCGAAAATCCGCCTGGTACGAGCGGCAGGGCGACGTGTGGCTTCGGCATACGCCCTTTCCCGGCCCCGCCCTCGGCGGCAACTGGGGTGACATCGACGGCGACGGCGACCTCGACCTCATTACCGGCCAGGATCGTAACCGCGATGGGACGGGCAACCACGCGCTCGTCTGGATGGCCAATCCGTTGAGCGAGGGCGGCGATCCCGCCAAGGACCTCTGGGCGGTCCATCAAATCCATCGCGACCCGGCCGACCCGGACGAGTTGCACACGGGTTACACCGACGCCCAGGGCCGCTACGTCCGCAAGCTCGACCTCAATCGCGACGGCCGGCTGGATCTCGTCATCGCCGCCTTCAAGCAGACGCTCTGGTATCTGCCCGGCCCGCCGGACCCGCGGAAAGGGCCCTGGCGGTTCTACAAGATCGCCGAGACCTCCGCCAGCCACGGCGGGGCCGCCATCGCCGACCTCGACCGCGACGGCGACCTGGACATCGTCTGGGGCCACAGTTGGTACGAGAATCCGCGCAGCCCGACCGTGATCCCGTGGCGGTCGCACGTCATCGACCCGCGGTGGCCGGAGGCGTGCAGAATCGCAGTCGGCGACCTCGACGGGGATGGTCTGACCGACGTCGTGCTCACAGGCCAGGAAAGCACACACGGCTTGGTCTGGTGCCGCAATCCGGCCGGGGGCGTTCGCGGCCTCTGGCAGAAGCACCACGTCCTGGCGGGCTGGAAGGGCCTGCACTCCTGCCGCTTAGCCGATTTCGACAATGACGGCGACCTCGATATCTTCACGGCCGAGATGCAGGGCCGGGACAAGCAGCGGGTCGCCATCGTGGAGAATCGAGACGCTCGGACCAATCAGTGGCAGGTGCATATCCTCTCCAACGCCGGCTCCCACAACGCCAAGGTCGGCGACCTCGACGGCGACGGCGACCCCGACATCGCCGGCGCCAACGACGAGGGCGACCGCCGCCCGCGCATCTGGCTCAATCCGAGCCGATAGACGCCCTGGGCCTGCTCTGCCACGTGTCGGCGCGCAAAGACCGCCGGTTTTTCGAGCCTGCGCACATCCGCGTCGCTTTCTGCGAGACCTGGGCCGCCCTCACGGTCCGCCTGCAAAAGCCCCGCCATGCCGCCCCCGCTGGTGCAGGGAAATGCCTGCGGCGTCGGCAGAAAGCACAAGACAATACGCGCTATTTCGATTTTTGCGGAACCGCGGGCCCCGGCCTCCGTAGAACCATTCGTGAAGGGTCTTCCTGACTGGGGGAACTGACCGGCACGTTGGTACTTTATTTGGAGAAGAACACAGGTCGGAGAGGACCCGTCACTGTTCGTACATCGATATGACACACCCGGAACAAACGCAGATCCTGACGTCTGTGTATCTGCTCTACGGGCATCACGTGAGAGAACTCCAGAAGGCAGGCTTTTCCCCCAAAGAGGCTTTCTGGCTGCACTTCGGATGCCTGCCTTTTCTCCCGTGGGATGAGCAATCGCAGGAGCGGATCACATTGACGCAGATCCTGCGCCTGTACGTGGGAGTCTACCAGCGGGATGTCGACGACCCGATCCCTCCGGAGGGCGTGCCGGCCTTCCTTCAACTCTTGATCGATCGGTACCGGATGGCCGCCGAGACGATGTCAGAGACGGATCCTTCGCATCGTCAGCGAATGCTGGGGAGCTTCCTTCTGCCCGGGACGACCCGTGCGGGCAAAGCGGCGGTCGCCATATCGATTCTTCTGCATACACTGGAGGAATGGCAAAAGCAGGATGGCAACGAAAGGCTGTCGTGCGCCCTGGTGGATGACACGGCCGATTGAGCGAAAGAGAAGGGGGCGGACCGAGCGGGCAACGGCGAGAGTCCACTTTCTGTCCGAATTCCCTGTCGAGACTACGTATTTTCCGCCAAATCGCTGGGGGCGGGCCCGCGGAGCTTAAGTCACGCGGCCGGCCGGTCGAAAGGGCGCGCAGAGGGGACCTTGCGGGTATCTGAAGAAGAAAGTAGAGGTCCGATATGGCGATTCAAGAGTGGTCGGAAGATGCGATCCTGGTGGATCCGCCGGATGGGAGGTTTGACGAGGAGCTCAACCAGCTCGCCCAGCACATGCAGCAGCGGGGCGTCCGCGATGTCGTGCTGGATTTCACGCACGTACACGTGTTGAACAGCAGTTGTTTGGCGGCCTTGCTGTGCCTGCGGAGGCGGTTGTGCGACGGCGGCAACCGGCTGGTCCTGTGCAACGTCAGTAAGCCGACGCGAGGCGTATTATCCGTGACGAGGCTCGAAGAGATCTTCGAGATCACCGGCGACCGGTTCGACGCGCTCGCAACGGTCCGGCACCGCCCCTGACCCGCCGGGCGTCACACAAACCCCCGGCCGACGGAACACAAACAACGGCGACAACGCGCCCCGCAAGCGGGCGCAAATCCGAAACCCCAAGCGCACATAGTGATGGGTGATACGTGATGGGGCCGCAGGGAACGCCGCACCATCGAGGGCTCAGAGCACACAGGGCAAATAATCAATCAATCATCCACAATCAATACAAAGGCCCACGCGCAAAATCTCTTTCTAACCGCGAAATGTGCGAACCACCCAGCGCGGCCTCCGGCCGCAGGGGCCGCGGAGAATCGCGGAAGAGTCTCTGTCCGTGCAATTCGTACTGAGGCCGAAAAAATTTTCAATCGTGCCCTTTTTTTGCTTGTACTAATCGGATGCGACGGGATACTAAGAGGTGGGATTGGTGCTTGACTTGTTGCGTTTGTTAGCGCCGTCATGGTGTCGGGTATGTGCCTTGGCGGGCGCGGCGCAGGCTACTCTATGTGAGCGAATGAAGCGTCTCCACATCGGGTGTTTCGGAAGCGCCTGTGCAGTGTGAGACAGATGGTGAGACTATGCGCAGCGGACCTCTAAGCCGCCTTTGGTATGCTCGGTCGCAATCGGCTCAAGCAGTGGACCGGTCCGAACGCTCTGAGCCTTCGCTTGACCATAGGTCACGTGAAGGTCATCCCCTCTTCAAGTCAGTGACATGCATGCGATCGTCATCAGTCATCATCGTGACAGGGTGTGTGCTGATTGGGCTGTCTGTTCTTCCCTGGTACGCGAGCTCACGAGGGAAAGTCCGCAGCACCAGAGACGTTCTGACATGCGTAAGAGACGCCACAAAGCACTGATCTGAACGGTCTCAGTCGGCGTATGTCGATTTGGTGGCCCGAATCTTGAGCGATCATCGGTCCGCACCTGCTTTCAACGAACGAGCGGAAATCGCCAGGAAGGGGCTGCCTCACTTGTTGCATGGCTTTCGCACGGGGTCGTCGGATTCTTCTATGGGCAGACTGGCCGCGAAGACACGGTGGTTCCTTGACGATCTGATGTCGCGGCCCCTGCTGTCAGCAGCGGATAAAGACCGACTGTATGAGCAATACGCCGGCGTCCTTCTTCATGTGCACGAGTCTCTGCGGGAGCAGTTCAGGTTCTTGCCGGAGGAGTCTCTTGACGCGGAGTTGGGCCGAACCTTGGAGAACTGCCGGGTTGCCATAGAAGAGGGGGGCTTTTTCCCGATATTTGGCCGGGTTGTTGAGTGAGACGGAGATACGCGACCTCCGCAGGGCGTGGGACCGTGCGTTCGCTGAACGCAGCGCGATGTGGTCTCATCTACGAGAAAGCCCTGACCTCGCGCCGTCAGGGCGGGATGAAGGTCCGTCCGAAGCCCGTGCGATCACAGCGTTTCTCGCGAACTGCTTTGATTGGCCGATCCTTGAGGCATGGACCATTGCGGAACGCGCGTCGGAGTACCGCGCTCGATCCGGCGTCGACGAGCGGGCTGCGAAGGGCCCGGCGTTTCGGCCGGGGCAAATTCCCCCTTCCGCGGGGAGAGTTCTGGGGCTCAGGTTCAAGTCGGCCAAAGACGTGGAAGATTGGGGCTTTATCTTGGGCGCGTTGTTGTCGGCGCCGGGGCCCGGACAATGTGCCCAGGTGAGCGAGAACAACGCGGCGACCGACAACGGCAGTCCATAGGAGAAGATGGAGCTTCAAACGTGGTTACCGGCAAGTCTGCGTGGTGAGAGGTTGGGTGCTCGGATAGAGATGACCGAGCTTTTGTGAAGGGAGGCGAGATCTATGGGGCCATGATGAGCGGGTGGCTTGGCACGCGTGTACGAATACTGGATAAGTTCACGATGACAAAGAAGTTTCATTATGTCCAATATCTTAAGATGGGCGTGCGTCTGTGCAGTCGTCGTTGCGGTCTTAGGCTTGCCAGGCTCACTGTTCGGCCTGGAATTCGAGTAGTGGCAGTGGCACAAGGGTTCCGATGATGCCGACTCGGACTATGGATTGCAGCGGTACGTGTGGTGGTCGCGGTACTGTAGATGTCCCAGCTGCGGGTTGTATGAGGATGGACTGTACGCCAACACGACCGTGGATCAAGCCAGCTCCGGCAATGTTGGTGACTGGGCTGCGGGTGTCAGTGCGAGCCGGGGCGGGGACTGCATCGAGGCGCCTGCGCCGCCGATGGATGGGGTCCACGGACAGTGGTATGCGGACATGTGGGCGATAGCTGCCTCTTCGGGTGACGCAGAAGGCTTCGGCTGGGCGCAGGTGTATGTCGATGTAGTTGAAGATGGGGCCACGGTCGCCTGGGAGTGGTGTTACATATGGGTACTTGACAATGGCGACCCCACGAAACACATTACGCATAAGGCCAGCTGGGGGCCGGGAGACGGCACGCTCTATGAGGCGGAAGGTGACGGCTCTGAGGCATGGTACGTCATCGACAGTGGTTTATGGGAGCTCGGTCCGCTCGGGGGCGTACATTGGTATGGCGATGTCGTGGGCGCATGCCACATTAACGATCAGTACGCCACGGGATACGGCTACGCCGACATCATCGACTGCTTTGCCAAAGCGTTTAGTTACCACTAATAGAGAGGTCACAGACAGCCTGTTGGCAGTCGGGCCGAGAGATGCAGCCTGTGAAGTGGCGGCATCCGGCACGGGAATAGGAGTGCGCATCGTTGAGTACATCCTGCGGTCGGGGGCAAGGAGGATCCCCGGGGGATGCGAGCGGAAAGTCTTCACTGCCTGTGTTGCGTAATGCCTTGTCGGCGCCGGGTCCTGGGCAGTGTGGCGAGGTGAGCGAGAAGAACGTGGCGACCGACAGTGGGAGTCCATAGGAGAGGATGGAGCTCAACCGTGGTTACCGGCAGGCCTGCGTGATGAGAGGCTGGATGCACGGAGAGAGAGGACTGAGGTTTTGTGAAGGGAGGTGAGATCTATGGGACCATGACGGGCAGGTGGCTTGGCACGCGTGTACGAATACTGGATACGTTCAAGATGAAAAAGGAGTTTCGCTATGTCCAATACGCTAAGATGGGCGTGCGTTTGTGCAGTCGTCGTTGGGGTCTTAGGCTCATCAGGCCCACTGTTCGGCCAGGAATTCGAGCTCTGGGACGCGTGGCACTACAGTTACGATGATACCGACTCGGACGCGCAGTTGGGACGCACTGCACGTCCTCTATATGTACTGTCACGGTAACGAACCTCGGTTCAAGGCATGCGGTGAAGCTCTCCGTAGGCTGATAATGGTAGATGATCTCCTCTTAGCCAGGCGCGGCGGATCAATGCTGGACCATTATTGGGAGGTTACCTCGGTCAACTTGCTCTCTCGGGAAGAGCGAGACACTCCGCTTGCAGAGCATTTGGCCCGGACGGCAATTGATATGTGTGAACACGTTGGCCGAGGAGCCCTATCGACTCAGAGCGCGAAGGCAGTTCTACGCATCATCCTCAAGAATTACTTTGCAGAGTGCTGGCCTACTCTTGGGCAAGCACTCATGCACAAGCGCCCTGGCTTTCTCATCGGACATTTGTTGGGAATGGGGTCGGAGAAGGACAAGGAGCCGACAGATGCGCTCTTGAACGATGTCCCACAAGAAGCACTTCTGCAGTGGTGCCGTGACAATACCCCAGAAGGACCGGCCGCAATCGCGTATGTTGTTCCTATCTTCGCGACGATCAAACCACCGGCTTGGCATCCTCTCGCAAAACGTTTGATTGATGAGTTCGGACAATCCTCAGAGGTTCTTAGTCGTCTTTCCGCCAACATGTTTTGCTTTTCCTCGTGGGGATCGCGAGCGCCATATTATGAGAGGAGAATCCAGTTGTTCGGAGAGTTGCTCGACCATACTGAGCCCAGCGTGAGAACTTGGGCTCACGATGAGACCAAACACTATGAGAAGGAGCGGACCATGGCGTTGCAGAAAGCTGCCGAATGGGAATGGGGGATTCATTGAGGGAGAAGGTATCCCCGGGAGAACTGAAGGGGGCCGGCACTTCTTGGAAGGGCCGTTGGATTGCCGATTGAGCGGGCGGCGCCCGCAGCGAGAAGCCCCGCCATTGATCAAGGATAACTGATTGTTGATTGTTTCCTCTGTGGTGAGCCATCCCTTTTCGCGTGGTTCGCGTATTTCGCGGTCAAACAGTGATAAGCGTCTGGATTGATTATGGATGATTGATTGTTGTTCTTTGCGGCTTTCGCGGCTCCGGAGTGCTCAGGCGATGGCCCTGGCGATCTGGCGGCGCGTCGTTCCCAATGCCAGGAGGGACTTGATGAGCAGGTCGATGGATACGCTCGGGTCGCCCTTCTCCATCTTGGCGATTCGTGACTGGCTCGATTTGACGAGCCGGGCCAGTTCCTGCTGGGTCAGACGGCTCTTCTGCCGTTGGCGGCGGAGCTTCTGGCAGAGGGAGGCCTTCAGCTCGACGTAGAGTTCCTCTTCCGGCGTCAGATTCAGGAACTCCGTTGCAGTACCGGTTTTCCATCCGGCCTTTGCCAATCTCTCTTTCTTCGCTGTATTCATAAGGCACCCTTGATCCTCTACAGGTTGTCATACTCTTGAAGACGCTGCCTGCACGTGTCGATCACTCGCTTGGGCGTTTTCGCCGTCCTCTTCGCAAAGACATCGAGGATCACCACGGCGTCAGAATCCGTACGATAGACGATTCGCCAGGTTTGGCCCTTGTCGTTCACTCTGAGCTCATGACATCGTGGGCCGATAGCCGGCATCGGCCGCGAGTGCGGCAGAGACAGAAGCTCGCCCTTTTGCAGCAGCCGCAGGAGAAATCCGGCTTCGATCCTGGCCTGCGTGGAGAGCGGCGGCGTTCGAATCTCGCCGTGCAGCCAAACCAGAGGCTTATCATTCGGGCTCATATACATAGAGGGTATGTCATTCTTGACATAATTGCAAGCCCGATTCTTCAGAAAACGGACAATTCGCTATACCGGCCAGAGCATTGATGAGGGATCACTGACTATTGATGACTTCCTTTGCGGGCTTGGCGGCTTGGCGAGAGACCCTTGAATTGATTAAGGATAATTGATGATTGATGATTCAATCCGCGTAAGTCCGGGCGAATCCGCGTCTGATCGAACCTCCGTGTCCTTCGCGCTCCTCGTGGTTTCCATCGGTCTTATCTGTGTGCATCTGCGTTCATCAGCGGTTCCATTTCTGCTTGACGATTGGGGATTGGGCGGAGCGGGGCGTCGATGGATGTGAGGAGCGCGGGCAAGATGCCCGCGACACGCAAGGGCGGGACGCCCTCGCCACGAGAAGACTTGGGGTCGAGTCTTGAATATGGCTCATGCGGTCTTAGCGCGCTTCGAGGTTGTGAATGGCCCAGAGAAGACAAGAGGCTGTTCCGGAGGAAGGTCGGGAGGTTTGTCTGGCGCCCGGGAGCCGCCGCAAACACGAGCCCTTGCGGTCGGGGCGTGGGGGGCATTCGTGCCCGCAAAGATAAGAACCGCCCCACCTGCGGAAGGCCGACTGAATCGCTCCGGCTGCGCCGGTATAAGAGATCTGTCCCAGCCGCCTATGGGCCGTCTTCCAAAGATTTCGGCCCATGAACCGACCTTCGCGTGGCAGGGTTCGTGCGGTCGTTAGCGCCAGGACGTTCGCAGGGATGGTGGCGCCGATCACGCCCCTGAACCGCCTCTGGAAACCTGGCGAACGGGGCTTCTGTCAAAGACTCATCAGAAGTTGGCCCGGCGACACATCCCGGGATTCTCCGGGGACGGACCCTATTTTACCCCGCGTGGGTTGAGAACCCACCCTACGTGCTTCGGTCGGCGCGTCAGGTCGGAGCGCGGGCAAGATGCCCGCGGTACGCAAGGGCGGGACGCCCTCGCCACGTGAAAAAAAGAAGGCCCGGCAACGATCGGAGGACGGAGGCCGCATGACAGAGGACGGCAGAAGTATGGGCAAAAAGAAAGCCCGGCTCGTGAGTGAACCGGGCTTTGTATACAAGAAACAGTTAAGCCTGAACAACGAAGCGCCTGACTTACGCCGGCCCGAAAGGGGCCAACGTTCTAGTTATCCCTAGAAAGGAGGTGATCCAGCCGCAGGTTCCCCTACGGCTACCTTGTTAC
>CBFDBY010000149.1:0-14203 GCA_965603165.1 uncultured Phycisphaerae bacterium
GCAGCCCGCGCTGCCCGAAGATACCGTCACGCTGCCGTGCTGGGTCCGCTTGACGCGTACCGGCAACGACTTCCTCGGCGAGTACTCGACCGACGGGACGACGTGGCAGACGATTGACGTCGCCGCCGGCACATCGAGCACCACGCTCGAGATGGCTACGTCCGTCTACATCGGGCTGGCCGTGACCAGTCACGTCGCCGGCGAGTCGGTCGTGGCCGAGTTCTCCAACGTCTCGACCAGCGCCGGCATCTCCGGGCCGTGGCAGGTCGCCGATATCGGCGTCGACCATCCCGGAAACGACCCCGGCGACGTCTACGTGGCCGTCCAGGACACCAGCAACAACGTGGCCACCGTGACCTATCCGGGCGGGGCCAACCTCACCGATTGGACCGAATGGCGGATTCCGCTGACCGACTTAGTGGGCGTGAATCCGACCAAGGTCAAGACCCTGTACATCGGCGTCGGCGACCGGGACAATCCGACCCCCGGCGGCGCCGGTAGGGTGTTTGTCGACGATATCGGGTACGGCCGTCCCGCCGACGGCGAGTAGCACCGCCGGAGAGTTTGATGGCGCCCCTGCGGCCGACCCTCGCGCCGTCAGCCGCAGCAAAAAGCACGCATGGGGCCTGTGTCCACGCGACACAGGCCCTTTCTCTATGCTACATGCCGTAAGCCTCGTTCCGGCAACAGGTTATCACGAACCCCGCCCGAAGACCGTGGCCGTCAGCCCCGTGGCCGATGTCACCAGTCCCGCGTTTCGTAAGTTCCGCGATTATCCGGGGTAGAGATTGCTTCCCCCACCTTCGTGGGGGCAGGCTTGCTGCGCTCCTCGCAATGACACAAACAGGTCATTGCGAGCGAAGCGAAGCAATCTGATAATCGCACGATTTCCGAAGTGCGGTACTCGCCTGTAGAGACGTGGTCCTAATGGGGGGAGTTTTGCGCTTTCCGGCCTCCGGCGTGGCAGATCGTCGAACCCGCCACGGTCGTTGGTGTGCGCTGCATACCCTCCCGCTGGCGGCTCCAAAGCGTAAAACTCCCGGCCCAAAGGCCGGAATCCCTATCAGCCCGGAAGTACGCGAAAAGCAACTGTGCGAGATTTTTTCGGACTTTTCCTCAAAAAGCATCACGCCCTTTACACGAAAACTGCTATATTATAGGAACAGGGAGGAATGCTGGTGCGGACGCTGCCACGCCGAACTGGTGGCGGCACCCGTTTGGTTGGTGGATTTGCTGGAGATTTTCGGTCTGTTCGGCCGATGTTGTTCTGAAACAGTAATATCGGACCCATACCCCAGCATGGAGGCAGGGTATCGCAGGTCCTACCTTGAACTGTCCTGGATCAGGAGGGGCGAATGCGTTGCCGATTGACCCACATCATGCGGGCCAGAGGTCCGTGAGCCGCAACTCTGCGCCAAACGAACAACAACGGGCCCGTCCGCCCCGTCTCAAGCCAACAACATAACAAGCAGGTGAAGGAGAGAAGAAAATGAAGAGCAAAATGTGGATCGTAGGATTCATCGTATTCCTGGCAGTGACTGCCTTGCCGAGCGCCGCCCAGGAAACACCAGCCGTCACCCTACCTGAGGTCATCTCCGACAGTTGGGGCTCCGGCGGCAGGACTGTTGGGTGGGAATTCAGTCCGACGCAAGACATTGTTGTTACGCAATTGGGCTTGCGCATGGCCCTGGGCGACGATATCCTCGCGAATGATCATACCGTCACCCTCTACGACGCGGCCGGAACTTCCCTGGTGTCTGCCGTTTTCTCCGGCGCCCTGACCTATCAAACTGATGGGTACGCGTACACGCCCGTCGCGGGGCCAACGCTCACCGCGGGCATGACATACGTGGTCACAGTCTGGGCAGCCAGCGTGAGCGGCGACAGTCAAATAGGAAGTGTCGACGGGGAAGCGTTCGATGACGTGATCACCCCGCTCCGCTTGAACCTCTACTCCGACTTCAGCTCGGGCCCCGTTATGCCGGGAAACGAATTGTCTGGTAGAGAGCTCCTTAGTGCCAGCTTCAAGTTCGAGGTTGTCCAGAGCAATCCTGTTACGATGATACAGGATCTCATTGGGCTGGTGGCGAGCTACAACCTGCAGCAAGGCATTGACAATAGTCTGGATGCAAAGCTTGAGGCGGCTGTGAAAGCGCTGGAGGACGTAAACGCCAATAATGACGCCTCGGCGGTCAACAAGCTGCAGGCCTTCATCAACGAGGCTGAAGCGCAGCGGGGCAACAAGCTTACCATCGAGCAGGCAGATGAACTGATCGCGAAGGCTCAGGTGATCATTGCCATGCTCACACCATAGCCCAACACTGAACCAGAAACTGCAATCGTGAGCAATCGAAAGAAGGGCTGCGGGGATGACTCGCGGCCCTTTCCTTTTGCATGTCGTGGCCGCCGGCCTTGTCACGCACGGTTCTCGTGTCGTGTCGAGCCCAGCGTTTCTTGCCGTTGTCATGTCGAGCGCAGCGGAGACATCCGGTTGCGGCCGCAAGATGCGCCCCGCTCGCGGCCAGATCCCTCGACTACGCTCGGGATGACAAGAGGCCTGTCGGTGCAGAACACTCCTACTCGTGGCCAGCGGCATTGGTACGCATTCGGGAGAATTCTCACGCGAGACTGATCTTGTCATCCAGAATCGGGTGCCATGTCTACGCGTGCGTAGACATGCTTCGCGCGGTCATAAGACATGCTCACGCCAGCGTAAGCATGGCACCCAACATCGTTCGGAGAGACCGGCCGGATAGGCCAAGCAAACAGGGGCACTGCGATCGGACGACCCCGCATAGCCTTTCGACCGCCCGCAAGCAGTGCCCCTCCCCTCCATGGATAACGTCCCTATGATAAGAAGTGTCCTGTGGACGACCGTTCATTGCGCCCGTAGACCCAAATCCAGGTTGTCGTTACCATTGTATCGTGACCCGGCCGCGTGCGCCTATTGGTAGAAGTACGTATTTTGCGCGCGATTTCGTGGGCCCCGGATGGAGCGATCGTCCCTGGGGACCTTCTCGGACGTTGTCTGCCGCACGTGCCCAGAGGCTCCGCGCGACGCCGGCGGCGAAGAGTCTCTCGACAAAGGTAGGACACTGCCCCAGGGAGGGGATCCATCCCCAGGCAGTGCCCCTTCCATCCGTGGAATATCGGGAGCCGCCGCCACAACCGGTGCGGGCGACGGCTGTCAAAAACACCTTTCAGTCGCGTACGAAGCGTCTTTCTTTCGAAGCTCCCGCTCGGATGTCACGCGTCCTGCCTTGGCAGAGCATCCGTATCTGATGCGGCGCGAATGTGCCCGAACACGTGCACAAGCAGTTCCATCCGGTCCTCCACGTCGAGTTTCTGGAAGAGCCGGTCCAAGTGCGTGCGCACCGTCGGCACGGAAATTCCGATATCTCGCGCAATCTGCTTGTCTCCTTTCGCCTGAAGAAGACACGCCACGATCTGTGCCTGTCGTGGGGACAAACCGAGCGTCTCTCTCACGGAACTCCATTCCGGCTCCGTGACCAACTCACCGAGTGCCATCTCCATCACCTGCTCCTCCTTGTGCGGCTTTCGGCCACGCGTGCGGCTCCGCGCGCAGGCCAAAGCGCTCTCCTCCGGCCATCCGAAGCCATGCCTTCCACCAAGGCGGGGCACTCACACCCCGCATTTCTGTCGGAGGTTCACACAGAGTCACGTGCGGACTCAAGTGGAGAACCCTGCCTCACACAAACCTTCACGCCAACATTGCAGCGTCACCTTGCCAGGCAATCAACCATGGCCGGAGGCCATGGACTTAGCGACGAACGAAAAACACTTTGCGCAGCGCGCCAGCTCAGTCGAGCGGTACGCTTTCTTCCAAGCCAAGAGAATCAAGGACCCGACGCACGTTGTGATACCGTGGCCTGAGCAGTCGGAACGACCGCGAGGATTGATATCTCTCCATGTGCAATGCGCGCAGCTCACACAGGCTCGTACTGGTTGCGAGTAGCTCTCTGTAAACAGCCAGCCCGTAGCCGAACGAGATCAAACGCAATGGGAACGGCGTCGAGCGCCAGACGATGAGGCACAAATTTCTCCGCCCGACTCTGTCAAGAATGCTCCTGGCAGTTCGTGGCTGTCGCGGGGATAAACCGGGCACCTCCCTCACGGAGATCCATGCTCGCTCCGTGGTCAATTCACCGAGTTCCGTCTCCATCACCTGCTCCTCCCTGGGCGGGCGTCAGCCGGCCCTACAGCTTCGCGTATAGCCCGAAGCACTCTGCTGGAGCCGCCCGAAGCCAATCCTTCCACCAAGGCGGGATGCTCCCATCCCGCACTTCTACTTGAGGTTCCGTCAGGGTCGCTTAGCGACTCAACCGGAGGACCCTGCCTCACACGAACAGTCAGTCTAACACCCTGGCCCGCCCTGTCAACTAAGGAAAACTACGTATTTTTAACAGTTGAGGATGGCTGCGCTATCGCGCGACGCTCCGGGTGTTGTTCCCACGATTGTGGCGGAATCGGGGGCGGTATCTGCTGCTGCGCTCTGCTTTGCGAAGGATTAGCGGTCGCGATCGAGCAGGACGAGGGGTAATTGGCGCAGGAGGTCGGCCTTCAGGCCGAAGGGCTCGAGGACAGCCACGGCGTCACGCGCGAGCGTGTGCTCCAGCTCCCTGGCGTTCTCGATGCCCACGACGGCCGGGTAGGTGCACTTGGCCGCCTTGACGTCTTTGCCCGCCGTCTTGCCCAACTGCTCGCTCGAAGCGCTGACATCGAGGATATCGTCGGCAATCTGAAAGCCCAGGCCGATCTTCAGGCCGTACTGCCCCAGCGCCTCCAACTGCTCCGGGCTCGCCCGGCCGCACAGGCCGCCCATCACCGTCGCGCCGCGGAACATCTTGGCGGTCTTGTTGGTGTGGATGTATTCGAGCGTCTCGACGCTGCCGACGGTGTTCTCCGCCTTCAGATCGGCGATCTGGCCGGCGATCATGCCGGCCGGCCCCGCCGCCCAGGCCAACTGCTTGATCAGGTCGACCGCGAGCGCGGGGTCATCGACCCGGTCGGCGAGAAACTCGAAGGCCAGGGTCAAAAGCGCATCGCCCGTCAGGATTGCGGTCGCTTCGTCGAACGCCTTGTGGCAGGTGGGCCGACCCCGCCGAAGGTCGTCGTCGTCCATCGCGGGCAGGTCGTCGTGCACGAGCGAATACGTGTGGACCATCTCGATGGCCGCCGCGGCCGTGCGCGCGTTGGCGTTCTCGCGCCCCGCGATCAACTCGCAACACCACAGGACCAGGGCCGAGCGAATGCGTTTACCCGGCGCGGCTAACGTGTAAGAGAGAGCTTCGCGCAGATCGTCGGGAATCCCCTCCTGCTCGGCGAGTAGCCGCTCGAGCGTCTCATTGACGACCCGGACCTTTTCGGCCAGCGAGGCGCTGAAATCGGAGTTGGCCATTTGTGAAACCAGCCTATATCATTGCTTGCGGTCGTGCAAAATGAAGCCTGATCTCCATTTTGCAACACTGTTGTTATCGAAACGAACGACGCTGTCGGGTGCCAACGGATAATGGAAAGCGGAACCGCCCGGCGAGGGTAAATGGTAAATGGCCAACGGTGAATCGTCAATGATATTGATCCTCGGCGTAACCGCCTCGGGGAAGGGCCGGCTGGGATTCGAGCTGGCCCGGGCCCTGGATGGAGAAATCATCAGCGTCGATTCCATGAAGGTTTACCGCCGGATGGATGTCGGGACGGCCAAGCCGTCGCCCGAGGCGCAACGGCAGGTCCGCCACCACCTGATCGACGTCGTCGAGCCGAGCGAATCGTTCAGTGTGGGCGTGTTTCTCGACAAGGCATCGGCGACGATTGAGGATATCCGCCGGCGCGGCAAGACGGTGGTGGCCGTGGGCGGCACGGCCCTGTACATCAAGGCCCTGCTCTACGGGCTCTTCGAGGGTCCCGGCAGCGATGAGCGGATCCGTGCCGAGCTCAAGGCGCAGGTCGAACGCGCGGGGCCAGCCCGGCTGCATGAGGCCCTGCGGCACATCGACCCGGAAGCGGCCGACCGCATCAGCGCCAACGATGCCCGGCGGATCATCCGGGCCCTGGAGGTCTACCGCCTGACCGGCAAGCCGATATCGAGCTTTCAGAGCCAGTGGGCGTCTGAGCGTCCGGCCTGCAATTGGACCGTCATCGGGTTGCGCCGGGACAAGGCCCTTGAGAGCCGACGGATCAACGCCCGCGTCAAGAAGATGATCGAGCTGGGGCTCGTGGAGGAGGTCCGATCGCTGCTGGCCGAGGAGAAGCCTCTGAGCCGGCAGGCGCGATGCGCGATCGGCTATGCGGAGATCATCGAACACTTGGCGAACCGAATGACCCTGGAGGACGCCATCGAACGGATCAAGCAGAACACCCGGCGGCTTGCCAAAGGCCAGCGCACCTGGTTCAAGACCTTCCGGGAGGTCCACTGGATCGATGTCGGTCCGGAGGAAGCGGCCGAGAGTGTCATTGGGCGAGCCAAAGATTGGATCGCAGGTCGATCCGATGAAGCTGCAGAATGAGAACTGTCCGGTCTGTGGCGAGCGGGCGTCGGTGTCGCGCCGGGGTCTGCGTCAGACCGCCTGCAACTGCTGCTGCGCATGAAGGATTGTGGCGGTTTCGCCCAGCATGAGCTGCTTGATCAGGCTCTGCGGGACCTGCGTCATGCCCATATTGAAGATCCGCTCCTCCACGACCGAGGCAACCGCCCGGGCGATCTGGCGGGGAATTCCGGACCGTCCCGTCAGATCATCCACGATTCGGCCTTTGTCCCAGGGCATTCGCGCCGGCGGCGGGTCCGTTCGGTAGAGCTGCTCCACGTCTGCGAACTCCTCCACGTCGACCGCGAGGACCTCGGTGCGCGTGCGCCTCAGGCGGCGCTCCAAGGCGTGGTCCCCCAATGCCATCGCGGCCGTCTCACAACCGGTCGAGGCGAGGACCGCCTGGATCATGGAGAGGATCTCGCCCGAGCAGACCCGGCGCTGGTTTTCCTTGCGGTAGAGGTAATACGTCACGACCTCGGCCAGGTCCTCGGCCATCGTCATGTCGGGCCGACCCACCGCCGTAAGGGCGTTGTTGATCGTCCCGATGACCTTGGTGTGAATGTACTCTTCGGCCGTGCCGTCGGCCTTGATAATCTGCAATTGCTTTCGCATGTGTGCCAGTCGCCTCCGTGCAAACTGTCGCGATTACGACGGGTCCTGCCCCGACGCGCGAGTTCGCGTTGGGGACCCCGATCTATTCGCGGATCAATCATCGGCCGCATGAAACCGTGCAGCCAATCGCCTTCCATGGCGCCGTCTAATGGTCAAAGAGCTTGAGCTGTTCGGCCGGCTCCGTTTCCTGGATGGCCCTGCTGACCTCATCGATCAGCTCGCCGGCGTCCTTGAACTCGCGGTAGACGCTGGCGAAGCGAATATACGCGACCTTGTCCGCGTCGCGCAGGTGCCTCATCACACATTCACCGATGAAGGCCGAAGTCACCTCCTTGTCGGAATTTCGGAAAATATCCTCTTCCGCTTTGTCGGCGATCTGCTGGATTTGTTCGGCCGAGACCGGCCTTTTATAGCACGCCTTCTGCAGACCGGCAACGATCTTCTCCCGTTCGTACGGCACGCGCGACTTGTCTTTCTTCACGACGTGCAGCTTGAAGCTCTCGCCCGTTCGCTCGTACGTGGTGAAGCGCCTCTTGCACATCAGGCACTGCCGCCGTCGTCGGATGACACGCCCGGAATCGCTCGACCGCGAATCGACGACCTTATCCTCGTCTTCCTTGCAGAAAGGACATCTCACGACACCAATCGACCTCCCTCAGCAGTAGCCACTCTGAACCCATGCAACAGACGACCATTCGCCTTCGTATGCCGACAAAGACAGCACACCATCTAGTTAGCTCGATTATTGAGAGTCAACATGTAGTGTGTCAACCAAAAATATTCGTCGGAATAAAAGATATGTATCGCGGCATTCCAGGCGCCGTGAGGCAATTGGCGTCAACGCCTGAACATCGAACGCGCCAAGGTGGGTACAGATCGGACGATGCGATGGCAAATCCTGCACCACGCGTATTCTTCCTCGGCCGTTCGCTTTGCGCGGCGCATAAAAAGAGCCTCCGCGTCAGGGACGCGGAGGCCAACTCGGAAAGAAACTCACATAGCCCCCCCAAAAGGTTGTCGTGACTTATCCCGAGTTTGCGTTCGCAGGTCAGCCTGGGGTCTTCCTCCTGTCCGTAGGTCAGGCTTCTTGCTCGACTGACCCAGGGTCGTGCATCCTGCCCAGCCCTCTCAGTCACTTAAAGTCTACGATAGGAATCGCAGGAGGCAAACTCACGGAGGCGGTTTTTTTGCTTGGCCGATAAGGTCGCGGGCAGACCTGCACCTTGCGTGTTTCCGGATGCTTGTGGTGCTCAGGCCTCTTCGACGGTTGCTTTGCCGCGCAGCCCGTCGAGGTAGTCGCCGAGGGCCTGCTCTCTCTTCTGCTCCGCGATCTGCTCGGCGATCTGCTGTTTCACTTCCTTGAGCGGCGCCACGGCCGGCGGGCGACGGTCGTATACTTTCGCGACGTGAAAGCCGAACCGCGTGCGGAAGACGTCGCTGACCTGACCGACGTTGAGGTTGAAAACGACGTCCTCGAACTCCTCGACCATCTGCCCGCGCGTGACGTAGCCGAGATCGCCGCCGCTGTCGGCGCAGTCGGTGTACTTGTCCACGACCGCCTCGAACGGCGCGCCGCCCTTGACCTCGTTGTGCGCCTGCGTGACGGCCTCGAGCGCGGTCGCCTCGTCGGTCTGCCAGTTGACGTACTTAACGATGTGGGCGACGCGAAGCTGCTCGCCCGACGCAAATCGTTCCTTGTTCTGCTCGTAGTACTCGCGAATCTCCTGCTCCGAGGGCTCGGGCGCCGTTGCGTAGATGCCGCTGATTGTGCGCTCCACCTTCATCTGGAGTTCGATCATCTCCTTGACCTTCTCTTCGCTGTCGGCGTTGAATTCCTTGTAAAGCTCCTCGGGCTTTTCATACCGCTGCTTGAGTGTCGCCAGCGCCACCTCGACATCGGCGGCCGGAATCTCCTCACCGTTGCTCTTCGCTTCCTGGCGAAGCAGGACCCGCTCGATGACGTTCTCTTTCGACCAGTCCATGAGCCGGACCTCCCGCGCCTGCGCGTCCTCATCGGCAAAGGCCTGCTCGTAGCTCGGTCGCAGGCGCTCGGCCTCCTCCCGGATTTCCTGATCCTCGATTCTTTCGCCGTTTACAGTGATTGCCATCCTGTGCTCCTGTCTTGCCTGATAAGCCATTTCACCAATGGTGCTCCCGTGTTGGGAGGCGATTGTTCTGTCGCTGCAATGCTCCTGGGAAGCTGACTCCCCATGGCATCGGATTCATACTTGCCGGGTGCCTCTTCCCAGGCGGCGCGAAGGTTACCCTCGGGCTTTCGCGAACCAGTCGGGGTCCTGCGCCAGCTTTTCCCTGGCCTCCTGTGTCATCATCTCGAACGCAGGATGGTTGCTCTCCCACGCCCGCTGCGAGAAGGGGGTCTTCCGCATCTTCTCGACTTCCACGGCCGCCTCTTTGAAGTAGCTGCCGTAGATGTGCAGCGAATCGCTGATATCGACGTATCGCCCGACCCGCACGGGCTCGCCCCGCTTCTCGGCGATCGCCTCGGCGATGGTTCGCTGCAGGTCGGTGAGCGCATAGACGTTCATGAACCAGGCCTTGTAGAGGTCGCGGCTTCGCCAGTGCGTGTTCATGTTCAGCGTCCACTCGCCTGCGTCGTCGGCCACGAGCCGGCACCAGATCCGTTGCAGGCAGGGCGGATCGTCCGTCGGCGGGTCGGCCGTGGGCATCCAGGTAATCGCCTGCGCCCGGCGGGTGTGTCCGGCTTCGGACAAGCAGTCGATGATGTACTGAATCTGATTGACCGCGCGGAACGGCTTGGCGGCCTGCGGATTGCGCAGGTCCTCGACCGGGCGATAGGCAAACAGCCTCTCGTGATAGGTGTAGGTCCATTTGCCCGCGGCCGGGTCGATCCAGTGGTCGTGAATGCCGTTGACCACTTCCTGCCGGTACGCTTCGAGCTCCTCGGGCCCGCCGGGAAAATTCTTGTGAATCCGCGGCTCGTTGAATGGATTCGTGACGGCGATCATCACCGTGGCATCCTTGCTCGGCGGATCGTCCGGCTTGTCGTACTGCGTCTTGACGTCGTAGCCCTGGTCCCACACGGCCAGGACCGCCTTCTCCCACGCCTCCGGCAGGCAATCGGCGGTGATCGAGATCACGGGAATCGTCTCAGCGAGGGTCTCTGTCATCGTCGTATCGGCTCCACGGTGCGAGGCTCCGTGCCCCGGCTCGGCTTCATGAATCCACTGATATCCAATTCCTGCGGCGTGACCTTGTAGATGCCGTGGAATCGTTCCGGCATCTCCTCGAGCATCTGCTTGGCGCGAAAGGCGTACCAGCTATCGGGCCAGCGCTCCAGGATCTGCCGGCAGCCGTCTACCATGAGTTTGAAGTGCGTCACGGGAAGCCGGCCAATGCTCCGTCCGGCGGTCGCCACGGGCAGGATTCTCTGCGCTTCGATGTCGTCAATCTCGCCGAGCGGCTTGAAGTACAGCGTGGTCGGCTTCGTGATATCGCTCGGCAGAACCACGCCGTCGGGCCGCTGGGCCGGTTCCTGCGCGGCGCTCTGGGTCGGCGGCGGCTCCACCGGCTGCGGTACAGGCTCCGGCGGCTGCTCGGCCACTGGCTCATCGGCCGGCGCCGGTGCCTCCTGGAACTGCTTGTCCCGGTCGGCCATATCGTAGAACGTCTTCTGCTCGGGTTCGGCCGGCGGCTCCGACGCCGGTTCCTGTCCACGGAACCGGCCAAGCACGACGATCACAATTACCACACCAACGGCAACGCCTGCTATCTTCAACCAGATCGTATTCATGATGTTCACACCTTTCCCTGCTGGAACAGCGGTCCCTCCTCCAGAAGTCTACGGGTTTCTCGCCGGACTCGACGCGCAACTTGGACCGCCTTACTGTTCCTATCCGCGGGCATACAGCACTTGCCCCTCACGCACAGCCGGGTGTTCAATTGTGCCCACGGCGTCCTTACGCCACTGGAATTCCTCGGACCTGCCCACAATAATGTCTTTTGGGAGGTGGACATCACGCACGGCAGCCCTGATTGCGAGTTGCTTAGCCCTTTTCGAGCCTTTCACGGGCATCGCGACAAGCAGGTCCACGTCGCTATCCCGCCCGGCCTGCTCCCGGGCATGGGAGCCAAAAAGGATGATCTGCTCCGGATCGAACTGTGCCACGATCCGCCTGACCATGGACTCGATCTGCTTCTTTACTGACGTTCCCGTCTTGACCATATCTTGTCTTCCCGACTCGGCCGTGCCGGAGGCATCGCGGCGACCAGGTGGTTTCTTTCATCTTATACTGTCAGGATACACGCTCGATGGGGCATTGGCAAGCCGCTGCCCGCCGATGAGGCAGAACAATTGTTTGACACGAGGGGGTAGAGATTCATAGCATGGAGGGAGTGCTCAGGGAGGAGTGGGAAGAGATCATTTGGGATCGTTCAGGCATGTTTACCGGGTTGATAGAAGCGGTTTGTGAGGTGAAGTCGATAACAGCGGGCGCCGCTGCCGGCGGCGGATCGCTCGTGGTCGATTTGGGCGAGCTGGCCCACGATTGCAAGCTCGGCGACAGTGTCGCCGTCAGCGGGGCCTGCCTGACCGTCACCCGGCTGGCGGGCGCCGTCGCCACCTTCGGATTGAGTCCGGAAACGTTGGCGAAATCAACATTGGCGACGTTGAGACCGCCGGCAAAGGTAAATATCGAGCGTGCGATGAAGCCAACCGACCGCTTCGGCGGGCACATTGTGCAGGGCCACGTCGACGGCACCGGAACGATCCGGTCGGTCAAAGAGGTGGGCGAATTTGCCGATATAGAGTTCGCCGCGGCCCCGGAGCTGCTGGAGCAGATGGTGCCGAAGGGCTCCGTGGCGATTGACGGCGTGAGTTTGACGATCGCGGGGATCGGGCCGGAGAGCTTCCGGGTGGCGGCCATTCCCGAGACACTGAACCGAACCACGCTCGGCGACGCATATACGGGCAGGCGCGTCAATCTTGAGGTTGATATTCTCGTCAAGATCGTGCGGCGGCAACTGGAGGCCATGGGGCCGCAGAAGCAGCCGCTGACGACCGAACGCTTGCGACAGATGGGCTACTGATGAATAAGGGCAACTGCCACAATTCGATTTCCGATCAGATGGTCATTGGCGTGACCATGGGAGATCCCGCGGGGATTGGGCCCGAGGTCGTGGTCAAAGCCTTGGCCGATCCGGAGGTTCGGCGGGCGGCCAAGTACATCGTCTTCGGCATGAACGAGCAGCTCTGCTATGCGGCCGACCGCGCGGAGATCGAGCCCTACTGGGGTCGGCACCAGCACGAGAAGATCAGCCGGGAGTACCCATACAAAGTGGTCGTGGCCGATTACGACGAGTACAGCGTGCCGCCGTGGCTGAAAGAGTCGAGCCGCCTCGCCGGTGAGGCCTCGGTCAAGTTTTGCGTCGATGCGATCGCCGCGGCCGGCGCGGGCATCGTTGATGGGATCGTCACCGGCCCCATCAGCAAATCGAGCTGGAAGATGGCCGACGCCCCCTGGCCCGGACACACGGAGATGCTCGCCGAGAAGTGCAAGGCGCCGAGGAAGGCGATGATGTTCGTCGCCGGGCCTTTGAAGCTGGCGCTGGCGACGATTCACATGGGGCTGTTCGACGTCCGGAACAAGTTCACGATTGGCTGTGTTTTCGAGCCGATCGATTTGCTCAACGACGCGCTGAAGGAATACTTCGGCGTGGAGCGCCCCCATATCGGGGTCGCGGCGCTGAACCCGCACGCCGGCGAGAACGGCCAGTTCGGTGATGAAGAGCAACGGATCATCGCCCCGGCCATCCTGTTAGCCCAGGAGCAACGGATCGATTGCGTCGGGCCGATCCCGGCCGACGCACTGTTCGTGCGGGCCATGCGCGGCGAGTTCGATGCCGTCGTCGCGATGTATCACGACCAGGGTATGATCCCGGTCAAGCTGCTCGATTTCGAGCACGCGGTCAATATCACGATCGGTCTTCCCATCGTGCGAACCTCTCCGGCCCACGGGACGGCCTTCGATATCGCGGGCCGCAACATGGCGGACCCGTCGAGCATGAAATCGGCGCTCTTGACGGCCGTGCGGATGGCCAAGGTCAGGCGAGCCGCCCGGCTGGCCCCTGTGACCCCGAACGGCCGACCGGCCAACGGTACAGCCCGCTCGGAATCCGGCGACGCCGAGCAATGACCGCAGCCGGCGGCGCGGGCACGCCACCATAGGTCCCATGCGTCCCATTTGTCCTATGCAGACCAAACGCCAAATCCAGGATCTTCTCTCGTCGGCGGACGTCGCGCCGAATCGCAAGCTCGGCCAGCATTTTCTGGTCGACCTGAACCTGATGCGCCTGCTGGTCGACTCGGCGCAGATCGGTCCCGACGACGTCGTCCTGGAAATCGGCACGGGCACCGGCTCGCTCACCGAGGCGCTGGCCGAACGAGCGGGCCGGGTAGTCACGGTGGAGCTGGACCGGATTCTGGCGGGCATCGCGCAGGCCCGGCTGGCCGCGGCGCCGAATGTGCAGGTCGTCAATGCCGACGTCCTCTCCGGCAAGCACAACATCTCGCCTGCGGTCGCGGAGGCTGTCACGCGGGCGCAGGACGAATGCCAGGGGCCCCTGCGGCTGGTCTCCAATTTGCCCTATGACGTGGCCTCCTCCGTCATGATTCATCTCGTGAAGGGCCCCATCGCGGCGGAAACCATGACTGTGACGGTCCAGAAGGAGGTGGCCGAGCGCATGACCGCCGGGCCCGGCGGCAAGGACTATGGTACGCTGAGCATCTTCCTCGGCGCGACCGGCTCGGTCGAGCTGCTGCGCGTTCTCAAGCCGGGCGTGTTCTGGCCGCCGCCTCAGGTGGATTCGGCGATGGTTCACTACACCCGCGACGAGCGTAAGAGCCGCCGCATCGGCGATATAGACCTCTTCGGCGAGGTCATCGGTCTGTTCATGGGCCACCGCCGCAAGATGCTCCGCGCCTGCGCCAAGCAGGCCCCGCCCGAGCTGGGCGGCCGCGACCTCTGGCTCGAAATCATCGAGCACCACGGCATCGACCCGACCCGCCG